>NZ_JBWXVJ010000002.1:0-357500 GCF_059900905.1 Fructilactobacillus sp. X8R4C1
TTGGAGGATTAGCTCAGCTGGGAGAGCATCTGCCTTACAAGCAGGAGGTCACAGGTTCGATCCCTGTATCCTCCATAACGTATGGTCCGTTGGTCTAGTTGGTTCAGGACGCCTGCCTGTCACGCAGGAGATCACGAGTTCGAGTCTCGTACGGACCGTTTGTTGTGGGTAACCCTTGCAACATTAATTAAATAGTTTTATTATTATAAATGTCATAAAAGACAATGGCTCGGTAGCTCAGTTGGTAGAGCAACGGATTGAAGCTCCGTGTGTCGGCAGTTCGATTCTGTCCCGCGCCATTATATGGAAGGATAGCGAAGTCTGGCTAAACGCGGCGGACCGTAAATCCGCTCCTTCGGGTTCGGTGGTTCAAATCCACTTCCTTCCATTTTATTTATAGGGATATCGTACAACGGTAGTATACCGGTCTCCAAAACCGTTGATGTGGGTTCAATTCCTACTATCCCTGTTTATGATGTTATGGCGGTAGTGGTGAAGTGGTTAACACATCGGTTTGTGGTACCGACACGCGTGGGTTCGATTCCCACCTACCGCCCTTTTGATTGCTTGGTTCCAGTAGGGAAGGGCAGTTGTTAAGGCTTAGTGCCTTTATGGCGGTATAGCCAAGTGGTAAGGCAGAGGTCTGCAAAACCTTCATCACCGGTTCAAATCCGGTTACCGCCTTTGTTTTACTGCTTTAGCAATCATTAGCATGCCGGAGTGGCGGAACTGGCAGACGCGCTGGACTCAAAATCCAGTGATCATTGCGATCGTGTGGGTTCGAACCCCACCTCCGGTATAACATAGTTATATAGCTTATCTTAGCAAATCAAGAACGTTGTTATGACAACGTTCTTTTTTTATACTTTGATCTTACTGTGTATAGTTTATTTAATTTTTAAGTGGGTCACACCCTTTAAATACGTGTTAGAAATAAAATGGCCAAAATAAAAAGCCATCGTAAAATGACTTTTTATCTTATTATGTTTTATTGGTTAATTTGACCTAAGTTGTTTTTATTAATGGCATACTTAGCTTGTTCAGGGGTGTATCCCTCAGCTTCAGAGGTTAGCTGATCGTAAACTTGTTGAGCTGATAAATGTTGTTCTTTCGAATAGTTTTTTGCTGATTTAACCGCGTTTTCTTGATAATCTTTATCACTGAATTTATTAACGGCCGATTGAGCCGCTTCTGGTTTAAATTTATTTCCAGATTGTGATGTTAATTGAGTATATAAACGCTTCTTAGACATTGGAACAGATTCCATATAGCTTTTAGCGGTATTGTATGCATTATTGCTCTCAGTGTTTGCGCTATCAGTTGTTGAAATTGCCGACGCCGTTTTAGACGAACTCTCTAGTTTTACTTTTTGGGATGTTTGACTGTCCGATGTTGCAGAACTACTTTTCTTTTTATCACTGTTACTTCCAACAACGAAGATTACTACAAGTATGATGATTGCAATTATGATCCAAACCCAGAATCGTTTATACCATTTCTTTTTTTGTTTTTCCTTTGCCATAACAAACTCCTTATATTAGCTTTTAACGTCAATCGATTTTGGACGTATTTTATAATCATACTGATTATTTATTATTTAGTGACACCCGAAACACTACCTATTTAGTATATCAAAGTAGCATAAATAAAAAAATCATCAACTTAATCTTTAGTTGCTGACACATAATTATTGATGATAAAGTAGTTTTGTCAAAATAGTTGACGTTCCTTATTCCACCGTACACGCGGCAAAGATTGAGGGAGAGGTCAGGTAATTAAGCTTTCTTCTTGCTAAGTAACACTGATGTGACATATACTAATAATGCAGGGATGAGTCCGGGTACATTAAGGTTCTGTTGATCCTTCATTGTTGTTAATTTATTAACTGCCCGGACTTAGACCTGTTTTTTGATGGCTAAGCTAATTATGATAATTGATGCATTAAGATGAAATAGGGATCACCATTTGGTGATCCCTATTTTCGTTTATTTCGAAGTTTTATTTTTAACTTTCTCAATTTTAATTTTTGTTTCTTAAGCTTTAACTTTTGTTTTTTTAATCGTAACTTTTCACGCTTAAGTCTTGCTTCACGTCTCCCAAGCATATTGATCAACCCCTTAATTGAACTAGTACTTATGATACACTCTTCTTTTTTATAATCCAATCATCATTTTCATAGCTAAATTTAGCTTTTAAATCACTTTAAGAATTACTATAATTGGTTCAATGTGAATTTTGGTTATCATTTTAATTCAAGGGAGGAAAAAATGGAAAACGAAAATAAGTACGAAATTCATCCCATTCCAAAGAACGAACGCAACATGAGCTATTGGGATATGTTTGCTAACTGGTTTGGAGCAAACGCTAATAATGGAACTTGGTTTATTGGGGGTATTATTGCCGCTTGTGGTTTATGGGGCGGTTTTAGTGCTTTGGTGATTGCCTCAATTATTTCATATCTGTTTCTAAGTTTAATTGGATATGAGGGGTATAAAACGGGTTTATCGACGACAACTTTGAGTCGGGCGACATTTGGAATCAGGGGAAGCATGATCCCATCGGTTGTCAATTTAGTGATGTTTATGGGTTGGACCGCGGTTAATACTTTTATTGCGGCAACTTCATTATCCTATATTTTTAATTCATTCTTTGGATGGCCAATCTTTGGGAAGTCTGGTGGTACGTTCGGTTTAGTTGTTGGAATTCTGGTTATGAGTATTTTACATATTCTTAGTGTTATATCAGGGCAACGATCCATTAGAATTATTGAAAGAGTTGGAATTATTCTAGTTATAGTCTTTGTAATATGGGAAGTCTTGGTAGTGTTTAGAGATGTTTCGTTTACCCAACTTGCTCATTATATGGTTCCCAAAAGGGATCGGATGCCGTTTGGAGCAGCAATTGATAGTCTGGCTGCGTTTAACTTGGCATGGGTTACCAGTGGAGCTGATTTTACTAGATTTACTAATAAAAAGCGTGTTTCAACAAGTGCACCATTTTTGGGAGCTTTACTAGGGGCAGTCAGTTTTGCATCCATCGGATTATGCACTACCATCAGTATTGCCATTACGTCTGGAGTCTATGATCCCAATAATTCTGATCCAAGTACAGTGGCCAATAAATTGGGTCTAGGAATGATTGCAATGATTGTGATTGTCTTAACCAGTATGACTGCTAATGCTGTTAATTTACAGGCGGCTGGATCAGCATTAACGAATATGTATCATAAATTGACATTAAAACAGTCGTTGTTGATTGTCACCGTGGTGGCGATGATTTTAACCTTTACCCCACTTTTAAGTGGAAGCTTTCTTTCTGCTTTTACGGCCTTCCTTGATTATATTGGGATGTTTTTAGGCCCAATCATCTCCATCATGCTAGTAGATTACTTTCTTCTTAATGATCGTGACTACCGTTTGGAATCATTTGGAGATCCGAAAGGAGAGTTTTGGTATAGCCATGGAGTGAATTGGTTTGCGTTTTCACTTTGGATTTTAGGAATTTTGTTATACTTAATGTTGAAAAATGTTGCAATTGTTAAAAATACCATTGGAGCAACTTTTATTGTAATGGCAATTATTGCTGTTCTCTACTACGTTATCGGTCGGGCGTTAGAAAGACGGGACAAATAAAATGATTATTAAACAGGGATATATTGAGAATTCGACAAAAAAACAAGACATTTTAGTTAAAGATGGAAAGATTAAAGAGATTGGTGATCACATTGATGATCTTAAAGAAGAGGTGATTGACGCGAATGGTAAATTAATTATTCCACCATTTATTGATTCACATGTCCATTTAGATTCGACTCTGACAGCTGGTGAACCCCGGTTTAATGAAAGTGGAACCCTATTTGAGGGTATTTCAATTTGGTCTGAGCGAAAACAAAGCTTATCTGAAAAAGACGTTAAGGAGCGCGCCATTAAAACGCTCAAGAATCAGGCTGAACATGGAATTCAGTTCGTTAGAAGTCACGTTGATACTACTGATCCCAATCTTACCGCTCTTAAAGCACTTCTTGAGGCAAGAGAACGGGTATCTAGTTTTATCGATCTCCAATTAGTTGCTTTTCCACAGGAGGGGATTCTATCATTTCCACATGGCAAAGATTTACTAACAGAAGCTGTCAAAATGGGAGTTGACGCCGTGGGTGGAATTCCCCACTACGAATTTAATCAATATTATGGGCGTGATTCACTAACGTTTTTGATGAACTTAGCTGAAAAATATGGCAAACTTGTTGACGTTCACTGCGATGAAATTGATGATCCCAATTCCAGAAATTTGGAAGTTCTAGCTACTTTGGCGTATGAATCAGGACTAAGTGATCGGGTGACTGCAAGTCATACAACGGCTCTTGGATCGTATAACGATGCATATGCCGATAAGTTGATGAGAATTCTTAAGATGTCAAAGATTAACATGGTAGCCAATCCACTAGTTAATATGCATTTGGGTGGTCGATTTGATACTTACCCTAAACGACGGGGTCTAACGAGAGTCAAGGAACTTTTAAAGCATGGAATCAACGTCTCGTTTGGAGAGGACGATGTAAAAGATCCGTGGTATCCAATGGGGAACGGTAACATGTTGGATGCGCTTTACGTTGGTATTTTAGCGAGTCAATTGATGGGGTACCATCAAATTATGGATTCATATAAATTGGTTACTACCAACGCTGCTAAAACTTTACATGTTAGTGATCATTATGGAATTGAGAAGGGGAAACCCGCTAGTTTCTTAATCTTTGATACAGATAATTTTTATAATGAAATTAACGAAAGAAGAACGCTTTTATACTCGATTAGAAACGGGAAAGTTTTGGTTAAAAAACAACCAGAAGAAGTTCAAACTCATTTTGATTAGGTTTTAGTCAGTGGACTTCACTTTCATTTTCTTTGTGATATGATGAACGTAAAGATTACATTGAGGAGGCAATTATAATGGTAGAAGAAGCTAATACCGAGATCCCTAAAACTATGAATGCTTGGGAAATTGTTAAACCTGGACCGATTAACGGAAGGAAATCTCCCTTAAAATATGTTAGAAAAGACGTTCCAGCACCTGGTGATGGTGAAGTCTTGGTTAAGGTATTAACGTGTGGAGTTTGTCACACGGATTTACACGTTACCGAGGGTGATTTACCAGTCCATAAAAAAGATCTAACTCCTGGACATGAAATTATTGGTAAAGTAGTTAAAAATGGTCCTCATACTCGTCGATTTAAAATTGGTGATCGAATCGGAATCCCATGGTTACGGAAAACATGTGGTGTATGTAAGTATTGTCGTTCTGGCAGAGAAAATCTATGTCCATATTCTAAATATACGGGATGGGATCATGATGGTGGCTATGAGGAGTATACAACCGTTCCAGAGGGATTTGCTTATCGAATTCCAGAACGGTTTAATTCGCTTCAAGCAGCCCCACTGCTTTGTGCTGGAATCATTGGGTATCGGGCTTTTGAACGTGCTAACATTCCAGCTGGTGGTACCCTTGGAATTTATGGCTTTGGTGGGTCTGCTCACATCACCGCGCAATTGGCGATTGATCAGGGAATTGACGTTCACGTCTTTACACGAGGTGAAGATGCCAAACAATTTGCCTTGTCACTTGGGGCAAAATCAGTAAATAACACATATGATATGTCGCCCGTTCCTCTAGATTCATCGATTATTTTTGCACCAGTCGGTGAGGCTGTTCCTAACGCGTTGAAAAGTTTAGCTTCTGGAGGGACTTTAGCATTAGCCGGAATTCATATGACTGATATTCCTCAGATGAGTTACGAAGATCATATTTTTCACGAAAAGAACTTAACGAGCGTTGAAAGTAATACGAGAAGTGATGGCGAAGAGTTTTTGACCTTAGCTGATCGGCTACACATCGAACCTGACGTTACTGAGTTTCCACTTTCAAAGGCGGATGAAGCATTGAAAAGGGTCGCAAAAGGTGATTTGAAAGGTGCGTGCGTTTTAAACGTCGGGTTAGAGAGTGATTAGTTTCTAAATAAAATAAAAGGGATCTACCAATTATAAAATTTTTCGGTTGGAAATTTTATTGACAAACAATCATATAAAATATATCATTTTAACTAAATAAATCTTTAAGTGTGTCCAGTGAGGCAGCAAGATTTCGAATTTTAAAGTGATACTGTGAAACTTTATTTAATCGAAGACTGTTGTCCACTTGGACAGCAGTTTTTTTATTAAAGAAGGGGAGTCAGTATAAATGTCTCAGAAAAAGGACTATGTATTAGGAATTCATGATCGTCCATCACCGTTAAAGTGGGTCGGACTTTCCTTACAACACATGTTTTCAATGTTTGGTAGTACAGTAATTGTTCCATTGTTGGTAGGTTTAAGCCCAAGTATTGCGCTCTTTGCATCGGGAATTGGGACCTTACTCCATGTTCTAATTACTAAGGGGAAAATTCCGGCATATATGGGTTCGAGTTTTGCCTTTGTGACTCCCATGATGGCGTTAATGAAAACGACCGGAATTTCAGGAGTTTCACAAGGAGTAGTTGCCGTTGGTTTAGTTTATGTGGTGGTTGCCACGATCATTTCATTTATTGGATCTGATTGGATTGATAAGATCCTACCACCAGTGGTAGTGGGGCCGATCGTAATGGTGATTGGACTATCACTTGCAGGGAGTGCTGCCCAAAATGCAATGATGGATCATGGAAAATATAGTTTGGTTTTCTTTAGCATCGCGATGGCCACCCTGTTTTTAGCAATTTTTTTCAACGTTAAATTAAAGGGATTCTTGGGATTAATTCCGATTTTATTGGCAATTGTCTGTGGGTATTTAATTTCAATGGCGTGTGGATTAGTTGATATTCACGCAATTGCCACTGCTCCATGGTTTAAAATGCCTCCGTTTCATATCATTGGTACCGAGCGAGGCTTCAAGTTTGACTGGAATGCCATCTTGATTATGGCTCCAATCGCTTTTGTTACGATGACCGAACACATGGGTCATTTGATGGTACTCGGCGAAATGACTCACAAGAATTTCTTTAAGAATCCAGGTTTAAATCGAACGCTTGCTGGGGATGGAGCCGCATCGCTTGCAGCTGGAATTCTTGGTGGACCAGCGGTAACTAGTTATGGCGAAAATATTGGAGTCATGGCAATTACCAAAGTTTACAGTGTTTGGGTCATAATCGGAGCAGCGATTTTTGCCATGATCTTTGCGTTCGTGAATAAGTTAAATGTTTTAATCATGCAAATGCCGCTCCCAGTTATTGGTGGAATTAGTTTTCTCCTATTTGGGACAATTGCTGCTAATGGTGTCAAAGTGATGATTGACAATAAATTGGACATGGATAAGAAACGCAATTTAATGATTGCGTCGGTTATCTTGGTAATTGGAATTGGTAATGCATATATTCAAATTGGAAGTTTCCAGTTTACTGGAGTGGCTTTAGCAACTGTGATTGGAATCGTTTTGAATCTTCTCCTACCAAAAGACGAACATGATGATCCAGATCTTGAAGATCAATCTATTGACCCAGTAAAGAAATAGTAATATTATGATTTTATGTTAAAGAACACGAAGGGAGAAACTAATTATGTGTAAACCATGTTGTTGTAAAAAAGATTTGACAAAATCTGACAACACTTTTGGTATGCACTCAAAGGTTTCTCTATAAATGATATTAATTTATTATAATTATGAGAGGACTGGTGGATCCAGTCCTCTTTTTTGTGTTCTTTTGTGATTATTTAGGAGGTATCATCATGAAAAAGTTACTTGTCTGTTTAAATTTTTAGAGTAAAATAAACATAGCGAGTTAGTTAATTTTGCACAATATATTTTAATGAATGGGGATTTTAATTATGAAGAAAAGATGGCCTTTACTTTTACTAACAGGAGTGGCCGCGTTGGCTCTTACCGTTACCGCATGTGGGAAACAATCCGAGACTAAAAAGCCTGGGACTTTGACGGTTGGTATGGAAGGAACTTATGCTCCGTATTCTTACAAGGATAAGAACGGTAAGTTAACCGGCTTTGAAGTTGATTTGGCTAATGATGTTGCTAAAAAGATGGGGATGAAGGTTCAATACAAGTTAACTGGATGGGATTCATTAATTCAGGGACTCAATTCTAATTCTTACGATGTTATTTTTAACAATATGGCAATTAATCCAGCTAGAAAAAAGCAGTATCGGTTTGCCACTCCATACATTTATTCAAAGGCAATCATGATTACTAAGAAAGATTCACCAATTAAAAATGCTCAAGACTTTAAGGGTAAGAAGGTCGCTGAAGGTACTGGTACTGATAACTGGAATAACGCCGAAAAGCTGCATGCTAAACCAGTTACTTCACCAGATTTTAATACTTCAATGCAAATGATTGATCAAGGTCGTGTTGTTGGTGCCTTAAATGCTCAGCCAGCATGGCAAAGTTGGTATGCAAGCCATAAGAATACTGACCTTCAAGCTAAACTAGTTCCAACTAATGTTATTCCACAAAGTCAAATTGCTCCAATGATGAACAAGAAGTCTGCTAAGTTAAATAAACAGATGGACAAAGCAATTAATGAACTTCGAAAAGATGGTACCTTGAAACGATTATCAATGAAGTACTTCGGAGAGAATATTACCGATAAATAATATTAGTTAGGAGCTTAAAGAATTATGTGGGACATTATCATTTCATCATTACCGAGTCTCTTAGAGGCAATGATTAAATACACCATTCCACTAACAATTATTTCATTCTTTTTTGGTTTAATTCTTGCGATTGTTACCGCACTGATAAAGTTTTTAAAACCACATGGGAATGCATTTGTTAGAGTTATGTGGGGCATTTTTAGAGCCATTGCAGACGTATACGTGTGGGCTTTTCGTTCCACTCCATTGTTGGTTCAGTTGTTCATTATTTATTTTGGTTTACCGAATCTGCAAAATTTCATTCCCGGTTTTAATTTTGAAATTCCGGCCTTTACGGCAGCAATAATTGGGTTTTCGTTAAATACTGGTGCTTATGCTTCGGAAACCATTCGGTCAGCTCTGATGTCTGTTCCCCAAGATCAATGGGATGCTGCGTATACTCTGGGTTTTAGCACCACTCAAACCCTGTGGTACATTGTTTTACCACAAGCAGCACGAATCGTACTTCCTCCACTATCTAATGAATTTATTGGATTAGTTAAGGATACCTCTCTTGCAAGTACGATTACCATCACAGAGATGTTTCAGGTTAGTCAACAAATTGCGGCGCACAACTATCAGCCACTACTTATGTACACAGAAGTAGCTGCTCTTTACGCTATTTTGTGTAGTATTTTAACGATCCTTCAACACTATCTCGAAAAGCGTTCTTCAAGATACTTAAAGGGGGATGAAGGCTAATGATTAAGATTGAAGACATTGTAAAAAAGTACGATGGAAAAACCGTTCTGAATAAAATTAGTACGGAATTTCCTGAGGGAAAAACGACCGTAATTGTTGGCCCTTCTGGTTCTGGAAAGTCAACGTTGCTACGTTCACTGGACTTATTGGTTCATCCAGATTCAGGCGTAATTAGTTTTCCTAATTTTTCGTTAAACTACGCGGATAAGATTACCAGTAAACAAAGTAAGGAATTACGAGCACAGACTAGCATGGTCTTTCAAAATTGGAATCTTTTTCCTAATTTACGGGTGATTGATAACATCACAGCTGCACCAATCCATGTTCATAAGATTTCGAAAAAAGATGCGGTTGCTCAGGCAGAAAAATTATTGAAACGGGTTGGTCTTGAAAAATATGCTAATTTCTATCCCGATGAATTATCTGGAGGAATGCAACAACGAATCTCAATCTGTCGGGCATTGGCAGTCAAGCCTAAGTACATTTTATTAGATGAACCTACCAGTGCACTTGATCCGGAGTTAGAGACGCAAGTTTTAGAAATGCTGGAAGAGTTAGCCGATCAGGGACAGTCAATGATTATGATTACTCACAACATTGAGTTTGCTAAATTATCTGCTGATAAAATGTTATTCATCGAAAATGGGGAGAAGATTTTTGATGGATCAAAGGACGAATTTTTTAATAACCCTTCGCCAAGAATCAAAGAATTTTTAGATGCAATTTCTTTACAGTAAATAAAAATGAGGACTTCATATTTTGAAGTCCTCATTTTTATATGAAAGTTGCTAATCCAATAATTATAAATGAAAGTAAACAATTTTCTGGGGTTTCTTTTTCGCTGAAGATTTGAATTCCGTATGAGATTAATACTAAAGTAATTAAAATTGCACATTTTAATAAGGGAAAATTTGCTAGCAGAAGCGCTGCAAAGATTAAAATGAAGATAAAGTTTAATTTAGTTTCAAGTCGGTGATTAAAGAACGGAACAAAGAACAAACAGTATAAGCAAAATAGAATTCCAACGTTTACGAGGACACTTGATTCTAGGTATTGGTTATCGAGATAACAAAAAGAAATGACCGGAGCAATTGAATTTAAAAAGGAAAAGCAAACCAGTCCATAGTAATTTTCGAGTTTAAATTTGGGCATCATTACAATGATGTTGGTGATTCCAAGGATGACAAACAGGATGATTAATAAGATGGGAAACAAGGAGACAATCGCTAATAACACTGGGATGACGTTGAGAAATAAATTGATCCTCGGATCATAACGAATGATGAAAAGTAGAAGGGAAGCCGACCAAAGAAACTCTGATAGGATTAGCACCACCAGTCTGGTATTCCATTGTACTGATAGTAAGTCTACTTGCGAAGCAAAGAGCCATATTAGTGTATTCAAGATGATGAATACCGTAAGAATTAGGGCATGTAAGGTGGTTTGATTTTTTTCAATAAAAGTTTTCATAATATTATCCTTTTTGTATTAATAAATCCATGTTAATCAATTATGTAAATTTGTTCAATGGAGGTTTTGTGTGCTTTTTAATTACTTGCGAATATGTTATTATTATAAAGTTATGAGCAGATTCCCGATAGGATTCACGAAGAGTGAAGTTGCCTTGTAACCACAAACAATAGGGGGAATAAGAATGTCAGAAAAGCGTTTATTTACTTCTGAATCAGTTTCAGAAGGTCATCCGGATAAAGTTGCCGATCAAATTAGTGATGCAATCCTGGATGCAATTTTAAAAAAAGATCCAGATGCACGAGTTGCCTGTGAAACCTCAGTTACTACAGGGCTTGTATTGGTGTTTGGTGAAATCTCAACTAGTGCCTATGTTAACATTCAAAAAGTTGTTAGAGATACAATTCGTGAAATTGGTTATAATGATCCTAAATACGGATTTGATGCAGACAGTGTTGCTGTGTTAGTTTCACTTGATGAACAGTCACCAGATATTGCGCAGGGAGTTGATGAGTCGGTTGAGACTCGTGGTGGAGACGTCGATCCTCTTGATAAGATTGGTGCTGGGGACCAGGGAATTATGTTTGGTTATGCAGACAGTGAGACCCCTGAGTTAATGCCACTCCCAATCTCATTGAGTCATCATTTAATGCAGAAACTCTCTAAGCTTCGTAAAAATGATTCTATTCCTTATCTTAGACCGGATGCCAAAGCGGAAGTAACGGTTGAATACGATCAAAATGATGATCCTAAGCGTGTTGATACCGTGGTTTTAAGTACTCAGCATGATCCTGATGTTACTCAAGAACAGATTCGAAAAGATGTTATCGAGAAGGTTATCAAAACGACGATCCCGTCTAAGTATCTTGATGAGAACACTAAGTATTTAATCAATCCAACCGGAAAATTTGTGGTTGGTGGACCCGTTGGCGATGCCGGCTTGACTGGAAGAAAAATCATTGTTGATACATATGGTGGGGCAGCTCATCATGGTGGCGGTGCTTTTTCTGGGAAAGATGCAACTAAGGTTGATCGTTCCGCAAGTTATGCAGCGCGGTATATCGCTAAAAACATTGTTGCGGCTGGACTTGCAAAAAAGATTGAAATTCAGTTGGCATATGCCATTGGGGTTGCTGAACCAGTTTCAATTTCAGTTAATACGTTTGGAACTTCAAAAGTTTCAGACGATAAGTTAGTCGCTGCCATTAGAAAAGTATTCGACTTGCGGCCAGCTGGAATTATTAAGATGCTTGATTTAAAGCGACCAATTTACAAACAAACGGCTGCTTATGGTCACTTTGGGAGAACGGATGTTGATCTTCCATGGGAGCATACCGATAAGGTAAAAGAGCTACAAAATTATTTTAAATAGGATTTAAATGACGACCTTCAATGGTCGTTTTTTATTGTATCAAATAGAAAGATGATGAAATATGAAGGGTAAAACAAACGTTAAAGTTGTGACAATTGCATTATTTGTTGCCACATTTATGAGCGCAGTTGAGGGAACCATTGTTTCGACGGCAATGCCCACGATTGTCGGTGATCTTCATGGGGTGTCGTTGATGAACTGGGTTTTCTCAATTTTTCTTTTGACAAATTCAATTGCCACCCCAATTTATGGGAAGTTAGCCGATCAATTAGGTCGTAAATCGGTTTTTATATTTGGTCTGGTGGTCTTTGTTATTGGCTCCATGTTGTCAGGAATGTCCAATAGTATGGGAACATTAATTTTATGGCGAGCAGTTCAAGGAGTCGGTGCAGGAGTAATTATGCCAGTATCCTTTACCATTATTGCTGACATGTATTCTTTTGAAAAACGAGCTCAAGTGGTTGGTTTGAATGGATCAGCGTGGGGAATTGCCTCAGTGGTTGCACCATTACTAGGCGGATTTTTGGTTGACAACCTTTCTTGGCATTGGGTTTTCTTCATTAATGTTCCGATTGGGATACTGACGATTATTTTGATTGCATTATTTTTGCACGAACCAAAACGCAAGATTGAAAGTAAGATGGATTTACCTGGTGTCGTCTTAATTGCGGTTCTTTTGTTTTCAGTTATGTACACGTTTCAAGTCTTAAGTGAAGCTCCAATCAATTGGATAATGGTGACTGGATGTTTGGTGGTAGCAGTTATTAGTGGAATCTTATTTTATCGACAGGAGAAAAAAGCGACTGATCCACTAATTCCAATCCAGATGTTTAAAAGTCGAACATTTGTCACCCAGAATTTAATTGCAGCTCTGATTAGTGGTTTTATTTTTGGATATGAGGTTTATTTGCCGGATTGGACCCAGGGTATTTTAGGATTAAAAGCCACCATGGCTGGCTTTGCGATCACACCCAGTTCCGTTCTATGGCTGGTTGGTTCTTTTATTTCAGGGAAAATGATTCTGAAGTACCGGCCACAACAGATTATGAACTTTAGTTTAGCGTTTGTTTTGCTAGGAGCAATTTGTATGGTCCTACTTCCGATTACTACGCCATTTTGGGTTTTCTTTGTTCTTTCAGCCGTTTTAGGAACTGGCTTTGGAATTACCATTACTACTTCCACCGTTACGGTTCAAAACGAGGTTTCACCAGAACACGTTGGAGTAGCTTCTTCATTCAATACTCTGAGCCGAACCCTCGGTCAAACAATTATGATTTCTATTTTTGGAATTGTGATGAACACCTCGATGGCAAAAGGGGTTAGTGAACATCCAGGGACTAACTTAAAAATGATGAATACACTAATTAATCCCCAGACGGCGGTTAATTTATCCAAAAAAGTTCTGCCCGTACTGCATGAGATTCTTTACAGTTCCATTCATCATATCTTTATTTTGGCTTTATTATTAGTGATTTTATCGTATGTTGTGAACTGGTTTGACCATAAAAACACGCAAAAGAAAACGAACTAACATTACTTAGCTCGTTTTTGAATTGCCACTAGGATTGGTGGATCATTGATTTGATTGATAAATTGATATTTTAAAACGTGGTACCTGTGCTGATTGAGACTACTAGCAAATTTTAAAACCTGTTCCTTTTCCTCTTTGCCGCCAGCGTGACCATAGTACAGTACTAAAATGATGATTCCGTTAGGAGTTAAACATTCAAGAATATCACTAATAGCTTTAATGGTGGTTTTGGGTTTTGTTATGATTCTTTTGTCACCAGTGGGAAGGTATCCTAAGTTGAAAATTGCGGCCACAATTGGACTGTTCTGAACGTATTTCTTAACGTTTTCATGCCCATCAAGAATAACTTGACATTGTTTTTGCTCACCATATTTCGTTAAGCGTTGTTTGGTGGCTAAAACGGCATTCGGTTGAATATCAAAGCTAAAAACATGGCCGTTTTTACCAACGAGTTGAGCTAAATAAAGGGTATCGTGGCCTAGTCCGGCCGTTCCATCGATTACGGTTTCACCTGGTTTAACAATTTGTTTTAGTAGAGTATGGCTAAAATTTAATGCTGATTGTAGTTTCATTTGAAACACCTCACTAATTATTATATCAGTTGTTTGTGATTAACTTGTTTTTTTGGATAAAATTTGGTAGAGTTTATTTAATCATATAATATATCATGTAGGTGAAGTATTAGATTGTTTTATTTTTCAGAAACCAAGTGGGTGATGCAAACTTGGAAATAGAATGATTGAACTTATCATCGAAGTTTTAGCCGAATTAAAAGCTAAACGTTTTTCCGCGTTATGGAATCAAGGGTCTCTTATGAGAAATTTAGGTGGTACCGCGGAACCTCGTCCTATAGAATTGTTTTTCTATAGGCTTTTTTTATGGTGATTTTTAACGAACTAATAAGGAGTGAATTTGATGGCTTACGATCATTCAAAAATTGAAAAGAAATGGCAAAAGTATTGGGATGATCACCAAACTTTTAAAACCAGTGATAAACAAGAGAAAGATAAATATTACGTGCTAGACATGTTTCCTTATCCATCAGGTCAGGGGCTTCATGTCGGTCATCCAGAAGGTTACACTGCCACTGATATCATGGCGCGCTTTAAGCGAATGCAGGGTAAAAATGTCCTTCATCCAATTGGATGGGATGCCTTTGGGCTGCCGGCAGAACAATATGCGTTAAAGACCGGTCACAACCCACGTGATTTTACGAAGAAAAACATTGACAATTTTAGACGTCAGATTAAATCGCTTGGATTTTCCTATGATTGGGATCGTGAAGTCAATACTTCGGATCCTAATTACTATAAATGGACTCAATGGATTTTTGAACAGCTGTACAAAATGGGATTAGCCTATGAAGATGAGATTGAGGTTAATTGGGCCCCTGATTTCATGGGTGGAACCGTTGTTTCAAACGAAGAGGTTGTTAATGGAAAAACTGAACGTGGTGGTTATGACGTTTACAGAAAACCTATGAAACAGTGGGTTTTGAAAATCACTGCCTACGCTGACCGTTTGTTAGATGATCTTGACGATTTAGACTGGCCTGAAAGCATTAAACAAATGCAACGAAATTGGATTGGCCGTTCCGTTGGGGCTAGTATCTCATTTGATGTAAATGAAGAAGATGAAAAGATCGAAGTCTTTACTACTCGTCCTGATACTATTTATGGGGTGTCTTACCTGGTGCTTTCACCAGAAAGTCCGATTGTAGATAAAATTATGACACCAGAACAAAAGGCCGATGTAGAAAACTACCGGGCTAAAATTGCCTCTAAATCAGACCTTGAAAGAACTGATTTAAACAAAGATAAATCAGGAGTATTTACCGGAGCTTACGCAATTAATCCTGTGAACCAAAAGAGAATTCCAATTTGGATTGGTGATTATGTTCTGCCAAGTTATGGAACCGGAGCAGTCATGGCCGTTCCCGCTCATGATCAACGAGATTTTGATTTTGCTAAGAAGTTTGATCTGCCTATCATTCCAGTGATTGAGGGTGGTGATGTTGATGATGCACCTTACACGGGCGATGGGGTTCACATTAATTCCGGTTTTCTTGATGGATTGAATAAAAAACAAGCTATCGATAAAATTATCGAATGGTTAAAGGATCATCATGCTGGTAATAAAAAGGTTAATTATCGATTACGTGATTGGATTTTTAGTCGCCAACGTTACTGGGGTGAGCCCATTCCAGTAATTCACTGGGATGATGGCACAACTTCCTTAGTTCCAGAAGACCAGTTACCATTACGGCTTCCTAAAGCGGCTGACATTCAACCGTCTGGAACCGGTGAGAGTCCATTAGCTAATCTTACTGACTGGGTGAACGTGACAGATAAGAACGGTCGTCATGGTAAACGTGAGACTAATACGATGCCACAGTGGGCCGGCAGTTCATGGTACTACTTGAGATACGTTGATCCTCATAATGATAAAATGATTGCTGATCCGGAAAAATTGAAGTACTGGCTTCCAATTGATTTGTACGTCGGTGGTGCTGAACACGCTGTTCTTCATTTGTTGTATGCGCGATTTTGGCATAAGGTGCTCTATGATTTAGGAGTAGTGCCGACAAAAGAACCGTTCCAAAAATTAGTTAATCAAGGTATGATTCTTGGTACTAATCATGAAAAAATGTCAAAGTCCAAGGGAAATGTAGTTAATCCCGATGATATTGTTAAACAGTACGGTGCTGATACGCTGCGCTTGTACGAGATGTTTATGGGACCACTATCTGAATCTAAACCGTGGAATACAGATGGAATTGTTGGTGCTAATCGTTGGATTAAACGAGTTTGGCGCTTATATATGAATGATGACAATACGATAAGTAAGGCGATCGTTGATGACAATGATGGTAGTCTTGATAAGATTTATAACCAAACCGTTAAAAAGGTGACTGATGACTTTGAAAACATGCGTTTTAACGTTGCCATTTCTCAAATGATGGTTTTCATCAATGATGCATATAAAGCACAAAGGTTACCTAAAAAGTACGCGGAAGGGTTCATTAAACTTCTTTCACCAATTACGCCACATGTTGCTGAAGAATTATGGCAAAAGTTAGGTCATGATCATTCCATTGAACTTGCCAAATGGCCAGAAGCTGACGAAAGTAAGTTAAAAGAAGACCAAGTTGAGCTGGTGGTTCAGGTTAATGGAAAAGTGAGAGGTCACATTAAAGTTGGCGTGGATGCTGGGAAGGACGAGTCTGAAAAAGTTGCTTTAAATGATGAAAATGTTAAATCATTCCTTGATGGAAAGACTGTTAGAAAGGTAATCGTCGTTCCAAAGAAAATTGTTAATATTGTTGCAAATTAAGCTTGAATAAATTTGAAATTATTTTTCGAAATGGTTAAAATTTATATTTGTAACGTGAAAGTAGGGGAAATTTGTGAACAACGATTTCGAACAAGATGAATTAGAAAAAGAAGAAATTGAAGATAGTGAAAGATCACAAGGTAAGATGGTTAAAGGATCAGCCTGGATGACCATTGGAAGCATCCTCTCACGAATTCTTGGTGCCATTTACATCATTCCTTGGCGATTGATTTTTGGAGCGTCATTGTTTCCGCTTGCCAACACGTTGTATACCATGGGTTACAACATTTATAGTGAGTTTTTGACAATTGCCATTGCGGGGATTCCGTCGGCGGTTGCAAAAGAAGTGGCCCATTATAATGCGTTAAATGAGTATGGGGTAAGTGCGCGACTTTATAAGAAGGGAATTACCCTTTCGGTTATTACCGGAGTCGTTTGTGCACTTTTAATCTATTTTTTTGCTCCAATCTTAGCTGGTAGTGGGGGTAAAAATGCGGTTCCGGTGATTCGTTCGTTAGCATGGGCCGTCCTAATTATTCCTGCGATGAGTTTAACTCGTGGATATTTTCAAGGCTTCCAACAGATGGCTCCGTCAGCAATGTCACAATTTGTTGAGCAACTCGCGCGTGTCATTTACATGTTGGCTTCAGCCTTCTTCATTATGATCGTGATCCACGGAAGTTGGGTAACCGCCGTTACCCAGTCAACTTTTGCCGCCTTCATCGGTGCTATTTTTGGTTTTTTAGCACTAGGATGGTATTACTGGCGACGACGTGATCATTTTCAGGGGCTTATTGCTTCAAGTGATAACGCTATTAACGTTAAGACTAACGATCTTTATAAAGAAATTATTAGTCAAGCGGTTCCGTTTATTATTCTTGGTTCTGGCATTACCATTTTTCAATTAATTGACCAATATTCCTTTTTTAGTATTATGCGTTGGGCAACTAATTATACTAATACTAATTTACAGTATATTTATGCTATTTTTGCGGCTAATGCGAATAAATTGATTATGATTGTGGTTTCGTTAGCTTCCGCCTTGGCAATTACCGTAGTTCCGTTGCTTTCTGAAGCCCGAACCAAAGGTGACATTCATTCAATTAGTAAGCAACTTAGTAATGCGTTAATTTTATTTGAATTTGTCATGCTTCCTGCAGCTTTAGGGATGGCAGCTATTGCTGGTCCGATCAACCGAACCTTTTATGGAACCGCCAATATGGATTTAGGAGCGGACATTTTAACGTTTTCTGCTATCATTTCAATTAGTCTAGGCTTGTTTACGGTGGTTACCGCATTAATGCAAGGAATCTCTGAAAATAGACGAGCAGTTAAATACTTTGTGGTTGGAATTGTAATTAAGTTAGTTGCGCAAGTTCCTTTAGTTTACTTCTTTGGAGCTTTTGGAGCCTTAATGGCAACCGCAGTTGGATTTACAGTTGCTAACTATCTGATTGTGCATTCCTTAAGACATGAGTTTGGATTGGAAATGAGTAGTATTAAATCTAATTCTGTTAAAATTTTAGCGTTTGCTTTGATCACATACTTTGTGGCCTTAATTGTAGTTTATGGAGCTAACTTCTTGTTTGGGATGGTAGTCAATTACAATAGTTCACTAATCAGTTTGTTTGTTTCGATTTTGGCTACGTTAGCTGGTGGATTTGTGTACCTATTCTTGGTACTTAAAAGTCGGGTAGCTGATAAGGTCTTAGGAAATAAGATGCAAAGTGTGAGGAAGTTTTTACACATTCGATAAAAAAAGAAGATCCAGTCAGGATCTTCTTTTTTTATAAATTAAATTCATGCTTCGTGTTCATGCATAAAGCGTGGAAGCCGTTGTGAAATTTGATGAGGGAGAACTATATATTGAGTGGCTGCTAGTTCGTCGGCAATTGCACTGTGGGAATAAACGGCTGCTAAAACAGCATCAACCTCGTCGTCAAATTGGGCAACGAATCCACCGATAATTCCTGCAAGAGTATCACCCATCCCTCCAGTTGCTTGAGCAGGCGTCCCAGTCGTGTTTTGGTATACTTCATCTGGGGTATAAACCTGAGTACGATCAGATTTAAGAACGACAATCCCACCAATTTTGTCGCGGGCTTCTCGGTTACGTGCCTCAGTTTGATCGGCCATTTTAATTCCGGATAAACGTTGCCACTCCATTTGATGCGGGGTAAAAATTAATTTGGCTTGTGGTAATTTTAACCCACGTTCAGCGATCATCGTGATGGACGAACCATCAATTAAGAGGATTTGATCGGGGGTGACATTATCAAATACGGTTTCCATAATTTCACAACTATGATCATCGGTCCCAAGTCCAGAGCCAATGGTAATAACTTTCATAGCTTTAATGAGTTGAACCATTTGATCAGTGTCGTTATAGTCTGCAAACATTGCTTCGGGTAGCCAAGAGTGGAGCGCACTTTGATTCGTTGGATCCGTGATAGTAGTTGTGAGTCCAACGCCAGAGTAAACTGCTCCAAGCGAACTCATTATGATTGCACCACCAAAGTTTTCGTTTCCACCAACTAAAGCGATTTTACCGTAAGTTCCTTTAAAACTATTTTTGGGTCGAATGCGGATGGTTTTAGTTAGAATTGATTTATCAATTTTCTTCATTTTGTTCACCTCGGTTGCATTATATCATGCGTTGGTTGAATGTTGTCCAAATGAGTTGTTACTTTCTTGATTATGTTAGAATAAGGAATAACTAAGTAGGAGGGTATAACATGGCAATTGACTGGAAAGATAAAGCACAAAATTACAAAGATGATTACTTAAATGACTTAAAAAAATTGATTTCAATTGATAGTTCGAGGGACTTGGAGCACGCAACGGACGAATACCCATTGGGCCCAGGTCCAGCTCATGCATTACAACAGTTTCTCTCTTTTGGTGATCGTGATGGGTTTACTACCAAAAACATTGATAACGTAGTGGGATACATTGAGTATGGTTCAGGCGATGAAACCATGGCAATTTTGTCACATGCTGATGAGATGCCCGGTGGCGCAGGTTGGAATTCCAATCCATTCGAACTAAAGCTTGAGGGTGACAATGCAATTGGTCGAGGAGTTTCTGATGACAAAGGACCAGGACTTGCCGCCTATTATGGATTAAGAATGCTTAAAGATGCAGGGATTCAGCCGAAGGTCAAAATTCGCTTGATAATTGGAACGGACGAAGAGTGTGACTGGACTGGAATGAAACGCTATTTTGAGGTTGAACCAGATCCTTCATTTGGATTTTCGCCAGACGCCGAATTTCCCTTGATCAATGGGGAAAAGGGTAATGTGACGCTTGAAACGCATTTTGCTTCCAATAAAAGCGATGGTGAGAACACTCTGATGCATTTTAATGCCGGATTGCGTGAAAATATGGTACCACGTGATGCGGAAGCCGACGTTGTTGCTGCGGATGTCTCCAAAATGGCCGATGAATTTGAAAAATATTTAGATAGGGTTCCCGTAACTGGAAGCTATGAAATCGAAGGGAACAATATTAAAATCAGTGTAGTCGGGAAAGCAGCACATGGAATGGAACCTAAGAACGGTATCAATGCTGGAACCTATTTAGCTGACTTTTTGGTTGATTATAGTTTTGATACTAGTGGTGCTAATATCCTGAACTTCATCGACGAAAAACTGCATGATGATTCTCGTGCTCATAAATTGGGGCTTAATTTTACTGATGATGTGATGGGGGAACTAACCATGAACGTCGGTCTAATGAATTTTGATCATGAAAATGGTGGGATGGTCAACACTAACTTTAGGTATCCCAAGGGGATTACGACTGATAAAATTTTAGCTAAAGTTCAAGATGCCGCTGATCGGTTTAACGGGTCAACCAAACAAATTTCGCAAATGGTGCCCCACTTTGTTGATGCAGACGATCCCATTGTAAAAACCTTAATGGGTGTTTATCGCGATCAAACTGATCAGGATGACGCTCAACCAGAAGTTGTTGGTGGTGGGACGTATGCGCGAATGATGAAACGTGGGGTTGCCTTTGGAGCACTTTTCCCAGGAACAGAGGACACGATGCACCAAGCTAACGAATACACACCTGTTAATGATTTGATTTTGGCAATGTCGATTTACGGTCAGTCAATTTATGAATTGTCTAAGTAGAGATAAAAAAACTTTGAACAACGTGTTCAAAGTTTTTTTTATCGGATCGTTTTTAATTTTTTATCAATTTTTGCCAATACCTTAGAAACGTTTTGGGGATCTTCTAGATCGTACTTTTGAAGATTAATTTTCATCTTAGGACTGACATTGTATTCGTCATACCATTTTTGGTAAGCTTTCCACATTTTGTAATAATATTCTTCCAGTCCTGGATCGTTGTCCCATTGTTCATAATCACGACCACGCTTTTTGATTCGGTATAAGATGGTGTCGAAATCGCTGTAGGCATAGACTAAAAGGTCGGGACTTGTTTTTGGAAGCTCTTTAAGTTCATCCATCATATTGTCAAGTAGTTTTAAATAAACTTCTAATTCAACGTCAGAAATATTTCCCTCAGCATTATTTTCTTTGGTGAAAAGCGCGTCTTCATAAATAGATCGATCCAACACGTTGTTGTCTTGCTTTAACGCCTTTTTAATCATCGAAAAGCGTTTATTTAAAAAGTATATTTGGAGTAAGAAGCCATACTGTTTTGGATCTTTATAATAAAGTGGCAAAACAGGATTGTCTCCCACTGGCTCGTAGAAGGGCTCTGTTCCATAATGTGCGGCAATTTTTCCCGTTAAGGTTGTTTTACCGACACCAATCATTCCAGCTGTAATAATCACCATGCTTAGCTCCTCTTTTAGTTTAATAACGTCTTTTAGTATATCATTTCGAATCAGTTAGGTTAACGATGGATTTGAACACTAATTTTCCTTCTTTGTTTCAGACCTTATTATTATGGTATTCTATGTTAGTGGAAAAATTTGGAGATGAATTGGATTAATGAAGTGGGAAATGAGTTTAATTAAATTTTTGAAAAGAGCCGTTGTATTTATTGGACTAATTTTTTTGATTTTTGCGGTTCAAGTACCAGTTCAAATGATTGGAATTCACGATTATCATGGATTCAAGGCTTTTCTTTATGGATCCTCTTACATTGTTATTTTTCTTGTCGTAATTAGTTTAGCGCTATGGGCTTATCGAAGTGTGTACAGGCAACGAAGTCATCGGCTTACTGGTCACGATTTAAAGATTATTTTATTGTCAATCTTTAGCTTTTTTGTTATTGAGATTGTGCTTCAAGTTTTAAATAAATTGATTTTTAACCAACTGGGAACAAAGAATAATAATGCCATTTTAAGTCTTTTTCAAAGTAACATGACGGTGTTGGTCTTGATGAGCTTTTCGGCGATTTTTTTATCCCCAGTGTTAGAGGAATTGGTGTTTAGAGGATTTTTTATTAATGCCTTTTTTAATCAAAATGCGTTTTGGCTGCCAATTGTTTTTAGTGGGTTACTTTTTTCTTGTGGTCATATGAGTTCTAACGTGATTAGTTTTATGATTTATGCTATTTTGGGAATGATTTTAGCGTATGTATACAAGAAAACGGGGAAAATTGAAGTTTCGATTGGGGTCCACTTTTTAAATAACCTAATTGCAACCGGATTTATGCTAATGGCAGTCTTATAGTGGTGGAGTGAAAAATGGACGTAGTTGAATTTAATTATTTTAATCAATTAAAGAATCAATTAATGGCGGCTGATGAAGAGTTGGAGCAGCTTAAAAAGCAGTATTTACACTGGATCATGAATCTTGATCAACTCAAAAATGATTATGACGTGAACACAATTGATGAATTAGCTAGTGTTTTAAACGATGGGGATGACGATCAAAAGTCAGCGGATTTAAAAAATGCCCTACTCAATAATGATAAGGATTATTTGTTGAATGGGATGAAAGAGTTGAATAATACTGACTTTCAGAAGTGTAACGTAATTAATCAACGAATTCATAATTTAACTCAAAAATTACGTGAAGTTGAAATATTTTATAAGAATGTCGTTATTCCGATAGTTAACGAGATGAAGAAGAGTAAAATAATAGATGTTATTGGCGTTTCAAGTTCTAGAAATAGTAGTGACGTGGTTTTGAACTTTAGATTTTTATCGAGTTTTGCCGAATTTCAAAGAGATTTTCATAAAGAGATGTATGTTGATGCAATTATAAAGGGTCATCTTAAGGATAAAAGTGTAATGACAATGATGATTACTCAAGATAATTATCCAAACGAATATGATATGACCCTGATGAAAGATATGGAGGAAGATTAACTAATGGTAGATCGAGGAGACTATAAATATCCTGACACTCAGGCGTATAATTTTGTGCTTAAGCGACTGAATGAACATGGAGTAACGATTAAAGATATTGCACAGATTGCAATTGATTTACAGAAAAAATATTCAAATGTTCCTGATTTAGACTATGTTTGTGGGATTGTTAATGATATTTTGCATAAAAGGGAAGTATTGAATAACGCAATGGTAGGGCTTGAACTGGATCGTTTAGCACAAGATGGCGAGTTAGAAGAGCCACTTGAAAGCATTGTCTCCCATGATTTGGGGGTGTTTGGCGTTGATGAAACGTTGGCACTTGGAATTGCTTCAATCTATGGGACGATTGGGGTTACTAATTATGGTGAAATTGACACTAATAAAAATGGAATTGTAAAAGAACTCGATACAAACGGTCAAATTGTCAATACTTTTATTGATGATATTGTTGGAGCTATTGCTGGCGCTACTGCCGCTAAAATTGCACATGATAATGCTTAAAAAAAGGTCCTCACAAAAGTGAGGACCTTTTTTTAGTTTGACTTCTTTACTGCTTTGATGCATTTTGAATTAAACCTGAATTCATCATGAATACTGGTTGATTCACCAACGTCATGTCTCACGACTTTTAACCAATCGTCTTGGTTATCACCTAAGCCAGTTGGGTTAACAAATGTAACTTCGACTAAATCGCCAACTTCATAAGGAAGATTTTTATCGTATTCAACTAAATTATAAGTTTCATAAGCTTTTGTTTTCATATTATTTCCTCCATTGGTTAATTATATCAAATTATGTTTTAATCGCTAAAATTATGCAGTAAATTTTTGTCAATAAAGCGACTGATTGGTTATATTATATAATAATAATTATTATATTATGAGACAAAAGTGAATTAATAATTAGGATAAATACTGATGTCAAGGTATTATAATTATGTTTTGTGAAATTTAAGACTCTATTGTCGTTGTTTTTAATAAAGTTTATAATCTAAATTGTGAAGTAAGCAGTAAGAGATTCATAATGAAATATTGAATGTTGAGATTAAAAATAACTAGACAATTTTGTGAATGCTAATGTAGGAAATAGTGTTCACGTGGTGTTAGAAAGTGTGAGAAGCTTTTAACACCGTAATTAATACTGTCATAAATGATAAGTTGGTGGAAGATAAGTGTTATTGAGTACGTGAAAAATCATTTAATGATAGCCTATGTCTTGTTATAAGATTTGAAATTAAAACAACTATGCGAATTTATTCGTATTTCAATATGATGAATACTCTGAAATACCATTTAGGTCATGCTACTTCGTAGTATGACCTTTTTTGATGGGAAAGGAGGTGAGTCATAATGAAGGAGTTTAAACTAGTAGTTCCAAGTACAGATCGAAGCGTTCGGCTTAGTGGTAGAACTATTTACTATTACAGTATTGGAAATAAAAACAATTACTCCGTTGTTTTTCCATATGATGCCGAATATTTGAACTTACCGAACGGGAAAATGGTTTTTCGCTCGATTACAGACGATTATTTTGGCAAGGCCACAGATGGTAGTTCTTATCACGCTACTATTCGTCTAAACGACTAGTTATTGTAGAGCCAGAAGCTAATACTTCTGGTTCTTACATAGACTCCAATGATTTTTATTGGCATGGTGATAGTTTAATCAATGTTTTTATGGATAGATTATAACTATATAAATCCAATGATATAGATTTATAGAAACTAAAAGAGGGAATAATAACGCACATTATTATTCTCTTTTTACATAATTAATGTAATTATTATGGTATTTTTTTCACATGATAAAGCATAAATGTTGACATGACGGCATTTATGGCCTACTTTAGAAGTGTAAGGAAATATAAGAGAGTGAGATGATCTAATGAAAAAGGTAATTAAGGGAGCATTAATCGCAGGTGTGACCGTTGGTTTATTCTTTGGCTTGCAGATGAATAGTTCAGCAAATCACACTGAAACTACATATGCAGCAGCAACGGATACTAAGGAAATGACCTCACAAGCTAGACCTAGGATTTCTAAATTAAGATATGATAGTGGTACGTGGGGACAGGTCAACTGGAACTATAATGAGATCAATCGGACTTTAACGTTGAGCGGTAAAGATAAAACCTTGGGAACCTATGCATATTCACAACTTGGAGATTTACGTCAGGCTTTAAATGATGCGCAAGTTATTAATATCCAAGATAAGATGTATGCCCCATCAAATTCTGATTATCTTTTTTCTCAATCGGCAGATGATGACCCACTCCACCAGGGCAATCAAGGTTTAAAAAACCTGCAAACTATTAATGGTCTCGATAAATTGGATACATCAAAAGTATCTGGTATGGATTATATGTTTAATGGTGATACAGCACTAAAAAGTATTGATGTCACTCACTTTGACACCTCAAATGTTAATCGTATGAGACTGATGTTTGGTGCCGATATTCTTCTTAAAGACATCGACGTCAGTCATTTTGACACTTCTAAAGTTATTGATATGAGTTCAATGTTTGTTTATGACTATGCTGTTAAAAACATTGCCGGTTTAACGAGTTTTAAAATTAATCCTAATAATCGTAGTTTGAGTAATATGTTTCAGGATGACCATCAGTTACAAAGCCTAGATTTAACTAGCTTCGATACTCAGGCAGCTTCTAAGGGTAAATATAATGGATTGTCCGCTTTCATGAAGGGTGATAATAATCTTCACCAAATTAAGTTAGGTGATAAGACAATCTTAAGGGCTCCTGATGCACCTGGTGCAGGTCCAATTATTCCAGAACCGGTAGTAGGTACCCAGTTTGTATTTGACGGAAAAGATTACACTGTTAAATCACCCAATTGGATGAACATTGATAATAACAATCAATTGCAGAATAATTTAAGTCTTGCAGATGGACAATCACATCCCGGTAATTGGATTTGGGCAACCAATTACAATGTCCCTTCGATTTCCATAACTGAACAAGTTAATTTTGTAAATAAAAAGGGGCAGTACGTGAATGCAACTTCAGTTACTGGTATCCCAGGTGAAAAGCAAACTTTAATTGCTCCAACTGGATATCGATTTGAGAATAATAACGCTACCATTACCATTGGAAGTAAAAATGCGACGGTAAACGTTGTTGTTGTTCGAAATAGATAGGTCATAAAGTGGTCCACTTTTATAAATATCGCTACGAAAATTAGTGATACTTATTTTTACAAGTGGCCAAATAGTTTCAAATATTTTTGAAGGGGATAATGTGTATGATTACAATTGCATCTACTACTGATAACAATATGGCGATACCGCTGGCAGTCAACTATTCGTCAATATTGAACCATAATAAGAATTCAAGTTTCACGTTTTACGTTGTTAATGATCATTTAAGTTCCAACAGTGCTGATTTGTTAAAGGCCTTGGAAAAAGTCTACGACAACTGTAAGACAATTAACTTTTTGCAACCCAACACCGCTGCATATAAGGATGCTAATGTAAAATCTCCGGATAGTGCAATTAAAGAAAACACTTACTATCGAATTGAGATTCCTGAAGAAGTTCATGAACCTAAGATCCTTTATTTGGATGCTGATATGGTATGTGTGGGTGACATTTCGGATCTTTTTAATACCGATCTTGATGGCAACATTGTCGGTGCTGTTGAGGATTCTGGTTACGTTGACCGGTTAAAAAAGATGCATGTTAGTGATGAACCGGGTCAGTATTTCAATGCCGGATTGTTACTAATTGATACGAAAGCTTGGAATGATAATGACACTTCTGAGAAAGTTAGAAAGTTAGCAATTGATAAACCTGATATGCTGAAGTATCAAGACCAAGATGCTCTAAACGCCATTTTTAATGGACACTGGAAAAAACTTGACCCTAAGTATAATTTGCAAAGTCATCTAGTTAAGGGTGAGAGTGGATTAAATCCTATCCCAGAGCGTCGAGCAGCTGAGGCAAATGCACTTAAGCACCCTGTGATTATTCATTACACTAATTTTGATAAGCCATGGATCGTTAAAAATAACCATCTTCATCCATTACGCAATTATTATTACCAAGCTAAGAACCAATTAATTTACGATCTAGGCGATTATATTAGATAAAAAGTAGTGAGAGAGTGGACAATTGTCCACTCTTTTTGTTTACATAATTTAATTACTATTAATGAAAAAAGACGATATCAATAAGCTTGATAACGTCTTGTTAGTAACGAATGCCCGAGATGAGATTCGAACTCATACTCAGTAAACTGAACAGCGACCTGAACGCTGCGCGTCTGCCAATTCCGCCACTCGGGCAATTACTACCTTTCAATCATACAATAAAAATGTCGTAAAATAAACACTCAATTTTGTAGTATCCTTGTATTTATTATTTAATTGTGTAAAATATAAGATAGTACAAGAGTTTTTAGAAAGAAGAGATTATAATGGTTGAACCACGTAAGATTGAAAGCCAATTGTGCTTTGGAATCTATAATACAAGTAAAAAGTTTAGTCGGTACTACCAAATCGTTTTATCTCCATTTAATTTAACTTATCCACAATACATTACCATGTTGGTGTTATGGGAACATGCCCCAATGACCGTTCGTGAGCTTGGATCCTACTTAGACTTAGATAGTGGGACTTTAACCCCGTTGTTGAAACGGCTTGAAAAGCAGGGATGGGTGACAAGAACACGTAGTCATAAAGATGAACGAGTTGTCATCGTTGACACTACAGAATACGCTAAGGAACGTCGTGATAAAGTATATGAACACGTTAATCAATGTTTTTCTGTTTTGGATATGAGCCAGGATGATATTGAAAAATGTTTGAAGATGGTGAATGCAGTTGGTGACCGATTGGATAATGTTAGTGAGCAAAAATTAAAAGATGTTAAGTAGTAAAAAGACATTCTGTGTGAACTGGAATTAATTTAGTTTACGCAGAATGTTTTTTATTATATTAATTTATGTTTTCATTATTGGTTTTGAGTTAGTCATTATCTCTTTCTTTTGGTAGAATTGTCTAGGAGTAAATTAAAAACAAAATTAAAGTCCGAATGATTTATTTGGATTTCCATTACAAAAATTAGCGGAATGGAGCTGAATTTTTTGTCACTAAGCATTCAAGAAATTAAAAATATTCTTCGTGAACATGACTTATTAAAATCAGTTAATCAGACTAATGATAATGATTTTAACTACGTTAGTTATGATTCACGAGACATAAAACCGAAAACCTTATTCTTTGGGAAGGGAAACTTTAAGCCTGAATTTGTTACGTTAGCAAAAAAGGCTGGAGCAACTGGAATCGTGTGTGAAGATCATTTATCTGAAAGTAACGGAATGAATGAGATTTTGGTTACTAACATTCAAAAAGCAATGTCTTTGATCTCTGCTGCATTTTTCAATTATCCACAAGACGATTTGTTCATCATTGCCTATACGGGTACTAAGGGGAAAACGACTTCTTCATATTTCACTCGGGATGCAATTAGGAGGGCGAGTGGGGATAAAACCGCCTTATTTTCAACTATCAATACCGTGGTTGGTAATGAACCAAATCAAACATTTAAGTCACATCTAACTACTCCAGAATCACTAGATATTTTTAAGAATATGAGAGCCGCTGTCGATAATGGGATGAAATATCTCATTATGGAAGTTTCGTCTCAGGCATACTTAAAAAATCGGGTTTTTGGATTAAAGTATAACGTAGGTAATTTTTTAAATATTTCTCCCGATCACATTGGGGAAAACGAGCATCCGACTTTTGCAAACTATTTGCACTGTAAAGAACAACTCTTGGTTAATTCAAATAGATGCATTTTGAATGCCGATTCAGACCACTTGATTGATATTTATTATGCTGCCAAAACCACAACCGATCCCCAAAATATTTATTTGTTTGGTAAAAAGGGGACGACTCCACAACTTGAAGTCGACCTTGATTTCACGTACGAGCCAGTTTCAGATAGCTTGACTGATAATGATATTCAATTAAGTTCCATTTCTGATAAAGCTAAAAAGTTAGGCTTAGACGGAAATTATCGCATTGGTATTCCAGGTGATTACAATGAATCCAATGCAACCGCTTCGATCATATCGGCTGGACTTGCTGGCTTTAAACGTGGTGATATGTTAGATGGTTTGGCAGGAGCAAAAATTCCTGGAAGAATGGAAATCTTTAAGTCTAAAAACCATGGGAACGTTTACGTGGATTATGCCCATAATTATGCTAGTATGAATGCATTGTTAGGATTTTTAAAACGACAAGACCCTAGTGGAAAAGTTATTGTAGTGGTTGGAAGCCCGGGCAATAAGGGAATTGACCGTCGAGAGGGATTTGGCAAGGCGTTGACTCAAAATGCCGATGTAGCGTTTTTAACTACTGACGACCCCGCTTATGAAGATCCCATGAAGATTGCAAAGGAAATTGATAGTCATATCGATCATGATAAGGTTGACGTTCATTTCGAAATGGATCGTGAAAAAGCCATTAAAAAGGCCATTAATTTTGGTAAACGTGGAGATATTATTGTAGTAGCGGGTAAAGGACGCGATCCTTATCAAAAGATTAATGGTGTTGATACACCTTATCCAACCGATTCGGTTATCGTGGAAGATTACTTGGAGGGTTTAAATGGTAATGACAAATGAGAAAGTTCCGGATTTCACTCCGATCTTACTTGGAAGTGACTTTAATGTGTACGGGATGGCGCGTTCTTTCTACGAGTTGTATGGTAAGCGTGTCAAGGCTTATGCCCAGGAACGGTTAGCCCCCACAAGATTTACCAAAATTGTGGATCTGACGTTTATTCCGGGCTTTAGTGAGGATCCCGTATGGTTTAAAGAGATGAAAAAGTTAAAAAAGAAGTATGCCAACCACAAAGAACCAGTCATTTTAATTGGATGTGGGGATGGTTATGCTGAATTAATTTCTAAACATAAGAAAGATTTAGAAGATGTCTTTGTCTGTCCATACGTTGATTATTCGTTAATAAAACAACTTAATAGTAAAGAAAATTTTTATAAAATGTGTGATAAGTATGGAATGCCATATCCCGGCACCAAGATTATTTCCAAAAGCAATTTTGAAGATAATGACTTTGATCAACCATTTGATTATCCAATTGCACTTAAACCAACCAATAGCGTGGAATGGTTGGATATCCGTTTTGAGGGAAGAAAGAAAGCTTTTACCATTAAAAGTGATGCCGAGTATCGTGACATTGTTTCAAAAATTTATAATAATGGTTATACTTCCGACTTGATCGTCCAAGATTTCATCCCAGGTGATGACAGCAACATGCGGGTCTTAAATGCTTATGTTGACAAGAATCATCATGTTAAGATGATGTGTTTAGGCCATCCACTTTTGGAAGATCCGGCACCGTCTGCAATTGGTAACTACGTCACGATTATTCCTGACTTTGATCAACGGATTTATGATCAGATTCAACAGTTTTTAGAGTCGATTGAATTTACTGGGTATGCTAATTTTGACATGAAGTATGATGTTAGAGACGATACGTACAAGTTGTTTGAAATCAATTTGAGACAGGGACGCAGCAGTTTCTTTGTCACCCTAAATGGATATAACCTTGCTCAATGGGTGGTTCGTGATTACGTTCAAGATGACCTAGCGGACCAAAAGACAGTGTATGCCAATCAAGATCCTAAGAAATATTATTTATGGTTAGGGGTGCCCAATCGTGTTTTTCGTAAGTATGCCAAAGATAATGAAGATAAAAAGAAGGCGGAAGAGCTGATCAAAAAAGGTCAGTGGGGAACGACTTTTTGGTATAAAAAAGATGAAAACTTCATGCGTTGGCTACTTATGAAATGGATGGACCATAATTACGCAAAAAACTTCAAAAAATATTTTCATGTGAATAAGGAATAAGATAATGAAAAAGTTTTTCACAATTATTGGTGGGATGGGGACCCAAGCGACTGAGAGTTATGTTCATTTACTAAATCAACGGACCCCAGCTCACTGTGATCAAGATTATTTAAATTATATATTAGTTAATCATGCTACGGTTCCGGACCGGACGGATTATATTACTGACCCAAAAAATAATCCGAGCCCACTAGTTCCACTTGAAGAAGATATTAAACAACAGAGCAAACTGGGACCAGAATTTTTTGCGTTACCATGTAATACTGCCCATTATTTTTATGATCAGTTACAGAGTATGACGGATGTTCCAATTTTGCATATGCCTAGGCTAGCGGTAGCTGCAATTGCTAAGAAGTTTCCACACGCTAAAAGAGTGGGGCTAATTGCCACTAAGGGAACTCTAAAGGACAAGGTATATGATAAAGAAATTACTAAAGCTGGATATAAAGTTGTGCACCCGACCGCTGAAATTGCGGACGAGACGATGGATTTAATTTATAAAGGTGTTAAGGAGCACGATTATGTCGATCCAAAATTATACCATCATATTTTAAATCAAATGGTTAATGAATTGGATAGCGATGTAGTGATTTTAGGTTGTACTGAGATTTCGGTAGCAGAAGAGCGAGCTGGTAATCATGACTACCCTGTGATTGATGCGCAAGCGGAGCTAGTTGATGAATCAATTCGGTTAGCTGAAAAAATGCAAAAAAATAAATCATCCAAGTGATTGGATGATTTTTTAGTAGTAGTTATTGAATGAAAAACAAAAGCCCAATTGAGATTAAAATCGAAATCAGTGTCAATAAAATTACGTAGGGTTTTAAATTACCTTGGATTTTTCTCTGGTAACAAATATCAATGAAAGAAATCGCGACGATTGTCATTATAAAACTTAAAGAGACCAAATAACGATGCTCGTTAAAGTGATTCAGGGTAAAAACCACTTCACTAATCAACAAAAGAATGTAAAACGCGCGCGTATAGACGACACCCTTAATAATCTTTTTGTCTTGTTTACGCGTGATTCCGATTGTTAGTGAGATTAATAAAAGAATCCATAGTAAAGTAATTATGTAGATTAACATGATGTTTAGCCTCCAATCAAATTTTATCATACGGCTCTGTAGAAGTCTTGATGACAAGGGGTATAATTCATGATATAATTATACACGTATTGCGGGTGTAGTTTAGTGGTAAAATTTAAGCTTCCCAAGCTTACGTCGCGGGTTCGATTCCCGTCACCCGCTTTGGGAAGCTACCAACGATGAGAGTGTAGTACTAATTATAATTTCAAAGCAAATCTAAGTTGATGTGAGTTAGATAAATTGTGATTGGGAAGGCGTCCTTTCTAGGTATACAAATTTAATAATGAGTGGGTATTTCCAAATAGAGTGGTACCGCGGGTGATCTCGTCTCTTGCATTGATTTAATTAATGTAAGAGGCTTTTTATTTATGAGGAGGATATTATGGATTACAGACAACAAGTTGCAGACGTAGTTGCTGATGCAACTAACAACCAAATTTCAACGAGTGATATTTACGGAAAAATTGAGAAACCGAAAACTTCAGATAACGGGGACTTAGCATTTCCAACTTTTATTCTAGCTAAGGAGTTACATAAAGCTCCTCAACAGATCGCAAAGGATATCGTCAATAATGTTGATGGAAGTCAGTTTGATAAAGTCGTTGCCGTTGGTCCTTACGTTAACTTCTTCTTGGATAAAGGAAAAGTTAGTAAGCAAGTCATGTCAGAGGTTCTGACGGATAAAGAGCACTATGGTGATAATTACGATGGCAAGGATCAGACCGTGACCATTGATATGTCTTCTCCAAATATTGCTAAGCCAATGTCAATGGGACACCTTCGTTCCACTGTGATTGGAAATTCAATTTCCGAAATTTTAAGAAAAAATGGATATAAAACAATTAAAGATAATCATTTAGGTGATTGGGGAACTCAATTTGGTAAATTAATTACGGCTTACTTAAAGTGGGGAAATGAAGAGGACGTAAAGCGTCATCCAATTCATTACTTAGTTCAGTATTACGTCAAATTTCATAAGGAAGATCAGAAAAATCCTGAACTAGACGAAGAAGCACGCGAATGGTTTAAAAAACTCGAAGATGGTGATCCCGAAGCTACCAAACTATGGAAGTGGTTTAGGGATGTGTCGTTAGAGGCTTTTAATAATACCTATAAAAAACTGGGCGTTAAATTTGATACCTATAATGGTGAGTCATTTTACAATGACAAAATGGATGAAGTGGTTGACATCCTAAAAAAAGATGGATTGCTTCAGGAATCTCAAGGAGCTCAAGTGGTCGATTTAAGTAACGCTAACCTAAATCCAGCGCTGATCTTAAAGAGTGATGGGGCTTCTCTTTACATTACTAGAGACATTGCAACGGCGTTATACCGTGAACGGACGTATCATCCAGTCATGAATCTCTACGTGGTAGGATCCGAACAAACTAATTATTTCCATCAACTAAAAGCTGTCTTAAAAAAGATGGGCATAAAGAATGCGGACGGTGTTCATCATATCCCGTTTGGCTTAATTACGGTTAATGGAAAAAAGCTTTCAACTAGACGTGGGAATATTATCTTATTAAACAAGGTTTTAGATGATTCAATTACCATGGCAAAACAACAAATTGCTGAGAAGAATCCTGATTTACCGAATAAAGATGAAGTGGCTACACAAGTTGGGGTTGGTGCCATTATCTTTGGTGATCTTAAGAGTGAGCGAATCAATAGCATTGATTTCGTACTTAAAGACCAATTAAAATTTGAAGGTGAGACTGGCCCATACGTTCAGTATGCCCATGCTCGTGCTGAGAGTATTTTGCGGAAGTCGGGTAAAAAAGAATTTGATGAATCAGCAAATGAATTGACTGATGCAGGTGCTTTTGAAGTTATTAAGTTACTTCAGGCTTTTCCAGAAGTTGTAAAACAAGCTCGAAATGAATTTGAGCCTTCCGATATTGCTAAATATTCGCTAAGACTAGCTAAGTCATTCAACAAATATTATGCTCATTCTAAGATTTTAGCGGACGATGATGAGCAAGACGCCCGTCTCGACCTTGTCAAAAGTGTTGCGATTGTATTAAAAGAGTCGTTAAGATTGTTGGGAATTAAAGCACCCGATCAAATGTAGAATAAAGTGGATGTCAATTGACATCCACTTTATCTTTTAAAATCCATTAATGTCCATGTGTTACAATAGCATTTAATGATAAAAGGAGATTTGGACTTTTATGGATAACAACAGCAAAAGTAAGTCAATATTTAAAAGAATTTGGGGTTACTTCAGAAAATTCTGGCGTAGATTTCAAATTACGAGATGGATTATTGTAGTTGTTTTATTCGTTATCTTGGTTTTAAGTAGTTATTTGACGATTGTGGCAAAGACTTCGCACGTTCGTGATCTTCAGTCTAATTTATCAAAATCGACTGTGATTTATGATTCACATCACCAAGAAGCTGGCAAATTGTATGCACAAAAGGGTACTTACGTTCAGATGAATAAGATTTCAAAAAATATTCCTAATGCGATTCTTTCGACGGAAGATCGTAATTTCTATAAGGAACATGGCTATTCGGTTAGTGGTTACGGGAGAGCCATTTTACTTGCAATTAAGAATAGGGTACTTGGTCGTGACTACATTAGTGGTGGAGGAAGTACAATTTCGCAGCAGTTAGCCAAGAACACTTTTCTTTCCCAGCAACAAACTTTAACCAGAAAACTTAAAGAATTATTCATTTCAATTGAGATTGAGAACGTTTATTCAAAGAACCAAATTTTGACGATGTATATGAACAACGCTTACTTTGGTAATGGCGTGTATGGGGTCGAAGATGCCTCGAAGCGATACTTTGGGCAGTCTGCGGAAGATTTACCGGTCCAGGATGCAGCTGTGTTAGCAGGGATGCTATCGAATCCTAGTAATAATCCGATTGATCATCCGGAGGCGGCACGTCAGAGGAGAAATGTGGTTCTTGATTTAATGGCAAAGAACCATAAGATCACTAATTCAGAGGCAAAAAAATACCAGGCCATGCCGTTGAACACTAAAAATTCCTATCGTTCTACTAATGGGTATAAATATCCCTATTATTTTGATGCTGTTATTAATGAGGCTATCTCAAAATATGGATTAACTGAATCTGACATCATGAATCACGGGTATAAAATTTATACGAATCTAAATCAGCAACAGCAGCAAAGCTTTCAGACTGATTTTAAAAATCCTAATTTGTTTCCTAATGATGCTTCGGATGGGACCAAGGTCCAAGCTGCATCAGTTGCTTTGAATCCAAAAAATGGTGGGGTTCAAGCGGTTGTTGGTGGACGTGGTAAGACGGTTTTCCGTGGTTATAATCGTGCGACCGATATTAAACGTCAGCCTGGTTCGACGATGAAACCACTTGCGGTCTATACGCCAGCTCTTGAAAACGGGTATTATTATGATTCTGAACTTGAAAACCAGAAGAAATCGTATGGATCAAACCACTATACTCCGCATAATTACAATGATGTTTATACAGGAAAAGTTCCGATGTACCAAGCTCTGGCACAGAGTATGAACGCGCCCGCAGTTTGGTTATTAAATAAGATCGGAGTAAACAAGGGATACGATTCGGTTAAAAAATTCAACTTACCGGTCACGGATAAGGATAAGAATCTAGCATTGGCCCTTGGGGGCTTGTCCAACGGAGTTTCCCCACAACAAATGGCTGGTGCCTATACTGCTTTTGCTAATAAGGGGAAAATTTCACAGCCGTTCTATATTACTAAGATCGTTGATTCGACAGGGAAGACGGTCGTTGATAATGAACATCCAAGTTCAAAACAAATCATGTCTCCTTCAACGGCACGACAGATGACAAGTATGATGCTTGGTGTCTTTGATAATGGAACTGGTGTTGATGCTAAACCGAGCGGGTATCAAGTTGCCGGAAAAACTGGAAGTACTGAGGCTGATAATACTCCAGATTCCGATGCTACCAAAGATAAATGGATCATCGGATACACTCCTAACGTTGTGGTAGCAACTTGGGAAGGCTTTGATAGTACCAACTCTACGCATCATTTAGAGAATTTGACTGGGACCGACGTTGGTCCGTTGTACAAGACACAAATGCAACAAATTCTTCCGTACACCAAGGGAACCCAATTTGGTGTCCAAGACGCACAAATGGTGGCACGTGATGGTGATGAAGATAATGATACGCAGAATTCTAAACTATTTAAGGGTATTACTAATGATACTGGTAAAGTCGTTAAGGGAATCGTTAAAGAAGGAGCCAGTGGAATTAAAAAGGGTGCCTCAGAAGTTATTAGCGGTGCGAAAGCTTTACTAGGCCGATAGCTTCACGTATGTTAAAATATACACTGTAACAATATTTAAGGAGGGAAATAATTATGGCAGAAAATGATGTAATGAAAGACGCACAAACTTTACAGGATGCACTAGTAAAGACTGATGAATTTAAAGAACTCCAAGCCACATACGATGAGTTAAAGAAGGACAAAGATGCTTTTAAGACATTTAAGGACTTTCAAACTAATCAAAATGAATTAAGACAAAAGCAAATGGCTGGTCAACAAATTTCGCAAGATGATATGAAAAAAGCTCAAGATCTTGCCAATAAAATGAACAGTCTTGATATCATCAAAAAATTGATGGGTAAAGAAAAAGCAATGGGCAAAGTCATTGATGATGCTAATATGTTAATTACTAAGCCTTTACGTGATATGTATGAAGCTTAATTGATCGTTAATCGGAGCGCCCATTGGTGCTCCGATTTTTTTGTATGGGAGAAATTATAATGAAGTTTATTCATGCGGCAGATTTACATTTGGATAGTCCGTTTTTAGGAATCAGAGAGGATGCTACCACTCCGAGTAAGCTGTGGGACATTTTGCACGAGGCTCCATTCGATTCATTAAAGAAGATTATTGATGATGCCATTTTAGATGATGTTGATTTTGTTTTGCTAGTGGGAGATTTATTTGACAGTAGTCACCAAAGTGTCAAAGCCATTAGTTTTTTGATTAAACAGTTAGAACGATTGGATGAACATGATATTCCTGTACTTCTTTCGTTTGGTAATCATGATTATCAAAGTGAAGGTGCTAAAAATTTCAATTTTCCGGCTAATGTTTACGTATTTCCCAAAGAAGTGACGACGCATACATTGACTCTTAAAGACGGAAGAACAGTTGCTATTACAGGTTTTAGTTACGCTACTAGGAATATTTCAGATGATATTATCTCTGGATTTCCAGAACGTTCAAACGCTGACTACCAAATTGGGATGGTTCACGGTGCTATTAAGGGTGGCAACGACTCACAGTATGCACCGTTTACCATTAACGAAATGGAAAATTTGGGATATGATTATTGGGCATTAGGGCATATTCATAAACGTCAGCAGTTAGGTCATCATCCCTTAATTGAATATCCGGGGAATATCCAGGGCCGTCATAAAAATGAAATGGGTGAAAAGGGGTACTTATTAGTCAGTGATGAGACTAATGGAGGTTTAAACGTTCAGTTTGAACCCACCTGTCCGCTCATTTGGTCAAATCTTTCAATGAATTTACGGGGAACTGACTCAGAAGAAGCGGTCGTTAATCAAATTATGGAGAAAATTGAGTCGAGTGATTTTTCTAAGCTTAATTTGTTGAGCGTGAAGTTAAATATGAATGAAGAAGCCAATTTTTCATCAGAAGAATTGCTCGACCGGGTTAAGGAAAAGTTACAATATGATTTTGAACGATTTAATGCTTGGGTTTATGAAATTGACGTTGTTGATAATTCTGGGATGAAATTTAATGATCTAGATCAGAAATTCTGGGATGACACTAAGCATGAAGTTTATAATGAAGAAAACCTTAAAAATTTGGCGAAGAAGCTTTTTAAGCACTCTTACATTCGTGACAACTTTTTAAGTGATGAAGCCATCTCTAAATTACTTGATGAAAGTATGAATTTAATTACTAGTAAAACGAAAGGGAACGTGAAGGATGAGGATTAAAAAAGTTGAAGTATTCGGCTTTGGAAAACTTCATAATTTAACACTGAACTTTAGTGGGTTCCAGGTTATTTATGGAAGAAACGAGGCTGGAAAAACAACCCTCTTAAATTTCATTAAAGATGTTTTATTTGGCTTTCGGGACAGTCGGAGTAAGCGAGACTTCACTCCCAAAGATGACTATAAAATGGGTGGTCGTTTAACGGTTGAACAAAATGGAACTACTTACCTTGTTCAAAGAAATGAAGGTAAAAATGGTGGGTTATTAACCGTTTTTGATCAAAATAAAAATGAATTACCTGCTGGAATTTTGGATAAAATTTTAGGTCCAATCAATCGGGAATCATATGATAACCTGTTTTATTTTGGCAACGTTGATTTAAATGATATTTCGAGATTAAATCGTGAAGAATTGTCAAAACGAATCCAGCGTGTTGGGGTCGTAGGGATTGATAACTGGATTGAACTAGAGGACGAAAATCAGGAAAATGGTGGTAAGATCTATAAGCCGACTGGTAAAAAGCCTGAGTTAAACCGACTTTTAGTTGATCGAGAAAGATTGAACGCGAAAGTACATGAAGCCAGTAATGAATATCCCAAGTACCATGAATTGACCATTCAAGCTAAAAAAGAACAAGAAAAAAAGACTCAGAATCGCAATAAAAGAAATAAATTTTCTGAGCGATTAAATCAGGTTAATCAAGATTTAGCGAACTGGGATAAATATGCTCAATTAAGACAATTACAAGACGATAAATTAGCGGTTAAACACGGCTTTTCTGAGCATGACTTTGAAACATTTCAAGACATCCAAAATAAGATTAGTAATATTCAATTAGATGTTAAGAATGATGAACAAAACATTATTGATTTTAAGAATACGCATCAGGAATCCAATTCTGATTTGAAATTTTACAATGATAATGCTGATTTAATTCGTAATTTATATTTAGAACTGGACGGCCAAATCCAACAGGTCAGACGGATTGAACAGCTTGATCATGATATCAAAACATATCAGACTCGTTTGGCTAATGATGAATTTGATGCTGGTGGAAGTGAAAGTATTCCGTTTAATGATGATGAGATTGACAAAATATCGACCTTAATAGATGAGTATCAAAATGTAAAAGCACAAATAAACTATCAGGTTCATGCGATGCCCACAAATGAGAGCGGAGATAATTCGTTATCATTAATTGCTGATGCGGTTGGTCTAATAATTATTGGAATTGGAATTTTTATGGGTGGAGTAACTCTTCCTATTTTGGTGGTCATTGGGTTATTGTGTATTGGTTTTGGCATTTATCGTTATGTGCAAAAATCGAACCAACCAGTTAAAGAGGAGAATGATACTGACCATTTAAAGCGAAAATTGACTCAGATTGAGCAAGAGTTGGGTCAAATGGGAAACGAGCATCACATCCAGAGTATTCCATTTAACCAATGGACAAGTGCTTTACAAAACTCCATTAAACGACGTGACTTAGATCGTGATAGTTTACAGAATTTCATTGGAAACCAAAAGACAATGAATGAGAAGGTTGAGAGTTACCTCGATCGTTGGAATTTTGCTTCCAGTAAAATTGGTTTAAGTGATTCCGATAATGAAATGGTAGCGTTAAGTAAAATTAGACAGTTCATCTCAAATGTAAATGATCAAAAGCGAAATGCGGAACAGGTGAGCCATGAATTGAGTAGTTTAACTTCAATGGTTGATCGCCATCGTGAGCAGTTGAAAGAAGTAAGTGATCGGCTTGACCATTTCCTAAAGGAACGAAACGTTGCAAGTAGTAGTGATTTTAAAAAATTATACGATGAGCAGCGGATCGCTACGGATAAAAACAAACGTAAAGTGGAGTTAGAAAACTCACTTGATCAGACAATTGTTGAAAGATTACAAAAATACGATGATGTTAATCAGTTAAAAAAAGTGATTAATGATCTTCAGAAACAAATTGGACAATTGGACGCAGATTTTTCCGATCAATCTGATCGGTTGGCGCAACTTAACGTGCAAATTAATCACATGGAAAAAGATGGGACGCTTGATTCATTGACCCAGGAATTGGCCAGTATGGATACTAAAGTTAACGAATTGGTTCAAAAGTGGTTGGTTTACCAGTTAACTAATCAGTGGATTGAAAAAGTACTCGATGCCGCTAGTAGTGGAAGAATTCCTAAAGTTAGAAAGGATGCAGCTAAATTCTTTGAAACACTAACGGACGGTCATTATAGTAAAATTGATTATAATAAGAGAAGTATTACGGTTGTTAACTCTGATGGGGTTAAGTTCAAGGTTGAGGAACTTTCAAAAGGAACCATGCAGCAGTTATACTTATCGTTGGTTTTTGCGTTAACGTTGGCTTTTAGTGATGAATATCCAATGCCAATTATGATTGATGATGGTTTTGCTGACTTTGATCACTTTAGAACTGATAAGGCAATTGAATTAATGAAAGCTTTGGCTAAAAGCACGCAGGTGATTTATTTTACGGCTGATGATCGAATTAGACACGATGTAAGTGGCGATCATTTAATTGAATTAAAGTAGTGGAGGTGGAGTCAAATGAGCAAAAAATTGAAAGAATATCAAATGGATGAAGAAATCGATGCGTTTGTATTGGTTAAGTCGGCTGATACTAGAATTGCTAAGAACGGAAAACAATTCATTTCGTTTGTTTTTGAAGATAATTCCGGAGAGATCGGTGGAAAACTTTGGGGTGCCAGTAATGAGGATGTAAAGACTTTTAAAGCTGGTCAGGTCGTTCACATTAATGGCAAACGGGAAGCTTACCAGGGAAGTCCACAAATTAAGATTAATCATCTTCGACAAACAGAATCTGGTGAACCCAGTGATCCATCTAAGTTTATGCAACATGCTCAAATGACTCGTTCTGAGATGGAAGAATATATTGGTCAGACAATTTTCGAAATTATTAATCCAACGTGGAATCGAATTGTTCGGGTACTTCTTAAAAAGCACCAGGATGAATTCTTTACTTTTCCGGCAGCTAAATCGAATCATCATGCTTATGCAGGTGGATTAGCATTTCACACCATTTCGATTTTGAAGCTGGCCAAGGAAGTCGCTAAGCTCTATCCACAAGTTAATTCTTCACTTCTGTATGCAGGTGCCATCCTTCATGATTTAGGCAAGACTGCTGAGCTGTCAGGACCCGTTTCGACATCTTATACTAGTGAAGGTGATCTGTTAGGACATATCAGTATTATTGATGGGGAAATTGTTGAAGCTGCTGACCAACTAAAAATCGATCAGCATTCTGAAGATTTATTACTTTTAAGACATATGGTGCTCTCACATCATGGAATTAAGGAGTATGGATCCCCGGTTACGCCTGAATTGCTGGAAGCGCAGATTCTCCATGATTTAGATGAACTTGATGCTTCAATTAACATGATTACTGGGGCTTTAAATGATACGGAAGCAGGATCATTTAGTAAACGAATTTTTGGAATGGATCGAAATAAGTTTTATAAACCTGATAAAAAAGAAAATGGTCAGTAACTTTTAAGTTACTGACCATTTTCTTTTTATGATTGATTATTTCATTGGTTTTGGAGTTGATGTGTAATCAGCTAAGATGTTTTGTAAGTCTTTGTCTTGGATCTTTACATCTCCATCTTTAAGAACTTTTGAAACGACAGCGTGTAAGACATTACTATCGCTCATGCGTTCAGTTGCCAACTGGTCTTTTAATTCAGCTTTGTGATCCTGATATTTACCCTTGGAAGGGTGGTTTACCATTTGGATTACTTGGTATCCAGCTTTAGTTTTGACAGGTTCTTTGGTGTATTCACCATTTTTGAGTTTAAAGGCAGCATTTTTGAAGTTATTGTCAAGACTTGGATCCATATTATCGAATGGAGCCATCTTGCCGCCGTCTTTCTTGTTAGCATCAGTTGAGTACTTCTTGGCTAAGTCAGAGAATTTTTGACCGTTTTCTAAGCCAGAAATTACTTTTTCAGCGTCACCTTGATTTTTGGTGGTAATCTCATTAACGGTTACTTTAGGTTGATATTTCTTGAATTGGTTTTGCAAATCTTTGTCAGAGAAACTTGTGTTAGCAATTACAGCTTGCTTTAACAGAAGATTATCTTTGATTTGTTCTTTTAAACTTTTCTCAGTTAAACCTTGTTGACTGAGAAGGGTTTTAAATTGAGAACCATATTGTGACTTGTATTGGTTAAATTGGTCATCAACTTGAGATGATTTGACTTTATTACCATATTCTTTGTTAAGAACTTTGTTCAAAATCATAGTTTGGAGAACTGTTTTACCCTGTGGGGTCTTCTTCATACTATTGTAATATTGACTTTCTGTAATTTTACCACCACTAGTAGTAGCAACTGTTTTACTACCACAGGCAACCAGTGAAACACTTAAAAGTAATCCTGCAACTCCAACGAGCCATTTTTTCTTCATATATTAGCACATCCATTTCTTCAAAATATTAAAGTACTCAAGACATTCAGTACTCCATTTATTTTTAATATAACATATATTTGATGTAAATTAATATTTGGTCGAATAATTTAATTGAAATTAAATGTTATTTATTTCGTTAGATAAAAGATCAATTCTAGGCTTTAGCTGAAATTGGGCTTCCTGTACGTCACGATTAAGACCATCTATTATTGGTTTTGCATCATTTAAAGCTTTTGTGAATTGGTTTAAATTTTGTTTAACTGAACTAGCTGAATGAAAAATGTTTTTAAGGTCGGCAGTGGTTACGTTATCTGTGGGATTAGACTTCCTTTTTAAAAGTAGTAGACCCGTAACAGAAACACCAACTATTATTCCGGCACTAACTAAGCAAGCGGTCTTTTTTTTCATGAGTTAATCCCCCAATTGTTTGGTAATTGAATCGGCAACTTCTTGGTATTTAGTTTCGTCATATTCTTTAGAATTATCAGAAAAGTTAATTGAAAAAGTATCACCCACACTGTAACGGGGAATTAAATGAAAGTGAGCATGTGGAACAGATTGATAGGCAATTTTCCCGTTATCATTGACAATATTCATTCCCTTGATGTTTGGGTTAGAATTTTTGACCGCACGTGCAATTTCTGGTACTTTCGCAAATACTTTACTAGCTGTGGCTGAGTCAAAATGAAAAATATCCTGAATATGTTTTTTAGGAATCACCAGAGTGTGGCCAGGAGTTGTTTGGGAAATATCTAAGAATGCAAGAATTTCGTCATCTTCATAAACTTTATAACTAGGGATTTCACCCTTAACAATTTTACAAAAAACGCAATTTGGATCGTAATCAGTCATATAAATCTCTCCCTTCAAGTTAATCCAATTATACACTAACATTACCTGCATAATAAGTGATAGCAAGCAATTATGGTATACTGATTACAATAATGAAAAGAAATGAAGGGTAAATATGAGTTTGCAAGTAGAAGACTTGACTGGTGGCTACTCTGGTATGCCAGTCTTAAAAAATGAGACTTTTGATGTTAATGATGGCGAATTAGTTTCTTTAATTGGTTTAAATGGTGCTGGGAAGTCAACTACCATTAATCATATTATTGGACTCATGAAGCCATTTACTGGAACCGTTAAAGTCAATGGTTTGCAGATTGGTCAAAACATTGAAAAATACAAACAACAAATTGCATATATTCCGGAAATGCCAGTATTATACAAAGAATTAACTTTAAAAGAACACATTGATACTACTATCATGGCTTATAATTTGGATAAACAAGTAGCGTGGGAGAAAGCTAATCAGTTACTTAAGACTTTTCGGTTGGATAAACGACTTGATTGGTTTCCTGCCAACTTTTCAAAAGGAATGCGTCAGAAAGTGATGATTGTTTGTGCGTTCATTACTAATGCGTCGCTTTATGTAATTGATGAACCATTTTTAGGTCTCGATCCGCTCGCGGTCGATGATCTTTTGCAGTTGATTGAAGAAAAGAAGAGTAAGGGTGCCAGTATTTTAATGTCGACTCATGTTCTTGATACCGCAGAAAAGTATTGTGATCGTTTTGTGTTAATTAACAAAGGTGAGATTCAAACGGAAGGAACGATGGAACAGATTAGAAAAGAGTATCCCAATGATGGGAAGTCACTTTCAGATATTTATCTGTCTTTAGCAAGGGATGATAAAAATGAATAGGATTTTCCAAAAAAGGTTAAGCAATCATTTAATCGAAATGACTAAATACCTTAAATATGTTTTTAACGATTTTTTTGTGATTGCGATTATGTTCTTTGTGGGTGGTCTGGGCTACGCTTACTCTGGATTTTTAAAGCAATTATCAGGCAATTTATGGTGGGAGCGCCCGATTGCGATTTTGATTTTACTAGTGGTGCTTCAACTTGGTGGACTGGCAACTTTAATCAAGTCCGCTGATAAGGTTTTTATGGCCCCTAGGGAATACCAATTTGCTGGTTACTTTAAGGGAGCATTTCTCTATAGTTTGTTTATGGCATTGCTGATTGATTTAGTAACGTGGTTTGTACTAATGCCATTTTTAAGTGTTTCAATTGGTTGGACAATTTCAGAGTTAATCGGGTTGTTAATCGTAATTTTGCTTTTGAAAACCGGTTGGATGTCATATCAAGTAATCAAACTCTATTTTCAGTTAAATCGACATGTAGTATTAGCCGGTGTAACTGAGTGGGTTATCCCCCTTATTATTCTAGTATTAGCATTGTATTTTAATGTTTTTATAGCTTCACTATTAGCATTAGTTCTGGCTGCATTGTTAATGTATGTCGCTATTCTAACCAAAAATAAGATCTTAAACTGGAACTATGCAATTGAACATGAAGATTCTCGTATGAATCGGATTTATCACTTTTATAGTTTATTCACCGAAGTCCCTGAACTTTCAGGTCGGATTCACCGCAGAAAATACTTGGATCCAATTTTTAAGTTGTTAAAAAAAGATCAAGGTCACGTCTATTCGAATTTGTATCTTCGATCATTATTAAGAGACAGTGGACCAGGTTCACTATACTTTCGCTTAATAATTATTGCCGTTATTTTGGTATTGATTATTCCTAATCAAATTATTGTTTCGTTAATGACAATTATTTTTGTTTATTTAGTCGGATTTCAGTTAATCCCATTTTATGAGTATTTTGAAAGTAATGTGTTTACCCATATTTATCCGGTTAGTCAGAAGATCCAGCTGACGGATTTTCGACAGATCATTCAAATTTTACTTTTGTTTGAATGTTTTATCCTCCTGATTGCAATGTTAATCGCCCGGATGTCGGTTCCTGTAATCTTAATAACGGTGGTAATTTGGATTGTTGAGGGATATGTCTTAACGATTCCCTATTTAAATAAAAAAGTTAAACAAATTAGAAACTGAGGTTAAATGATGAGAGTTAGAAATAAGCCCTGGGCAAATCAATTTATTTTAGATCATCCTGAATTAATTGTTGATGATCCAGAAAAATACATGGGAAAGTGGGAAACACGTTTTTCTAGAGACGCCCCAATTTATGTCGAAATTGGTTGTGGTAAAGGAAAATTTATTACTGAAATGGCAGAAAAAAATCCCAATATTAATTTTATTGGGATTGAAATTCAAAAGTCAGTAATTGCAATGGCACTAAAAAAAGTCGTAAATAATCGTTTAGATAACGTTCAATTGATTCATACTGATGGCGGTCTTGTGAACACCATTTTTAAAAAGGGTGAGGTTTCAAAAATTTTCCTCAACTTTTCTGATCCCTGGCCAAAGAAACGACATACAAAACGGCGACTTACCTCGCCGCGTTTTCTTAAGAGTTATCAAGACGTGTTACCTGACCAAGCTAAACTGGAGTTTAAAACTGATAATCGTGGATTATTTGAGTATTCGTTGGTTAGTTTGAATAATTTTGGGATGAAGTTTGAATCCGTTAATCTTGACTTGCATGCTAGCGATGCTGCTAAAGATAATGTAGAAACTGAATATGAAGAGAAATTTAAAGAAAAGGGCCCAATCTATAAGATTGTAGCCCAATTTGTTGATTAACTAATCGACTTTGTGTTTAAAAGTTGAACGTTATCGAGGTTATTTGTGGTCAAATCGAATGTAAATCCATATGATTTAATGTCATGGTTATCATCGTCTAAAATGTTGATTCCGCCAAGGAACTGGCCATCTTCGTTTTGGTTAAAGTCGATCCAGTAACCATACAACTCACTATTATCAAACTTTTTGCTTAATGTATCGGACAAGTGACGTCTAACCCGATCTTGGTCGCGTTCTTGCTTGAATTTAATAAGTGAATACAGCGAAACTCCCGCAATTACGGATCCAGTAATAAAAGCTAGTTTGTGTTTTATGATAATAAAAAGCATCCCTTCGATTGAATTTGTTGAATTTATTATATAACATTTTTAATACGAGTGGGTTATAATATTAATGTTTAGGAGGGATACGATGGAACAATTACCAGTAATGAATCTTAACGAATTAAAGCAAAAAATTAAGCATGGAAAGTACATCCTATTTTTCTCTGCCACATGGTGTCCAGATTGTGCGTTTATCAAGCCTGTTATGCCAGAAATTGTAAAAGATTTTCCAAACTATGACTTTATTGCAGTTGATCGGGATGAAAATATCGATTTAGCTAAGGAAATGAACATTTTTGGAATTCCAAGCTTCGTTGCCTTTGATAATGGGATTGAGACTGGTCGTTTGGTTAATAAAGATCGAAAAACCAAGGAACAAGTAGAAGATTTTATTAAATCTCTTCCACAATAAATTCGGAGGTGAGCTAAATTTGATGATCGCAAGTTATAATCCAAGCCAAATGGGTGATGTTTTGGTTGTCATTCTTGGAGAAGGATCGGAACCACAGAAAATATCAAAATCAAATGATATTGTTCAGATTAAAGATAAGAAGGGACACGTAGTTGGCTATAATTTTTTCAATGCCAGTGAGATTTTAGGGAACTTAAAATCAGAGAATGGAAAAGTTGATCTTTCAAGTAACGATGTTGAAGTTTTAAATGATGCTTTAAAAGAGGCTGGGTTTAAAACTTTCTTACCTACTAGTACCGAACCAAAGTTTGTGGTTGGCTACGTTGAAAAAATGGAAGATCATCCGAAGTCTGATCATCTTCACATAACTCAAACCAAAGTCCAGAATGGGGAAATGCTGCAACTTGTTAGTGGGTCTCCCAATATGAGACCGGGAATCAAAGTTGTCGTAGCGGAAGTTGGAGCCATGATGCCAAATGGACAAATTATTTGGCCAGGAGAGCTTCGTGGGGTAAAAAGTGATGGAATGATTTGTTCTGGAAGAGAATTAGACATTCCTAATGCACCCGATAAACCAGGAGCTTTAGTTTTACCCGATTCTTATGAAGTTGGGCAACCATTTGATTTTGATAAAGCAAAAAATCTTTTTGACGAATAGTTTCTATTCGTTTTTTTATACATAATTCTTTAAGGGTGATTAAATTGGAACATTATGATGGACCGGCATTTTATCGTAAATACTTTAATGGGAAAGTTCCCTTTAAGAGTAGCGATAAAAAAATCAATGATTTTCATAGAACAACAAAAAAATCAAATCAAGAAATTATCCGTAGTGACGATTCTAATGTTAAACAATCAGCCTATCAGTCTCGTTATCAACCAAAGTATCAGAGCGGATTTCAGTTGCGATTTAAAGATGATAAAAAGCACTATGTTGAGTCCCGAAATTCCTTAGTGGAAAGAACAAAAGAATTTACTCCGCGTTCCCGTAACCAAAATAGTAATTTCTATTCCGTTCATCAGTCAGTCAGAAAACCATATCAAGATGCAGCCGTTGAATTGGAGAAGAATGATGATGATTTTGTTCTTTATCTAAATCCTAAAGATCCAACTGCCGTTCCAGCTGATGATCTAGATTTATGGGAAAATGACGTTCAACCAATTGTTAAAGAAAATGTAAATAAGAATGAAAACATTGTGGATAACTCTAAGCCTGTGGATAACTTTGAAGATGATAAAGAATCTTCAGCCAGTAAACGTGAATTAGGCCACTCGCTCGCAGATATCTTTAAAGAGGAGAGTGGCTTAGCGGCTAATCTAGCTTTGTTTAGTGATGATAGAAGAGATAATGATGATCAAAACGCATCAGGTACGGTATCAAGTAATCCCACTTTAAGTGAATCGGATCCACAAGATAAGTTAAAAGAACCTGATGAAAGAAGCGATAACGAGAAGACGTCTTCTCCAATTGATAGTACTGATAAGCGTCAAGATGAGGAAAAAGCACTTCTTCAACCTGCTAACGAACTTACTGATTCAAAAAGTGAAACCACAACGAATCATAGGCATTTGTCAGATACTTCAAGCAATCAGGAGGATCAGACTAATTATCAATTTCCTCGTCGTGACCTACTTAATCCACCAATTTCGACTTCTGATGATGGTTTGAGTGAATGGATTGAAAAGCAAGTTAAAACACTTGATGATACATTAAGGGCGTTTGGGGTTCATGGTCACGTAGTCGATTGGACCGATGGACCGACCGTTACTCAATTTCAAGTTAAGTTGGAACTTGGTGTTAAAGTAAGCAAAATCACTAACCTAACTGATGATTTAAAGATGGCCCTAGCAGCCAAAGATATTAGAATCGAGGCTCCAATTCCTGGTAAGTCGACGGTTGGAATCGAGATTCCTAATCCAAAGCCTAGACCAGTGATGCTTTCAGAGATTCTAGATTCAAATGAATTTGAATCTAGTCATTCACCGTTAGAAGTAGCATTAGGGATGAGTATTGGCGGCGCTTCTAAGACTGCCGATATTCAAAAAATGCCACATGCTTTGATTGCTGGTGCAACTGGATCTGGAAAGAGTGTGTTCATAAACAGTTTGCTTGTTTCATTGTTGTATCGAAATTCGCCCCGTGATTTAAGGATGATTTTAATTGATCCTAAGGCGGTTGAATTAGCGCCATATAATGGGATTCCACATTTGTTAACCCCGGTTGTTTCAGATCCGAAAGAGGCTTCTGCTGCTTTAAAATGGGTCACTGAGGAAATGGACAACCGTTATGAGCGATTAGCTGCTGCTGGGGTAAGAAACTTAACTCAGTATAATCAAGCGGCACATAAAAATGGCCGTGATGCGGATAAGTTGCCTCAAATCCTAGTTGTGATTGATGAACTTGCTGATCTAATGATGGTTGCATCAACAGAAGTCCAAGATTATATTGTTAGGATTACACAAAAAGCTCGGGCAGCTGGGATTCACTTGATTGTTGCTACTCAAAGACCGAGCGTTGATATTGTAACTGGGACCATTAAGAATAATATTCCAACACGAATTGCCTTTATGGTTTCAAGCCAGATTGATTCAAGAACAATCATTGATCAAAGCGGAGCTGAACGACTACTCGGTAAGGGAGATATGCTTTATCTGGGTAGTGGTGCCAGTCAACCAGTGCGACTTCAGAGTGCTTTTGTCACTAACCAAGAAGTTGAGCGAGTTTGTGATCAAGTTCGAAGTCAGGAAACACCAAAGTACGAGTTTCAGCCCAAATCATTGCTTAAAAGTGCAGAACAAGCTCAACAACATGATGACTTGTGGAAATCAGTTTTGAGTTATATCGCAGACGAAGATGGAATTTCAACTTCAAAATTGCAACGAGTGTTTTCCATTGGATACAATCGAGCTGCTAGTATTATTGATGATTTGGAGCAAAATAATTTTATTTCAGGTGAGCATGGCTCTAAACCGCGAGATGTTTATTTGACGAAAAATGAACTTGCTAAATTGAATATTTAAATTTTTAGATTTTCATTACTTTAATTGGTATTATTAAACCAGACAATAAAAAGGGGAATTCCAACTAAATGACTAACATAAATAAAGACACTACTTATTTTTTTGTAGGAATTAAGGGTACTGGGATGAGTGCGATGGCACTCATTCTCCATGATCGCGGTTGTAAGGTCATGGGTTCTGACATTGAAAAATATACCTTTACTCAGCAAGGATTAGAAAATGCTGGAATTAAGATTGAACCATTCAATCCTGATAATATTAAAAAGGGAATGACGATTATTAAAGGAAATTCTTTCCCTGATACGCATCCGGAAATTGAAAGAGCCGAAGAGTTAGGACTAAAAATTTATAGTTATCCTGATTTCTTGGAAGAATTAATTGAGGGGTACACGAGCATCGGAGTATGTGGTGCTCACGGAAAAACCAGTACCACTGGACTACTTTCTCACGTATTAGGCGGGATCGCACCAACTGATTATCTGATTGGTGATGGATCTGGGAAGGGAACCACTGATGCGCGTTTCTTTGTCTATGAGGCCGACGAGTATCGCCGCCATTTTCTGGCAACTTATCCGGATTATGCCATTATGACTAACATTGATTTTGATCATCCGGATTACTATACCGGAATTGAGGACGTTTTTGACGCTTTTCAAACCTTTGCAAACCAGGTTAAAAAGGCTATTTTTGCTTGGGGCGATGATCAGAATTTACGGAAGTTAAAAGCTTCAGTTCCAATTTATTACTATGGAACTAGTGATGATGACGATTTTCAGGCGGTGGACATTAAGCGAACAACTGCTGGATCGACTTTTCACGTTAAATATGACGGAAAGGACCTAGGGGAATTCAGTATTCCTTTGTATGGAGAACACAATGTCTTAAATTCTTTGGCGGTAATTGCCGTTGCATATTTTGAAGACGTTAATTTGGACGAAATCAGACGTGAACTTCAAACTTTCAAGGGGGTTAAGCGTCGTTTTTCTCAAGTTAAAGTTGGCGATATGACAATTATTGATGATTACGCACATCATCCCTCTGAGATTAAGGCCACTTTAGATGCCGCTAGACAAGAATATCCCAATAAGGAGATCATTGCTGTTTTTCAACCCCATACTTTTAGTCGAACGATTGCCTATCTTGATGACTTTGCTAAAACGTTAAGCAAAGCAGATAAGGTATACGTTACTAAAATTTATAGTTCTCCAAGAGAAAAGTCGGGACACGTTAAGAGCGAGGATTTGGTTAATAAAATTACCAAAGATGGTGGCTTAATTGAGGAAGAAAACATGTCTCCACTGTTGCAATATCACGATGCCGTGGTAATATTTATGGGTGCTGGAGATATTCAAAAGTACGAAAGAGCCTATGAGGAATTGTTAAGTCATTTAAGTAAGAAGGTTAATTAAAGGAGAATAAAAATGAATAATTTTGATGGAGAAAGTGGTCGTCGGGTAGTTGGCGATAATGCTGGACTCAACGCGTTTTTTACCAAAGTGTATGGGATTATGGGAATTGCGGTTTTAATTTCTGCTATTTCTGCGTATTTAAGTAGTGTTTTTATGCCAAACATCAGTAGTGGAGCCTCAGGATTAGTAATTTTAATCGTTTGGTTCATAATTTCCTTTGTGATTTCGGGATTTGCACAAAGTAATCCGACGTTAAGCTTTATCGGATTATTGGTTTTCTCGGTTTTAACAGGGCTTTCACTTAGTTACATTTTCATTGCCTTTAATCTTGGTACCATTGGAGCAGCGTTAGTATCCAGTGCTAGTATTTTCTTGGTAATGAGTGCAATTGGTTTCACTACTCACAGAGATTTAACCAAGTTAAGCACGCAATTGTTTGCAGCATTAATTGCTTTAATTATTGCGATGGTAATTAACTTATTCTTGAGAAATCCATGGATTGAGTTATTTATTTCAGCCGTTGGGATCATTATTTTTACTGCGTTGAGTGCTACTGATACACAAAACTTAAAGAAAATGTACATGCAGTACTCTGGTAACATTAATGTAAACGGACTTGCAATTTCTGGGGCACTTCAGTTGTATCTTGATTTTCTAAACCTATTTACATTTCTTCTTGAGGTCTTTGGTATTTTTGGAAATAATCGAGATTAATAAAAAAACATGGTCGATTGACCATGTTTTTTTTCGTAATTGAACTGATTATAAGTGTTAAAATAATAGTAATTAATTCTAAAGGAGAATTTTATGGCAGACAAGAAATTATTATTAATTGACGGAAATTCTTTAACGTATAAAGCATTCTTTGCGTTATTTACTTCCTTGGAACGTTTTACCAATGAAGACGGATTGCACACCAGTGCGATCTATGGTTTTAATCGAATGCTAGATGACATTTTAAAGGATGTTCAGCCAACGTCAGCTCTTGCCGCTTTTGATGCAGGTAAAACAACCTTTAGAACCAAAATGTACGAAGATTATAAAGCCGGACGGGCAAAAATGCCCAACGAATTACGTGAACAATTCCCGTTTGTAATGGATCTGCTCCATGATCGGGGAATTAAAACCTATGAATTGCAAGACTATGAAGCTGACGATATTATTGGGACGCTTTCAAGGAAAGCGGCTGATGACGGCTATCAAGTTACTATCATAACGGGAGACCGTGATCTTACCCAACTTTGTTCGGATAAAGTTACCGTTGCGATTTCAAAGAAGGGTGTGAGTGAAATTGAGAAATACACGCCAGACTTTGTAAAAGAGACGATGGGAATTACTCCTAGACAGATTATTGACGTAAAGGGTCTTCAGGGAGACAACTCGGATAACTATCCGGGTGTTGAAAAAGTTGGTCCAAAGACCGCGATCAAGTTAATTCAAAAATTTGATAGTATTGATAATCTTTATAATCATATCGATGAAGTTTCTGGTAAAAAATTGAAAGAGCATTTGATTAAGGATAAAGACCAGGCATTTTTGTCTAAAAAATTAGCCACCATTGACTGCAATGCTCCCCTCACAATTTCATTATCAGATTTAAAGTATGATGGTCCCGATAATGATAAGTTAGTTGATTTTTATAAGAAAATGAACATGAAATCCTTTTTAAAGGAAATGGAAGGATCAGAGAGTCAGTCGGCTGAGAAACTTCCAGATGTTAAATATACGATTTTAAATAAAGACAATTTAGCCGAGTTAGATCACTTGTCAGAAGATGTTGTCTTTAACATTGAAATGTTGGATGAAAATTACCATACTGCTCCATTTGTTGGTTTTGTTATTGGGGATAAGGATCATTGGTTTGTAAGTAAGGATATTGATCTTTTAGATGATCCGAAAATAAAGGGCATTTTAGAAAATCACGATATTAAAAAAAATGTTTTCGATGCTAAAGCGCAAATTGTGGCTGCCAATCGCGAACATATTCAGTTAAATAACGTTGATTTTGACATGTTATTAGCTTCATATTTACTGAATACCCTTGATAATAGTAATGATTTGGCTAAAGTGGCTAATCGGCACGGATATTATGGGGTTAAACCGGATAGTGAGGTTTATGGAACTGGAAAGAAAAAACAGCTGCCAGAAAATGATGAGACTTTTTTTGCTCACATTGTCAGGAAAGCATTGGCAATTAATGATTTAAAAGATAAAATGATTGATGATTTAAAGAAACACAATCAATTAGATTTGTACCGTAACATAGAAGTTCCATTGTCTTATGTGCTAAGTGCAATGGAGATTGAAGGAATTACGGTGGACGTAGATACCCTCGAAGCATTGAAGAGTAAATTTACTGAGCATTTATCAGAAATTGAGCAGTCGATTTATCACGAGGCTGGAGAAGAATTCAACATCGGGTCACCAAAGCAGTTAGGTGAAATCCTGTTTGATAAGTTGAAATTACCAGTTGTGAAAAAAACCAAAACAGGGTACTCTACGTCGGTTGATGTGTTAGAAAAAATTGCGGGTCTGAATCCGATTGTCGATAATGTCCTGGCGTACAGGCAACTGTCAAAATTGATTTCAACTTATATTGATGGAATCAAAAAAGACATCTATTCTCGTGATCATAAAGTTCATACCCGTTATCTGCAGACCTTAACTCAAACTGGAAGATTGTCCTCGGTTGACCCAAACCTTCAAAATATTCCAGTTCGAACTGAAGAAGGTCGCAAAATTCGTGAAGCGTTTGTTCCTCGTCATAAGGGATGGCAACTATTTTCATCGGATTATTCTCAAGTTGAATTACGTGTCTTAGCTGCCATTTCTGGAGATAAGAACATGCAGGAAGCTTTTAAAAATGGGGAAGATATTCATGCAGCGACCGCACGACGGATATTTGAACTTCCAAGCAACGAGGATGTTACTCCCGAGTTGAGAAGACAAGCAAAAGCTGTCAATTTTGGGATTGTCTATGGAATTAGTGCTTATGGACTTGCTAAAAATACTGGCATATCACGAAAACGGGCTCAAGCATTTATTGATAAATATTTTAAGGAATATCCAGGGGTCAAAAAATACACCCAAGATAGCGTTAAGTTCGCCGAAGATCATGGGTATGCTGAAACCATCATGAAACGTCGACGCTACCTGCCGGATATTAATTCTAAGCAATTTCAGAAACGTTCGTTTGCCGAAAGAACGGCAATGAACTCCCCCATTCAGGGAAGTGCTGCCGATATTGTTAAAGTTGCAATGATCAGAATGCAAAAAGAACTTAAGAAACACGGTTTAAAGGCCACGATGTTACTGCAAATTCATGATGAACTAATCTTTGAAGCACCAAAAGAAGAGATTCCAATTTTAGAAAAATTAGTTCCAAGTGTTATGGATTCTGCGGTTGATCTGGATGTACCGCTAAAAGTTGAAAGTCATTACGGACCAAATTGGTATGATATAAAAAAATAATGGGGTGTAGGAATGCCTGAGTTACCTGAAGTTGAAACGATAAGAAGAGGGTTAACCAATCTTGTACAGGGTAAAAAGATTGTTTCCGTGGATGCTTTGTATCCAAAAATGTTGAATTTACCAGTAAAAGAATTTGAAGATTTGTTAGCTGGTAAGGATATTTTACAAATTGATCGGAGGGGTAAATACCTCTTAATCCGGCTAAGTGACGATTATACTTTAGTTTCTCACTTACGAATGGAAGGTAAATATGATGTGGTACCTGAGGGTACTGAGAATCAAAAACATACTTACGTTGTTTTTCATTTAAGCGATGGTCGAAAGCTTCGTTACAATGACACAAGAAAATTTGGAAAGATGAATTTAGTTAAGGATTCTCAGGTTTATGATTTGTCAGGATTGAATAAAATTGGACCGGAGCCAACTGAGAATGATTTAACGTTTGATTATTTAAAGAAGCAACTGCATAAGTCTCACCGAAAAATTAAGGCATTTTTATTAGATCAATCTAACATTGCTGGGATTGGGAATATTTATGCTGATGAAAGTTTGTGGTTATCTAAGATTCATCCGGAACAGGCTACTAACTATTTAAGTGATCAGGAAATTGAAACTTTAAGGGAAAACATCATTAAAGAAATTCAGTTAGCTATCAAGGGTCATGGAACAACGGTGTTTACTTATAAAAATGCCTTTGGTGAAGAGGGCAGCTTTCAAAATCATCTTCATGTTTATGGTAAAAAGGGACAACCGTGTGAGCGTTGTGGAACTACTATTGAAAAAATCAAGGTTGCACAAAGAGGTACTAGTTTCTGTCCTCATTGTCAAAAAGTTCATGGTGATCTAAGTGAGTAAAGTTATTGGATTAACCGGTGGAATTGCAACCGGCAAATCGGCTGCAAGTGATTATTTAGTTACTTTAGGGGTTTCTACATTAGACCTAGATTCCATCACACATGAATTGGAACAAGATAATCGTGAGTTAATTCATCAAATTAGTGAGCAGTTTGGCAGTTTAGTGATTAAAAGTAACGGGCAAATTGATCGAGGTGTTTTGGGTAAGATTGTTTTTTCAAATCGTGATGGTATGAAAAAGTTAGTCCAAATTGTTAACCCATACCTTTTTCGTGAAGTTAATACTCGACTAAACAAGTTACACGATCAACGTTTGGTGATTTTAAACGCTCCCACCCTTTTTGAAAATGGATTTCAGATTTTAACTGATGCTAATCTGATGGTTACGTGTGATCCAGTTGTTCAACTGCAACGGTTAGTTAGAAGAAATGATATTTCAATAAGTCGAGCTAGTAAAATGATTGGTGCTCAATGGGCACAACCAATAAAAGCACGACTGTCTGATTGGTGTATTGATAACTCTGGCACTTTCGATCAATTGAAGTCGTCGGTTAAAGATTGGTATGATTTAGTAAGTGTTATGTAATTAGTGAAGGTGAAAAAATGCAATGTCCACGATGCCATCATATCGGTTCAAAGGTTTTAGAAAGTCGTCGGGTCAAAGATGGTGAAAGTATTCGTCGAAGACGGGAATGTGAAGAATGTGGATTTCGGTTTACGACGTTTGAAGTGATTGAATCAAGCCCCTTGTTAGTTGTAAAAAAGAACGGTGATCGAGAAGAATTTAATCGTTCTAAGATTTTGCGTGGAATTGTCAGATCATCTGAAAAGCGTCCAGTTTCGATGGAACAGATGAACCATATTGTTGATAAGGTTGAAAAAATAGCTTATGACGCTGATGATGGCAGCCATGAAGTGGCTAGCCAAACTATTGGTGAGGGTGTTATGAAAGGACTAAAAGAAGTTGACGAAATTGCTTACATTCGGTTTGCAAGTGTTTACCGCCAATTTAAGGATATGTCAGTCTTTTATAATAAACTCAAAGAATTAATGGATGATGAAGACGAAAATAATGAGGATAAGAATAAAGAATGATCAACGGAATTAATCCTAAAACTGATTTTAAAGTTTATCGATCACAGCCCATTAGTGATGTTGAACGTCATTATGTCGATTTGTTGTACATGCCCGTCATTGGTAAAAATGCATATGCCTTATACAATTGTTTATGGTTAATTGATGATGAGAAGCACGTTAATTTTGAATTAATGTCTGATCTTAGCATTGATGCCAAAGAACTAGATGATTCACTTATGAAACTTGAAGGATCCGGTTTGCTTAAGACGTATGTTGATCATTCTTTTGAAATCGACTTGTATGAGTATCAACTTTTACTGCCACTTAATCCTGACCAATTCTTTAGTGATAGTCTTTTGAGTCTGTTATTACTTGAAATGGTTGGTGAAGATCGCTATTTACAACTTTCAGATGAACTCTTACCAGAACATTTTGATTTTAGTGGGTTAGATGATCAAACTCGTAATTTCCTGCAAGTATTTTCAGTTAATAATGAGAAAGTAAATGACCAACCAAGTGTAATCAAGGCAGTTCGACACAAGACTAATGTAAAAAAAGATTCCTTTGATGATAAGCTTTCAAACGATCAGTTTGACTTTAAGCTATTGATGAATATTTTGGATAAGTCCTTTGTTGAAAATGAAAGTGTTAAAAAGTATGAGACACTCTTTAGTAACACCAACCGATTATATGGAATTGGTGAACTTGAGATGGCACAATACATTGAGAAGGCCAGTAACTTGGTTAACAATCGTTTTGACCCTAAAAAGTTTAAGATATTAATTTCTAGACGAAATCAAATAAAGGCTCCAGCAGAAAATCAATCCAAGCAAAGCCGTGTCCATGAGGCAGATAAATTACAAAGTAAGCTAACGGCCAAGGAACAGCAATTGGCCCAAATTGCTGATTCTTCCGCTCCAGTAGAATTTCTTGATTCTTTAAAGAGTGAAAAAGGTGGTTTTACTACTTCCGCTGAAGAAAGGATTCTATCTGAACTTATTAATCGCAACACTTTGAGTAATGGAGTGATCAATATCCTTGTTTATCACATCTTGATTGACGAGGGGAAACCTACCATTAATAAAAATTTAATTGACACCATTGCAAATGATTGGGCGCAAAGAAAAATTAATAGTGCATCGAAAGCGATTGACGATATTAAGCACCGTCAGGAACAGGTTACTGAAAGTAAAAACAATCGACAAAGAAGATACCGAAGGCGTACAAATGTCAAAGAAACATTGCCTGACTGGGCTAAGGAAAATAAAAGTCGGGGTAATGAAAAAATTTCGACTACTCAGCGAAAACGAATTGCTGAGAAATTAAATTCATTAAATAAAAAGTCTGGGGATGAGTAATCATGAAGAATGTTAGTGATGAGATGAGCCAATTGATGAAAAAGAAAAATTTGAATCATAATTACCAACAGTTAATGAATTCGGTTTATTCTGATCCAGACGTTAAAAAATTTTTAAGTGATAATGAGAGTGAATTAAGTGATGATGTTGTGAAACGGTCGGCATCAAAACTGTATGAGTTTGTCAATGAAAAGAAAAAGTTGGAAGAGGGAAACGCTAACTTTGCTAAGGGATACCAACCAACCTTGGTTTTAAGTGACCATTTGATTGACGTTTCGTACGAACCTACGCAAGCGTTGTTAAACAAGCAGAAGCGAGAACAATTTGCGTCACGCATTAAGTCCATTTCAATGCCCAAAGAAATTAAATCGGCAAATTTAAGTGATTATGAACAGACAGCTGAACGAGCTCAAGCTTTGGAAGGAGCACTTGATTTTATTGGTTCATATGAAAATAATCCTCAGCATTTTCAGAAGGGGTTGTACCTATACGGTCCCTTTGGCGTAGGTAAAACTTATTTACTTGGAGCAATTGCCAATCGTTTGGCCTCTGACGGTTATAGTTCGGTTTTGATTCATTTTCCAAGTTTTGCCGTTGAAATTAAAAATGCAATTGGAAACAATCAAGTTGGCGGTAAGCTGGATGAAATTAAAACTGCTCCAGTTTTGATGATTGACGATATTGGAGCAGACTCAATGTCATCTTGGATCAGAGACGACATTCTTGGGGTTATTTTAGAGTATCGAATGCAAAATGAGCTTCCCACCTTTTTTAGTTCTAACTTTTCTATGGATCAATTGGAACAAGAGCATTTAAAGGTTAATGCTCAGGGAGATGTGGAACCACTTAAAGCTAAGCGATTGATGGAACGAATTAAATTTTTAGCAAAGCCCATTGAACTTGATGGTAGGAATCGCAGGAATAAATAATGATTATTCTTGACATGTAACAGGTCGTTGTTTAGACTGTTAATTGTTAAGGACATGAGTGATTACGAATTTCACAGAGAGGATAGGTTTTCTGGAAACTATCTGTTTGGAGTAACTTACTTACCACCTTTATTAAATGACATTAATAAATAGGTTTTAAACGAGATGTCCAAATAAATGGACGAATTTGGGTGGAACCGCGCTAATGGCGTCCCTAGTATTTACTTACTAGGGACTTTTTTTATGAAAGGAATGAGTAAAATGGCTAAATTATCATTTGAGTTTCCAGATGGTAACAAGAAAGAATTTGATTCGGGGGGTACTGCGGCAGATATTGCCAAGTCAATTTCAGTTAGTCTAGCCAAAAAGGCAGTTGCGGCTAAGATTGATGGAAAAGTTGTTGATTTGATGCAACCACTAAAAGATGGTGGCAAGATTGACATCATTACTTCCGGTTCTGATGAGAGTCTTAAAATCCTACGACAGGGTGCTGCTCAGTTACTGGAAACGGCGGTCAAAGAAAAGTATCATGATATTCGCATTGGTGAAATTGCCGCGGATGAAGATGGTTTTTTTGTTGATACTGACAAAGAAGATCGTCAAGTTAGTTCAGATGAACTTGATGAATTAGCTGATAAAATGAAAAAGATCATCAAAAATAACGCTACGGTCGAAAGGGTTTATCTAAGTAAAGATGACGCTTTAAAAGAAGTTGATGGTGATCCTTATCAAGCACAACTAATTGCCAACATTGATTCTGATAATATTCTTTTTTACAGTATCGATGGGGTTAAAACGCTAGCTCAAGGGGTAGTAGCTCCAAGTTTGAAAGATCTAAAACACTTTAAGCTCCTGTCTGTTGCTGGTGCTTATTGGGAAGGTAAGTCATCCAATCCAATGCTTCAAAGAATTTATGGCACTGCTTTCTTTAAAGCTGATGACCTAGATGAAGATTTGAAGAAGCGTAAAGAGGCTAAAGAGCGTGACCATCGTGTTATTGGGAATAACCTCGACTTATTCTTTGTCGATCCAAAGGTTGGGGCTGGTCTTCCTTACTGGATGCCAAAGGGTGCAACGATTCGTCGTACAATTGAGCGTTATATCACTGATAAAGAGATTGCTCATGGTTACCAACATGTTTATACCCCAGTATTAGCTAATTTGGATTTGTATAAGCAATCTGGTCACTGGGATCACTATCGAGACGACATGTTTCCACCAATGAAGATGGATGATGACGAAATGTTGGAATTACGTCCAATGAACTGTCCATCTCATATTCAGATTTACAATCATCATATTCGTTCTTATAAAGAGCTTCCTCTACGAATTGCTGAACTAGGAATGATGCATCGATACGAAAAGTCTGGTGCACTTAGTGGTCTTCAACGAGTTCGTGAAATGACTTTAAATGATGGTCATACGTTTGTTGCTCCTGATCAAATTCAAGAAGAATTCAAAAAAATCTTGAATTTGATGATGGAAGTTTATCATGATTTTGACATTAATAACTATACGTTCAGATTAAGTTATCGTGATCCAAAGAATACCGAAAAGTACTTTGACGATGATGAGATGTGGAACAAAGCGCAAACGATGTTAAAGGGTGCCATGGATGACTTAGGTCTTGATTACGTTGAAGCCGAAGGTGAAGCCGCATTTTACGGTCCTAAGCTTGATGTTCAAACTAAGACGGCTCTGGGAAATGAAGAGACGTTATCTACCATTCAACTGGACTTTATGTTACCGGAACGATTTGATCTTCACTATGTCGGAGAAGATGGTAAGGAACACCGTCCCGTTATGATTCATCGAGGGATTGTTTCTACCATGGAAAGGTTCACCGCTTACTTGATTGAAATGTATAAGGGTGCTTTTCCAACATGGCTTGCACCCGATCAGATTCAAATCATCCCGGTTAGTGATGAAAAACACGGTGACTATGCTCGCAAATTAAACGAAAAGTTTCGTGCACTAAACTTACGTTCCAATGTCGACGAACGTGGTGAAAAGATGGGATACTTGATTCGTGATGCTCAAACCAAGAAGATTCCATATACACTAGTTGTTGGTGATGATGAGATTAAGAATAATACGGTTTCTGTTCGTAAGTATGGTGAAGATGACAGTCGCGATATGTCAATTGATGACTTTATTTCAGAAGTTCTTCATGATATTGCTACTTACTCACGTAATGATGATGAAGAGTCTAAGTCAGTTGACAAAATTAAATAAAATTGGTACTATTATGTAGTCAAAAGCAGAAGCTTCCCGCTTCTCGCCTGAGTGATTTTGATCGCTGGGCAATCTACGAATGAAAGTCCTAATGTTTTTAGGTGTAGCGGGTGCTCTGTAGCATCCGCTATTTTTCTGCTTAAAATTACCTGGAGGTGAATTACCATAGCAAGAGATAAGATGGTTAACGAGGGTATCCATGCTCGCGAGTTGAGATTAATCGGTGCTAATGGAGATCAATTAGGAATCAAATCTACTAAAGAAGCTTTGTCAATTGCTGAAGAAGCTAATTTGGATTTAGTTGTTGTTGCTCCCAAAGCAAAACCACCTGTAGCCAAGATTATTGATTACGGGAAATATCGGTTTGATCGCCAAAAGAAAGAGCGTGAAGCTCGAAAGCGTCAAAAAACTGTTAGTGTTAAAGAAATTAGGTTAAGTCCTACGATTGATAGTAATGACTTCAACACCAAACTTAAAAATGCCAAAAAGTTTTTGACAAAGGGTGAACGTGTTCGAGTTTCTATTAGATTTAAGGGACGTGCCATTACCCATAAAAGTATTGGAAGAGATGTCTTAAATAAAATGGCGGAAGCTACTTCTGACGTTGCCGATGTAACTCAACGAGCAAAGATGGATGGCCGAAGTATGTTCTTAATGCTTGCACCAAGTAAGAATGAAAAGAAATAACTCATTTAATTGGGTTATGAATCGATGAGGAGGAATATAATATGCCAAAATTGAAATCAAATCGTGCTGCCGCAAAGCGTTTTAGAAAAACTGCTAATGGTGGTTTAAAGAGTGGTCATGCCTACACTAGTCACCGTTTTCACGGTAAAACTAAGAAACAACGTAGACATTTACGTGGAACACGTATGATGGCTAAGTCAAACTTGAAGACTTACAAAGAATTACTACAAAAATAAGCGAATAATATAGTTTGTATAGGGGGATTTTAATATGCCACGAGTAAAAGGTGGAACTACCACACGTAATCGTCGTAAGCGTGTTCTTAAATTAGCTAAGGGATACCGCGGTGCTAAGCATCGTTTATTCAAAACTGCTAAAGATCAAGTAATGAAGTCACAGGAATATGCCTTTCGTGACCGTCGTGCCAATAAAGGTAATTTCAGAAAGATTTGGATTGCAAGAATTAACGCAGCCACTAGAAATAATGGATTGAGTTACAGTAAATTCATGCATGGTTTGAAACTTGCTAACATCGATATGAACAGAAAAATGTTAGCTGACTTAGCAGTTAACGATGCTGATGCCTTTTCTGCATTAGCGGAAAAAGCCAAAGCAGCATTAAAATAAGCCTAAAAAACTTTCACCGCTCTTGTTTGGTGGAAGTTTTTTTATCGGATTGGGATGCTCCCAATCTATACATAAATGATTTAAAATAGAAACATCAATTCTTATTTACAGAGAGGTCTATATGCTATCATTATTCAAACCGACTTGGATGGTTAACAATATTTATCAAATTTCCCCAGAAAAACTTGAAAGTTACGGGATTAATGTAATTCTGACCGATTTAGATAATACCCTAATTCCGTGGAATAATCCTGAGGGAACCGTAGAACTGCACGATTGGCTCAAAAGAGTTCGAGATCATGGAATCAGGGTGATTGTGGTTTCAAATAATAATCGGGAAAGACTAGAGAAAGCTCTTACTAGTCTTGAGTTACCATTTATTGCCCGGGCTTTAAAACCACTTACTTTTGGGATTTTAAGGGCTCTTAAAACGTATCGTTTAAAACGAAGTCAAGTGGTAATGGTGGGAGATCAAATTTTAACGGATATATGGGCCGCTAATAATACTCGAATTAGAAGTATTTTGGTAAAGCCATTGGTTACTTCAGATGCGTGGAACACACGGATTAATCGTTTCTTTGAAACGTTTGTATATGCACAATTGATGCGAAAGTACAGTGATTTAAAGTGGAAGGATGATATTGATTAATGGATAATGATGAAAATAATGAGCCCTTATATTGCATTGGGTGTGGGGCACAAATTCAAGATACCGATCCGAAACAGGCTGGTTACACGCCTAAATCAGCAATCAAGAAAGGAATTGATTCTGGAAAATTATACTGTCAGCGTTGTTTTAAGCTTCGTCATTATAATCAAATTGAACCAATTAGCATCTCAAATGACGAGTTTGTAAAGTTATTGAGTGAAATTAGCGACACTGATTCGTTAGTAGTATATGTCGTGGATGTATTTGATGTAGATGGAAGTATGATTCCTGGGATTCAGCGCTTTGTTGGTAACAATCCGATTATTTTAGTTGGTAACAAATCAGACTTGTTGCCATCGTCGTTCAACCAGAACAAAGTTAAAGATTGGTTACGTCAAATGGCAAATAAGAATGGAATTAGACCCATTGATATTGAATTAGTATCTGCCAAGACGAATCAATCAGTCGATGATCTGTTAAAAGCCATTTCAAAAAATCAGAAGGGCCGAGATGTCTATGTGGTTGGAGTAACTAACGTTGGCAAATCTACCTTAATTAATCAAATTATCCAACAAAGCACTGGTGAGAAGCAGGTTATTACTACCTCTAAGTTTCCTGGTACTACCCTCGATTTGATCAAAATACCGTTGGAAGATGGAAAAGAGTTGATCGATACACCTGGTGTTGTTCATGAAGATCAGATGGCTCACTATTTAAGTTCTAAAGACTTGAAGTATGTCTCACCGCAAAAACGGATTAAACCCAGGACTTATCAGTTGGATCCAGGGCAGACGTTATTCTTAGGTGCAATTGGCCGGTTTGATTTTATCTCGGGGGAACGTCATGGCTTTACCGTTTATGCTGACAATAATCTGATGATTCATCGAACCAAATTAACAAATGCTGATGAATTTTTTGAGAAACATGCCGGTGAATTATTGACCCCACCAACTGGTAAGGACAACGTCGTTGAGTTAAAACGACATGAATTTAAAATTACTGACAGAAGTGATTTAGTGATTGAAGGACTGGGATGGATTACCGTGCCGAAAGGTTCCACGGTTGCTGGATATGCTCCTAAGGGTGTGTCAGTGTTAGTTAGAAAAGCAATGTTTTAGGAGTATTTAATAATGAATTTAAAGGGAAAACAAAAACGATTTTTAAGAGCAAAAGCGAATCATATGCGGCCCATTTTCTCAGTTGGAAAGAATGGGTTAGATGAGACTTGGATGAATGAAGTTAAAAATGCTGTTGATCACCGTGAATTAATTAAAATTAATCTTCAACAGTCTGCCGATGTGGATGTGAGTGACGTTAAACAATTTATTGAGAATAACTCGGACATCCAAGTTGTCCAAACGATTGGTAAGACACTTTTATTGTTTAAGGAATCGAGTAAGGACAATTATCGTAAATTATCGATTGAAGTGGCAAATTTGTAGGAGATTGATTGATGCGCAAAAAGGTTGGAATTTTAGGTGGAACTTTTAACCCCATTCACTATGGTCATTTAATTATGGCTGAACAAGCTTTAACCCAATTAAACCTAGATTTAGTTCTATTTATGCCCGACTATTTGCCACCACATGTTGATTATAAGTCCGCAATTGATGCTTCTGATCGGGTTAACATGATTAATTTAGCCATTAGGGATAACGCTAATTTTAAAATTGAAATGATTGAAGTAAATCGCAAGGGGAAAAGTTATAGCTATGATACGATTAAGCAATTAACTAAAATTCATCCCGATGTTGATTATTACTTTATCATTGGTGGCGATATGGTCGAATATCTGCCAAAATGGTATCGAATTGATGATCTTATTAAAATGGTTAAATTTGTTGGCGTTAATCGTCCGGGTAATTCTGGGTCTTCTAAGTACCCAGTAAGTTTTGTTGACTCACCTGAGATAGCTATTTCATCGTCTTTAATTAGATCACATCTCGAAAAGGGTGAAAGTGTCAGATATTTGTTGCCAGATGTGGTGTTACGGTACATTAAGGAGCATGATTTATATGGATAAAGAGAAAATTAATTATCAAAAATATTCTAAGTATGATCGTGATCAAATTGTTGCCAAACTAAAAGCGACGTTAAAAGAGAAAAGATTTCAACATTGCTTGCGAGTTGAAGAGACCGCCATTACCTTAGCACGAGAGTTTAATGTGGACGAAACTTTAGCTGGACTTAGTGGTCTGGTTCATGATTATGCCAAACAACGGCCGGATTCGGAATTTATTGACATTATTAAGTCCCATCATTTGAATCCAGAACTACTTAATTATGGAAATGCTATTTGGCATGGCTACGTGGGTTATCTGATTGTAGAATCAGAACTTGGGATTCATGATAGTCGAATTCTAAACGCGATTAAATATCATACGATCGCATCGCCTGACATGGACAAAGTTGCACAGATTACTTATATGGCTGACTACATTGAGCCGGCCCGTGATTTTGATGGGGTTGAAAAAGCTCGTAAGATTACCAATCAAAATTTATGGGATGGTGTTAAATATCAAACTAAAAGTACCATTTCATATTTGGCAAGCAACGGAAAGGCAATTTATCCCGGTGCGATTACAGCTTTTAATGTAATTGTTGCTGGTAAAAAGTAGGGGATTATATGGATAATAATAAGATTTTACAAAATATTGTTGAAACTGCTGATAGTAAACGCGCCCACGATATTGTGGTTTTAGACATTGAAGAATTGTCGTTGGTCGGTCGTTATTTTGTCATTATGGATGCTCCTAGTGTTCGTCAGGTGAAGGCAATCGCAAATGATATTATTGATCGATTGAGTGAGGAGCACGTTGAAGTTTTACGGGTCGAAGGGCTAAATACAGGATCTTGGGTATTAATTGACCTCGGTGATATTATTATTCACGTCTTTAAGAGTGAACAACGGTCCTTTTACAACTTAGAGAAGCTTTGGTCTGATGCTCCTGATCTTGATATAACTGATTGGGTCAGTGAAGACTGATATGATTTATTCTGAGTTTGCGTCATTTTATGATAAATTATTTGACAATCATCTATATCGAAAGTGGTATGAGTTTGTAGCTGATAACGTCCCTAAAGAAAAGCATATTTTAGATTTAGCCTGTGGGACTGGTCGTCTTTTGGTTACTTTAAAAAAAGCAGGTTATGTCGTATCTGGAGCTGATTTATCGGATGATATGCTGGCCATCGCAAATGATCATTTAAATGAAAGCCATGTGTTTGACGTGGCGTTAATTAATGCCAATATGCTAGACCTGGATGGTGTACCCAATTATGGTGCCATTACGTGTTTTGACGATTCGATTTGTTATTTAGAAAATATTGAGCAAGTTAAAACAATGTTTGCTCAGGTTAAAGGACATCTTGTTAAGAATGGTAAATTCTTATTTGATGTGATCACCCCTTATCAGACCGATGTTGTTTATCCAGGCTATATGTTTAACACCAACGATGGTGACCATGCTTTTATGTGGAATACCTTTGTTGGTGATTTTCCTCATTCAGTGGAACATGATCTATCTTTTTTTGATTACAATCGGAATATTAACGGTTTTGATGAATATAATGAAACCCATAAAGAACGAACCTATCCCTTGGTAAAATACACTCAGGCACTGAATGAAGTCGGATTTAATAACGTTAAGGTGACGAGTAACTTTGGAAAAGATAAGGTTAAAGATGATACTACCCGTTGGTTCTTTGTATGTAGTGAGGAATAATCCAAATGAAAGCTGTTGGAATAATAACCGAATATGATCCTTTCCATAATGGTCATCTTTATCAATTACAGGAAGCTAAAAGACGAACTGAAGCGGATGTAACGGTAATATTTATGAGTGGTAATTGGACTCAGAGAGGCGAGCCAGCTATCTATGATAAATGGATCCGCACTCAGATGGCTTTAGATAACGGAGTTGATTTAGTAATTGAACTTCCAATATCGGATGCGGTTCAACCTGCCAGTATTTTTGCAGAGCGGTCGATGAAACTTGTAGAAGCTTTGGGCTGTTCATACTTATCGTTTGGTAGTGAGCACAGTGACTGGAATTTTACGAAGTTGGCATCTATTGACGTTCATCCGTCTGATAATTTTCATAATTATAATTTTTCCTATCCAAAATTATTTCAACGAACAATTAAAGAACAGAGTGGAATTGATTTAATTAAGCCAAATGATACACTTGCGTATTGGTATGCAAAGGCCAATCAGAAGTTGGGTTCCCCTTTAAAGCTAGTTCCGGTTAAACGGTACAGTAGTGAGCATAATAGTGGAGAGTTGAGTGGAAAAATTGCGAGTGGCAAAGCTATTCGCGCTTCAATTAAATCACATGATCATCGTTACCAAAAGTTTATTCCCAATTCTTCTGTCGTTCTAGACAACGAAAAACCAGTTTTCTGGTCAGATTTTTGGCCTTTTTTACGTTATGAATTGACTCAGAGTTCGATAGCTGATTTAAATCAAATTTATCAGATGACTGAGGGGTTAGAGAATCGTCTAAAGCAAATGGCGGTCAAAGACACAACCTATCAAGCATTTATTAAAGATGTTAAGACAAAACGGTATACCTATACTAGGATTCAAAGACTGCTGGTCTATACTTTATTTAAAATAAAGAAAACACAAATGATTAGTTATAATCCAGTTGTCCGAGTTTTGGGAATGAACGATACCGGGAAAAGTTATCTGAATCAAGTTAAAAAAGCAATCCCATATCCGATCGTTGATCGAATTGGAAAAGAAGAATTTAATAATACGTTGGAACTAGAATGCCGTTCTGGAATTCTTTATGGAATGATCAATGGTCGAATGCAAGATAAATTTACTTATCCCATTGTTATATAGAAGACCGTGCTATCAAGGATAGGACCTTGACAATGAATTTTATGGTATGTATAATTAGTCGTGTTGCATTGGAGGTTAAATTATGAAGTGGTCATTTGAAAAACTACTAGGATATAAGAAAGAGCCGTTTACAACCCATGAGACAGTGGATTTAAAAGACGATTTAATGAATCGATATCCGAAAAGTATTCTTGATGCCACTTCCTTTGACGTTGATGTATCTGCTACTCCTGACAAGGGAGATGTGATTATAGATGCTCACGTCAAGGGTAGTGTAACAGTTCCTTCTTCACGATCGTTAACCCCAGTTAAGTTACCCATGGATTTTAACATTAGTGAGATTTATGTGTTAACTGAAACTGCGCTAAATCGATATGATAATGAAAAAGTAGTGTTAGTTGTTGGTGATGACTTGATGATTGATTTTGATAAAGCAGTTGCTGATAACATAATTGTCAACATTCCGATGCAAGTTCTTTCACCAGAAGAGCAAAAAGGCAAAGCAATGCCTGAAGGAAATGACTGGGAAGTTATTTCTGAAGATGATTTTAATCGACAGGTGGAAGAAGATAAAAATGTTGATCCACGTCTTGCAAAATTAAAGGATTTCAAACCTTCAGACGATGACAAGACTTAAAAATTCACTAGTGGAAATCAAATTAAGAGGAGGTTGTGAATAATGGCTGTACCAAAGAGAAAAACTTCTAAAGCAAGAAGAAACATGCGTCGTTCGCATGACAGTTTATCAGTTCCTGGCATGAGCCCATGTCCTAACTGTGGCGAACTACGTAAGTCACATTTTGTATGTCCTAACTGTGGTTACTATGACGGTAAAGAAGTAGTTGCCAAAAAGGGTTAATTTAAAATAAAGAACTTCAAAAACACCATGGGTTTTTGAAGTTCTTTTTTTGTACTAAAAAACCGACAATTTAATTGTCGGTTTTATTTACTCGTTATGATTATGATGCTGTTGTTTTCCCGCATTACGTTTTCGGTTGTTTTCGTGTTCAATCTCAGTTTCGGATTCTCCAGATTTAGAAACTGTATTTTTGGAGCTGGTTGTTGAACTTGGTTCGGCCCCTGTCTCAATCTCTTCTTCTAATTCCTTTGGAATGACAACTTTGGGAGGATTCTTTTGGGCTTTTTCATTAATTTGTTTTCTAATTCGTGGACGGGACAAATTGATGATAAAGGTCTGAACGCAGGCAAATAATCCGCCAATAAAGAAGTAAATTCCTAATCCAGCTGGGGATGAAAGAGTAACAAATAGAATCATGATCGGACTAATTAACATCATAATCGCCATTTGCTTTTTCTGTTCTTTAGGGATCCCAACGGTTGAAAGGTATCCCTGAAGTGCATAAGCCAGAAACGACAAGACGGCTAATAAGATGCTGGATTGGCCTAGTTTAATGCCCATAAAGACGGTATGAGAAACTTCAGGTGAGTAACGAATAGCTGCATACAGAGCAGCAAACACTGGCAACTGGATCAATAATGGCAAGCATCCAATTCCACCTGTCATACTGATTCCGTTGTCTTTATAGAGTTGCATCATCTGCTGATTTAAGGCAACCTGCTGTTCTTTGGTCGTTGCTTTTTTTAGGAGTTGTTGAATCTTGGTCATTTGTGGTTTAACCAAATTCATTTTTTCCTGTTGAATAGTAGATTTTTTCATCTGACTAATCATCATTGGTAAAAGCAAGGTTCTAACAATTACGGTAATTGCAATTAAAGCCCATCCATAGCCACCAACGTATTGTGCTAGCCAATCCATAACGTGTTGCCCGGGAACGGCTAAATAATGATAAACGAATCCAAAGGGACGTCCCTTTGAATCGGTTCTTACACATCCAGTTAAAAAAATGCCAACCATGGCAATAAAACCGAATAAACCTAGTTTCTTAATTTTTTTCATTTAGTTAACTCCTAACTTTTAAGTAACATGTTACATACTAACCTAATAAGAATATTTCAGCAATTTCAAGTTAGATTTTAATTGAAAATGAATTTGGAACTTTTGGAAGTTTAATTGACTGTGTTTTAATGTTTTGGATCTTAGCAAAACCATTGGGTGCAGTTTTAATCGAATGAATAAAATCGTCTAACTCCGATTTAGTCCCATTTGCGATGATTAAAACGGTTCCGTTGGGCATGTTTTGGACACTTCCAGTAATCAAATATTGATCTGCGATTTTTTTAGTACTATATCGAAATCCAACGCCTTGGACAAGTCCTGAAACGATTATTTTGACTGACTGATTGTTTGACAAAATGATTCTCCTTAAAAGCGTTTACCGTAACTGTGATATTATAATAATAACAATATCAATTCTAATTCATTTTAAGGGGAATATAAATGGAAAGAATTAATTCTAAACAAAACCAAACCATTAAAGATATTAAAAAGTTACATACCAGTAAAGGAAGAAAAAAGAGTGGGGAATATTTAATTGAAAGTTGGCATCTGGTATCCGAGGCAATGAATTATCTTAAAGCAGATCAGTTGGTAACCATCTTAGCAACCGAAGATCAATATTTGGCTCATGGAGATGACCTTTCTGGTGAAAATATCATTGTTATATCAGATGAAGTTTCTACTGAATTAAGTGATACTTCGACAACTCAAGGAATTTTTGCCGTGTGTAAGATTGAAGAACCAAAGATTGATGTTGCTAAAGTTAGCGGAGCTTGGCTTCTGCTTGATAACGTTCAAGATCCCGGTAATATCGGAACGATGGTAAGGACAGCGGATGCCGCAGGTTTTTCTGGAGTGATCTTTGGTGACGGAACTTCTAGTGAATATAACGGGAAGGTTTTACGTGCCATGCAGGGAAGTCAGTTTCATCTTCCGATTATTAAAATGAATCTAGAACATGCCGTTGAGATGTTTAAGAAGCTAAAAATTAAGGTATATGGGACAGAGCTTAATTCCAGTGCCATTAACTATCGAGATGTCCCTTCTAAAAATGATTTCGCTTTAATTATGGGTAATGAGGGGAATGGAATGAGCCCTGGCTTACTAAAATTAACTGATGATAATTTGTATATTCCCATTGAGGGGAAGGCTGAATCTTTAAATGTGGCAATTGCAGCTGCTGTTATCATGTTTCGAATCAAAAATTAAATTGTTTCTTAAAGTGAGTCCTTATTATTGAATGGAACTTATCTAATTGGGTAGAATTAACCTAGAGACGGATTGGAGTAATTACTATGGAAACAGAATCGTGGAAAGATGACCCTGAATATGTTTCAATCATTTCTGATTTGTTAGAAAGTCCGCAAATTCAAAAATTAGGTGATTACACCCAACATCACCATTCGACTAGATTGAAGCATTCAATTGCAGTGTCTTATGAGAGTTATAAAATTGCTAAAAAGATGAATTTAGATTATCGAGCGGCTGCCCGTGGCGGATTATTGCATGATCTATTCTATTATGATTGGCGAACCACTAAGTTTGATTTAGGTTCACATGCATATATTCATCCACGTGTTGCCCTAAGAAACGCCAAAAAGATCACTGATATCACTCCGAAGGAACAAGATATTATTCTAAAACATATGTGGGGGTTAACCCTTGCAAGACCCAAGTACATGGAAAGTGTGATTGTTTCACTTGTTGATGATTATTCGGCAGTTGATGAATTTTTCTCACCGATGAAGAAAAAAGTTAAAGGATTATTAAAAAGATAAGTTAGGAGGATATGAGAATGGATTTAACTGATAAAGAAATCATTCATTTGTGTCCTAAATTTCAAGTGGCGTTTCAAATTCTAGGGAAAAAATGGAACGGTTTAATCATTGAATCATTTTTATTAGCCGGACCACTTCGATTTCGCGAATTAGCCAATAAAGTTGAGGAATGTAGTGATCGTGTATTGACCGAACGCTTAAAAGAGTTGGCTAAAGTGGGAATCGTAAAAAGACAAGCTGATAAGAACTCTGGAGTGGTTTATTATCAGTTAACTTCTAAGGGTGAAGAACTTCGTCCGATTATGAAGGCGGTTCATGGATGGTCTGACAAGTGGTGTGATCCTGATCATGCTTGACCAGTGATAAAAATTGCTTTAATATTTATTTAAATACAATGATAAAAGAAGTAGTAGACCGACGAACACAGAGAGTTCATGTTAGCTGAAATTGGACGTTACGGTTGAATTCGCTTTTTGATGTTAGCATTGAATATTAAAATGTTCGGTCGATGTCGTTATTCATCATTATAAGTGCGCACTTTGGTGTGAATTTGGGTGGTAACGCGATGCTTCGTCCCTTTTTTGGGATGGAGCTTTTTTTATGGAATTGGAGGTTAGTATGGCTTTAAAAGAAGATTTAGAACAAATTAAATCCAGTGGGTTGCAGGATATTGAGGCTACTAGTGATAGTAAAGCTTTAAATGATTTAAAGGTGAAACTTTTAGGAAAAAAGGGCTCAATTACAAAAGCCCTTCATGGAATATCATCACTTCCAGTCGAAGAAAGACCAAAGATTGGTAGCTTGGCGAATAAAGTTAGAGACGAACTTTCAAAAAAGATTGATTCCAAAAGATTGGAATTAGATCAAGCCGCTCTAAACCAAAAGTTAAAGGATGAAAAGATTGATGTCACCCTGCCAGGTGACTCGGTTCCAAAGGGGCATCCTCATGTTATCCAACAAATTATTGATGAAATTGATGATATTTTTATTGGAATGGGCTACCAGGTTCTTTCGGGTCCTGAAGTAGAAGAGGAAGTTTATAATTTTGAAATGATGAATCTGCCGAAGAACCATCCCGCAAGAGACATGCAGGATACTTTTTATATTACCAAGGATATTTTAATGAGAACTCATACCTCACCGATGCAGGCACGAGCACTTCAAAAACATGATTTTTCTAAAGGCCCCTTAAAGATGGTTTCCCCGGGCGTAGTTTATAGACGTGATACTGATGATCCAACTCATTCTCACCAATTTCATCAGGTAGAGGGAATTGTGATTGATAAGCACATTACGATGGCCGATTTAAAGGGAACTCTTGAGGTAATGACACACAAATTGTTTGGGGATAAATTTAAAGTCCGTCTCAGACCAAGTTACTTTCCGTTTACCGAGCCATCAGTTGAAGCAGACATTACCTGTTTTAATTGTAATGGAAAGGGTTGCGATGTATGTAAAAATACAGGTTGGATTGAGGTCCTTGGGGCAGGAATGGTTCATCCTAATGTTTTAAAAATGGCTGGAGTAGACAGTAGTGTATATGGTGGATTTGCCTTTGGGGTGGGTCCCGACCGATTTGCCATGCTGAAATACGGAGTAGACGATATTCGAGACTTTTATCTTAATGATCTACGTTTCTTGTCACAATTTGATTAAGGGAGGAAATAAATTTGCTGATATCTTATGAATGGTTGAAAGACTACGTTCAAATTAAGCTTTCTCCAAAAGAACTAGCTAATAAAATTGAAAAAACGTCAGTTGAAGTTGACTCCGTTTTTAAGCGGAGTGATGGACTAAAGAAAATCGTGGTTGGAAAAATCTTGTCCATTAAGGATCACCCCGATGCAGATCACCTTCACATTACGCAGGTCGATGTCGGCGAACAGGAACCGATTCAGATTGTTTGTGGTGCGCCAAACGTTCAGGTAGGCAAAAAGGTTATTGTTGCTTTATCTGGAGCGCGAATTGCCGATAACGTTAAAATTAAAAAGTCCAAGATGCGTGGGGTTGAATCAAATGGTATGCTCTGTGCCTTAGATGAGATCGGGTTTGATAAGTCATTGGTTCCTGATGAATGGAAAGACGGAATCTATTTCTTACCAGATAATGCCCGAATTGGTGACGAGGTTTATAACTATTTGGGAATGAATGAATCGTTAATTGATTTGGACGTCACTCCTAATCGTGGAGACATGTTAAGTGTTCGTGGAACTGCTTATGATTTGGGGGCGGTATTTAATGAGTCGGTTGACTTCATCGAACATGCTAGTGCTCCAACTGGAACGCACGACAGCGAGAAATTTGTTTCAGCAAAGGCTGATACTAATTTAGCGCCAATTTATAAGCTTAAAGTTGTTAAGGGCGTAAACGTGAAGCCTAGTCCACTTTGGCTTCAAATTAAATTATGGAATTCGGGCATTAAACCAATCAATAATGTCGTTGATATTACTAATTTTGTTATGACTAAGGTTGGACAGCCAATGCATGCCTATGATCTTGACAAATTAAAAACTAATAAGGTTGAGGTTAGAAATGCTAAAGATGGTGAGTCAATTACGACTCTAGATGGCAATGACCGTAAATTAACCGACACGGATGTTGTTGTTGCGGCTGACCAGCCAATTGCTTTAGCAGGACTAATGGGTGGAAAAAATTCGGAAGTTACGTCTGGCACTAAGAATATTTTATTGGAGGCAGGAGTTTTTGATCCGGTTAAAACCAGGAAGATGGCACAAAAACAGCTCTTACACACGGATGCCTCACAACGCTTTGAACGGGGAATTGACCACGGAAACGTTGAACAAGCACTTGAGTATGCTTCGGGAATGACCCAAGATTTAGCTCTTGGTCAATCTCAACAAGGGGTTGTTAGTGGGAGTGATGTTGAGGTTAAGCCACGAGTGATTTCAATTTCAACTTCTCACATTAATCACGTTCTTGGGACTAATCTTAGTAACGAGGAAATCATTTCAATCTTTAAACGTCTAGGTTTCTCAGTTGAGGCATCTGGAGACGATCTGACGGTCACGGTTCCTACTAGATGTTGGGACATTCAAATTGATGCTGACTTAATTGAAGAGGTTGCCAGAATCTATGGATATGACAATATTCCGTCAACATTACCAATCACTCGAACGACTGAAGGTGGACTAACACCAAAGCAATTAATGATTCGAAAATCTAGAGAAACACTTGAGGGACTTGGATTAACGCATGCTATGTCATACTCGTTAACTACAAAAACCAAAGCAAAGATGTTTATGGTAAATGGTAGTCATGAGACTAATTTGCAGTGGCCAATGACAGAAGATCATGCCGTTTTACGCATGAATTTAATTTCAGGATTATTGGATGATGTGTCATATAACCAGGCTCGAAACGTGCTTAATGTGCCACTTTATGAGCAAGGTCGTGTTTTTTATAAGCAAACTCCTGATCAGATAAGACCAGACGAAGTGGAACATATTGCTGGTGCCATTTCTGGATCGTTAGTTGCTCCAAGCTGGGACCAGAAAGCTAAGTCAGTTGATTTTTATCAAATTAAAGGAATTCTTGAAAAATACTTAGAAAGTCTTTCCTTAAAGGGTGACGTTACTTATGTTGCGACTGATAAAATTCTCGAAATGCATCCAGGTAGAACAGCGCTTGTTAAACTAGATGATCACATCATCGGTTTTGTGGGAGAAGTTCATCCAGAAGTCGCTAAACAATTTAAGATTAAAGAAACCTATGTTTTTGAACTTGACCTTGATTATTTAAATGTGGCTCCTAAGTCTGGACAACAATACCAAAAGGTTGGTCAGTACCCTGCTATTCATCGTGATATTGCTATGTTAGTGGATCGTACCATTACTAATGAGGACATATATAATGTAATTATTAGGAGAGGTGGCGCCTACTTACAGAATGCTACCGTATTTGACGTATATCAGGGGCAAAATGTGCCTGAAGGCAAAAAATCAATTGCCTATTCATTGATTTTTGAAGATCCTAACGCCACTTTGAAAGACGAGACTGTTGATAAAGCGGTCGATAAAATTCAAAAACGTTTGACCACTGAATTAAGCGCTGAGATTAGATAAGGGTGGATTCATAATGAGTGAGAGAAAAAGGCATTTAGGTGGTTTTATTTCCAAAATTAAAACTAGTTCATTTGGGAAGAAAATTATTTATTCTGTGATTGCAATTATTGTAATTTTAGTAATTGCAATTGCGTTATTTGGACATCACTATTTTAAAACTTCACTTCAACCACTGGATCCTCATGATAATGAAGTGACTCAAGTTAACATTCCAAGAGGCGCTTCCACCAAAAAGATTGGGGCAATCTTACAGAAGTCAGAAGTAGTTAAAAGTGGGATGGTATTTAATTACTATGTAAAATCACACAACATCACTAGTTTTAAGTCAGGATATTATCAATTAAAGCCGTCAATGTCCCTAGATACGATTGCCAAGAGTTTACAAAAGGGTGGAAGTTTCGAACCCATTCAAAGCACTGATAGTAAAGTTACCGTTCCAGAAGGAGCTAACATCGACCAAATTGCGGATATTGTGGCTAAAAATACCGATTTTTCTAGGGCAGAATTTATTTCCCTGATGAAGAATCGTAATTTCTTTGATGAAATGACCAAGGATTATCCAGAATTACTGGGGTCCGCTAAAGATGCCAAGGGGACCCGTTATCTTTTTGAAGGATACCTTTATCCAGCGACATATCCCGTCCCTAAACATTCGTCGTTAAAGATGATGGTCAGTTTAATGCTCGCTAAAAGCAATCAAATGTATGGTCCATATTATCAAAGAATGAAAGAGCAAAAGCTGACGGTTCAGCAAACTTTAACGTTAGCATCTTTGATTGAACGTGAAGGTGTAAGTCAAAATGATCGTAATAAGATGGCTGGTGTGTTAAGAAATCGCATTGATAAAAAGATGCCACTTCAATCGGATGTGGCTGTTTTGTATGCACTTCATAAAAACTCAAAGACACTTTCAAAACGTGATTTAATGGTTAATTCCAAATATAATCTTTATGTTAATAAAGGGTTTGGTCCTGGACCATTTGATAACCCTTCGGTAAGCTCAGTCCAAGCTGTGCTATATCCAACTGATATGTCTAAAGGATATTTATATTTCTTGGCCGATCCGAAAACTAAAAAGATTTATTACGCTAAAACCTTAAAAGAACAGCAAAATAACATTAAAACTCATATGGATCGATAGTGGAGGATTAAAATAGTGAAAAGCAAAAAAAGACCCGTAATTATTGGAGTTACCGGAGGCTCTAGTAGTGGTAAAACAACGGTAAGTAGGTCAATCTTGAATCGTTTGCTGGGACATTCAATTGCAATCTTGCAGCAAGATTCTTACTATAAGGATCAATCCAATATGACGATGGACGAAAGAAGACAGGTTAACTACGATCATCCGCTTGCTTTTGACACTGATTTAATGGTTAAGCAATTGAAGCAGCTGTTAAACTATGAATCAATTGAGAAACCGGTTTATGATTATTCCAAATTCACCCGGAGTGGTGAAACTGTTACTCAAGAACCACGTGATGTAATTATTGTTGAGGGGATTTTAATCCTTGATGATAAAAGGCTCCGGGACCTAATGGATATTAAAGTTTATGTAGATACTGATGCTGATATTCGCGTCATTAGGCGGATTGAGCGGGATACCAAAGAACGTGGTAGAACGCTTGATTCGGTAATTCAACAATATTTAGCAACCGTTCGCCCCATGCATCTCCAATTTGTTGAACCCACGAAACGATATGCTGATATAATTATTCCTGAGGGTGGCAAAAATCAAGTAGCAATTGACTTACTAGTTACTAAAATTCAGTCAATTTTAAATGACGTTGGTGACGATCCGATTAGTAATGCAATTGATACGACAATATAATTAAGTTGCCAAACTTTAATTTAAATGGTATTTTAATTTTGAATAAAATAGTGAGGTGTAAGAATGGCTGAAGATGAAATGTACCCGATGACTGAAGAGGGGAAAGAAAAGCTCGAAACTGAATTAAAAGATTTAAAGGTCAATCAAAGACCAAAGATTGTTGATCGAATCAAAGTTGCTAGAAGTTACGGTGATCTATCTGAAAACTCTGAATACGAATCTGCCAAAAACGAACAAAGTATGTTAGAGAGCAGAATTGCTACGGTAGAGCACATGTTACAATATGCTCAAGTGGTTGATAAAGAAGAGACCGACGAAGATGAAGTGACCGTTGGAAAAGAAATTCAGTTTAAGGAACTACCTGATGAAGAGCCAGAGACATTTACAATTGTCGGAGCTGCTGAAGCTGACCCGATGAGTGGAAAAATCTCGAATGATTCTCCAATTGCACAGGCTTTGCTTGGCCATAAAGTAGGGGAAAACGTTGATATTGATATTCCTGCTGGCGTAATGCATGTCAAGATATTATCAGTTAAATAATAATTTTAATTTAAAATAGGGCAATCGTCTCAAGTGACGATTGCCCTATTTATTATATCTTTTTTTAAACCAACTTCTTAAAATTAAGGTGAGAAGTGTCAAAGCACTAATGATTATTCCCATATTTAAGAATGGTGGCCAATATGAAAGCTGAATGTGCTTCATTCCTTTTCCAGTTTTAAGTGCAATGAAGTAATGATCCCATTTCGTGATTGAATGTTTCTTTCCGTTTATTTGGGCACTCCAGCCTTTCGAGTACGGGATACTTGAAGCAATTACTGAATTAGAACCGTTTGTCTTTATATCAGCCTTTACCGTTCGTGCGTTTGGGCTGGATATTTTTTTGGTTCCCGATCGAAGTTTTCGATCGGTTTGCTTAAATAAAGAATTATTTAGCTGGTATAAAGTAAAGTTTTCTAACCAAAGTGATGACTTTTTCAAGCTGATTTTTACTTTAATCTTTTTGTTTTTTGCGTTATTGGCAATGTTAATGACCTTAATCGAATTAGATTCAGGACTAAGTGACAGTTGGTTACCATCAACTGACAAATCACAGTTACCGTTATTTAACGCTGTTCCCATCGTCAAATAGTAAGAGTCATTAGTTTTTGGCTTAAACGTGAGATCAAGAGAGGCCGGCTGTAAGACGTTGACTTTGTTGAAGATGGTGCCAGTAAGTTGATTGTGTTTGGTTACGTTGTTATATCTAACGTGATTGAAGTTAATGCTCGAAAAGAGGTGACTTTGGACTTGGTTGTCTCCCGTTAGATTTGACCATAGCTGTGTTTGGTATTGAATGGGATCTGGACTGGCAGCATTTTTGTGGATTGATTGGTCACTGGCTCTAAACATCATTGGTAACGCATACTGATTTTCGTATACTGAAAATCCCTCAGATGATCCCATGTTTTTGTATGAGTTTTGGTCATATCGTTCTGGGAATTCTCTAATACCTGGAACGTCAACTGGAGCTGTGTAGGGACGAGCCAGATGGTATTTCATTGAGAGCAGTGCATCTGAAACCATGGTTCCACTGGAATATTCGATTACGCCATCGCCATTTGGCTGACCAATTTTTCCAACTAGATCAGACATTTTAGGATTCATGACGGATGAAAATAAGGAAGCACCATAAAAATTAAAGTTAAAGGGGTCGTTTTTAGTTCGGGAAAAGTCCTTGCTGATTCGATATGGGCCATCTAAAGAATGATGTTTCAGGTAAGTTGTGACATGATCTAATTTATTTACGTAACCACGGTATTCAGAGTTACTTAAGTATGAGATGTTGTTTAAAGAGAGAATAAGATTAATGGTAATGCCAAAGACAATTAGTGAAAAAACACCCAAATTAAACCATTTTTCATTCCGGAAGTGGGTTAATAAAACGATGATGGCGGCTAAAATCATAAGTCCCTCAATCACAATTGTGAACCATTTAAGATAGTTATATTGAGGCATTCTAATGGTGGTATAAGCGACCATTAGTGCAAGCAATAAAATTATGAGCCACGTTCCAATTTGCTTAAAACTAATTGCCTGAATGTGAGATAAGCTAACTAGCGCGACCATGATGAACCAAAAACATATTACAAACGAAAAACGGTAGGGGTACCAGATTGGAAACTGAAATGCATGCCAAAATAAGTCGAGTGGCTGAAAACACGTTGACAACAGTAAAAAGATGGTCATTACCAAAGTGAAAATTCGAGTTTTTTTGGAGAAGGTTTTATTAACAAAAAAGAACAAAAATAGTACCAAAATCGTTTCTGAAATAAAAAGGTTTGGTAAGCCCTTGGGCATTTGGTCAAAATTAAAGGTCCCAGGAGCAAATTTAGTTACTAAGTCAAGCATTGGATATTCAAATTTAAAGTTCAATTTATCAGAAAATCCCTGGCCCTTGGAGTTAATCAGTGAATAAATGGTTGGCAGAAGAATGAAAGCAGCTAATCCCACCGAAATTAATCCATTTGCGACTAGTCGCAAAAATCCAACAAACATATCTTTGATATTTGAAACATTGATGGCTAAATAGTAGATAGTTAGTGCTACGATAAAAATCGTAATCATGTATGCCATATAATAGTTAATGATCAACATAGCGGTATATGATGTAATGAAAAGTAGTTTTTGGTTGTTTTTTAAGAGTTTAACTAAACCAAGCAAAATTAAAGGAAGTAAAATCATGGCATCGAGCCAAATGATATTTAGGTTATTTGCAATCATCCAACCATTTAATGCATATGCAGTTGCAAATGATGACAGTATGAGTGAAGAATTAGTAAGATGAAGTTTGCGAACTAGAATGGTAAAGGTCAAACCAGATAAGCCAATCTTTAAAAGTAATAGGATGAGAATCCCTGATGGGAGGGATGCATTATTAAAAAAGAGTAAGATAAGGTTTAATGGACTCATTAGATAGTAAGCCCAAGTCCCGATCATTTCATTCCCTAGTCCGTTAGAAAACGAATAAAGAATTGATGAAGGATGGTGCAAGATGGCTCTTCTAAAATATGCAAAAAAATCAACGTACTGTTGTCCTAAATCAACCGTTAAAATCGTATTATTTCCGAAAGGTGCCATATTGCGATATGCTGCGTATAATGCCATAATAACTAGTGGTATTAAAAAGCTTAGGATTAATGCGAAGTTTTTAGATAGGCTCTTTTTTATTTTTTGGTTAAGCATTTAATTACCTCATTAATTTATAAAGCAATGAATTATAATAAGATTAGGTTTGTCGTTTTTCTAATAAATAGAGTATCATATATAAATTAAGAAAAGCGCCATAAGTGATGAATTCGAGTTATTAATTAGTTAAGGAGCGTTAGCATCGTGAGAAACTTTTTTGATCGGTTATTTAGAAGAAGGAGTCGGGATTCAAGCCGGCGAAACGGTAATTCCAAAATTCCATTTCGACTGAATTTTATCTTCGCAATTGTTGGAATATTGTTTGCAGTTTTAGTATTTCGACTAGCATACATGCAGATTTTTCAAGGATCAGTTTATAAATCTGATGTTAATCAGAGCGATAATTCAGTTAAGTATGGTAATGTTCCGCGTGGGATGATCTATGACTCAACCGGGAAAGTTTTAGTTGGTAACAAAACTCATCGGGCCATCACCTATACTAAAGGATTAAGCGTAATGCCCCAGGAGATTTATAATGATGCCAATAAACTTGGGAGTTACATCACCCTCCCAACTAAAGGGCTTACTAAAAAGCAGATTGGTGAATACTACTTGGCCGATAAGACTAACCTTACAAACGCTACTAAGGAAGTTCCTAATGGAACAAAGTTAGCGCCACAAGCAGCCTACAATAAAGCTTTAGATATGATCCAGAATGGGAAAATTGTAAAGGTTACCCCTCAAATGAAGAACGCAGCTGCTATTTTTACGGAAATGAGTGGGGCTTATCAATTATCAACTACCAACATTAAAACTGATGGTGTAAGTAACAAAGAAATTGCTGAAGTTGGTGAACATGCTTCTGAAATGCCTGGAGTTCAGGTTGGAACAAGTTGGTCTCGTGATTATCCATCTGGAAATGAGATTCAAAGTGTTGTTGGAAATGTTTCATCCAGTAAAACTGGATTACCTTCTGATCGGGTTAATGAACTTTTAGCTGAAGGGTATTCAAGAAATGATTCAGTTGGACAAAGTAATTTGGAACAACAATATGAACCAATTTTACGTGGCTCTAAGTCCCAGACCGAGGTTAAAGTTGGAGGGGATAACAAGATTGTTAAAGAAGTTAAGAAGTATCCAGGCCAACGGGGCCAGAATCTTCAGTTGTCCATTAACTCTAAGTTTCAAAATAAACTCCAAGATTTAGTTAAGGGTGCAGAGTCTGGGGGCGTTGGTGATTCCACGGGGGCTTATGCCGTTGTTATGAACCCAAAGACCGGTGCTGTAATTGGAATGGCTGGTGTTAACCGTGATCCTAAGACTGGTAAAGTGACACCAAACGAGTTAGGAACCATCAACAGTGCCATTGTAATGGGATCGGTTGTTAAGGGTGCAATGGTTTCAGGTGCCCTAATGGATAAGGTTATTACACCGAATAACAGTACAATGGAAGATATGCCAATTGATATTGGTGGAGCTAAGAAGAGTTCTTGGTTTAACAAAAATGGTGAGGCCAACATGCCGGTTAACGCCCAGGGTGCTCTAGAGGTTTCCTCTAACTCTTACATGATGCAACTTGCTATGAAAGAAGGGGGCTTCAGGTATAAAGCAGGAGGATCACTTAACATGAGTCCCAACATTTTTAACATCGAACGAAACTACTTCAATCAATTTGGTTTAGGTGTTAAGACTGGGATTGATCTACCGGGTGAAACTGCTGGCATTCAAGGACCATCAACGTTTGCTAATATTGGGAAATCTTTGGATGAATCATTTGGTAACTATGATTCGTACACTACGATTCAATTAGCCCAATACATGTCCACTATTGCTAATGGCGGATATCGTTTGAAGCCACATGTGGTTCAAAATGTAAGATCAACCAATACCAAGAACGGACAACTTGGAGCTGTTCAGAATACGACGATGCCAACGGTGTTAAATGAAATTCCAATGACACAACAAGAACGAAACGTTGTTACACAGGGATTGTATCAAGTAGTTCATGGTACCAATAAATATAAAACCGGTGGAGATTTGTCAAGCCTATCTCCCGAAGTATCTGCTAAGACGGGTACTGCCCAAACATTTTACAATGGTAAACCAACTGTTACTCTGAGTTTGGCCTCTTATGCACCATCAAAGGATCCACAGGTAGTGGTCGCATTAGCCATTCCTAATCTCCCGGTTGACGCTGAAAGTAATAACTTGAATCTTGCTAAACAAATTTATCAAGCATACTGGGATGATGTTCAGAATAAGCCATAAAATACTGTTAAGTAAAATTACTTAACGTTCTGTAAATGAGACTGGATATATAGTGCTAAAGATGTTAATATTATGATTGTTGAATTAGTTATAAAAAACGAATATGTTTGGAGGTATTTGACATGCGTGTTCATATCACTTTGGAATGTACTGAATGCCACGAACGCAATTACTTATCAACTAAGAGTCGTAGAAATAATCCCGATCGCTTAGAATTAGAAAAGTATTGCCCACGTGATAGAAAAGTTACTTTACATCGCGAAACAAAATAAGATTTTGGGTTTTTACCCAAAATCTTTTTTATTATAAAATTAATGGGTGATGTAAATGAATAAAAATAAAGTTAGAGAATTGGTTTTAAAAAGAATGAAAAATGCTAAGCCATCGGATCAATTCTTTTATGGGTTGTATGAAGCGCTCTTTGACCTTCAAGAATGGCAGAACGCCAAGGTGGTTGCCACAACCATGAATACAGCCATTGAGATTCCTACAGCTCCCATAATTTTTGCGGCTTTAAATGATGGGAAAAAGGTGGTGGTTCCTCATACACTTCCTAAGCATCAGATGGAGTTTGTTGAGCTTAGCCATACTTTAAAGTTTCAAAAGACTAAGTTTGGGATCTGGGAGCCCGTTAATGGAAAGACGATCATCAGTAATTTGATTGATTTGATGGTGGTTCCAGGAGTTGCTTTTAATCCTGATAGTAATCAGAGAATTGGTTATGGTGCGGGATTTTATGATCGTTATTTATCTCGATTTGACGGCTATAAGGTTTCACTGGCCCAAAAATCACAAATCGTTTCTGAGTTAAATTGGAAGCCAGATCCATTTGACGTTAGATTGGATCGGATTATTTTTTAGAGGATTTAAGATGATCAAACAAAAACTTAAAAGAGTCAATAATTATCCTTGGGTAACGTACTTATTACTGTTCATCATGGTAGTTGTATATTTAATGATGACTTTAAGTGGTGGCTCAGAGAACACCGTTAATCTACTAAAGTTTGGTGCGCAATATAACCCCTTAGTAAAAGATGGTCAGTGGTGGCGCCTAATTACTCCCATTTTTGTTCATATTGGTTTTCAACATATTTTAATTAATGGAATCACTTTATATTATTTGGGGAAATTAATTGAACCAATCGTTGGTCATTTAAGATATTTTGTCATTTTTATGGTTGCAGGATTTTGTGGAAATTTAATGAGCTTCGCGTTTGGAAGTGGAATTTCAGCAGGATCCAGTACCGCTATTTTTGGATTATTCGGTGCCTTTTTGATGATTGCTTTTCAGTATCGTGGTGATTCATTTGTCAGAAGTACTGCAAAGACGTTTATTCTTTTTGTGGTAATTAACCTTGTATTTGATATCTTTACGCCTGGTATTGATATTTTTGGTCATATTGGCGGATTCATTGGTGGTTACCTGATTAGTTTTGTTGTAGGATTAAAGCACAATATCAATTTAAATAAAATTATGAGATTATTTTATGCAACCGCTTTAATTATTGGTATAATAATAATGTACTATTTAGGTTCTGTTCGTTGACACGTTGTACATAGTTAATTTAGGATGATGATTAAAATGACAACTCTATATGATGTTCAACAACTGTTAAAAAAATTTGGAATATATGTATATGTCGGTAAACGACTTTGGGATATTGAAGTAATGGCCTTAGAACTCGACCATCTTCATGATGCTCATGTAGTTAGTGATCGAGAGTTTACATCCGCAAAACTAGTATTAACACGTGAACACAGGATTGAAGAAAAAAACTTAAAATCTAAAAATGAGACGGGAGGTCTATAGAATGGCAAAGAATTTGATTGGGATTGACTTAGGTGGTACCACTACTAAAATGGCTTTTTTGGACGAAAATGGTGAGGTTCTTGATAAATGGAGAGTACTCACTGATACTAGTGATAAGGGCGCTCACATCGTTGAGAACATTGTTAAGTCAATCAACAAACATATCGAGGATTCTGACAAAACCATTAATGATTTTGTTGGAATTGGAATGGGAACACCAGGAACTGTAAACCGTGAAAAGGGGACAGTTTCCGAAGCTTTTAACCTTAACTGGAAGGATGAACAACCAGTTCGAGAATTGATTCAGAATGGGGTTGGATTACCATTTCAATTAGACAATGATGCCAATGTGGCTTCCTTAGGTGAATACTGGAAGGGTGCAGGTAGTACTGAAGACGACGTAGTCTTTGTTACGTTAGGAACTGGAGTTGGTGGTGGAGTAATTGCTAACGGTAAACTCCTTCATGGTGTTAATGGTGGAGCAGGTGAAGTTGGACACATTGCTGTTCAACCAAATGGTTACCTTTGTACCTGTGGCAAAAGAGGTTGCTTAGAACAGTACGCTTCAGCAACTGGAATTGTTCACGTAGCTAAGGATATGTCTAAAGATTTTAAGGGACATTCACGGTTAAAGGATCTCGAAAATACTGATGAAAAAATCACTTCAAAAATGGTTTTTTACCTAGCAGATAATGGCGACATCTTTGCTAATCAGGTTGTGGATAAGATTTGTTTTTACCTTGGACTAGCCTTATCTGATATTGGAAATACTTTGAACCCAGCAAGTATCATTATTGGTGGTGGAGTTTCTAATGCTGGAAACACTTTGCTTCAACCAACTACTAGATATTTCCAGGAAAATGCCTTTCCATCAATTAGAGATTCAACTAAAGTTAAATTAGCTCAGTTGGGTAATGATGCTGGGGTAATTGGTGCAGCTTCGTTAGCATTACAATTTAGATAAAAGTATTGGAGAGATTTTAATTGAGTAGTGTGATAGTTTCAGTTCTTTATTTTCTGATCACTCTAGGAGTGGTTCTGTTAATTTGGTGGTTATACCATGAATTTACTATTTTAATGGCCAAACGTTATTGTAAGTTTTTAAATGAAGATGAATTTCAAAGTGGGATTCGCAAATCGCAAGTTATTGACTTACGTGAAAGTAAAGCTTTTAATGATGGTCATATTCTTGGTTCAAGAAACATGCCATATTCAACTTTTCGAAGTTTTTATCAAGAACTGAGACCAGATCTACCAGTTTATTTGTACGATCAGAATAAGACTTTGAGTATGAAAGTTGCCAAATTCCTTCATAAAAAGGGTTTTAAAAATATTTCAATTCTTAACGAGGGTTACCAGCGATGGGATGGCAAAATTAAAAAGGGTTAAATAAAAAGAGAACTCGATCGAGTTCTCTTTTTATTATTAATAATTAACTTAAATGAGCTGAATGACTTTTTCTGTTTGCTCTTTTACGGTTTTCATTAATTTTGGACTCTTGTTCCTCCATTGGTTGAACCACCGTTTTCTTGAATGAAAGCCAAACTCCTGCAGCGATTCCAATACATGCTGCAACTCCCGTAGTAAATCCTTGTGTAAATTTACTCATAGTCATTGCCTCCTTTTTTATTATCTACTTGTCTATTATGCGTTATTTGCGCTAATATATCCAGTATAGAACATCATTAATTAGGTGAATTTATGAACAAATTATTAGCGATTGTTGGTCCAACGGCTGTTGGAAAAACGGACTTATCAATTAAAATTGCAAAACAGTTTAATGGAGAAATTATTTCTGGCGACTCAATGCAGGTTTACCGTCATCTAGATATTGGGACTGCCAAGATTTCTCGAACGGAGCAACAGGGAATTCCTCATTATTTAATAAACATCATTGATGTTGACGAACAATATTCGGTGGTTGATTTTGTTGAAGCTGCTGAAAAATTAATTAAGGAAATTACGAATCGAGGGCATCTTCCAATTATTGTTGGTGGCACTGGATTTTATCTTAATTCACTCTTAAGGGGATTAAATTTAGGAAGTAAGAATGATCCTGAAATTAGAGCAACATTGATTAATGAACTTAACGAATTTGGTCCAATGAAAATGTGGGATAAATTAAATCAGGTTGATCCCGTAACGGCATCAAAGACACCTATGCAAAACACACGACGCATTTTACGGGCTCTCGAAGTATACCTTGTTAGTGGAAAACCAATTTCCAAGCAGGATAATCAGGGACGGCAGTATGATGAATTGATTGTGGGACTTAATACGCGTCGTGATGTCCTATACCAGCGGATTAATCAACGAGTAGACCAGATGATGGAAAACGGGTTAATTAAAGAAAATAAATGGCTTTTTGAAAATGGTGGGAGTAAAATTCCTGCTAGTAAGGGAATTGGGTATCGAGAATTCATCCCTTATTTCAATGGTAACGAAAGTTTGGATCGAGTAGTAGAAGATGTTAAGCAAGACTCAAGACACTACGCTAAGAGACAACTAACGTGGTTTAGAAACAAGATGGACGTTACTTGGTATGATTTAGTTCAACATCCCGAAGAAATTACTCAAATTAAACAACAAATTAAGGAGTGGCAAAACAATAATGGATATTAACAAAATGGTTTCGGACACAGTCAACTTATATCGGCAGTTAGATGCTAAGAATCAAACAATTTGGAAACCTGGAACTCATGTTTCAAGTTCTTATGTTTCTTTAGACATTCACTTTTCTGAATTGGCTAAAAATTCTGGGATGCTTAAAACGGACATCACTAGTTCTGAGAATAATCGGGACAACCAGCTCGAAAGTTACATTAGGACTTTCAGGGATTTTTTTCTAATTGCTAACCTACAAAGTTGGGTGGATGTGATTACTGTAGATGACGAAATGTTAAATAAGTTATTAGGAATGAAAAAGACTGATGACCTTAATTCTTTATATTTATCAATGCTGAATATGTTACTAAAAAGTTATTATGAGAAAAGCAAGATCGGATATAAGCACGCTTGGACTTTATTCTTAAAGTTCGGCCTTGTTGATTTAGGCTTTAGTCCAGATACAATCACCGATAGATTTAACGGTCTACTGCAAGATGATTTAAAGCTGGTTTTAAATGATCATTAAATCAAGCAATGTACTAAAAACCATTGACTTATAGTTCGATATTCAATATAATTATTCTTGTTGTTTGAGTTTATGTCGCAGTAGCTCAGCTGGATAGAGCAACGGTCTTCTAAACCGTAGGTCGAGCGTTCGAATCGCTCCTGCGACATCTCGAGAAAGGGGCACACGCTTAATATCTGGTGTGTCCCTTTTTCATTTGACTTATAACATTAATTTTTATATACTTATGATGTTGTAATTGTGGACTTCCACAGCTACAACCGCTCAGTTTGAGTTTTAAGGTCCATTGGGCACTTAATACTGGCGAGTCTAAGCAAATTATAAGGAGGTGCACTACATGTACGCAATTATTGAAACAGGTGGCAAGCAATACAAGGTTTCTGAAGGTGAAGCCATCTTTGTTGAAAAACTTGATGCTAACGAAGGTGACAAGGTTACTTTTGATGATGTTGTCTTTGTTAGTGGCAAGACCCCTAAGGTTGGTTCACCATTAGTTGACGGTGCTTCAGTCGAAGGAAAAGTTGATAAGCAAGGTAAGGGTAAGAAGATCCGTATCTTTAGATATAAACCTAAAAAGGGTGCTCAATCAAAGAAGGGTCATAGACAACCTTATACTAAGGTTACTATCAACAAGATTAACGCTTAAGCCATATGATTAAAGCTACATTTGATTTAAATCATAATTTAATAACTGGATTTAAAGTGACTGGCCACGCTGATTCTGGTGAGTATGGGCATGATATCGTCTGTGCAGCAGTATCAGCGTTAGCAATTTCTTCTGTGAACGGGTTAATTACCGTTTGTGACATTGATCCATATGTAGAACAGGATGAAAAAAATGGAGGATATCTCCAAGTTAAGATTCCGGTTGAACATTTGAATGATGTTAAGGTCCAAACGTTACTTAAAAGCTTTATGAATGGACTTATGGATATTTCAAAACAGTATTCGAATTACGTTGAAGTAAAATAACACTTTTAATTTGGAGGTGTAAACGCATGTTAAAAATGAATCTACAATTTTTCTCTCACCATAAAACCGGTGGTTCATCATCTAATGGTCGTGACTCAGCTGGACGTCGTTTAGGGACTAAAGCTGCTGATGGCTCATCAGTAACAACTGGTACAATTTTATACCGTCAACGTGGAACTCATATCTATCCAGGTAAGAACGTTAAACGTGGTGGAGATGACACATTATTTGCTTTAGTTGATGGGATTGTTCGTTTCGAACGTTTAGGTCGTGACAAACGTCAAGTTTCTGTTTACCCTGAAGCAGAAGTAGCAACTAAGTAAATCCAAAGAGGCCTAGCGTTAACGCAGGGGTCTCTTTTTTTATCAATATCGTAACTTGCTTTTACGTGATCGATATTGATATGATAGGAACATAAATATGTGGGAGGCATGAAAATGTCAATTTCAATTGTAAAAGTAAAAAATGGTATGACCATTCAAGCTGACAATAACATCTGGAAGATTGTTAGTTTTCAACACGTAAAGCCCGGTAAGGGTGGAGCATTTGTTCGTACTAAGTTAAAGAATTTAAGGACGGGAGCCGTTCAGGAAAAAACTTTTCGGGCTAGTGCTAAAGTTGAAAAAGCTAACATTGAAACCAAAAAGATGCAATACCTCTATGATGATGGTAGTGGACTTGTCTTCATGGACATGGATAATTATGAACAACTAACGATTCCAAGAGAGCAAGTTAAAGAAGAAATGAACTACTTACAAGAAAATATGGAAGTTCAAGTTATTCAGTACGGCGGTGAAACTTTGGGAGTTGAAGTGCCTAAGACGGTCACACTTGAAGTAGCGGATACTGAACCTGGGATTAAAGGTGATACTGCTTCCGGTGGTTCTAAACCCGCTACTATGACCACTGGTTTAACGCTTCAAGTTCCATTCTTTGTAAATAAGGGTGATAAGTTAGTGATCAATACTGATGACGGTACTTACATTTCTCGGGCATAATGGTCAGAATGATCTGATTGTTTAGCCAATTGGGGGTTATATTATGGCAGCAGACGAAAGTTTCATTACACTCGACAATAAGAAATCAGACCTAGGGTCGATTAAAATTGCACCTCGTGTGATTGAGGTCATTGCTGGAATTGCGGCCGTGCAAGTTGAAGGAGTTAACCGGATGCGTGGTAGTTTTTCTTCCAGTGTTAACGAATTATTTGGAAGAAAAGAGCGCGGTAAGGGCATCAGATTAGCAATTGAGAATGGCAAATTGAATGTTGATATTTTTGTATACCTAAATTACGGGGTTTCGGTTCCTAAGGTTGCTTTAGAGATTCAAAATCAAGTAAAACAACAGTTGTTGTTTATGACTGACCTTCGTATCGGTTCCGTAAATGTTCACGTTGAAGGAATGATTCTTCCAAAGAGTACTGGTAAAGTTGATACTGATAAATTATTCGATAATGAGGATAAAAAGTGAAAATAAGTCGACATCAAATTAGAGAGTTAGCTTTTCAAACCTTATTTGCGATGGAAAGTAATGATGCTGTTGAACCAAGTGAATTTTTTGATTATCTTACTAATGAAGATGTAAGGGCGCCAGAATATTACTTGGAAATCGTTAATGGGGTAAGAGAGCATAAGAGTGAACTTGATAAGATCATTACAGATCACTTAGCGAATAAATGGTCGATTGATCGAATTAGTAAAGCTGACCTAATTATCTTAAGAATTGCGCTGTATGAAATTAAGTATGAAGAAGCAACGCCAAATAAGGTTGCCATTAATGAAGCTTTAGAATTAGCTAAAAAGTTTTGTGATGATAAGTCACGAAACTTTATTAATGGCGTTTTAGATAGTGCGATTGAAAAATAGGAACCCGTGATGGGTTCTTATTTTTTTACATTTAGCTAGAACAAAAATAATATGCTAGAATTGTACTAATAATAATGTATCGGGAGATGTTTTCGTGGTTAGCATAATTGATGGCAGAAAGGTTGCAAAAGACCTGAACTTAAAAACAAAAAAGCGAGTTTTTAAACTAAAACAAGCTGGAATTACTCCAGGATTAGCGGTAGTAATCGTTGGAAATGACCAGGCAAGTCAAAGATATGTTCGAAGCAAAGAAAAAAAGGCAACAGAGTTAGGCATCTATTCCATTAAGAAGGCTTTACCTGAATCAACCACGCAAGACGAATTGATCCAAATTGTGAGAAGTTTGAATGAGAACCCTGAAATCAATGGAATCTTAGTTCAATCGCCACTTCCTGATCATATTAACGAAGACAAAGTGATTGAGGCAATTGATCCTACAAAAGATGTGGATGGTTTTCATCCCGTTAATGTCGGCAAGTTATTTCTTAATCTTAAGGAGAATTACCCGGTTGCATGTACTCCGAAGGGCATTATGACTTTACTATCAGAGTACCATATTGACTTAGATGGTAAAAACGTTGTGATTGTTGGCCGTAGTTCAATTGTTGGAAAGCCAATGTTAGCTTTGATGCTTAACGCCGATGCAACCGTGATTGACGTTCATAGTCACACTGATGATGTTTCAAAGTACACGAAGCAAGCTGATGTAGTTATTTCAGCGGTCGGCAAGTATGCCATATTAAATGATGATGATTTTAAACCAGGTGCCGTTGTTATTGATGTTGGTCAAAATATGGATGAGAATGGTAAATTGGCTGGCGACGTCGAATACAAATCAAAAAGTGACAATATCGAATATATCACTCCGGTGCCGGGTGGCGTAGGACCAATGACAATCGCAACCTTGATGCAACAAACGGTTGATATGTGTGAATGGAGCAAAAAGAGTGGCAAGTAAATATTTAACTGTATCAGCTTTGACGCAGTATATCAAAAAGAAATTTGACGTTGACCCATACCTAGGACGAGTTTACCTTACCGGTGAAATCTCCAACTTTCGCTTGCGACCAACTCATCAATATTTTAGTTTAAAGGATGACAACTCAAAAATTAACGTTACCATGTTTAAATCGGCCTTCTCTAAGGTTAAATTCATGCCAGAGGAGGGAATGAAAGTCCTTGTTACTGGACATGTTTCCGTGTATGAAAAAACCGGAATGTATCAGTTTTATATTGATCACATGGAACCGGATGGAGTGGGTCAACTTTATGAAGCCTACGAACAGTTAAAAAATAAACTTGCCAAAGAGGGCTTGTTTGAGGAAATTCATAAAAAACCTCTTCCAATGTATCCTAAGAGAATTGCCGTAGTCACGTCTCAAAGTGGTGCAGTTATTAAGGACATCATCACCACTGTTAGACGGAGATTCCCGATTGCTCAAATTGTTTTGTTTCCAGCAGCTGTTCAGGGTGAGAATGCAGCAAGTGAGATCGCTCATCAAATTAACCGAGTCAACGAAATTGGCGGATTTGATACTCTTATTATTGGTCGTGGTGGTGGTTCTATTGAAGATTTATGGCCATTTAATGAAGAAATTGTCGCAAGAGCTATTTATAATAGTAAAATTCCAGTGATTTCATCAGTTGGACATGAAACTGATACAACGATTGCTGATTTAGTTTCTGACAAACGGGCAGCAACCCCGACCGCAGCTGCTGAGTTGGCAGTTCCTGTGCTTAGTGATGTAATTCTTGATTTAAAGACTAAACAGACTAGGATTTATAACGCCATGGATAACATTTTGGCCCGTTCGAGGTCACAATACGATAAAGTAATGAATTCTTACGTTTTTAACCAGCCCGAACGTCTTTATGAATCCTATGTCCAGCAATTAGATACTTTAAATACCAAACTGGGTACTAACATGAAAGATTTACTAAATCATTACCATAATCAACTTCAAGCTTATTTAGAACAACTAAAATTAAACTCACCGGTTCATAGCATCAATGCAAACCAAAAACAGGTTAATTATTATCTTGAATCGATGAAAAAGTCCGTTCAAGTGATTTTGAAAACAAAACGGACTCAGTTAAATTCAAACGTCAGTGCACTCGACCATCTAAGCCCGCTACGTTTAATGAGTTCTGGATATGGGATGGTTACAAACGATCATGATAAATTAGTTAAGTCGGCTAAGGATTTAAAAAAGGATGAACACATTCGTATTCAGTTCAGTGATGGAAGTGCTAGTGCAACCGTTGATCATGTTGGACTTAAAGGAGACAGTAAATAATGGCAGATAAAAAACCAACTTTTGAAGAAAATATGGATAAATTAGAAGAAATTGTTAATCAACTTGAACAAGGAGACGTACCTTTAGAAAAAGCTCTTTCAGAATTTAAAGATGGAGTTGAGTTAAGTAACGAAATGCAAAAGACACTTTCAAATGCACAAAAAACGCTTACTAAAATGATGGATGACAGTGATAATGAAATCCCATTTGATCGTGATCAACAAGGTGGAGACAGTGATGACACCCAATAAACAAACTCTTTCAGAATTTAAAGATAAATATATTCCGAAAATCGATCAAACTTTAGAAACAAACATTGATAAGTCGAGCTCGATAAAATTAATTGTAGATGCCATGAAATATTCTTTGATGGCTGGTGGAAAACGATTACGACCATTATTGACGTTAGCCACCCTAAAAACTTTGAATTACGAAGTTGACGAGTCCACCATTAAAACCAGTTCTGCGGTTGAGTTAGTTCATACCTATTCTTTAATTCATGATGATCTACCAGCCATGGACAATGATGATTATCGTCGTGGTCAACTCTCCAATCACAAAAAATTTGGCGCTGATATTGCAACTTTAGCTGGAGACGGATTGTTGACGTTAGCGTTTAACTGGCTTTCAAGAGCTGATTTGTCAGCTGTAAAAAAAGTTCAATTGATTCAGTTATTGTCCCATGCTGCTGGTCCAGACGGAATGGTAGCTGGTCAAACTGTAGATGTTAGTTCAGATAACCAACATTTGAATCTGGATGAATTAATGCATTTACATAGAAACAAAACCGGTGAGCTGTTTCATTATTGTGTTATAGCAGGAGCGACCATTGCTGATGCTGATCAAGCAAGTCGGAAATGTTTATCTGCGTTTGCTTGGAATTTTGGGCTAGCATTTCAAATATTTGATGATATTAAAGATGCTCCTAACCTTGAAAATCAGGATGATGTTGATAAAAATACGTATGTAAATTTGTTGGGAATTAATGGAGCAATTCAAAAATTAGATGAGACTGTTAGTAAAAGTCAAGAGGCATTAAGTAAGTTGCCGGATGAATTTTCACCCGATTTGTTAGATTCATTTTTATCTTATTTTGTGGTGAAAAAGTGAGGTTATAATGGCAAAGGATAAAGAGCGGGTTGATGTCTTACTTGTCAAGCAAGGATTGTTTGACACACGCGAAAGGGCAAAAAGAGCCGTCATGGCTGGTGAAGTACTTGGAAAAAATGAACAACGCATGGATAAGCCTGGGGTGAAGATTCCAGTTGAAACCAAGCTGCATTTAAAGGGAAATGCACTTCCCTTTGTCAGTCGGGGTGGATTAAAATTAGCAAAAGCACTCAAAAGTTTTAATATTAGTGTTCGTGATAGAATCGTTTTGGACATCGGATCCTCCACCGGTGGATTTACGGATGTAATGTTACAAAATGGAGCTAAATTGAGTTACGCCTTAGATGTTGGGACAAACCAATTAGTTTGGAAGCTTAGAAACGACCCTCGTGTTGTTGTAATGGAGAATACTAATTTTAGGTACAGTAAACCAGAAGATTTTACTTGTGGAGAACCTAGTTTCGCCTCAATTGACGTTTCTTTTATTTCTCTTAAATTAATTTTAAAGCCCTTAAAATCAATTTTAGTTAAAAATGGGGAAGTAGTGGCATTAATAAAACCCCAGTTTGAGGCTGGTCGTGGAAACGTTGGTAAGCATGGCATTGTAAGGGACAAAAACGTGCATAAACAGGTGATTACTAACGTCATTCAGTTTGCGACTGAGGCTGGTTTTTCTGTTTTAGGACTTGATTTTTCTCCCATCAAGGGTGGTGAAGGGAATATCGAATTCTTGATTCATCTAAAGTCATCTGATGATCCTGAAGTAGGAAACGATGTTGCAGTTGAAGATGTCATGGATCGGGCTTATAAAAGTTTAAATAATTAAGAAGGTGAGAAGTTGTTACAGGAAATTTCAATCAAAGACTTTGCGATTATTGATCAATTGGAAGTTAATTTTTACTCAGGGATGACAGTTCTGTCAGGAGAAACTGGTGCAGGAAAGTCGATTATTATTGATGCCGTTGGTCTACTTGCTGGTGGTAGGGGATCGTCTCACTTTATTAGAAAGGGTGCGAACAAATCAATTTTACAGGGAATGTTTGCCATTCCTAAAGATGGTCTTACTGCTCATGTGTTGGATAAATTTGGGATCGAACATGATGATGATACGGTAATTTTACAGCGTGAATTATATCGTAATGGCCGCAACGTATGTCGCATCAATGGCATATTGGTGAATACAAATACGCTAAAAAAAGTTGGCGAAACTTTGGTTGATATTTATGGACAAAATGAACATCAAGCGCTGATGCAACCTGATAAGCACATTGGGTTACTTGATGAATTTGCTGGCGACAGCCTCAAACCTACGCTTAAGCTTTATCAGGAACAATATGAAAAATACCTTAAATTAAAGAAAGAATTAAATAATAAAAATAAAAATGAAAAAGAATGGGCTCAACGCATTGATATGCTTAAGTACCAGGTAAATGAAATTGAAACGGCTGATTTAACGGATGGCGAAGAAGAAGATCTGATAGCCGAAAGGGATCGTTTAAATAATTTTCAAGCCATTAGCGATAGTCTAGGAAGAAGTTTTAATGATATTAATGGTGATGAAAGTATTAGTCCGATTGATATGATCGGGGATGCCATGAATGCTCTTGAAGATTTAGAACGGTTAGATGATGAGTTTAAGTCAATTTCTGAGAATGTTAAAAATGCTTATTATACGCTGCAAGATGCTTCTGGAGAGATTAGTAATCAGATGGATAATTTGGAGTTTGACCCTGACAGATTGAACGAAGTTGAGCAACGCTTAAATACTATTTTTGAGTTAAAACGAAAATACGGTGATTCGATTAAACAGATTTTAAAGTATTACGATAAAATCTCTGGTGAATTAACTGATATGGAGACGGATGAAAAGAGTGGCAATAATTTAGAAGAACGCTTCAATGCTTCCGTCAAAGAATTAAATAAACTTGGGAAAAAGTTAAGTGATATTAGACATCAGCAAGCCGAAAAGTTAACTGCTGAAATTCATCAACAATTAGCTGATTTGTACATGGATAAAACGCAGTTCGAAGTTCGTTTTTCCAATTTACCTAAAGATACTTTTAATCGAAATGGAATTGAAGAAGTTGAGTTTTACATCCGAACGAATCCGGGTGAGGACATGGCACCGTTATCCAAAATTGCCTCAGGTGGTGAACTTTCTCGAATTATGTTAGCTCTTAAAACGATCTTTTCCCGCGTCCAAGGAGTAACTTCAATCGTGTTTGACGAGGTAGATACGGGTGTTTCGGGAAGAGTGGCTCAAGCAATTGCAGATAAAATTAGTGCAATTGGTAAGAAATCCCAGGTTTTGTGTATCACCCATCTGCCACAGGTTGCCGCCATGGCTGATAATCATGATTTCATCTCGAAGCATGTTGATTCTAATAATCGAACGGAAACTTCGGTTCAACCCTTATCAGGTGAGCAACGAGTTAAGGAACTTGCTAGAATGTTAGCAGGAACCACAGTTACTAAGTTAACCATGGAACACGCTTCTGAACTTTTAAACTTGGCCAATCAACAAAAAAGACAAAAAATTAAATAGCATTCATTTTATCTCTTATTGATTAATTGATTTATAAATTGCATAATATATATAAAGAAGTTACGAAAAAGGAGCGGTTTAAGTGAGTGAAAGAGGAATGTTAATTGTTCTTTCTGGTCCAAGTGGAGTGGGGAAGGGAACGGTTAGAAAAGCCCTTTTTAATGAGCCTGATGTCGATTTCAAGTATTCAATCTCGATGACTACCAGAAAACCCCGTGAGGGAGAAGTTAACGGGGTTGATTATTACTTTGTTTCAAAGGATCAATTTGAACAGAATATTAAAAATGGTAAGATGCTGGAGTATGCTAAGTATGTTGACAATTATTATGGCACCCCGTTACAATACGTAAACGAGACATTAGATTCAGGAAGAGATGTTTTTCTGGAAATTGAAGTTAATGGTGCCATGCAGGTGCGTGCCAACTGCCCCGATGGAGTTTTTATTTTCCTAACTCCACCTGACATTGATTCACTTAGGGATCGTTTGGTTGGCCGTGGGACTGATGATATTGAAGTTATCAACAAACGAATTGAAAAAGCTTCTAAGGAAATCCGAATGATGCAAAACTATGATTATGCAGTTGTGAATGATAAGGTTTCAAATGCGGTAGACCGAATTAAAACAATTGTTAAAAGTGAACGTTTAAAGGTAAACCGTGTTATGCCAAATTATCTTAATAAATTAGGAGATGAAGTTTAATGTTTATTTATCCACCACTTGAAGATTTATTGCAACACGTTGATTCAAGATATTCGCTCGTTATGTTAGCAAGCAAAAGAGCTGAAGAACTTGATCAAGGTGCGAAACCACTGCTTTCCCATTATAAGTCAGTAAAATCAGTTGGAATGGCGTTGGAAGAAATTGCTGCCGGCGTGTTAACCATCGCTCCAAAAAGTAAGTAAGAAAGGACTTTTGTGATGAATCTCATCACAGGGTCTTTTTTTATTAAATGAATAATAAGGGATGTGTAGTATAATTAATAAGAAATACTTTGGAGGGTATAATTTTGTTAAACGGGAAGCAAATTGTCTTATTTGTATCTGGTAGCGTTGCTGCTTATAAGGCAGTTTATTTATTGAGACTTTTAAAAAAGAATGGTGCTAGTGTCAAAGTTGTAATGACACCGTTTGCCAAACGATTTGTCTCGAAATTAACTTTTCAAGTTTTATCGAAGAATGATGTCTATGATGATCAAAGTTATTTTGATGACTCAACAACGATTAATCATATTGGGCTAGCTAAATGGGCCGATTTGGCAATTGTTGCCCCTGCTACCGCTGATTTTATTTCTAAAACAGCAAATGGGATTGCGGATGATTTTGCAAGTACGACTATGTTAGCCATGGAGTGCCCCAAGTATTTTGCGCCAGCAATGAATGATGTCATGCTAAAAAATCCAGCTACCCAAAGAAATCTTCAAAGATTAAAAGATGATGGTATCGAATTTATTGAGCCACAAGTTGGTCCACTAGCCGAAGGATATTCAGCTCTAGGTCGACTTGCTGAACCAGAAGAAATTTATCAGTTTGTGGTTAGTCAATTAAGTGATCATGATGACCAACCTCTTTCTGGGGTTAATATACTAGTAACTGCTGGTGGTACTAGAGAACCAATTGATCCGGTTAGGTACTTATCAAATAATTCATCAGGAAAGATGGGATATGCAATTGCTGAGGTTGCTAAAGAAATGGGGGCTAAAGTGACACTTGTAAGTGCCAACAGTCAGTGCCAGATTCCAGATGGTGTGAAAGTTATCAAAGTTAGTTCTGCTGATCAACTGGAGCACCAGGTACAACGCTTATTTTCAGATAATCAGGTTTTGATTATGGCTGCTGCAGTTAGTGATTTTAAACCTGCTCATGCGGAAAAACAAAAAATAAAGAAGGATCAAGACCATGATTCTTTAGATCTCCATCTAATTAAGAACGATGATATTGTTGCAAAAGTGGCACAACAGAAGAACCCTAATCAGGTGGTGGTCGGTTTTGCGGCCGAGACCAATGATCCTCTTAAAAATGCTAAGCAAAAGTTGATGAAAAAGAAATTAGACCTAGTGGTATTAAATGATGTTTCCAATTCATTAATTGGTTTTAATAGTGATGATAATCAGGTTTCAATCATCTCAAAGGATGGTTTGGTCAAAAAGACAGAAGTTGAGTCTAAATTAAAAGTTGCTAGTGAAGTGTTAAATGTCGTTGTTGACCTTTTATAGCTAATCTGTAATATGCAAGAATGGAAAGAAGGGGTAATTTGAAAATTGCAAAAGTGATTGTTGATGTTCCGACCATGCAAACAAATGTACCCTATTCATACTTAATTCCTACTGGATTAGAAGATCAACTGAAACGAGGCATGAGGGTCATTGTTCCATTTGGGAATGGAAACAGAAAAGTTGAAGGTTTTGTCGTTGATATTACAGATGAGAAACCGGACCAGCTTAATCAACTCAAAAAGATTGATAGTACCATGGATTTGAGCCCAGTGTTGAACGACGAAATGATTGAACTTTCTAAGTGGTTGGCTGATACAACTTATTCTTTTCGAATTAGTTGTCTTTTGACCATGCTTCCTAATGCGATGAAGGCAAGATATACAACCTATGTAAAAGCAACTGGAAATCTTGCCGATCAAGAGCTTAATGATAAGTTTAAAGACCAGAGTATGGTTCCGTTTGACACGGAGCATTTTAATAGTACGGAGATGGGGAAACTTGCTAAGTTACGTAAGAACAATAAAATCCAAGTGATTTACAAAGTTCAAAATGAAGCCAAAAAGAAAACGGAAACGGCCATTTTAAATCAATTAAGTGATTTTGGTCAGGCAAAAAAACAACTTCGTAAGAATGCCACTTCTCAATTAAACTTACTTTCTGTCTTAGAGAACCATACTGATCAACCAATTATTCAGACCCACCTCGTTAATGATCTTAAAATATCCAATTCAGCGATTAGCAGTTTTGAAAAGAAGAATTGGATAAAAAAAGTTCAGGTTGAGAAGTATCGTGATCCGTACAAACATGACATTACAATTGATCAACCAAAAAAGTTAACCGTTGATCAAGCACATGCTGTTCGTGAAATTGATCGTTCCATTGAAGCCCATCGAAATGAAACCTATCTACTTGAAGGAGTAACTGGATCAGGTAAGACTGAGGTTTATCTTCAATCCATCCAAAAGGCTCTGGATTTAGGTGAGACGGCGTTGATGTTAGTTCCAGAGATTTCTTTAACCCCCCAGATGGTTAATCGAGTTAAAAATCGGTTTGGTAATCAAGTTGCTGTAATTCATAGTGGTTTGTCAACTGGGGAAAAGTATGATGAGTGGCGTAGAATTAATAATGGAAAGGCAAAGGTAGTAGTAGGGGCAAGATCAGCAGTTTTTGCTCCTCTTTCTGATATTGGGATTATTATTCTTGATGAGGAACACGATACAAGTTACAAGCAGGATGATAATCCACGTTACCACACGCGGGATGTTGCCATTTGGCGTGGCAATTATCATCATTGTCCGGTCGTACTTGGGAGTGCAACACCTTCGCTTGAGTCAAGGGCTCGTGCCGGAAAGGGAGTTTATAAATTTTTATGCCTTCCCGATCGCATTAATCAAAGGCGTTTACCAGAAGTTTCAGTTGTTGACATGACCAGAGAAGAAGAGACTCATGATGGAATCTTTTCGCACCAATTACTTAGTGCGATTAAGCAAAGAATTGAAAAGCACGAACAAGTAGTGTTAATGCTTAATCGTCGGGGATTCTCGTCTTTTCTGATGTGTCGAGATTGTGGCTATGTTTTAAAGTGTCCCAACTGTGATATTTCTTTGACGCTTCACATGGATTCTCATACGATGAAGTGTCACTACTGCGGATTTGAGGAACCAATTCCTAAGTATTGTCCCAACTGTCACAGTAAAAATATTCGTTACTTTGGTACTGGAACTGAAAAGGTAGAGCGACAATTACATGAACTCGTTTCAAAAGCGCGAGTAATCAGAATGGATGTCGATACAACCCGGAAAAAGGGTTCTCATGAGAAGTTACTTCGTGAATTTGGTGAACATCATGCTGATGTTTTACTAGGAACGCAGATGATTGCTAAGGGACTGGATTTTCCGAATGTAACTTTGGTGGGGGTATTAAATGCTGATACCGGATTGGATTTACCTGATTTTCGTTCTAGTGAACGAACGTTTGATTTATTAACTCAAGTTTCCGGACGAGCTGGACGAGCTGATAAGGATGGAGAAGTCATTATTCAGACCTATAATCCAGATAATTATGTGATTCAATTGGCTAAAGACCAGGATTATGAAGCATTTTATCAAAAAGAAATGCAATTAAGACATTTAGCTGATTATTCTCCATACTTCTTTACCATTAAAGTTTCAATTAGTTCACTAAATGAGAGGCAGGCGGCTAATGAATCTTATGAGGTTGCTAATTATCTTAAAAAGTCGCTTGATCAAACTACCATTATTTTGGGGCCAACCCCTAGGCCGATTGCTCGAATGAAAAAACGTTATTATTTCCAAATCATTATTAAGTACAAACGTGACTTAAAACTCAATGAAAGCTTAAAGCATATTTTACAAATATCACAAAAAGAAGTTAGAAAGGGTTTACAGATCGGGATTGATCCAGAACCAGTCAGTTTTATGTAGGTGAATTATTATGAAATCAATTGTATTTATGGGAACGCCTGAATTTAGTGTTCCAATCCTAAAAGCTTTAGATCAGAACTACAAAGTGTTGGCAGTGGTAACCCAGCCAGATCGACCGGTGGGGCGAAAACATCAAATTGAAGAATCACCGGTTAAGAAAGCTAGTCAAGATTTGGGGTTACCGGTACTACAACCGCAAAAATTAGGTGGAAGTCCCGAAATGGAAGAAATCATTCAAATGAAGCCAGATTTTATTATTACTGCTGCATTTGGCCAATTTTTGCCGACTAAATTGCTTGAAGCAGCGCAAATTGCGGATATCAATGTTCATGGATCTTTACTGCCGAAATATCGTGGTGGGGCTCCGGTTCAATATGCCATTATGAACGGAGATAAAGAAACTGGAATTTCGATTATGTACATGGTCAAAAAGATGGATGCTGGTGACGTTTTAGCTCAACAACCTGTTAAGATTGAAAACATCGACGATACTGATAGTATGTTTAAAAAGTTGAGTTTAGTGGGACGTGACCTTCTCTTAAAGACTTTAAAAGAAGTTATTAATGGAACTGCACATCCCCAAAAACAGGATGAAGAACAAGTTGTGTTTTCGCCAAACATTAAGCGAGAACAAGAAGAGCTAGATTTTTCTCAACCTGCTAGTTTGGTTGATGCAAAAGTCAGAGCGTTAAGACCCGATCCGATCGCATTTGCAATGGTGAATGGGAAACCAAATAAGATTTGGGAAACAACGGTTATTGATGAGCAGACTGATTTAGATCCTGGTAAGGTGGTTAGTAAAGATAAACACCATTTAAAAATTGCTGCTGGGAACGGAACGGTTTTGGGAATTGAAGAAATTCAACCGTCTGGGAAGCCAAAAAAATCAATTACCGAATATTTGAACGGCAACCAGAAATTAGAAATTGGAGATCAATTTATTGACAGAAAATAACTCAAGTAATCCACGATACTTAGCCGTAAGAACACTAGAGCGTGTTCATGGCGGTGCATATTCTAATCTTCAAATCAACAATGTGATCGATTCTAGCACGATGAGTCTCAAAGATATTTCCCTGTATACTAATATCGTTTATGGTGTGATTCAGCACCGGTTAACGTTAGCTTATTATGTTGACCATTTAGTAAAAAGATCTGACAAACTTGATGGTTGGGTCAAAGAATTACTGTATACGGCAATTTATCAAATGCAGTATTTAGACAAAATACCAGATCGTGCGATTTTTGATGAATCAATTAAGATTGCCAAAAAGCGTGGGCATGATGGTATTAGACGACTTGTTACCGGAGTCCTTCACTACATCCAACGAAATGGATTGCCTCCAATTGATAAAATTAAAGACACTGCCACTTACGACTCAATCTTTTATAGTGTTCCGCTGTGGATTGTAAAGCAACTTAATGAGCAACTTGGTATGGATAAGACGGTTGATATACTTAAAAGTATTAATCAGCCAGCTAAGCAATCAGTCCGGGTGAGCCATCGTAAGATTTCTGATGATGATTTAAAGAAGAAATTTTTCCAAGAGGGATATGAGGTTAAGAGTAGTGAAGTAGCTGATCATGCGCTTATCTTATCTGGTAAAAGTGCTAGTGGTAGTCCTCTGTTTAAAGAGGGTTTGTTTACGATTCAGGACGAAAGTGCCATGTTGCCAGTTCAATCCATGGACATTAGAAATGATGACTATGTACTAGATGCTTGTGCGGCTCCTGGTGGTAAAACCACGCAAATTGCTGAATATTTGACTACTGGTAAGGTTGAGGCTTTAGATCTGCACCTCAAAAAATTAACCAAAATTGAGCAAAATGCAGCCCGAATGGGTGTGAAAGATAATATTGAAGTTCATGCCATTGACGCTCGTAATGTTTCTGAATTATTTGGTGAAAGTACTTTTGATAAAATCCTGGTTGATGCTCCCTGTTCGGGACTTGGATTGATGAGGCGTAAACCAGAGATTAGATACGATAAGACACTTGATGACGTTTTACATCTTGTAAAGATTCAAACTGAAATTTTGAATGCTGTGGCACCAACACTCAAAGTGGGCGGACAGTTGGTATTTAGTACATGTACCATCATGAATCAAGAAAATAGTGAGAATATCAGCAGGTTTTTAGATCAGCACCAAAACTTTAAACCGGTTTGGGTCAAGACAAGAAAAGACCTAAAGCCAAATCGTGATACAGATGCTTTAAAAATTTATCCAGACGACTATGATTCTGATGGCTTCTTTATCGCGGGCTTTCAGAGGATTCAATAGGAGATTAATGTGAGAAAAGGCAAGATTTATCAATCTTTGAGTGGGTTCTATGACGTTGAGTCCGATGAAAAAATGTACCGGACGAGAGCACGAGGGAACTTTAGAAAAAGAAATATTAAACCCATCGTTGGCGACCTGGTTGAGTTTGATGAAACTAATGTGAACGAGGGATACATTTTAAGGGTTTTACCAAGGTTTAATCAATTAGTTAGACCACCAGTTGCTAATACTGATCAAGCAATTGTAGTTAATTCAGCCATTGAACCTGCTTTTTCTTTCTCACTATTAGATAAGCAACTTGTGGCCCTCGAAAAGCAGAAGATTATCCCAATTATTTATCTTAGTAAGACTGACTTGTTAACGTCAAAAGCGCAGGTTGATTTTTTTAAAACGGTTGCGGATGATTATAGGAAAATTGGTTATGAAGTTGTGTTGCCTGATAAAAAAGATGATGTAAATGCAGTGAGTGATGTTTCGAAGTTACTTCCTCACAAACAATCAATCGTAATGGGTCAGACTGGGTCAGGAAAATCAACACTGCTTAACGAAATTGACCCTAAGTTAAAGCTTAAAACTGGAGTCGTATCTAAGTCTTTAAGTCGAGGGAAGCATACCACTAGGAAGGTGTCTTTACTAACGGTAAATGGCGGCTTGATTGCTGACACACCAGGCTTCTCTTCTTTTGATACTTTGGAAATTAAGTCAAATGAATTAAAAAATTATTTTCCGGAATTTGTACGTGCTTCACCCAACTGTAAGTTTCGTGAATGTCTGCATGTTAATGAACCTGGTTGTGCCGTGAAAGCTGGGGTTGAAAGTGGTACAATTCTATCGAGCAGGTATGATGATTATCTGCAAGAATATCATTTATTAAAAGCACAAAAGCCAATTTATAATAAGAAAAGAGGAAATTAAACATGATTAAAGTTGCTCCTTCAATTTTAAGTGCGGATTACGTAAACCTACAAAAAGACATTGAAAAGGTCGATAAGGGTGGTGCGGAATTACTACATATCGATGTTATGGATGGGATGTTTGTTCCAGCGATTGCCTATGGTCCAGGCTGGGTCAAAGAGATTCGCCCCATTACTGGATTAACACTTGACTGTCATTTAATGATTGAGAATCCTGAAAGATATATTGATACTTTTGCTGATGCTAACGCAGATATTATTGGGGTTCATGTTGAATCAACTTCCCATATTCATCGTGCTCTTCAAATGATTAAAGATAAAAACGTTAAAGCTGAAGTCGTAATTAATCCGGGAACCCCAGTGGAGATGATTAAGCCAGTCTTGTACATGGTTGATCAAGTTCTTGTTATGACTGTTAATCCCGGATTTGGTGGTCAAAAGTTTATTCCTGAAACGATTAGTAAGGTTAGAGAATTAAATAAATTACGTGAAGAAAATGATTCATATTCCTATGACATTGAAATTGATGGTGGTGTTAACAATAAGACGGTGGTTGACGCCTATAAAGCTGGCGCAAACGTCGCTGTAGCTGGTTCATATGTTTTTGATGCAAAAGATCCTGCTGCTCGTATTCAGGCTCTTAAGAACGCTACTAATTTTTAGTTATGAATAAGGTAAATGTCGTTGTTGGGGGACCAATTGAGTTATGGCCATCTAACTTAAAGACAAAAAAAATAAAGGGTCCCTTCATTGGGGTTGATCGAGGAAGTTTACGACTAATCAAATTGGGCATTATTCCTGAATACGCTGTTGGTGACTTCGATTCGGTTTCAGATTCGGAATTTAAAATAATATTACAAAAAGCCAAGCATGTTATTCGGGTTGATCCGGTAAAGGATGAGACTGATACTGAATTAGGTATCAGGACCGCTGGCAAGTATTTTCCTAAGAATGAGATAGATATTTATGGCTTTTCAGGCGGGCGTCTTGATCACTTGCTGACCAATTTTTTGATGGTCTTAAAGCCAAATATTAAACCCTATCTTTCAAAGCTGAGACTCATTGATAGTCAAAATGTAATCCGATACTTTCTAAGTGGGTCGTATCATATTAAGAAAATCACTGGAATGAAATATTTAGACTTTTGTCCGCTGTTACCAATGCATTTAACGCTCAGTGATGAAAGATATCAATTAAATCATTATTGGGTGGGGTATCCAACTTCTTATTCAAGTAATGAATTTATTGGAGATAGTGCTTCGTTTGTTTTTGATGAAGGAGTATTGATGGTGATTCAAAGTCGAGACTAAAAAACAGTACAACCATTCAATGGTTGTACTGTTTTTAATTAATTAAAATAATAATGATTATACTCTGGTAATCTTACCAGATTTTAAAGTTCTGGCACTAACCCAAACACGTTTGGGCTTACCATCAACTAAGATGCGTACCTTTTGTAGGTTTGGCTTCCAACTTCTTCTTGATGAGTTTAAAGCGTGAGAACGACGATTGCCGAAATGAGTTCTCTTACCATTAATTTGATCCTTAGCCATAATATCCCTCCTTACTTTGGAATTCTTTTATATTCAATAGTTTACCTAAATAACTTACCATAATACCGTCATAAATGCAAAGTTTCTTTCAAGTAAATGTCCTTGACACCATGATTCATATTTTTGTTTTATAATGGGGTGTGGTAACATTAGATATCGTTATGAGCTCGAAAGGATAAGGGGGATGCAAACGATGGCTGTAAAGTTAAACACTCAATATGGATCAATTGATATTGATAATGATGTAATTGCTACAGTAGTCGGCGGTGCCGCAACTGATAATTATGGAGTTGTTGGCATGGCTAGCAAAAACCAATTTAAAGATAATATGAATGAAATTCTTCGAAAGGATAGTTACTCAAAAGGAGTAGTTGTCAGAGAAGTTAACAAGAAAGTTCAAGTTGACGTCAACGTCATTGTGAGTTATGGAACCAAGATCTCTGAAGTTTCTCGTAATGTTCAGTCAAAAGTTAAATATAATTTGGAATCAATGTTAGGGATTAATGCGGATTCAGTAAACGTAATTGTTCAGGGTGTTAAAGTTATTAACGACTAGTGGTTTGAGTATAAGGAGGATTTGATAATAGTGTCATTAACTAAGATTACTACTAAAGAGTTCGACCAAATGGTTCAAGCCGCCGCGGTCGTTCTTAATAATAATACGGATTTTATTAATTCGTTAAATGTTTTCCCAGTTCCAGACGGAGACACTGGAACGAACATGAGTTTGTCATTATCAAGTGGGGAAAGTTACGTCGATAAATCAAATGATGATACGATTGGCGGCAAAGCTTCTGCACTTGCTAAGGGGCTATTAATGGGAGCGCGAGGTAACTCTGGTGTCATTATGTCTCAGATTTTCCGTGGTTTTGCAAAAAACGTTGAAGGTAAAAAGGATCTTGATGCTCAAGAATTTGCAGATGCTATTATCGCTGGAGCTAAGACTGCTTATAGTTCGGTCATGAAGCCCACTGAAGGGACCATCTTGACGGTAGTTAGACTAGCTGCTAAAGCTGGTGAAAATACTTCTTCAGATACTGATGATGTTATAAAGGTAATGGACTCAATTCTTGATGCTTCTGAGAAAGCTCTTAAAAAAACTCCAGATCTTCTCCCAGTATTAAAGCAAGTGGGAGTGGTGGATTCTGGTGGACAAGGATTGGTATTTGTTTTTCAAGCTTTTGATGATGTTTTAAATGGTCGAAAGATTGAAGACAAAGGTGAACATCAACCTAATTCTGAAGAAATGAACGAAATGATTGATGTTGAGCATCATAAGAGTGCTCAAGGTAAATTAAACCCAGCAGACATTGTTTATGGGTATTGTACCCAAATTATGGTGCGAATTGGGAAGGGAAAGCAGGTTACCCAGAAATTCGACTACGATACTTTTTATAACTATCTGGCGAAATTAGGGGACTCGCTTTTGGTTATTAATGATGATGAAGTGGTTCGCGTTCACGTTCACACGGAGCATCCTGGCAAGGTCTTGTCGTGGGGACAACAATTTGGTGACTTAGCAACCGTTAAAGTTGATAACATGCGACTGCAACAAGAATCAATCATGGAAAGCGATGAAAAAGCTCAAAAGACCGATGATTTAAAGGAAGAAAAAGAGCATAAAAAGCCGCGTGACTTAGCAATTATTGCGGTGGTTGCGGGAGCAGGTTTAGAGAAGCTCTTTAAGAGCTTAGGAGTAACTAACATCATTAGTGGCGGACAAACGATGAACCCTAGTACGCAAGATATTGTTGACGCTGTCAATAACAGTAATGCTAAAAAAGCGATCGTTCTTCCTAACAATAAGAATATTTTCCTATCGGCAGAGCAAGCCCAGGGAATCACAGACATTCCGATGGAAGTTGTCCACACCAAGACAATCCCACAAGGATTAACCGCGATGTTCTCATTTGATCCTGATAATACTTTTAAAGAAAACCAGACCCAGATGGACGACTCTTTAGATACCGTTAAAAGTGGCCAAGTGACGACTGCTGTTCGTGATACAAAGATTAATGGAATGGACATTAAAAAGGGTAGTTACATGGGAATTATTGATGGAGACATTCAGGTCCTTGGTTCTTCTTTAGATGATGCAGCTATTAAGATGCTGAAAAAAATGTTAGATGATGATAGCGAAAACGTTACGATTATTTTTGGAAAAGACGCTGATCAGGATGATGCTGATAAAGTTTCGAATGCTGTCTTATCAGTGGACGATGAATTAGAAGTTGAGACTCATGAGGGGGATCAACCAGTTTATCCGTTGATTATTTCCGTTGAATAGGTAATATTATATAGATAGATACTTAATAAGACTGCTAGTCCTTGTGGATTAACAGTCTTTTTAGGAGGTGAATTTGATGAGTGGGTTAGATGACCATGTGGAAACGCTTAGAGGAGTCGGTCCCAAAAAAGTTGAAGCTCTAAATGATTTGGGGATTGTGACCATTTATGATTTACTGACATACTTTCCATTTCGTTATGAAGATTTTCGAACTAAAGATCTTTCTGAAATTTCTGATCAGCAGGTGGTCACTCTGAAGGGTAAGGTTGCTATAAATCCAACGGTTAATTTTTTTGGAAGACGTAGAAGTCGTTTAACTATTAAGTTACTAGTTGGTAATGATGTGATTCCGGTGTCTTTTTTTAATCAGCCGTGGCTAAAGAAACAGGTTGAAGCCGGGGATGAAATTTTGATTTACGGAAAGTTTGATGCAAATAAAAAATCGATGGCCGGAATTAAAATTTTGAAAGCTGGTGATGGCGAAAAATTTGGTTCAATTTATCCCGCTAACCATAAGATTACCCAGAATACCATTCGCCAATTGGTAACCGAAGCCTATGATCAGTACCAAGGTCAAATTGAAGATTTCATCCCCAATTGGGTTTTAAAAAAGTATAAATTAGAAAATTTAAAAAATGTCATTTCTAACATGCACTTTCCAAAAAATCAAAGAGCAGCAGCACTCGCACGTAGAACCGCAAAGTTTGATGAATTTTTCTTGTTTCAAATGCGAATGCAAACTTTAAAACATCAGAAAAATCAGGCCCCTAATTCTGCGATAACCATTAATCGTGCTAAATTACAGACGTTTGTGAGTTCTCTTCCGTACGAATTGACCCTGGCACAAAAAAAGGTTATTTCAGAAATTTTATCTGATCTAAAGCGTCCATATCAGATGAATCGGCTTTTACAGGGAGATGTTGGGAGCGGAAAAACGGTTGTAGCGGCTATCGCAATTTATGCTGCGGTTCTTTCTGGGGAACAAGCCGTAATAATGGCTCCCACTGAAATTTTAGCCGAACAACATGCTGACGGACTTGCTGAGCTTTTTAAGGATACTAGTGTTAACATTGGACTACTGACTGGTGATACTTCTAGAGCGGCTCGAAATGAACTTTTACCCCGTATTGAAAGTGGCGAGATTAACTTGGTGGTGGGTACTCATGCATTGTTTCAAAAAGAGGTTAAATACCATAATTTAGGATTAGCTGTCATTGATGAACAGCATCGGTTTGGAGTTAACCAAAGAAAAGCCCTGAGAGAAAAGGGTAAATCGACGAACGTGTTATCAATGACTGCTACGCCTATTCCACGAACTCTATCGATCACAGCGTATGGTGAGATGGATGTCTCGGTAATTGATGAGTTGCCAGGTGGTAGAAAACCAATTAAAACGGCTTGGATTAAGAATCAACAGATTGATGCAATGCTTAATTTTGTCAAAAAGCGCTTAAATCATGGAGAACAAGTTTACGTGGTAGTCCCCCTTATCGGTGAATCTGAAGCAGTGGATATGAGAAACGTGACTGATACATACCAAAACTTTCAGCAAGAACTTGGTGATAAATACACGGTTGGCTTACTCCATGGTCAAATGAGTGATGAAGACAAAAATAAAGTAATGGATGCTTTTAAGACTAATAAGGTACAAGTTCTAGTTTCTACTACAGTAATTGAAGTCGGAGTTGACGTTTCCAACGCAAGTACCATTGTGATTTATGATGCTGACCATTTTGGGTTGGCTCAACTACATCAACTTCGGGGTCGTGTGGGGCGAGGGGACCAGCAAGCTTATTGTATTTTAATTGCTGATCCTAAAAATGAAACTGGTAGAAAACGAATGAATGTGATGTGTTCATCAACTGATGGTTTCTTTATTTCACAAAAAGATTTAGAATTAAGAGGTCCTGGGGACATTCTTGGTAAAAATCAGTCTGGAATGCCAACCTTTAAAGTTGGAGATCCAGTTGCTGACATTAATATTTTGAGCACAGCGCAGACCGTTGCAAAAGAAATCGTTGATGATGTTAATTGGGAACAGGAACCGAAAAATCGAAAGTTAGTAAAAAGACTTAAATCTTTAAATCAAGATGTTAAGTTTGATTAAGGAGCTTTGCCTATAATGATAAAAATTGCTGTTGATGCAATGGGTGGCGATAATGCACCTGATGAAATTGTCAGAGGGATTGAGCTTGCTCGTGATGAAATGGATTACGTGGAGTTTCAACTCTTTGGTGATTCTGATAAAATCAATTCGTTGTTAAATAACAAAGAAAATATCAAAGTGATTCAATCAGATGAAGTTATAAAAATGGAAGATGAACCCGTTAAAGCAGTAAAAGAAAAAAAGGGATCAAGTCTGGTCATGGCTGCTCGAGCTGTTAAAGATGGAACAGCTGATGCATTTTATTCCTGTGGAAATACTGGTGCCATTCTAGTTGCTGGTTTATTGATAATCGGTAGAATCAAAGGAATTGATCGTCCGGGACTGGTTACTACTTTACCAGTAATTGATAACGATACTGGTTTCACGTTAATTGATTGTGGAGCAAATGCTGATGCTAAGGTTGTTAACGTTTATCAGTATGCACTACTAGGTAAGTATTATGCTGAAAGAGTTTTAAAGATTAAAAATCCACGGGTTGGGTTGATTAATAATGGCACTGAGTCTGACAAAGGAAATAAGATTCATCAAAAAATGTATCGTGCTTTAAGAAAAAATGATGACATTAATTTTATTGGTAACATCGAATCACGAGGGTTGCTGAATGGAGTTACCGATGTAGCGGTAACCGATGGCTTTACCGGTAATGCGGTTTTAAAGAGTATTGAAGGAACTGCATTGTCAATGATTAATATGTTAAAAGACGGCATTATAAATGGTGGAGTGAAGTCCAAAGTGGGTGCTTTATTACTCAAGAATACTTTAAGGAAGATTGCCCACAAGATGGATTACACTAAGTATGGGGGTGCCGTCCTACTTGGATTGAAGGCCCCAGTGGTGAAGAGCCACGGTAGTAGTAAGGCTAAGACAATTAGAAATACGATACTTCAAATTCAGCAAATTATTAATTCTAATTTTGTTGATTCAGTGAAAGGATATTTTTCTAATCATACTGATGAAATGGATAGTATTAAAAATGGTGAGCAGTAGGAGGGATCACTGATGGATAGAGAAACAGTATTTAAAAAAGTAGCAGAAATCACCTCAAGTCGTTTTAAGGTTCCGGTTGATAAGGTAACGAATGACTTAAACTTTACTAATGATTTAGGCGCTGATTTTATTGATATGGCGGGATTTATCGTTGAATTAGAGGATGAATTTGGCGATGTTTTCACCAGTGAAAATACTGAGAATATCAGTGATGTCGGCGACCTAGTAAATGTAATTATGCGAGATATTGATCCAAAAACGAAAAAACACATTGCAAAGAAATAGATGATTCGTTGTTATGACGGGTCATTTTTTATTATGCAATTATCGTAATTTAGGCATTAATGATATAATTAAAAGAAAAAATGTTACCTTTGGAGGAAATAGAATTGCAAAAGCAGTTTGATGACTTGTTAAAAGACAAGTTTAATATTAAGTTTAACGATGAAGCACTTTTAGATGAAGCAATGACCCAAGCATCATACGTGAACGAGCATCCCGGTCAAGGATTAAAATTTTATGAACGTCTGGAGTTTTTAGGGGATGCTGTCTATCAATTAGTGGTTTCAGACTACATCTTTAGACGTTTTCCTGAATTACCACAAGGTCGACTGACTAGATTAAGAGCTGCTATGGTTAATGAGCATAGTTTTAGTCGTTTTGCCCGTGAATGTCATTTTGACAAGTATATCCGACTCGGCAAAGGTGAAGAAAAGGCGAATGCCAGACAACGTGACTCACTTTTATGTGATATTTTTGAATCATTTATTGGAGCGGTGTATCTCGATCAAGGAATAGAAACGGTGAGGAATTTTTGTCAGATTGTGATTTTTCCTAAGCTTGATGAGGGTTGGTTTGACGAATTCTTTGATCATAAAACTGAATTACAGGAAGTTGTTCAAGAAAATGGACCAGTTGATTTAGACTATGAACTAGTTAGTGAAGATGGTCCTGATAATGACCGTAAATTTAAAGTTGCGGTAAAAATTAACGGCAAAGAAATGGGAGTCGGGTTAGGACATTCCAAGAAAGATGCAGAACAGAAAGCGGCAAAGAAAGCACTCAATGAACTGGGAGTAAGCACAAGTATTAAGTAAATGAGGCATTAAGGTGAAGTTAAAATCAATTGAGATTGCAGGATTTAAATCTTTTGCAGATAAAACCACAATTGACTTTCAGGATGGGCTTACTGGAATTGTTGGTCCAAATGGTAGCGGAAAAAGTAATGTCATCGAGGCAATTCGTTGGGTTTTAGGTGAGCAGTCGGCCAAAACTTTACGTGGTAAAAAAATGTTAGACGTCATTTTCTCTGGGTCCAAGGGGCGCAGAGCTCTTAGTCGTGCAGAAGTTAGCATTTATTTTGATAATTCTGATCATTTTTTGGATTCTGATTATACCGAAATTAAAATCACACGTAAAGTTTATCGAAATGGTGATAGTTCTTATTCAATCAATGATAAAGATTGTCGTTTGAAGGATATTAATAATCTTTTTATGGATACTGGATTAGGTGAGGGTTCCCTTTCCATTATTTCTCAGGGGAATGTTGATGAAATTCTCAATGATGATGCTGAAAAAAGGCGATCAATTATTGAGACAGCTGCTGGAGTTTATCGATATAAAAAACAAAAGGTGGAAACTGAACAAAAGTTAGCTGATACTCAAGGAAATTTGGATCGAATCTCAGATATTATTAACGAGTTGGACAAACAAATTGGGCCTCTAAAGGAGCAAAGTGATGCTGCGTCCCTCTATTTGGATAAGAAAAAATATCTTGATCAATTGAAGTATTCTAAATTAGTGATTAAGATTAAAAATCATGAAGACGCAAAATTGAATCTAGAAAATGAACTTAAAAAGCAAGACACTACTTTTACTAATTTAAAAATAAAAGTTAAGGAAGTTAAAGAACGCAAACAAGGGTTAACGAATAAGATTAAAAGTTTGGGTCAAAAGCGTGAACAACTTCAAAATCAACTTTTAAGTGACACTAAATCACTCGAATCAGCTCATAGTGATCAGCAGTTATCTCAGCAACGACGTGAATTTAATCAACAAAAGATTAACGACTTAGAAAGTAAAGTAAGTGATTTAAAAGAGCAACTGGAAAACGTCAAAGACAATATTACTGACAACCAAAGTCAAATTAGTAAAAAGCAAGCTCTCATTTCCGACTATTCTCATAAGATGAAGCAGCTTGAAGCAGCTTCTATTCGGCAAAATTTATTAGAAAAACAAACAGAACTTGAAAATATAAGAAATGATTACATAGATTTGATGCAGTCATTAGCCAGTGCCAAGAATAATTTAAAGTTAATGCAAAAATTATCCAAGCGTAGTGATAGTGAGGTAAAAGAGAAGTACCAGCAAATTAATGCGATTGAAGATCAAAGCAACCTTTTAAAGCAAGAAATCACTTCAGAAGAGACCGAATTATCGAAACTTCAAAACAACCAGAAACAAATGGTGGATGAATTAAAGCAAGTTGATAAGAAGTTGTCAGATTCAAGGGACAAAGAAAAAGAATTAAAGGCAAGCTGGTATGCTGCATTACGTGTTTTTCAGGAGACTAAAACGGAACGAGATAGTATTAAGTCAATCTTGGAAAATCATAATTCGCTTTATCGCGGGACGCGAAACTTATTAAAAAGCAAAGCGAATTTAACTGGTATTAAAGGAACAGTAAGTGATTTTATTGAAGTTCCTGATCGTTATGTTATAGCCATTGAAACAGCACTGGGAAGTCAGATTCAGCAGGTTATCACCGGGAATGTTAAAGATGCTAGAGATGCAATTCACTATTTAAGCGAGAAGAAACTGGGAAGAGTTACGTTCTTGCCTATGAATGCCGTTAATGAACGTTATTTATCCTCTAATGTGTTAAATGAGGTAAAATCGATTTCTGGCTTTGTTGGAATTGCTTCGGACCTGGTCAAAATGCCAACGGATATGACACGGGTTAAGAATCACCTGATGGGTGGTACGATGATTGCGGTTGATTTAAAAAGTGCTACAAAGATCAGTAAGACAATTGGTCATAAGGCTAAAGTGGTAACTTTAGATGGGGATGTCGTTAATGCTGGAGGTGCAATCACTGGTGGATCAAATCACAACCAGTCCACTGGCTTACTAAGTCAAAAAGAAAAATTGGTCCACTTAAATCAGCAAGTTGAAGAAATGAGCCAGAAGATGAATGCTGGTGAGGAGACTATCAAAAAATTCCAAGATCAGCACACAATAAAGCAGGATAAGCACGATGAACTTCGTCAAAAATTAAATGAATTAAAAGGAGAGATTCAAGCTAAACAAAAAAGCATTAGTATGAATCAAAGTAGTTTAAAGGAGTCTCAAAGAAATGCTGATGCAATTCGATTACAATTAAAAAACACAACTAGTGATGATGGTGTAAATGAGATTGATCTTTCTCATAAGATTAATGATTTAAAAATGCAAATTAAGCAAAATCAGTCTAAGAATACCTCAATCAAAAGTCAGATTGAAAAACTTACTCGGAATGTTAACGAAAATAATATCAAATCATCTGAAATCAAAGAAAAGTTGATTCGCTTAAAGGAACAAAATAGTCAACTCAAGTTCAGCAGGGAAAGTCTTTTAAAACAAAGGTTGAATTTTGAAACTCAATTAAAAAGCTTAGCCAATAGTATAAATGGACTTAAGCAATCAATTAATCAAGAAGTGGTGGCAGTAAAAACTAATATTCCCGAACTAGAACAACAAATCCAAAGTACTAAGCGGGATGTTAACGATCTTAATTCAAAAATTGATAAGTTTAACCAAGATGATCAAAAATATGATCATCAAGTTTCCGATCTTCAGGATCGTTTAATTTCTCAAACAGAAATAGTTCAAAAGCTAGAATCGAATTTAAAAACTGCTATAGATAACCTTGATTCTGAGCGTTATCAACGCGATAACATGATTAAAGGAACTAGCTCAATGAAGAAGGTGGAACTTGCATTACCCGAAATCGATTCATTGATTAAATCCATCCAATCTAAAATTGACGAGTTGGGTCCGATTAATGTTAATTCAATTGATGCCTATGCAGAAGTGAAAGATCGTTACGAATTTATGAATCATCAACTTGATGATTTAATTGAATCTAAGAGCCAACTGATTGGGATAATGAATGAAATGGATCAAACGGTAAAAGTTAAATTTAGCGAAACTTATGATAAAATTGCAACTGCGTTTAGTCATATTTTTCGCAATATTTTTGGTGGTGGGGAAGCCAAACTAAAAATGGATGACCCGCATCATTTACTTACAACCGGGATCGATATCTTGGTAAAACCACCCGGAAAGAAATACCGTAATCTCAATTTACTTTCTGGTGGTGAGAAAGCTCTAACGGCTTTGGCACTGCTTTTTTCAGTTCTTGAGGTAAAACCAGTTCCGTTTGTAATATTGGATGAAGCTGAATCTGCTCTTGACCCTGCTAATGTGGATCGTTTTGCGCGGTATATGCAGAGTTTAAAGAATAATACACAATTTATTGTAATTACTCACAGAAAGGAAACGATGGTCTATGCGGATCATCTTTATGGAGTTACAATGCAAGATTCGGGTGTATCTAAGGTTGTTTCGGTCAACTTGGATGAATCTAAAAAGCTAGGAGAATAATTATGGGTTTATTTGATATTTTTAAAAGTAAGAAGAAGGAATCTGACGACAAAGAGAACGAAACCAAGCAGTCTAAAAGAGAAGATGAGAAAGCAAAGGCTACTGGTGACGACACCTCTGATCGAGGTGACCACTTTCAACAAACTGAAGAAAATGAAGTTAGTCAGAAAAATGATGGATCAAGTGAGAGTAAGAATGATGGAGCTGATGTTTCTGAAGAACCGGAAGAACAAACGCAAACATCAAAAGATGGTGTTCGAAGCACTGACGATAACAAGTCAGATGAAAAAGGCCAGTCTATGGTTGATACAGATCATTCTTCTAATAAAAATGAAGATGTCAAAGAGTCTACTGATGATGTAACTAAGCAGCCTGAATCAGCTGAAAAAGCATACGAACATGGTCTGGCAAAATCACGGTCTTCGTTTGGACAAAAATTAAATGCGCTATTTGCTAATTTTCGCTCAGTTGATGATGATTTCTTTGATGATTTAGAAGATACGCTGGTTGAATCCGATGTTGGATTTGAAACTGCAATCCAACTAACTGATGAACTAAAAGAAGAGGTTAAATTAAAAAATGCCAAGAAACCAAAAGAAGTTCAAAATCTAATCGTCCAAAAGATGATCGATTTGTATGATGCACCAAGTGATAAAGATAGTTCAATCAAATTATCTCAAACTGGCCCAACTGTGATTTTATTTGTTGGTGTCAATGGAGTTGGAAAAACGACGACCATTGGTAAGATGGCCAATAATTTTAAAAAGCAAAATAAAAAGGTGCTTTTAGCGGCTGCTGATACATTTAGAGCGGGTGCCATTGAACAATTAGATGAATGGGCCAAACGTGATGGTGTTGATATTGTTAAAAAGTCAGCTGGAAGTGACCCAGCTTCGGTTGTTTTTGAAGCAGTAGATAAAGCCAAAAAAGAAAATTATGATATTTTATTTGTTGATACTGCCGGAAGATTACAAAATAAAGTTAATTTGATGAATGAACTTGCTAAAATTGATAAGGTCATTAAGCGTGAAATTCCAGACGCACCTCAAGAAGTGTTGCTGGTGATTGATGCAACTACTGGTCAAAATGCTTTGAATCAAGCCAAGATGTTCAATGAAATCACTAACATTACGGGAATTGTTTTAACAAAGCTTGATGGAACTGCCAAGGGTGGAATTGTAATTGCAATCAAAAATAAGCTTAATATTCCGGTAAAGTTCGTTGGACTGGGAGAAACGGTTAATGATTTGCGTAAATTTGATTCTAAGAGCTTTATCGACGGTTTATTTAAGGGATTAATTCAAGACAATTAGTGGTGACTTTAGATGGACATTAAAAAGAATAATCGGATTAATGCTTTGTATGATTTTTATGGTGAATTACTCACTAAGAAACAGGCAGAGTACATTCAAGAATACTATGCAGATGATTTTTCGTTAGGTGAGATTTCAGAAAATTTCAATATTAGTCGCCAAGCGGTTTATGATAACATTAAAAGAACTGAGCAAATTCTTGAAGACTATGAAAGTAAAATGCACCTATATCAATTGTTTGTATTACGCAATCGGCAAACCGATGAGATTAGAGATTACATTAAAAAGCACTATCCAAATGATGAACACTTAAATGCGTTGGTGAATCACTTAGAAATTACGGAAGAAAATTAGGGGTGAAAAGATGGCTTTCGAAGGTTTAACCGATCGATTACAAAAAGCTTTTAAAAACTTAAGAGGAAAAGGCAAGGTCAGCGAATCTGATTTGCGTGAAACAATGCGGGAAATTAGATTGGCATTACTAGAAGCGGACGTTAACTTTAAGGTGGTTCGTCAGTTTGTAAAGAAGGTTCAAGAAAAAGCTAAGGGCGCGGATGTTCTTGAAGGATTAAATCCGGCCCAACAAATTGTTAAGATCGTTAACGATGAACTGACTAACATGATGGGTGAATCTGCCACTCCGCTAGTTAAATCAGACAAGATTCCTACAGTCATTATGATGGTAGGACTTCAAGGAGCAGGTAAAACTACTTCAGCGGGTAAATTAGCTAAAAGGCTTAAATCTGAAGATAATGCGCGTCCATTAATGATCGCTGCCGATGTTTATCGTCCCGCAGCAATTGAACAGTTAGAAAAGGTGGGCGAACAAGTTGATGTTCCAGTATTTCAAGAGGGAACGGATGTTGACCCAGTACAAATTGTTCAAGATGGTTTAAAGGAAGCTAGCAATAATAATAACGATTATGTGTTAATTGATACGGCCGGTCGGCTTCAAATTGACGAAAACTTGATGGATGAATTAAAGAATATTAAAAAGGTGGCCAATCCAAATGATATTCTTTTAGTTGTTGATGCTATGACAGGTCAAAATGCCGTTGATACGGCGGTCGGATTTAACGATGCTTTAGATATTACCGGTGTTATTCTAACAAAGTTAGACGGAGATACTCGTGGTGGAGCTGCTTTGTCAATCAGGGCAGTGACTGACAAACCAATTATGTTTGTTGGTCAAGGTGAAAAATTAGATGATTTGGACGTATTTCACCCCGATCGAATGGCTTCTCGAATTTTGGGAATGGGAGACATGCTCTCGTTCATCGAAAAGACTCAGAAAGAGTATGATGAAAATCAAGCTAAGGAATTAACCGAAAAAATCAAGGAAAATTCTTTTGATTTTGATGATTTTGTTGATCAATTAGAACAAATTCAAAAGATGGGTCCAATTCAAGATTTGGTTAAAATGATTCCAGGAATGGCCAATAATCCGGCATTAAAGAATTTAAACGTTAATCCAAAAGATTTAGACCACATTAAAGCGATTATCTATTCAATGACTGATGAGGAACGTTCCAACCCCGATGTTTTAAATCCCTCTAGAAGGCGTCGAATTGCTCGCGGATCGGCTCAACCGATTCAACAAGTCAATCGACTCATTAAACAATTTGATCAAATGAAGAAAATGATGAACAAAGTGTCTAACGGAAATATGTCTGGTTTGTCAAATATGATGGATTCTGCTGGAATGGGTGGAGGAATGACTGGTAAATTGTCGAATCTCGCCATGAAGCGGATGAGTCGCAAGATCAAAAAGAATAAAAAAAAGCGACGAAAAAATAAAAAAAGACATTAATTTCAGACTGTAAAGAAAAAAACCTTTACATCACTAATATTTATTGGTAATATTAGTAACTGTTAAGAAAACTATTAGGAGGTGTGTTTATGTCATTAAAAATTAGATTAAGAAGAATGGGTTCCAAGAAGCGTCCATTTTACCGTATCGTGGTTGCTGACTCACGTAGCCCTCGTGACGGTCGTTTTATCGAAAATGTTGGTACTTACAATCCATTAACTGAACCTGATCAAGTAACTTTAAAAGAAGAATCAATCATGGACTGGTTGGAAAAAGGTGCTAAACCTTCTGATACTGTTCGTAATATTTTGTCAGATGCAGGTATTATGAAACAATTACATGATGCTAAATTAGCAGCTAAGAAATAAGTGATTGATTATGGTTAATTTTGATAATTTAATTAAAACAATCGTTAAGCCATTAGTTAAGTATCCTGATGATATTAGTATTAATCATCAGGATACTGATCAATTTAGCGAATATATATTGTCTACCAATCCTAATGACGTTGGACGTATTATTGGAAAAAAGGGTCGAGTTGCTCAGACGATTCGAACCATAATTTATAGTGTTCACGTTAATGATGGAAAGCGAATTAAACTCGTTATTGATGATGGCAAAGATTAGCTCTTAGATAAAACTCGTTTTTATTTAAGAGTTTTTTTATAGAAATAGGTGAACTATGGATTACTTAGAAATTGGGAAATTAGTAAATACTCAGGGAATTAAAGGTGAAGTACGAATAAAACCTACTACTGATTTTATTGATCAACGCTTTAAAGTTGGTAATCTTGTTTATGTATTCCCCAAAGACGGAAAAATGGAAGAATTGAAGATTGACGGGGTTAGAAGCCATAAGGGATTTATTCTGTTGCATTTTTCTGGTCGCAATTCTATAAATGATGTTGAATACCTTAAACCTGCCATCCTAAAAATTACGTCGGAGCAAAGAAAAAATACTGACTTACAACCAGGCGAATATTTCTATCAACAAATTATCGGCATGGATGTTATCGATAAAGATGATAATAAAATTGGTGTAATAAGTGATATTATGGATATGCCTGCCAATGATGTCTGGGTAGTGGAGCGTGAAAATAAAGATGATTTGTTACTTCCAAAGATTGATTCGGTCGTAAAAAAAGTGGATATTCCTAATCATAAAGTAGTCGTTGAGTTAATGGAGGGAATGCAGTAACGATGAAGATCGATATATTGAGCCTTTTCCCTAATATTTTAAAGGGCCCTTTGAGTGAATCCATTATCGGTAAGGCCATTGAAAAAGAAATCATAAATATTGATATTACTAATTTTCGTGATTTTTCGACTAATAAACATCATAACGTGGATGATACCCCCTTTGGTGGGGGAGCTGGAATGTTACTTAAGCCTCAACCAATGCTTGATGCTTTTGCGCATTCTCAAGAAGTTTCAGAAAAACAGGGTTATTCATCTGGTAGAGTCATTTTAACTGATCCGGCAGGGAAAAAATTTGATGAAAACGATGCTGCAAATCTTGCCAAAGAGGACCATTTGACCTTTTTATGTGGTCACTATGAGGGCTTTGACGAACGAATTAAATCCGTAGTAACTGACGAGTATTCAATTGGTGATTTTGTCCTTACGGGTGGTGAATTGCCTGCGCTAGTAATGATTGATGCGACCGTTCGACTCATTAAGGGTGTCCTTGGTAATCAAGAGTCAGCTCCAGGAGATTCTTTTTCAAGTGGATTGCTTGAATATCCTCAATACACGCGACCAGCAGACTTTAGGGGATTAGAAGTTCCACCGATTTTAACTAGTGGTGATCATCAAAAAATTGATGATTGGCGACAGAAGGAATCTTTAAGAAAGACATATTTAAGACGACCAGATCTGATTAATTACAATAAACTGTCAAAAAGGCAAAAGGAATTATTGGCGGACGTTAAAATTGAGGAAGAAGATCGGTAAGTATTGAGTTTTTTGGTTTGTATGTTATAATTTTAAGTGGTCTTTTATGGCTAAATAAAACGGTATTCCGCTGTCGAGAAGATAAGAATGCTAGTTAGGAGAAATGATTATGCGTCAAAATAAATTGATTGATAAGATCAATAGTGATCAACTTCGTTCAGATATTCCTGAATTTCGTGTCGGTGATACCGTTACGGTTTCCGTAAAGGTTGTTGAAGGTAGTAACGAACGTATTCAGAAGTTTACTGGTGTTGTAATTAAACGTCATGGTTCAGGCATTCAAGCTACTTACACAGTAAGAAGAATTGCCAGTGGAGTTGGGGTTGAAAGAATTTTCCCATTACATTCACCACGAATTGCTAAGATTGATGTTGTTAGACATGGTTCAGTTCGTCGTGCTAAGTTGTATTACTTACGTGATCGTTCTGGTAAGGCCGCTCGTATTAAAGAAGCAAGTCGTAAGCATTAATTTTATGTAAAAAAAAGAGTTCGCATTGCGAACTCTTTTTTTATTGGTCATCAATTTCTTTAGCAGTTTTAGTACCTCTTCGACTGTTGTATTCATACATTAACCAACCAACCAGTGCAAAAGCTAGTGGTCCCACAATGGTCCAGAAGGCGGTGGTGTAATCATGAGTCAAGATTGGTTGAATAGCAGTAAAGCCAATTCCTAACACTAGTACAACCAAGATAATGGTTATCATGATGTTAGTAGCAATTCGATTCTTGTAAAAGACAAAGGGACGAGGAACATTCTTTAGTTTCTTGAAGAATGGGAAAGCTCCAACTAAGAATAAGTATGGGAAAGTTGTCGAAATATTAGCCATGTCAGTTAAAATTAAGTAAAATTGTTGAGCATTATTGCCACTGAAAGAAATGACAAAGATAACGGCAACAACAACAAATGCTTGAATCCACATTGCAAACCCTGGCATACCATGTTTATTTAATTTAACCACTTTTTTAGGCCATAAATCTGGATTGGATCCCTCAATAAATGATTTGATTGGGGAATATATCAGAACAAAGAAAGAACCTAAGTACGGAATAAACATCCCTAAACCGGCTATTCGGGCCATGAAGCGACCGAATTCCATTGCTGATCCGGCTGAAAAGCCAAGGGTTTTAGCGAAAACATAACCAAGGTTATTCATTAAAACGTAAGTGATATTACCTAGGTTGACCGAACCCTTTCCGACAACTTCATGCCAGTTAGCTGTAATACCAACCAAAAAAATGGATCCAGAATAGATGACTGCCATGATGATTGCCGCAATGATGACCCCACGGGGGAAAGTCTTCGTAGGATTTTTGACCTTATCAACGACTCCACCAATTGACTCCATTCCTCCATACGCAAAAATCGCATAAACAACAAATGACATGATGGCGATTGGAGTTACGAATAATGGATTAGGGGATTGAATGAAACTTTTAGCGCCATTGACTGGTTCAGCAAGTTGGCCCTTATTTAAGACCCAAACAATTACTGATAAGATAGCAAAGATCAGTGGCAAAGCAATTGATAATACTCCCCCGATGTTTGCAATCTTAGCAATTGAATCAAAACCATGAGTCGCACACAAAGTAATAATTAAAATCCAGGCAATCCCGAGGATTCCAATTGTTTGCATTGGGGTAAAAATTCCGAACAAATGCCATGTTTGGGTTTTGTCCGTTCCGAAAATAATGTTAGAAAATGGGATCCAAACCTTAGAAGAAGTCGAGATCATCCAAATGATCCATGATGATAACCAGATAAAGGTTCCGATGAAGGCTAAGCGTTCACCAATTGACTCTTTAAGCCAGGAATAAATTCCACCTTTAGCACTACTGAAAGTCGAACCATATTCGGCAAACATTAATGAAACCGGTAAGAAAAATACTAGTGCTCCAAATATGTACCAGATAATACTGGCGTAGCCCATTTGATCATAGGCGACGGTCGTATTACCAAAGCCAAATATCGCAGTGAGTATCATTAAAACTAAAGACATTAAGCCTAATTTACTTTGCTTTTTCCCTTTAGACATAAAGTCACTCTCCTTGATTAAATTTAATGGAAATACTAATAAAGTATACTCTCTTTTTTTATAGATTTAAATCTTGGTGATAGTTAAGAGGAGAGAAGTCCGTTGAGTTTGTAATCAAGTATTGACCAAGGTTCTTAAAGCTACGCAAAGCGAGTTTACTTGTCTTAGAACTGGCCTCATTAGCAAGCTGAGTTAGTTCTGTTGAATCCAAGCCGTGGGACTCCTGTTCTACCTGCTGTAAAATTTGTTCGTATTGTTCGATTAAACTTTGTTGCACGTTTTTAAGTTTGTCACCAAATTCAAGGTAGTGGGGGTCAACTAAGATTCCAACTAGCTTGAAGATCCAGTAAGCCGATTTAGGATCAAAATCCATCTTGACGTGGTACTTATATGCTTTGGGAGTATCAGAAATTCCCTCAAGAAATGGGACGTAAGTACTCTGAGCCGCTACACCCATAGCAAGCCAGTGAATTCCACCAATTTCAATTGGTAGATTAGGTTTGATTTGGAGCACGTGTGATTCTTGGGTTTTGGCTAAACTCACGGGACGAAATCGAGTTCGATCAGCTTCTTCGCCTGCACCAATTGGATCGAACTGAGTTCCCTGATAGTGTGAACTGAGCAACTTTTGGGCATCGAGTGCCGATATTAATTCTTCACTTTTCCTTGTAAAGGGGAGGTCTTGGGAAGTGGGATCCTGATTGATTTCTGGGTTAAACATTTTTTGTCCGTACCAAACTCGAGGGGTGTTGTAGTAGGTGTCTGATAAGTCATGGGTTCCAAAAATGTGTCTAAAGTTAAAACCAGAACGATCCGGATTTAAATTGTTTTTTGATACAAAGTCCCTAATCCCTGGTGACCACATGAAGTGATCATTATCTTTAAAGTTAACTTCTTCAATGGCCATTTGATTAGCAACGATGGCGTATTCATCGTCAGGAATTCTTTCAGCGATCCATTGGTGTCCGGAACCGATCTCTAAGTACCAAACTTCTTCTTTATCAGACATAAGGACTCCGTTGTTTTCATTGGCCCCATATTTTTCAACAATGTTACCAAGACGTTTGACGGCTTCCTTTGCGGAATGGACATAAGGCAAGACTACGGTTACCATGGCTTCTTCGCCGATTCCATCTTTTACAAGGGGGTCATAACCTAGGACACGTGCGTTAGCGTACGTACTTTCAGTTGCACTCATAGCAACCCCATATTCGTTAATACCATCCTCTTCAAATAAACCGTCTTGGTCGGTCCATTCGGGAGTAGCAGTGTATTTTCCCCGTGTTTTTGGTAGCGGCATTTTGAAGCCGTTATCAGTTGATTTGAATTCCTGATCATCCTGATACTCCTTATGTTCATGGACAACAAATCGTTTTGGCCATGATGCTTTAGCATCTTCATTGCGACCAATTAAAGTGCTGCCATCAACCGTGGAATCTTTTCCAACTAAAATGCTGGTACATGCGGAATATTCATTAAAACTTGTCATTTAGATTGCCTCCTATTAAATCACATGTAAGTATTCTACCATATTGCCTTTGTTATGGTATAACTTCACGTTTGGTATGCTAAATTACTTAGGGTATAATTAACACATAACATTTATTTGAAAAAACGAGGGAAAATATGAGTAGCAAGCAATACATAATGGCAATTGATGAAGGAACGACCTCTGCTCGAGCAATGTTATTTGATCATGATGGCCAGATTGTGGGAAAAGTACAACGTGAGTTTAAACAATCTTTTCCTCATCCAGGGTGGGTGGAACAAAATCCAATTGAAATTTGGAATGCCGTTGAATCTGTGATTTCTGAGGTATTGATTAACTCTGAAGTTCCTCCCTATAAAGTGCGAAGTATCGGCATTACTAATCAACGTGAAACGACTGTAATTTGGGATAGACGAAGTGGAAAGCCCATCTACAATGCTGTGGTGTGGCAATCAAAACAGACCAGTGAAATTGCTGATCGGTTAATAACTGATGGTTACGCTGATTTAATTCACCAAAAGACGGGACTGATTGTTGATTCTTATTTTGCTGGTACGAAAATTAGATGGATTTTAGATCATGTAAAGGGATCCCAGAGACGGGCGGAGAATGGAGATTTATTATTTGGAACCATTGATTCATGGTTGCTATGGAATCTGACCGGCGGAACCGTTCATGCCACTGATTATACTAATGCTAGTAGGACAATGTTATATAACATCAACGATTTGAAATGGGATGATGATCTGTTAGAGCTCTTCGATATTCCTAAGAAAATGTTACCTAAAGTGAAACCATCGTCACACTTCTTTGGATATACGAAGGGATATTCATTTTTAGGGGTACAGATTCCAATTGCCGGAATTGCCGGTGACCAACAAGCATCATTATTTGGACAATTAGCATTACAACCCGGAATGACGAAGAATACTTATGGAACGGGTGCCTTTATTATGATGAATACAGGAAAAACGCCAAGGTTTTCTAGTAATGGATTGTTAACCACAATTGCCTACGGATTGAATGGAGAAGTTAAATATGCTTTAGAAGGTAGCATTTTTGTGGCTGGATCGGCAATTCAATGGTTAAAGGATGAGATGGGTTTAATTTCATCGGCTAAGGCCTCTGAGCAAATGGCTTATGATGCCAAAACGAGTGACGGAGTTTACGTAGTGCCAGCGTTTACTGGACTAGGGGCACCATATTGGGATCAGGAAATTCGTGGATCGATTTTTGGCTTGACATCATCAACGACGCGTAATCAATTAGTTCGTGCGACCATTGAATCGTTAGGATTTCAAACAAAGGATGTTCTTGATACGATGGTAGAAGAGACTAAGATTCCGGTTAAATCACTAGTAGTAGATGGTGGAGCTGCTAAAAATGATTACTTAATGCAGTTTCAAGCCGATATTTTAAATGATCAAATTGAACGGTCATTAATTTCAGAGACTACGGCACAGGGAGCAGCTTATCTGGCTGGTTTGGCGGTTGGATTTTGGAAGGATATTGATGAAATTAAAAGAAGTAAGCGTGTTGGTACTTTTTTTGAATCACATATGAGTGGCGATAAAAGAAAAAAACTATACAAGGGATGGAAGATGGCCGTGAGAGCTGCCAAGCAATTTGAATAATAAGGACTTATCAGTATGAAATTACCTGAAGATTTTAAAAGTAAATATCATAATCTGTTAAAAGATGATTATCAAAGTTTTATTGATTCTTTTGATGAAGATTCTTACAATGCCTTTCGAACTAATCCGCTCAAAACTAAAGCTGATGTTCGTTTGGATATAACAAGCCCGATTTCCTATACCCAAAATGGTTATTACGGAAAAATTAGCGGGAAAACCGTCGAGCATCAGAGTGGTTACGTTTACAGTCAGGAACCATCTGCCATGTACGTAGCAGAGGTGGTTGATCCTAGTGTGGGAGATCACGTATTAGACTTGTGTGCTGCCCCAGGAGGAAAGTCGACTCATTTGGCTGGTATGATGAAAAACAAGGGCTTACTTGTATCAAATGAGATTGACCGGAGCCGAGCTAAGATTCTAGTTGAAAATCTTGAACGGTTTGGGGTGTGGGATCCGTTAATCTTGAATGAAGATCCACATAACCTGTCAAAGCATTTTCCAAGGTATTTTGATAAGATCTTGATTGACGCACCATGTTCGGGTGAGGGAATGTTTAGAAAAAATCATGACGCAACAAAATACTGGTCAATTGATTATCCGAAAGAGTGTGCTGTGCGGCAAAAAGACATTGTAAGAGAAGCCGTTAAGATGTTAAAACCAGGTGGACAATTGATTTATTCAACTTGTACTTTTTCACCAGAAGAAGACGAACAGATAATTGCTTGGATCTTAGCTAATTATGATTTTAAGGCTCTCCCGATTAAGAAGTATGATGGGATGATCGACGGAAAACCGGAATGGGCGGATGGAAACGAAGAGTTAACTAAAACGGCTCGTCTGTTTCCTAACTTATTTAAAGGTGATGGGCATTTTATTGCCAAGTTGCAGAGTACAGATGTTGGAAAATCCAAAAAGATTAAGCATCAAAGAAGTAACGTCTCAAGTAGTATAAAAAAAGAGTGGAAAGAGTTCTGTAACGTTAACTTTAAGCGCGATTTTTTGACAAAAGATCTTCTAGAATTTGGGAGTACCCTGTATTCATTTAATCCGGCAATCCCCGATTTAGATGGTTTAAAAGTAATGCGACCCGGAACGCCACTTGGAACGATTAAAAAGAATCGGATTGATCCTTCGTATGCATTGGCATTGGCAATTAATCCTAATGACGTAAAGAACATCGTTAAAATTACTGATCATCAGTGGCAGAGTTATGTCCATGGTGACACCGTTGCCGTGGATCCCAACTTAAAGAAGGGGTGGTACTTAATTCAATGTCGCGGAATGAGTGTTGGATTTGGTAAAGTCGTGAATGGGACGTTAAAAAACTTTTTCCCTAAGGGATTAAGGTTTAAAGCATGAGAAAATAAAAAGACCTTCGTTTTTTAAACGAAGGTCTTTTTACTTGCGTTGATTTAAGTAACTTTGTAATTCTGGACTGGTTACTGATTCACATTGACGCAGTTCATTAATGTTGTGCGCACCCAGTGCGGTGAAAATGGACTTAATGCCAATAATCCAATCGTTAATCATTTTCACGGTTTCATCTTCACCGTCATCAATTAGTTTCACCAAAATCTGACTTGCAATGCCAACGACATCGGCTCCCAAATACAATGATTTGACGATTTCCATGGGATTAGTGATACCACCAGTCGCTACGATGTTCATGTAAGGAACTTTTTGAGCTTCAAAGAGAGATTCTACCGTGGTAATCCCCCAGTTTTTAAAATAATTCATTTCTTTTTGATGACGACGGAAGTTCTCAATTTGAGCAAAGTTCGTCCCACCACGACCACCAATGTTTACATATTCAACTCCAAGGTCCAAAAGGGTTTGAATTGATTTAGAACTCATCCCGAATCCAACTTCCTTGACGATTACTGGTACTTTAATATTTTGGACAATGTTTGAAATATTGGATAGCCAGTTAAATGAATTTGATCCCTCGGGCATGATGAGTTCTTGAACTGAATTAACGTGGATCTCTAATGCATTAGCTTGAAGAATATCAATTGCTTGCTCAGCCGCTTTTGGGGTTGTCCCAGCACCAATGTTAGCAAAGATCAGTCCATCTGGGTTTTGCTTTCTAATGATCGAAAAGGTATCAATTAGTTCCGGATGTTTGATTGCTACACTTTCAGATCCCGAAGCCATTGCGATTCCACAGCGCCTTGAGATAGAAGCTAGGTGAAAATTTAATTTTTTGGTATACTCACTGCCACCAGTCATCGCTTCAATGTAAAAGGGGACCCTTAAAGACAGCGAGCCTAATTGAGTCGAGATATCTACATCCTGATATGTCATTTCAGGGAATGTTACTGGCATAAAATGAACCTGATCGAATCCAGCTTCAGATTCCGTATGGTGAAATTTTTTAGCAAGCGAGACGTGTTCATCTTTTCGATGTGACTGTTGGTTAGTCATTTGTTTCTCCTAATTATTATGAATATTAAGGTCTAGTAGCTTAATTCCATGGCGGTTCCAATCGCTAACAAGATCATCGATATTATCATCCTTATTAATAATGACGATCCCACAATCACCGCCACCAGCTCCCGAAGTTTTGGCTGCACCACCAAAATGATCGGCAATGTCAATTAATTCTTTTAGCTTGGGGGTTTCAATTTCAACGTTGGCAAATTCACCGAGTTTTAAAAGGAGTTTGCGGTTGTTTTCAATGTTCTTTTGGATCGTTTCCAGATTAGAACTTTTAAAGCCATTAACAATATTTAAGACACACTCCTGACTGAAGTGAAGAAAGTCTTGATAAAGTTCAGAATTTCTGGCTTTTTTTAGCTCCACTCGATCAACTAGATTTGAAGTTGAAGCGGGTGAACCTGACCATCCAATTAATAATTGTAAATTCTTTGGTGCTGTTAGTGGCATAATTTTTAAACTAGGCCATTTTAAATCTAACAGTTCCACTAAATCAACATCTTTACGGGCATTGGCTAACCACTGTCGGTCAAATGAATGGTAAGCAATCCAACCGCCGAATACACTAGCAGCTACATCGCCTAATGAACCATTTCCTTGAACTTCAAAATGAGCAATTGCGGCTAGCTTGAAGAGCTGCATCGTTGAAAGGTTAATGTCGTAGAATTCGCATAAGGCTTTAACGGTTGCAACCGTGACGGCAGCTGAAGAACCTAATCCGTACTTACGTCCGTCGGCACTATCGAGTTCACTATTTACGATGATATCGTATGTTTTTAAACTTTTATTGAGAGTTTCAACGTATTCTTCAGTTACTTTAATCGCTGAAATGATGTACTGAAAAGGATTATCACGATTATCGAAGACCATGCGATGGCCTAATCTCTTCCAATGGAGCATATTTTCATCGTACTGTTTTGAATAGATGCTTCCAAAATCTGAACTTGCTTTAATGCCAACCCTAACAAAGCGATCACATGCAGCGATGATAGCAGGGTAGCCGGTCTCAACTACTGCATATTCACCAGCTACGTACAATTTACCCGGTGCTTTTGCGGAAATCATGTAATTAATTACTCCCTTAATTTAAATATTCGATTCCAGGACCTGGAGTGGTAGCAACCACGTTTGATGATCCAAAAGTGCTTTTAAATCGATTTACAACTTGGTTTAAATTATCATGTTGGACTAACACTTTTACATTTGGACCAGCGTCAATTGTAAAATAGCAACTGATGCCATTGTCTCTTAATTCGTGAACAATTTGAATTGCTTTAAGTGTATCTCCATTAAAATATGTAAAAGCTGGATCGGAACTGAACGTGAGGGCGTGCATTTTCATGGCATTTTCCTCAGCAGTGTGGCCCATTAAGTCGAAGTTATGAGTACGAATTGCTTTTCTCATCGTGGTCATGTCATGACTAGTAACTTTTTTCCATGCTTGATAGTAAGGGGAGGTGGACTTAGAAATTTTCATACCCTCTCTACTAGAAATCTTTTTTTCGTTTCGATTAATAATAACAGCTACTAGGTTAATGTCCCAATCAATGTCTTCTTCAATTGGAATGGCAAAGGAAGTTTCGTCACTATGACCCTTTTCCCATTTGACGAAACCGCCAAAAATAGAGCGCGTTGCTGAACCTGATCCTCGTCTAGCGAGCCTAGAAAGATCTTTTTTAGAAAGATTCATTCCAATGGCTTTACTAGAAGCGGCAGCGAGAGCAGCAAAACCTGAAGCAGATGAAGCAAGCCCAGCAGCAGTAGGGATATTGTTATTTGTCTTAACGTGGGCGTGAATATCAACATTGGCTTTTTTTCGAACGATGTCAAGAAAACTGACAATCTTTTTTCCTTCCGAATCATTAATTAGATGATTGTTAAAAGTGATTTGATCAGAACTTAGAGATGGGTCAAAGCGAACTTCAGTATCGGTATAGAAGTCATTTAAAGTTAAAGACAGGCTACTGTCTTCTGGAATAATGAGTTGACTATTGGCCTTCCCCCAATATTTGATTAGTGCAATATTAGTATGAGCACGAGCCTTCTGGGTTCTATAGATATTAGTATTGTCGGACATAATAAATCTCCTTACTTCATTTCATTTAATGATTGGACCCAAACTCCTTGTGCTCCACTTTGTTTAAGAGTTGTCTTGATTTTTTGCGTGGTGGTTTTAGAATCTGACAGAGCAATAATGCATCCACCGAGTCCGCTTCCCGTTAGTTTAGCACCGAGGGCACCCGCCTGATTAGCAGCATTTACCAGGGTATTAATTTCTGTTGAACTAACTCCCAATTTTGAAAGATCATTTTGGGCCAGATTCATTAATTTGCCGGTTTGTTTGAGTTTATTGTATGTCAGAGAATGTTTAGCTGCTTCAGCTAAATCCCCCAGGTCGTTAATTAAATCATTCGTATTTTGAAAGTTATGGTCCATTTCATCTCTTACCATTGAAACCGCCGTGGAAGTATTACTTGAAATGCCGGTATCAGCAATGATGAGAGTTCCTGTGCTTGAAACGGGGAAATCATAAAACTGACCCTTTTCAAATAAGATGGGATTAAGTGCGCTGACGGTTTTAGCGTCAATTCCACTTGGATTACCATGAGTTATCTTTTCCTCTACATCGGTAAATTTCTTAAGCTGGTTAGCGTTTAGTTGATGATTAAAGAAATGAAAAAAGGCTCTGGTAACTGCACTAGCGGTTGCAGCGGATGAACCCATCCCTCTCCCCAACGGAATTGCACTATCAATTTTGATATTAATTGGGATGCTATTAGGATTTAATGATTGGTTAAGACGATTAATAAGTGTCTGTAATCCATTCATTGAAGAAGGAAGAGCACTAATTGGACCATGGTAGTATTTACTGAATAGTTGATTGTTACCATCAGAAGTAATGGTGGTTTTCACTTTAATTTGTGGCACAGGAAAAACAATCGCAGGCTTTTGGTAGACGGCACTGTGCTCACCTAAAAAAATTATTTTTGCATGACTCAACCCGGTTGCAGTCGTGTTCATATTTCAATCGCTCACTTTCCAAACATACTTATTTTATCATAATTTAGAACATGACCAATATATTTTAGAATACTTTACTAATGATTAAATGTTGGTTTATATAAATATTAAGATAAATGTAGTAATATTATAGTGGAGTTAGTTTTAAAGGTAGGTGAGACAGGTGCCCAAGAATACAAAATATGCAGTCGTTGACATGGAGACAACTGGAACGGATGTCTCTAATGGTGACCAAATTATTCAATTTAGTTGTACTTTTGTTCAAGGTGGTCAAGTGGTCGATTCCTACTCAACATATGTTAATAATGGTGAAGCGATTCCTAAAGATATCACCCACTTAACTGGCATTAACGCCCAGACAATTAAAGGAGCACCAACGTTTGATCAGGTTGCTCCCCATATTTATAAGATACTGAGTGGTACTGTCTTCGTTGCCCATAACGTTAATTTTGACTTTCCGTTTTTAAATGCGGAATTAGAAAGAGTGGGTTATCCTGAGTTAGATATTAAAGCCATTGATACGGTCACGTTGAGTCAAATCTTTTTTCCGGAATTAACGGGATATCGATTAAAGGACTTAAGTCATCATTTTGGGATTTCACACACCCATCCGCATTCCTCTAAAAGTGATGCTGACGCAACTGCTCATTTACTGTTAACAATCATGAAGAAGATTGAAAAATTACCCTTAGTGACAATTCAGTCTATTCTTAAGGTTCATCCTGATCTCCCTAGAGATACGGTTCAATTTATTGAAGATCGTGAAGAGATTAAGCGGGAACATTTAAAGAATTTGAATTCGCAATATGTGGTTGTAAATGGGATTGCGCTAAAAAACCAAGTACCATCCTATTCAATCTCAGAGCACAATTTGATAAAGTATCCTAGGACTAAAAAGCAGAAGGAACGCCAATTTATGGGTAAGTTAAATTGGCGAAGTTCACAAAGTAAAATGATGAACTTAATTTATAATAATTATCATGATAAAGAAAACCCCACCTATAATTTATTAATTGAAGCACCAACCGGGAGTGGGAAAACCCTGGGATACCTGATTCCAATGGCTTATTTGGTTAATGAAGGTGAACAGCTAGTGGTCAGTACTTCTACCAATGGACTTCAGGAACAGTTGTATTCTACAATTAAGAGTCAACTAGAACCGTTACTTAATACTAGTTTTGATGTTGCCATGTTAAAGGGTGTCAATCATTATATTAATCTAGAACGGTTTAGCAAAACACTTCAGTTTCACGATAAGTCTAAACAGTCACAATTCATGAAAGCACGAATCTTGGTCTGGCTCACAGAGACAAGCACGGGTGATCTTGACGAATTAAATCTTCCCAATGAAGTTCCCTTTATTGATCAAATTAATTATCAAAATTCTCATGTGGAGACGGATAAGAAGAATTCTTTTCTAGATGTTGACTTCTTACTTGCTCAATTGAAGCGGATGGAACGTGCTGATATTGTTATCGTTAACCATAATTATCTTTTTGAGAATAGTCATCAATTAAGTAGTTACATGACTTCAAAGCCATACTTAGTGGTTGACGAAGCTCATAAGCTGGCTGACGTTGCGTTTTCATCGCAAGAAAAAGTCATTAAATTCAATACTTTAAAGAAAAATATTGGAAGAGTTAAGAATGATTTATTTCAAACCCACGGGTTAAATTTAAATGAAATCTTTTCTGACGATATTGATGAGTTAAATCGACTTAATGGGTTAGATTCCCGGCTAGATGCTATTTTTGATACGAATCAGTTGATTTTACAGGATTTTAAGGTCAAATTCATGAAACCCGTTACTACTAGGCGTTCTGAGTCTTCGATTAGTGCAAAAGAACTACTTCAATTTGTGAAAGACCATCAGGGTCAAATAAACCATTTGACTCATATTAACGTAAAATTGGAAGAATTTATAAATACTTTCAAAAAGTTAGTTAAGAAGGAAAAGAATCGTTGGACGATTTCTGATGAAGCTTTGATTGAAAAGTTTGAACGTCATTTACTTACAATTACTGATTACATTGATAGTGTTAATGTGGATCAAGTTAAGCAAAGGGTTAGTGAGCGATCCTCTTTTTACTGGATCTATTATACAGAGGATCTAGATCCTAATCATGTCATCCTCATGACTGGCGATTTTGCTTCCAAAAATAAGTTAAAGGAAAATATCTATCACTATTTTAAGCCAGCAATTTTTACCGGTTCGACGTTGTTTACATCAAAAAAGTCACAGTATATTTTTGATCAGCTTGATTTAAGTCGGAGTGATACGAGAATGAAACGGCTAAAATCTTCTTTTGATTATTCCAAGCAAGCTGAAATGATGATTTCTGAAACGACACCGATGCCACCTAGTGTAGATAATGATGAATATATCTCTTATCTGGCTAACTCAATTTGGAAGCTTATCAACGCTAATGCAGTACCAACGCTAGTACTGTTTAACTCATTGGATATTTTGAAAAAAGTGTACGAAAAATTAGATCAGAACAATAACGATAATTTTATGATTCAAGCCGCCGGTGTTTCTGGGAGTCAAGAAAAAATGATCAAAAGGTTTGAGTCAACCAAGGATGCAGTTCCGGTAATACTTGGAGCTAATGGTTATTTTGAGGGTGTTGATTTTTCGGATAATTTACTCAAGCAACTCATTATTACCCGGATACCGTTTGAATCTCCCAATAATCCGGTTGTTTCAAGTCGGGCTAAGTTTTTAAAGGAACAAAACAAGAATCCATTTTATAATTTTGACTTACCAGAAGCTATTATCAAGACTAAACAAGGTGTGGGAAGATTGATTAGAAGCTCAACTGATTATGGTATCATTAACTTTTTGGACAGTCGTTTGATTGACAAACGGTATGGTAAGCAAATCATCGATGCGCTTCCCTCTGATTTACCAATTAAAACGGGGTCGATCGCTAAGATTGTTAAAGATGGTCAAGATTTCTTTAATAAGAGGGATTAATTAATTATTAAACAAGGAAAGTTTGCTATAATGATGCATGTAAAAGCTAAATAAAAGAGGAATTTTCATGTACAGAGAACAATTAAAACGAAAAAGGACTCATCGGATTCGATGGATAACTGTTGCGGTGATCGTTCTAATCATTCTGGGTGTTATTATTTTCTTTCATGTTGCTAAAGCACCCCAATTACGCGCTCGTTCTCATGTCACTACGGTAGCAGAAAATAGTGCTGGATTTCATGATATTAATCATTTCTACTCGTCTAATTTAAATAAGACATACTATTCAGTTGGTGGTTATAATAAACAGAATCAGTATGCGTATGCCATCTTACCTAAGAACGGGAAAAGTATGCAGGTCGTTACCCAAAAGAGTGGGATTACACAACAGGAAGCAGAAAAGACGGCTCAAAAAATTGGGAAAGCCTCTAAGATTATTAACACCGGACTTGGGATTTATCAGGATCAGCCAGCCTGGGTGGTTTCCTATTTAAATCAGAACAATCGAATGAATTATGTCACGGTAAATTATAAGACGGGCAAGATTGTGCAAACAATTAAGAATTTGTAATGATGAATTATTGAAGGAGGAATAAAATGAGTGAAAATTTAGAGCGCTATTTAGAAAGTGGTTCAATTAGCGTTTCTGGTTTTTTATTGCAGCATTTCTCTGAGTTGGGGATGACCCCAACTGAATTAGTGGTCTTCTTGGAGTTAGTACTAGCTCGTTCTAAAGGGGATTTGTTTCCAAGTGCTACTGAGTTGTCGAAAGCAACTGGTTTAAAAGAAGACGATATTTATAATTTATTACATCAATTAGTTACTAAAAAGATTATCAACATTTCTAGTACGAAGTCTGGGAAGGACGAATATAAGTTTGATCTTTTAAATCATAAAATGGACAAGTTGCTTGATTCTACATCGTTAGTAAACACTAATAATCATGCTCAAAAAGAGCGTAACAAACAAAGTAATGATATTAAGGAACGAAAAGGATTATTTAAAAAAATTCAAGAGGAATTTGGTCGGCCATTATCTTCAATCGAGTTGGAAACAATCAATCAATGGCTTGAACAAGATCATTACTCACCAAAGATTATTGGATTAGCCCTCAAAGAGGCGGTTCTAAGTCAGGTTTATAGTTTGAAGTATATGGATCGAATTCTTTTGAATTGGCAGCATCGCAACATTAAAACCGCTGCACAAGTTCAGGAAGCCAATGAACAGCGACAGAGAAATTTAAACAGTGATCAACCAAGAAAACCAAAACAAAATATTCCGATTTTTAAAATTAATCAATGATGCATGGATGTAAAAGATCTATGCATTTTTTTTGTGGTTAAATGATTAAAATTCAGGTGAAAAGTTAAAAGTTACTTTAACTTAATTAAAAAAACAAAACAACAACAAAAAAGACCCAAGCCACATAAATCATAAAGTGGATGAGTCTTAAAGAGAATATTCAATTTATTGATTTGGAGTAGAAGTGCTTGATGATTGACTATTATTAGAAGCAGGAGTGCTCTGATTATTGTTATCTTGATTATTTGATGATTCAGAAGATGATTGATCATTAGGTTTGCTCGATTCAGATGGCTCTTCAACCTTAGAACTAGACCCCGATGACGTCTGACTTGAACTAGAATTATCGTCAGATGATGAACTGTTGGAGTCTTTTGAACTTGATGAATTTGAGACAACTGAACGATTCTTGGATGCTTGTCCAGATTGACTAGCATTATTAGCTGAAACCGCGGTTCCCATGTGGCCTTCGATATAGTATTCGTTTACGCCATCTCGTTTGGTTTCAATCACATTATCCGGCTTCTGCCAATCAATATTAGGTTTATTAGCAGATGCCTGTGACATTACTTCTTTGTAGTAGGTTTGAGCAATTCGTGTTTGTGGCTCGGAAATATAGTTTCCAGGTTTAAACTGGTGGTCATATCCGGTCCAAATAGAAAGTGAGAAATTCTTCGTGTACCCACTAAACCATGAATCCATTGATGATTGGTCAGGCACTTTCTTAATCCAATCGTCTGGATATTGAGTAGTACCAGTTTTACCAGCTTGATAAAGTCCAGGGATCTTAGCAGCAGTTCCAGAACCATTAGGGGAAGTCATGACGCCTTTGAGCATGTCATTTATCATAAAAGCAGTATCTGGTGACATGGCTCGATGCCCCTTAGGGCTGTATTGCTTTTCAACTCCGTTGACATTAACTACTTTATTGATTAAATATGGTTTGTAATACGTCCCACCATTTGCAAATGCAGCATACGCAGCCGCTTCCTGCTCTGATGAGATATAGGCACCAATTCCGTTTTGTAGTTCAAGTGGTTTATTAAATGTCATTCCTAATCCAGCTAAAAAGTCTTGTGATCGTTGGATTCCAACCTGTTGAAGGGTTCTGATCGCAGGAATATTACGTGATTCAACAAGTGCTTTTCGCATCGTGATGGTACCTTCGTGCTTATTGTCAAAGTCTTGAAGTTCTTTATTTGTTCCGGGATACGTGAAGGGCGTGTCTTGAACAGCTTGATAAGTTGGCCATTTTAAGTATTCAATTGCTGGTCCATAGTCCATTAGTGGTTTCATAGTTGATCCACTTGAACGATCGGTTTGAATTGCACGATTTAATCCAAAGGCAATTTTTTGTTTTCTTGATCCAAGCATCGAAACCACTTTACCGTTATTGGAATTTACCATCGTGGCACCAATTTGGAAGTTATTGTTAGGAAATTGAATAGGTGAGTTGGGATCGTTGGCCAGTTTATACATTTGTTTTTGAGTGTCCATATTCAAATTTGTATAAACCTTATTTCCAGCATTTAATTTGTATCCCTTTTTGTCTAGTTCTTGAACAACTTGTTGGATATAGGCATCGGCATACTTCTCATTTTTTGCGTATGGAGACGAATTTGAATTGTGTTGTTTAACCAGACCATCTTGAATACTGGTCTTTTCAGCTTCACTAGCTTGCTCCTTAGAAATCACTTTATTGTTAGCCATTGCTTCTAGAACTTGATTTCTTCGTTCAGTTGCTAACTTAGGATTTGTATAAGGATTATATTGAACAGGAGCTTGAGGTAAACCAGCCAAAAAAGCCGTTTGTGGGAGGTTAATCTTCTTTAATGGTTTATTGAAATAATAATCGGAAGCAGTTTGCATTCCGTAAGCATTATTACCCATGTAAACCTTGTTGATATAAAACTCTAAAATTTGTTGTTTACTATAATCATGGTCGACTTTGACCGCTAACCAGGCTTCTTGAGCCTTGCGTTTTAGCGTTTGGTCCGAGGCCTTAGTCGAAAAGACTGATAATTTGACTAATTGTTGGGTAAGGGTACTGCCACCTTGTAAACCACCTTGGCCACGAAGATTTGAAAAGGCTGCTTCAACAATTCTGGCCGGATCAACCCCATGATCCTTATAAAAATGACGATCTTCAATTGAAATAATCGCATTTTTTAGGTTATCAGGAATCTGATCTTGTTTCACGTAGTCCCGATTTTGGGCACCTAAACGTGAAATTATCTTACCACTTGAATCATATATCGTCGTTGAATTATCACTAGAGAGGGTATTATAAGATATCTTTGGAGCACTAGCTGCATAGTAAGTAAAAAGCCCTGCTCCACAAATAAGTATGGCAACGATTACTGCCAAAATCCATAAAATGATTTTTTTCCAAAGCTTCATCTTTTTCTTTCGTGGTTGCTGATGGTGCTTAAACCTTTGTACCCTAGAAATATTTTCATCTGAATCAGCCATTAGACTTCTCCTTTACATATTGTTCTTATTATCGATAATTTGATCAACCGCTCTGAGGTATGGAATCAAGGGTTGAAGATGGTACTTAATTTGGTACGCATTCTCCTGAAGCTCTATTTTTGAAATTGACTTTCTTCCGCCCTGATTTTGTCGGTCCCAATAATAGAATAGATTCGGTCCTTCAAGCACAAAAAGTTCATTACTTTTAACAAATTTTATCATTGCAAAGGTGATCCCACCTAATTTGGTGCATTTTTTCATGTGTTCAATTTGATGTTTATGAAAGTTACTAAGAGGAAAAGAAGTGGTACTAGTAGTTTCTTTAGCATCAAAATCAATATATTTGCCCCGATAAATACCATTATAGTCAGTTGTAGAAGCATGCTGGAAATATGCCTCCTTAATAACGGCTGCACTACGTTTGGGGTAATCAACATTTACAATTTGAACTGGAGTAGGTTTTTTATGAACCACTGCAATATCCCTTTCCAAATAATATTTGTTGCTTTCATTTAATTCAGCTTCAAGGGACATCCCCCGATCACCGTACTTAATGGTAGATTTATTTTTTTTAATGATAAGTTTACTTGATTTACTGGTACTTCGATAGGAATTACCGTTAGGATAATGGAAATTCATTGTATAACCTCAATTCATTTATTAAAAATGATCATGTTATCATATACGTAGTATATTATAGCAATTGTAGGTAACTTGGAGAAATAATTATTGAAAGGTGGATAGAAATGAGCCGCGTTTGGGTATCAGGGTACCGGAGTTATGAATTAGGAATCTTTCAAAATGATGATCCTAAGTTAAAAATTATTAAGCAAGCTTTGTTTGATCAACTTTCACAGTTAATTGAAAATGGATGTGACTGGATTATCACCGGCGGACAGCTCGGGATTGAACAATGGACAGCCGATGTTTCTAAGAAACTTCAAAAAAAGTATCCACATGAATTTCAATTAGCAGTAATGTTACCATTTAAAAAATTTGGGTCAAACTGGAATGAAGATAATCAAGCAAAATTAAATCAAGCAGTTTCTAAAGCTGATTTTTCAAATTCAGTAAGTGATCATCCGTATGATTCACCTAAACAACTAAAAAATTATCAACGATTTATGCTCACGCATACAGACCAATCATTATTAGTGTATGATCCAGAAAATGAAGGTAAAACTAAGTATGACTATCAAGCTATTCACCAGTTTCAAAAAAATCATGCATATCCGATGCAATTGATCGATTTTGATCAGTTACAAGATCTTGCTGATGATTATCAAAGACAGTTAAATGATGACTTTTAGTTTTATTTCTGATAGAATAGAATTATGCGGAAATGATTGGTGAGGTGTGCATTAATGGAAAATATTAATTTTACTCCAAAACAAATTCTACAAAAGGAATTTAAGCAAAAAATGCGGGGTTACGATCCTGCTGAAGTTGATACTTTCTTGGATAGTATCATTAAGGACTATGAGACTTTTCAACGTGAGATTGATCAGTTAGATCAGGAAAATCAAGATCTAAAGTTAAAAGTTGACGAATTATCTCGTCAAGTATCAATGGGATCGAGCACACAAAGTACTCAACGTCCTATCGAACGTTCAAGTGCTCCACAACGGGCACCAGAAGAAACAACTGCTGAGCCAACTAAATCTGAGGAAGCATCAAAGAATACTGCTTCAAGTCAGCCGGCTCAAGGTCAGAATCCTACTGACATGGATATCTTAAAACGGTTATCCAGCTTAGAGCGTCGTGTATACGGCGAGGATTCAGATAAATCTAATAGGTTTTAAAGACTTGGTGCAGGTCCTGAGTAATCGCGGTCAACAATTGTTGGCTGAGGAAAGTCCACTCTCGCACAAGCTGAGATGCTTGTAGTGTTCGTGCTCGGTGAAAAAATAAGCCGAGGGATCATTGATTTGATTACGGCGAAAGAAAGAACTAAGGCAATTGCTATGCTCTAGTATTTCATAAAGTGCCACAGAAACGACTAATTTGAGAAATCAAATTATTGGAACGCAGTAAACCCCGCGAGCGGGAAACCCAAACTTTGGTAGGGGAGCTTCACACACGGAAATTGAACCAAGTGTGGGGGAAGAACAATTTGTTCTTGAGATAGATGATTACTACTTAACCACTTTTTCCTGAAGTTGTGGTTAAGCACAAAACATGGCTTATAGGGGCCTGCACCATTTTTCAGGTTGAGTGGGATCTTCCCACTCTTTTTTTATATAAAAGGGAATGAATAAAATGAAAAAATTTAATTTAATGGCAACTTGTTCTGCTGGTTTAGAAGGCTTAGTAAGAGATGAGTTGCGGGAATTGGGATACGATCCAGAAGTTAAGAACGGAATGGTTCTTTTTACTGGAACGATTACTGACATTATTAAGGCTAATTTATGGTTAAGAACTGCAGACCGAATTAAAATTATTGTGGGTCGTTTTAAAGCGACAACTTTCGACGAGTTGTTTGAGAATACTAAGAGGTTGGATTGGGAAGACCTGATCCCGATGGATGGAAAGTTTCCAGTCGAGGGACGTTCACAAAAATCAGTTCTTCATAGTGTTCCGGACATTCAAGCCATTACTAAAAAAGCAATCGTTGAAAAGATAAGTAAATTTTATCATCGCCGCACCAGATTACCTGAATCAGGGGCACTATATCCACTTGAAGTTCGGGTTAATAAAGACGAAGTTATGGATACACTAGACACTACTGGCTCTAGTTTGTTTAAACGTGGATACCGAGTTGCAAAGGGTGAAGCCCCATTAAAAGAAAATATGGCCGCAGCTCTAATTATTTTAACAAATTGGCATCCCAAACAAATGCCATTTCTGGATCCAATGTGTGGGTCGGGGACCATCCCAATTGAAGCGGCTTTAATTGCTAGAAATATTGCACCAGGTTATAATCGTGAGTTCGTATTTGAACACTGGGATTGGGTGGATCCAGAACTTGTAAAGAAAGTGCGTGCCGATGCAGATTCAAAAGCTGATTATGACACTGAGTTTGATATCATGGCCTCTGATGTTAATGAACAAATGATTAATTATGCCAAAGTGAACGCTGAGGAAGCTGGTTTACTTCATGACATTCAGTTTAAACAAGTGGCCGTCCAAGACTTTCATACCGATAAACAAGATGGGGTTTTAGTTACTAATCCGCCATATGGTCAAAGAATGGGTAATACTAAAGAAGCAGCTCAGCTTTATCATGACATGGGAAAGGTGTTTATTCCTATGAAAACTTGGTCTAAGTATTACTTAACCAGTGATTTAAATTTTGAAAAAGAATATGGCAAAAAAGCCACTAAACGACGTAAATTGTACAATGGACGAATCAGAACGGATTATTTCCAATACTGGGCTGAGCAAACTTTTAACAAGAAGGACAAGTAATTGAAAAGAAAAATTGCGATTATTGGTGGTGGAATAGTTGGTTCCACCCTTGCATATTACCTAAGTCAACTTCCAAATGCTGATGAACGAGAGGTAACGATGTTTGACGATAGTTATGGGCAAGCAACCAAAGCTGCTTCAGGAATCGTATCACCATGGTTGTCGAAACGTAGAAATAAACAATGGTATAACTTAGCAAAGGCTGGAGCTAAGTTGATTCCTAAAATTGCTGATCAAACTCAAATGAATTCAGCAACTTTTAATAGTAGTGGGACCATCATTACAAGACAAGATAATAACGATTTAGATGACCTCTATGCTTTAGCTAAAAGAAGGGCTCAAACAACTCCTGAGATGGGAAACATAATGAGGTTAGATAAAAAAGAAGTGCAAAATAAAATTCCCATTCTTACGATTACTCACCCAGGAATTTTTGTTTCCGGAGGTAGTCGGATTAATGGGAATCTCTTCTGCAAGCATTTAGTTGCAATCGCCCAAAAACGAAATTTGACTCTTTATAAGGGCAGAGTGATACTTACTAGTGACCATACCATTAGTTTTAAAGATCAACTATTAAGTTTCGATCAAATTGTCATAGCTACCGGTGCTTGGGTAAAAGAAACACTTGCTCCTCTTAACATTAAAGTAAAAGTCAGACCTCAAAAAGGACAACTGGTAGAATTAAAAGTATCTGATATTCCAGCTCATGAGAACATGCCGGTGATGATGCCAGAAGGAGAATATGACTTTATTCCGCTTGGACACGGAAAATTGATTATTGGAGCTACTCACGACGATGAAAAGGGCTTTGATTTAAAAGAGGAACCAAAGGTTAATGATGAATTGCTTAATTCAGCCAAAAAATTAATTCCTACCTTGGATTATTCTGATATTATTGGTAGTAGAGTGGGAACGAGAGCTTATACAGATGACTTTGCTCCCTTCTTTGGTTCAGTCCCCAATTACAAAAAATTGTTGATCGGTAGTGGTCTTGGATCGTCGGGTCTAACTACTGGACCAATGATTGGAAAATTATTATCGGATTATATCGTTTTTGGCACTACTAAAGACTGGTATATGTACGAAAAACCAATCTCTAACTACGTTAATTAATTAGAATGAAGAGCTTGAAAAGCTAATTCGTGAGCACCTAGATTTTGAGTGTCTGGAATCCATTTAGTTAACACCATTGCGAAATGATTTTGTAATTTAACGATTTCATCAACGTATTTTTGATAATGTTTGGCGTATTGTTTATTAAGACTGTCGCTTAAAATGGAACTGTCAGTGTAGTACAGGACAGTAATATCACTTGGATGCTTGTTAATACTATTTAAATGATCACAAAGCTCTCTTAGGGCAGTGAGGCATGCTTTGAATTCACCAATATGATTATTCTTTGCTTTACATTGCTTTTTAATTTGAATTTGTTGTTTCTGATGAAGAATTAAAATTCCAATTCCACATTGATTACTTTTAGGTTTAATAGCTGCATCAGAATATAATTTATACATTAATAAATTACTCCATTCGTTTAATAAAGAGGTTTAGACTATGATAACTCAAAAGAGAAAATTTTTGTATCAACCAAATATCACTACTAGTATTATCTGCTGGAGTTGGACGTTTATTGTTTTGCTAATTGGGGTGATCATTTGGTTAGAAATAACTCACTTTCAAGAAATTACATTAGGTTTTTTTATTGTTTTTATCCTACTATCATGGATTCAAATTCATTTTAGAAAGTTAATCTTATCAAATAAGACATTAACAGTGCGGAGCGTGTTTCATCCCAAGGGGATTCAAATGAATATTAAGGACATTATTGATATTCATTCCAAAAAATTTCAATTATCTTTCAACTATAAGAATAAAAACTATAATTTTATACTTCCCAACAATTCTATCATCGAATTAAAAGAAGCTTTTAGCACTGAAGTAAAAAAATAGAGGGTGTATGAATGAAAACTGACATTGAAATATCACAGGAAAGTCAATTGGATCCGATTCAAGATATCGCAAGTAAACTTTCGATTCCCCAAAACGAAGTTGATCCATATGGAAAGTACATGGCAAAAATATCAGGTAATACTCGTGATCGACATACTAAAAAGAAACTGATTTTAGTAACTGCTATTAATCCCACTCCGGCTGGAGAAGGGAAATCCACTGTATTAATTGGTCTTGGCGATGCGTTAAATCAACTAAATAAAAAAGTTGCCATTGCTTTGCGGGAACCTTCTATGGGTCCTGTGATGGGAATGAAAGGTGGAGCAGCAGGAGGCGGATTTGCTCAAGTTGAACCAATGGTGAACATTAATCTTAATTTTACGGGAGATATTCATGCTTTAACTTCTGCTAATAATACTCTAGCGGCACTGATCGACAATTCGATTCAACAGGGAAATCCTTTACATTTAGATCCACGTAAAATTCAGTGGCACCGAGCAATGGATGTTAACGATCGTGAACTAAGAAATATGGTCATTGGACTAGGTGGATCTAAGTCCGGCGTTCCTAGAGAAGAGCATTTCGAAATCACAGCTGCAAGTGAATTAATGGCCATTTTGTGTCTATCAACTGATTTAAATGATTTAAAAGAACGTATTAAGAATATTTTAATTGGATACACTTATGATAATGAACCAGTTTTTGTTTCAAATCTGGGGGTTGAAAGTGCTTTAACAATTATTTTAAAAGATGCGATTAATCCTAATCTAGTTCAGACGTTAGAACATACCCCAGCGTTTGTTCACGGAGGACCGTTTGCTAATTTAGCTATGGGGTGTAACAGTGTTCAAGCTACTAATGTGGCTCTTAAAGTTGCTGATTATACGTTAACTGAAGCAGGATTTGGTTCTGATCTAGGTGGTGAGAAATTCATGGATTTGGTAGCACCACACTTAAATGCAGATCCGAGTGCAGTCGTTATGGTTGCATCAATTCGTGCTCTAAAGTTCAATGGTGGGATTAGTAAAGAAAACTTAGCTATACCAAACGTTAAAGCATTAAAATCTGGAGTAAAAAATCTTGATCATCATATTAAGGCAATGAAATCCTTTAACAAACCAATTATCGTCGCCATTAATCAGTTTACTGATGATTCCCCTGAAGAAATTAAGTGGTTAAGTGATCATTTAAGAAAACAAGACGTTGAATTTGGTATTAGTAAGTCATTTCTTGAGGGTGGTAAGGGTTCAATTGACCTTGCTCAAAAATTAATCAAACTTGTTGAGAATAATGCATCCATTAAGCGAATTTACAATGATGAAGATTCCTTGATTGATAAAATTAATATGGTCGCTAAAAAGATTTATGGAGCAAAGGACGTTGTCCTTTCTGGGAAAGCCATGAAGCAATTAAAGGGCATTGAAAAAAATGGATGGGATAAACTACCGATCTGTATTTCTAAAACTCAATATTCTTTATCAGATAACCCCAAAAAATTAGGCGATCCAAGTGGGTTTACTTTGCATATTACTGAATTATTGCCGAAACTAGGAGCAGGATACATTGTGGCGATGGCTGGAAAAGTAATCACTATGCCGGGATTGCCTAAGCATCCAGCTGCAGCAGAAATGGATATTGATAAAAATGAAAAAATCACTGGATTATTCTAAAAAACAAATCTTGGCATGGATATGTTTTGCACTAATGTTTTTTATTCTCCTGATTTTTGATCAAATTTCGAAATGGTGGATTCGGATTAACATTCCACTTGGAAAAGAAATTCCATTCGTTCCTGGAGTTATATCATTGACTAATATTAATAACACAGGTGCTGCTTGGAGTTTTCTTGCTGGGAAATCTGTCATCTTTGAATTCATCGCCACTGGAGCTGTTTTGGTTTTTATGATATTTATTTACATCGAAAGATATCATATCGGATACTTGTTTGGTTTAATATTGATGTTGGTTGGAACGATTGGTAATTTGCTAGATCGGTTGTTTCTAGGAGCAGTTACCGATATGATTCAATTAGATTTTATAAATTTTCCAATTTTTAATATAGCTGACTCCTGTGTAACGATTGGTGTGATCATCCTGTTCTTAGTTATCGTATTAGCAAAACCTGAGAGTGAGAAAAATGCAAAATAGAGAATTTAGAGCTGATAATGAAAACGAGCGACTTGATAAATTGGTTTCGGATCACTATGAAGATTTAAGTCGTAGTCGTGCAAATGAATTGATCAAGGATCATTTAATTTTAGTTAATGGTGATACTAAAAAGCCAAAATACAAATCCCAAAATAATGACCTCATTCAAATTTCTATCCCTGAGCCTAAGCAAATGAATTTAGTACCAGAAAACATTAAGCTGGATATTATTTATGAAGATGATCAGGTAATTGTGGTCAACAAACCACAAGGTATGGTAGTCCATCCAGCTCCCGGTCATCCTGATCATACGTTAGTTAACGCGCTGTTATATCATACAAAATTATCTTCTATTAATGGAACAGTCAGACCAGGAATTGTTCATCGCATCGATAAGGATACTTCTGGATTGTTGATGGTAGCTAAGACCGATATTGCTCATAGATCATTGTCCAAACAACTAAGGGAAAAAACTAATCGCAGAAAGTATTTAGCGTTGGTTCATGGTAATATTAATGAAGAACGCGGTACCATTGATGCTCCGATTGGTAGATCTTTTAAAGACCGCAAGAAACAGGCAGTAATTCCCGGCGGAAGGAATGCCATCACTCATTTCCACGTTCTTGAACGGTTTGGTGGGAAATATACTTTAGTGGAATGTCAGTTAGAAACCGGAAGAACTCATCAAATTAGAGTCCATATGAAATATATTGGTCATCCACTCGTTGGCGATCCACTTTATGGACCTAAAAATACCATTAAAGGGAAAGGACAGTTTTTACATGCTGCTGAACTGGGATTTAAACATCCAGTTACACATGAAGAACTCAATTTTAAAGTTCCAGCACCACCAATTTTTCAAAAAACAATCGATCAATTAAGAAAACAGTATTCTGATATCAGTTAAGGAGTGACATTTATGGCAAAAGAGAAAGTTGTAGTTGATGGCATGGCCATGCAACGTGCTTTGACACGAATCACTTATGAAATTATTGAGAAAAATAAAGGTATCAACGACTTAGTTTTAGTTGGTATTAAGACTCGTGGAGTTTATTTGGCAAGAAGAATTGCTAAACGCTTGGAAAAACTTGAAAATGCTAAAATTCCGGTTGTGGAACTAGATGTAACCAAATATCGTGATGACTTAAAGAACCGAAAAACAAAGCCTAATCCAACTAATAATGATGGGGTAGACATTAATAATAAAAATGTAATCCTAGTTGATGATGTGTTATACACTGGCCGGACTGTCCGGGCAGCATTAGGAGCAATCAATGAAATGGGAAGACCGAAGAGAATTGGTTTAGCTGTATTAGTTGATCGTGGTCATCGTGAACTACCAATTCGGGCTGATTTTGTTGGGAAAAATATTCCTAGTTCAAAGGACGAAAAAGTTAATGTCTTGGTTTCAGAAATTGATGATCGTGATTCTGTCGAAATCGTTTCTAACAAGTAAGGGACCTTCATTATGACTAAAAGATATTTAATCCTAAATGATGGCACTTCATTTGTGGGAAAATCGATGGGGGCTGAATCAACCGTAACGGGCGAGATTGTTATGAATACGAATCTTAATGGCTACCAGGAATCAATCACAGATCCAATTTATCACAATCAAATCGTGGCATTCACACAGCCTTCAGTTGGAAATATCGGAATCAATCGAAAAAACTATGAGTCTATTTTGACATCAGCTAAGGGTGTGGTTGTTCATCATAGTGAGGATATTTCAACTAGTTACTTAAAAAATATATCTTTAGATACATTTCTTAAGCAACGTAATATTCCGGGGATAACTGCAATTGATACTCGTTATCTTTTGAAATACATTATGGCACATGATATTTCAAAAGCGAGTCTCGTTGATGTTAATGATGAACATGCATTTGATCAGTTAAATGCAGCCGTTTTAAGTAATCAGCAGATTCAACAGGTTGCCACACCCAAACCTTATTTGGTCCCTGGGAACGGCAAAACCGTTGCGGTACTTGATTTTGGCTTAAAAGAAGGGATTATTCGTCAATTATCTCAAAGGAATTGCAATGTAATTGTGCTTCCCTTTGACACTTCATACCAAGAAATCATTGATCTTGACCCAGAAGGAATTATTTTATCAACAGGGCCTGGATCTCCGCACGAAATTGATGAAAGTGTTTTAAAGACGATTGCTAAATTAGAACAGGCACTTCCAGTTTTTGGTATGGGATTAGGGCATGAATTGTTAGCTATGGCTAATGGAGCCAGTGTTTATCGAATGAGACTTGGACACCATGGAAGCAATCATCCCATTCAAAAAATTATTACTAATCAAATTATTTATGCTAATCAAGCTCAGGATTATGCCGTAGATCCAAATTCTATCGACACATCAAAACTAATTGTGACATACATAGACTTAATCAATGGAACAGTTCAGGGAATTAGGCACCGTGACTATCCAAGTTTCTCAGTTCAATTTTCTCCGGATGGGTCTAGTGGTCCAACTGACAGTATTGACTTATTTGATGAATTTCTAGAAAGTATTACAGCTCATGGGAGATAGCCTAATGAAAGACGATATCAAAAAAATACTAATAATCGGAGCAGGACCATCTGGAATTGGTCAAGAATGTGAGCTTGATTCCGCTGCATTTCAAGCACTAAAGGTTTGGAAGAAACTTGGGATTACTACTTTTCTTTTGGATAATAATCCATATTCAGTAATATTACAGGAAATGAATCCTGATAATGTTTCCATTAAACCTGTTAATACTGAAAATGCTAAACATGTTATTGAAACAGAGAACATTGATGCAGTTACCTCAGTTTTCGGCGGAGTTAATGCACTAAAGGTTATTCAACGCTTAAATAAAAATGGAATATTAAAAGAAAATAATGTAAAAATTATTGGTTTAAATGATGATAATATTGATCTGTTTAACAATGAAAATCGATTGAATCAAAGATTAAAAGAATATGGGATTCCCACCCCTGATTATTATATTGTTGATAATTTTGATGATTTAAGGAATGTAATTGATAAAATTTCATTTCCAATTTCTGTTAGACCGTTAGATCCTAAAGTTCGACAACAACGGTTGATTTTTCAAAACATGGAACAAATAACTAACGATGCTGATACCATCTTTGAGGAGTCAAAGTCTAGTAAATGCCTAATTGAACGGGAAATTGTCGGCTACAAAGAAGTTGGAACGGTTTCACTGCGTGATACAATGGGGACAAAATTGATGGTATCTTCTTTAGAAGATATGAATCCAGTCGGAGTGAACTCAAATGATTCGGTCGTTTATACCCCGGCACAAACTTTAAGTGATACCCAGATTCAAATGATGCGATCAATTTCATTTCAGGTCATGGACGTTTTGGGAATCAAGGGCGTTTGTCATGTACAATTTGCTCTGAATACTGAAACAAATGATTGTTTTGTTCTAAAGGTAAATCCTAGTTTTAACATGAGTACTACCTTAGCAGCAAGATCAACGGGATATCCAATTGCCTTAGTTACCTCACAATTATTATTAAATTATCCAATTACTAAAATTAAGTTACCAGCACGTTTTCATAAATTTACGACGGTGCTTCAACCAATCAGTGATCATATCACGGTAAAAATCCCCATCTGGCCGTTTGAGCAATTACCTGATGCTGATTCACGACTTGGAACTAAAACCAAATCCATTGGATCAGTAATTGGGGTAGGTCGTAGTTGCGAAGCCGCTTTGTTAAAGGCCATTAGAAGTTCGCAATCGAGTCCAAAAGATGTTTTGCCAAGTTATTCTGAACTTTCCGAAGATGAACTAATTTCACAATTAATTCACCCAACCGATATCCAACTCCCAATTCTATTTGAAGCCCTCTCACGTCATTATAGTATTGAAGATTTACAAGAATTGACCAAAATTGATCAATTTTTCTTTGTGATCATGGCAAATATTGATAAGAGTCGATCGTATATTTTTAAACACCAAAATGACGCTAAAGCTTTCAGGTTAGCTCATGAAATGGGATTTGGTGATGGAATGTTGTCATCCATTTGGCATATAGATATCAATCAACTTCGTCAAAAGGATTCTTATAAAACCTATAAAATGATCGAACCAACGGCTGGAGAATTTCCCGAAAAAATTAATTCCTTTTATGCTAGTTATGAAATTGACAACGAATCTAATCAAATCGGGAATAACACCGCACTAGTAATTGGAAAGGGTAGAAATAAAATTGGCCCCAATATTGCTTCTGATTTCTATACTAGTGAAATATTAATTCAACTTAAAAAGATTGGATTTGACACTGTAATTTTAAATAATAATCCTAATTCTGCCTCCTTAGCGCCAATGATGAGTGACAAGCAGTACATTGAACCAATTCAACTGGGAGAAATTTTAGACGTCATTCAAACTGAGAAACCCCAATACGTCTTTCTGCCGGGTAATCGTCACTTCCTAATTCGTGAACTTAGCAAGTATCATGATTTCAAGTTGGTGGTTTTACCACCAAATCAAAAAGATGCAGTTTGGTATGGATCTCATGTTGATTTTGCGTTTGATTTATTAGTAACGGAGAACAAAATAGTTCCAATTTCAACCGTGGGGTTTAAATCCGGTGATGGAAACGATGACGATATCAGTCTTCAAACAGATTATTATGTTCCTTATGGTAAAGATGTTTTGAATGTGGAAGGGCTAGTTGAACGAGCTAAGGTAGCGGTGAAAAATCAAAGTCTTCATGGACTAGTTCAGGTTCTTTTTTACAGGGATCAAGACAAGATTAAAATTACTGGTGTGAGACCACTTCGAATTACCGAGACCGTTCTTTTAAATATGTCCACTGGAATTAACTGGATTGGAGTGCTGGTCAGGATGGCAACCGGACATTTAAATATTGATAAAATTGTAAATACCGTTCCCAAAATTGATTCTTCAACACACTTTACGGTGATGCAGGCTTCTTTCCCATTTAAGCAACTTGGAGTGTACGATTATCAAAAAGACCGATCACTCGAGTCAGGGGCTAAATTATCAATAGGTCATACTATTAACGAAGCAACCAACAAGTTATTGAAGTAAAAAAACAAGATACTAATTAGTATCTTGTTTTTTACTATTCTCTCTTAAATGTTTAACAATTGCTTCCGTTGGCGTTACGTAAATCGTATTTTGCCCCCGATAGGTAACAAAACCGGGTTTCCCTCCATTGGGCTTTTTTACAGCTTTTACTTTAACGTAATCAACTGGCACGTTGGCAGATGCTCGTGCTTTGGAAAAATAAGCAGCCAGTTCAGCAGCTTGAAGAATTGTTTGTTCAGTTGGATTGAAAGATCTAATTATTACATGAGATCCGTGGATATTTTGGACATGAAGCCAAGTATCACGTTTATCTGCTGTCCGAAGGGTAAGTTGATCATTTTGTAAATTATTTTTACCAACCAAAATTATCTCACCATCATCTGAGACAAACTTTTCAGGTTTGCTAACTTTAGTTTTATGATGTTTACTGTTACCTTTTTTTGACTTCCTAATGTATCCACCATTTTTTAATTCTGTCTTAATGTCATCTAAATCACGTGGATCCGCGATTTCAATTTGGGATTCAATACTCTCAAAATAATCAATTTCATCCTGACATTCCTTGATTTGCTTAACTACATATTCCTTTGCATTGCGCTTTTTATCGTATTTTTTAAAGTATTTTTGAGCATTTTCAGAAGCTGAGAGGGAAGGATCTAGTGAGATAATGATCTCCTTATTATTATTGTAAAAATTGGGTAGTTTAATCTCTTTAGATCCAACTTTAACTTGATTTAAATAAGTCATTAAAATCTCACCTTTAACCCGTAGGTCATCTGCATGCTCAGATTCTTCTAAGGTATTTTGTAATTTTTTAAGCTTTTTCCGATTCTTTTTTAATTCATTTTTGGTAATTCGAATTAATTGTGACCCTTGTTCTCGAACTCGCTCACGTTGAACCTTAGTTTGGTAATATTCATCTAACATTTCGCTTAAAGTTTTAAATCTTTTATCCGGCTGAATGCCGATATACTGAAATGCTGAAAATTGTAATTTTCCCTTCATATCATCTCCAATAATAGGTTCTGGATTTTCGAAATGATTAAAAAATTTCCAATATTTTTGTTTTAAAGTTGATCCAGATACATGAAGGGCACTTGCGAGCGCATAGGACGTATCAGGCCCAAGTCCTTGAAGATATTTACGTAATTGAGTAGCAAATACATCTACATTTGGAAACTCACGATTGATTTTTTCAATTTGTGTAAATTCTTTTTCGTTAACTTGAAATGGATCAATCAGATCTTGTTTTGGGGGTTGAATATATTTAGATCCTGGAAGAATGGTTCGATATCGATTTTGAGCAGATGAAATTCTTCTAACTGAATCAATTATTGATGAATCTTTAGCTTGAACTAAAATGATGTTACTATGACGTGCCATTACTTCAATGACAAGGACTAATTCCTCAATATCACCTAATTCATTCCTTGTATTAAAATGAATGTGAATAATCCGATCATTGTTTACTTGATGAATTTTGCTAATAAAACTTCCACTTAAATGTTTTCTTAACGTCATTGCAAAGTTAGTTGGAACTTTCGGATTTGTAAAAGGGACGTTTGTAATTTGTACTCGAGCGTATGAGGGATTCGCTGATAATAATAACTGATAATTATTATGATTAGAACGAATAGTTAAAATAATTTCATTAGGGTAGGGCTCGTTTATTTTTGAAACACGTCCGTTTAGTAATTTGTTATTTAATTCATGACTCATTGCATGTGTAAATGATCCGTCAAATGACATATATAACACTCCTTTTGGCTTCATTGTCCAGTATAACTTATATTGTTGAGTGGTAGCACATAAATATTAAATCCATAATCTTGTATTAGGCAATTAATGGTATAATATTTTACGGAGGAATATCAATGAAAAATAGTTTAACTGCTCTTAGAGTTGTTGGAAAAATGCATCAACAACAGCTCCAAGCTCTTACCAAAAAATCAAATCTTACTATTTCAGAATGGCAATTGTTAATTGCCATTGATGATGGCTATACGACCCAAGAATCGCTTTCTAAGTCAATGAAATTAGATACATCAACTTTATCGCGACAATTGAAACGATTAGTTGTAAAAGAAATGATTCAAAAGAAAGCCATTGGGCAGGATAAACGCCAGTTAATATACAGTATTACTGATAAGGGTAAGAAGGCATGTCATCAAATTAGTAATGACTACGAAGATCTTTCCACACAAATTTTTAATCAGTGGACTGATGAAGAAAAGAATCTTTTAAAGATTCTCCTCAATCGATTAGAAACAAGTATGAAGAAAATCCGTAAATAGGTTAGGTGAAAGAAATGAAGACAGCGATTGTTACTGATAGTACATCGTATTTATCTAAGGAAGATATCAAAAAATATAATGTTCATATTATTCCAATCTCCGTAATCTTCAACGGTAAAAGTTACCGCGAAGGAATTGACATTACAAATAAGGAATTCTACCAAAAGCTTAAAGAGTCACCCAAATTACCGACGACTTCACAGCCGCCAATTGGAGCACTAATTGAAGAATATAATAAATTAGCTGACGATGGTTATGATGCAGTGATTAGTATTCATTTAGCTTCAACCATTTCTGGCATGTATCAAGCAGTTTGTAATGTAGCCAAAATGATGGATAACATCAAAATTTATCCTTTTAATTCTGGAATTACTGTTGATCCAATGGCTGCTTTAGTGAAATATGCAGCTAATTTAGCACAAAATAATGTTCCTCCAGAAGAAATTATTCAAAAACTTAAACTTCTTCGGTCAACCATTGATGAGTTAATTGTTGTCGATGATTTAGATAACCTAGTGAAGGGCGGGCGTTTATCAAATGCAACAGCGTTTGTAGGTGGACTATTAAACATAAAGCCCATTTTAACTTTTGATAACCAAACTGATGAGATCGTAGCATTTGATAAGGTTCGTTCTAAGAAAAAGGCACTTAAACGTGTTGAAGATTTATTTTCTCAAGCAGTATCAAAAGCCAATTATCCAATTGAAGTTGCTGTAATTGATGCCAATAACCCTAAAGAAGCTGATGTTTGGCAGAAATCCATTCAAGAAAAATATCCAAATATGAAAGTTACCCGCGGATCATTCGGACCAGCAATTGGAACCCATTTAGGTAGCGGAGCTCTTGCATTAGGATGGATCAAAGATATTAATAGATAAAATAAGTTTGAAATTAAAGAACACCAAAAATGGTGTTCTTTTTAATATATATTTATAGAGGGAAACACTTAATTATTTATTCTTTTTCTAGTTTACATAATATATATTATACGAAGTAGACTTAATATTAATAAAAGATCAATTCATACTTATTTTAGATTATCATCATTTGTATAACTTTAAATTGATTTTGCAACTTCATCATTTGGATTCACAATAATTTGATCTGACTGTAGATTCATCTACTTTTAAAAGTTTTCGCGAGTAATTCTTGATCGTTACTATCGTTTCCAAACGCAATCTAGTTTCTAATAGTTGCTATCGGTTATAATTCTTAATGTACTGAATTTGTTAATATTTTGAGCTGTCAGATCAATATTCTTTTCGCCAAAATGACGTATTTTGTTTAATGAATACTGTATTTTATCAATTAAGTCACTATTTATGTCCAATAAAATGATTTTAACGGCTTTTTTGATTGATGAGATAGCTACATTTTCAGCTAATTGATTTGAGTCTAGTTGCTTAAATATTGGATTTAAAGCGCTTACTTTATCACTGTAATTCCAATTATCATCAATTATGTAATTTAAATCGTATTTTTTAATGATATTTTTAGTCAATTGTATATCACAATTACTAATGGGTTTTATTGAATAAGTATGACCATTTCTTGATACAAGAGCCCCATTGCACCTATTAATGTCTTATTTTTAAATGTTGGTACGCTTGAAATTAGATATCTGATTGGCCTGGTTGAATCAAAGATAATTTCATTACGTTTTGCTAGTTGTTTAATTGCATTTACAATTTCTGAATTTATTTCAACACCATTAAAGCTCAACGTTCGGTCAACATCAAAGTCTTATTTAAATAGTTTCTATACTCAATGATACGCTAATAATGAGTGCTTTTAAATAACCTTCATTATTGGCTTGCTTTCAAAAAAATAACAACAGCATTTGTTGTTATTTCATCGATTAAATTTTTGATTATTTTCAGTGGTTAAACCGGTCTAATCTAAATGGTTCTAAGTTATAAGGATTTGATTTTCCAAGATCTTGATCACTTAATAGTTTACCAAGTACACTGGCAAATTTGAATCCGTGTCCACTTAATCCAGTTACAATTTGAATCTTATTCATGGATGGAATCCGGTCAATAATAAAATCACCGTCAGGAGAAAGATCATACGAACATGTACCACCATGGTCAATACCATCAGTCCCTGTCAAATGATGCTTTAGTAATGGATCGATTTCATCTAAATCTTCAGAATAATCGCCAAAATTGCCCCTTTCTTTTCTATTTTTAATCTTTTGACCACCCTGGTGACGTCCAATTTTAATGGTGCCATTACTTCCTGGGAAACCGTAATACTGAATAGCATTTGCAAGTTCTACCGTAAAAGCTGGGAACCCTTCATTTTCATTTAAACCGTTATCGGCGACGTTAAACCATGCAAATACCTTTCTTGTTGGCGTGATTGGTAAATTTGGCAATAGTTGTTTGACCCAGGTTCCTGCTGATAAAATGACATTTTTGGCATAAAAAGTATGATCTTGTGTTTTAATCTCAACAATTCCATTGTCTTGCTGATCAATCTTTCTAACAAAACTATCAAAGCTTTGGGTAACGCCATTATTTTTAGCACCTTCGATATATGTTTTAATAATTTCCTCTGATTCTAAATACCCTGCACCTGGCTCTAAAATCCCTTCGTATTGATCGTTAAAATTCCAGTTATGCCATTGATCGTGAATTTCAGTTGAAGTATAAGGAACAATATCAATATCGTAGTCATTGGCAGACGCTTTGATATTATTTAAAAATGCTGAATCTTTTGGCCCAACGGTCAGAACGCCAGTTTTATGGAAAAGACGTTTGCCCGTCTGTTTCTGGAGTTTATCCCATAATCTTTGAGCTTCTAGTAGTAGCGGGATATACTTCTCTCCCTCACCATAGGCATGCCGGATAATTCTAGTCTGCCCGTGATGTGATCCTAGTGTATGTGGGGGTTTAGCAATATCTAGCTCTAAAATATTGCTATTATTTTGACTGGCGTAATATCCTGCCGCCGAACCAACTGATCCTGTTCCAATGATTGCTAAATCAAAAATATTATCAGACATATTATGCCTCCGTTGTTTTATTATATTAAAAGAAAATACAAAAAAGCTCTTGAAACAAAAGTTTCAAGAGCTTGGACGAATAAACGCGGTACCACCGAGCCTTGATTGTCAGTTTTCTGCCAATCCTCAGTAACATTGCTAATTATATCTAGAATAAATTAAGCAGTGTATAGCGCTCTAATGGACGCCATCCAAATATGACTTGTAAATAACTTGTCTATATATGCTCCAAGACCATTTTCCTAAATGCCAATATGCAAACATCTCAGCGTCGCTTGCTCTCTGTATCATGGTTGGTTCAGTACTCATCTTTTCTTAGCATTTTCTTTAGACAGTACATTATGCTTAACCAACGTTTTTGTCAATGATAATTAATCAATAATTTTTAAAAATTTACTGATGACTAATTCAAATCCCCATCAGCAATTTTTTCAAGCATTGGTCTTGAAGGGATGAAAAAAGTTTGACCAGTTAATAAGGTTGAGAACGTTAACAAGAAATCATCTTCATCAACCATCTGTTGAAGCATGCCCTTAATAACGTGCCAGTATCGTGAATACGCAATAAAGTAAGTTCCTGTATCATTGTTAGCAGGATCAGAATAAGGAACATTCATCCTGACAATTTTTTGTTCAACTCCATCAACGGATGTGTTTGAAGTTACATTATGGGCATTTTTAAATTTTTCTTCATCCGGTAATTCTAAGTCAGAAAATTTTTCTCTCCCAATGGCTTTATCTTGAGTAGTAGTATCTAGGTGATTCCAATAATCCATGTTATGGTGCCATTTTTGTGCAAAAGCATATGAACCATTGATAAATTCAGGATCTTCATCACCAATAAGCGCGTATGGAGCAACATCTTCAACTTGTGGAACTTCAGTCCCATCAATGAAACCGATGATAGCTCTTCCCTCTAAATATCTAAAACCATGAGTTTCGTTCACTACTTTAGTAAAATCTCTTAAAAAGAGCATGAATTGAGTAGTAACTTCGTATACAACGGCTTCAGTATTAGCACGAATATGAAGAAAGATGTCTCCTTCAGACGATGGCATCGAATAGTTTGGACCTTTAACACCAGTAAAATCTTCTAATTCTTTAGGTTTATTAGCCTTCGGAAACAAGTAGTCCCAAGCTTTACTACTAAAGCCAATGGCAACTCGAAGGTTTGCTTTAGGTTCTCTAATTCTCATTGATCTAATAATAGATTGTGAACGATCAGCAAAATCTTGGATTCCTTCTTGAGCCGCCTTTTGATCTTTTCTAGTTAGCTCTAAAGTGGCAAATTCAACGTTTTCACCAGTATCTTTCCAAACGTCTTGCGATTTATTTGGTCTTATCTTTTCTTCAGTCATTATAATACCTCCCAGAATATACTCAGTATTAATATGAGATTAGAATCACTTTATTACTAATCTCATACCACTTTTATTTTACTACATATAACTAGTCATTAAAAAAGAATGTCAAATTGGCATTCTTTTTGTTAACTTATTTACTTCTTCCAATGATCATCAATGAATTTTTTCCGTCCGCCACTTTCTTCGATGGCGTATCGAAGTGGATTCTTCTTGTAGAAGTCTTGATGGTAATCCTCAGCTGGATAAAACGGTTGAGCGTCTTCAATTTTCGTTACAATTGGTTCATCAAACTCGCCACTATTTTCTAATTCTTTCTTAGATTCTTCAGCAATTTTACGTTGTTCGGGACTATTCACGTAAATTACGGGACGATAAGAATCACCACGATCTTGGAATTGCCCCATTGCGTCGGTTGGGTCAGTTTGATGCCAATAGATTTCAACTAATTTTTTATATGAAATGATGCTCGGATCAAAAGTAATTTTAACTGCTTCTGTGTGACCGGTAGTACCTGAAGCAACTTGCTCATAAGTTGGATTTGGGACATGACCACCTGTGTATCCAGATACAACGGAGATAATTCCTGGCATCTGATCAAATGGTTGGACCATGCACCAGAAACAACCACCGGCAAAAATTGCTGTTTCTTTTTTATCATTCATTAATAAAGACCTCTATTTCAGTTATTTGTATTATTCAACAAACTTTTTGTATTTGCCATACCCTTCTTCGTCCATCTTATCATAAGGGATGAACTTAAGAGCGGCAGAATTAATACAGTAACGTAAACCACCCTTATCTTGCGGTCCATCTGGAAAAACATGTCCTAGATGGGACTTAGAGTCTGCGCCACGAACTTCTTGTCTAATCATACCAAAAGAAGTATCAGTATCATTCTTTAATTCGTCTTCACTAATTGGTTTAGTAAATGATGGCCAGCCACAACCAGCGTCATACTTATCAGCAGAACTAAATAATGGCTTACCATTTACAACATCAACATAGATTCCCTTTTTATAAAAATCATCATATTTGCCAGTAAATGCAGGTTCAGTTCCAGCATTTTGAGTTACGTTGTACTGCTCAGGTGTTAAGCGGTTTCTCAAATCATCTTTATTATTTTCAGCCATAATATAAACCTCCTATTTGTTTCTATATTTAATTTATATCTTATCCAATTAAATAGCAAACAATTTGTTTTAAACCAAAAAATCCACAATTAAGTGGATTTTTTATAACTATTCTTTTTCTAATGCATCAGTTAATGGGGGGACAACTTGCTTCTTTCGAGAAACGACTCCAGGCAAATTCATAATGTCATCATCATTGAATTTGTTATCAAAAGCTTGTTCGACCACACTCTTTGGTTCCCCAACAACAATTAGTTCTGAATTACTATCAAGAATATTGGTTACAAGCACTAAGAATAAATCATAGTCCTTATCCTTAGATTCGGCCTTCATAGCTTTCTTAATATCATCAGCACGTTTGGTAATATCGTCTAAATCAACAACGTTAATTTGGTCGATCCTGACATTTTTACCACCTAATGTAAATGACTTAGCATCTCCGTCAATAAGCTGTTGGTCAGTTTTTGCGTCAACGTTAGTCCCGGCCTTAAGCATTTTAACTCCATAATCTTCATAATCATCGATTCCGGCAATGTCCGCTAAAGCTTTGAGTGCATCGCGATCAAAATCAGTAGTAGTCGGTGATTTTAACAATAAAGTGTCAGAGATAATAGCTGACAACATTAAACCGGCTAATTTCTTGGGAATTTTAATACCCTCTTCTGAAAACATCTTAGTAATAATTGTACTGCAGCATCCATAAGGTGCAGCACGATAATACAAAGGTGCAGCAGTGTTAAAACCATTAATTCGGTGATGATCAACAACATCAGTTACAGTTAATTGATCAATATCGCTTACACTTTGTTGAGGTTCGTTGTGGTCGACTAGCATTACTTTATCAACTTCAGGTTTTGCACGTTCAATCACACGTGGTGCTTTAGTATCAAAGTAATCAAGCACATACTTAGTTTCAGCATTGGGATTACCTAAAGCGACTGCTTCTACATCATACCCGTCTTGTTTCTTCAAATATGCGAGTGCCATTGCAGCCACAATTGCATCCGTATCCGGTACTTTATGTCCAAAAACTAGTTCTTTACTCATGATTCTCTCTCCTCTTTTTCCATATTTCCAAGAGTCTCTGACGATCTCTAACTTCTATATTAATACTACTTAAGTATACATCTTTAGCCTGCTCATATTCTCCTACAAAACCACTAAATTCGTCAAATAATTTATTTAACCGCGGAATACCATCTTTAGTATCACGATAGACGGCAACGGCTTGAAGAGAAAAATCAGGAATAATATCAGTATAATAAGTATTCTTTTGAGCCATTTTAGTTCGATCACGTGTCATCATAAAGGTCTTCGGCAGAATGGTATTTAACCCAGATGATAAAGCAAATTCTATGATTTGCACTGGTCTTGTAAAACATGCTTCCATTTTTGGCATTTCATAGCGCTTGGCGCTGTAAATGTTCTTTAAAAATTGATTAAAGTAATAACCATTGGGGAAACCTACCATTGGTCCAACAACTTTTTTAAGATTGATTTTACTTCCAATTTTACTTTTATCATGATGAACATAGCACAAAGTATCGTGAGTAATCGGTTTAATGGCCATTCCCTTCCAATTATGCAATTTCTCGTTTGGTAGGTACATAATGGCTAAATCAATTCTTCCACTTTCAAGATCAGAGATTAATGTTTGTTGAGTCAACATGTACATTTCAATTCGCAAATCTGGATTCTTTTCATAGAAATATAGGGCAAAATTTTCAAATATTTCATCTTCAATTGCAGAAAGAATTCCAACCTTAATTGTTCCACGGATTGAGCTTGAATATGATTCAATTTCATCAGTAGCATTATCAAGGATTCCATATACTTCCTCGGTAGCATTTTTTAAAGTATAACCCGCATCAGTTAAATGAATTTGTTTACCAACAGAATAAAATAAGTTAGCATGGAGCTTATTTTCTAATTTTTTAATTTGTTGGGATAGTGCAGGCTGTGTAATTCCTAAAATACCCGCAGCTTTTGTATAGTTCAGCGATTCAGATAATTGTAAGAAATATACCAAAGCCTTGGATGAAAATAATGATTCCCTCTTAGATTCTCTCAAAACTAATACCTCGCACTAACATTTATTATTATATTGTGTATATTATCACGAAATCACTATATTTACTATAGCAAATTATCAACTTGAGATTGCTTTAAAGTGTCATGAGCAATCAAAATTGGAGTTCCAATCATCTTCGTATTCATTACGGACGATCCGTTTGACAAACGACCAGATGTTCCGTAGTCACCCAAGACCACTTCGTGTGAAGTCGCGTGATCAGTATAAATTTTAAGCGTTTCATCACTAGAATCAATTTTGATAAAATCAGCTAACAGGTTACTTTTGGTTTTAAACTCTTTTAAAACTTTAATTCCTTTTCGTGCACGGCTAGTCACTGGAATGTCGCTTACTCTCATCTTTTTAAAGTTCCCATTTTGGAAAACAACTCCAATTTCAGACTCATCATTTACAAATTGCATGTTAACGACGTGATCATCATCAGCTAAACTAATTGCTTTCACTCCTGTGGTCCTCGGACCATTCAACGAAACTTCCTGCAAGTCGTATCTAAGGGCCATTCCCTTTTCTGTCATCAATAAGACACTACCAGGATCTTCAACCCGATTGTATGAGACATTGACTACTTTTGATAGCGGCCCCTTCAACTTTTCATACATTGCAGCACGACTTTTATAGGTACGACTAGGAAGTAATTTGCTAAATTCAGTGCGCTTAATATGGCCAGCACTAGTTGTAATTACAAATTCACCATCTTGTTTACTTAGATCAGAGAAGTCATAAACAGCAATGATTTTCTCATTGGCATCAAGCCCATTCATTCTTGAGATATGTTCTCCCGTGTCTTTCCACTTAACGTCTTCGACTTCATAAACACGGCGATAAATCATATTACCCTTGTCAGTGAACATAAACAGCGAATCACGAGTGTTTAATTCATTTAAGTAAACGGCATGGTCATCGTCTTTTAAGCCGTTATCAGTGATCTCAGACGCATTAAATGAGCGAAGACTACTGCGTTTTAGATAACCATCATTACTTACCATTACCATTACATTTTCGTCCGGAAGCGTAACTTCCTCACTAACTTCCAGATTTTGAATTTTGTCTTCAATTTTAGTACGACGTGGATTACGGTAACGTTTTGCAATATCTCTAAGTTCACTTCTTAAAACAGAGTCAAGTTCATCTGGACTTGCTAAAATAGTCTCATATTCAGCAATTTTAGCTGCCAAATCAGCGTTTTCTTTTTTTAATTCAGTAACATCTGTATTAGTTAAACGATACAATTGTAAGGCAACAATCGCATCCGCTTGTTTTTCGGAAAAGTCGTATTCAGAAATTAAATTATTTCGCGCATCTTGTTTATCTTTACTAGCACGAATGGTTTTAATCACCTGGTCTAGGATTGATAATGCCTTAATCAAACCCAAGACAATGTGTTGTCGTGCATTGGCTTTATCTAAATTAAATTTAGTTCTTTTAGATATAACATCGCGTTGATAATCCAAGTAAGCAACTAAGATTTCTTTTAGAGAAAGCCTTTTTGGTGCCATATTGCTAATAGCAACGACATTAAAGTTATACGAAATTTGCAGGTCAGTATTTTTGAACAAGTAATTTAAGATACTAGTACTATCAACGTCCCGTTTCAATTCAATTGCAATCGTTAATCCTTCACGATCTGATTCGTCTCTTACTTCGGCAATTCCATCGATTTTTTTGTTAATTCTAACCTCATCAATTTGTTTAACTAACTGGGCTTTGTTAACTTCATAAGGAATTTCGGTTATCTTGATCATCTGTTTATTTCCACGTAATGCTTCGATTGAAGTTTTAGAACGGATCATGATGCGTCCCTTACCAGTTTCGTAGGCCTGTTTAATTCCGTCAAGTCCCTGAATGATTCCGCCGGTTGGAAAGTCTGGTCCTTTAACGTACTTCATTAGACTATCAAGTGTGGCATTTGGATGCTTTTGTAGATAAATTAATGCATCAATTACTTCACCGAGATTGTGTGGTGGAATTTCAGTGGCATATCCCGCTGAAATTCCAGTAGCACCATTTACTAGTAAGTTAGGAAATCTAGAAGGAAGAACGACAGGTTCATACTCCGTATCATCAAAGTTTAAAACCCAATCAACGGTATCCTTATCGATATCCCGCAACATTTCATCTGATATTTTACTTAAGCGAGCTTCTGTGTAACGCATGGCTGCTGGAGGGTCACCATCCATTGAACCATTGTTTCCGTGCATCTCAATCAACGGTTCCCGTAGTTTCCAGTCTTGACTCATACGAACCATAGCTTCATAGATTGAACTATCGCCATGAGGATGAAAATTACCCATGACGTTACCAACTGATTTAGCTGCTTTTCTAAATCCTTTAGAAGAAGTATTGCCATCCTTATTCATGGCATACAAAATCCGTCTTTGAACGGGTTTAAGTCCATCACGGACGTCTGGCAATGCTCTCTCTTGAATAATTGATTTAGAATAACGACTAAACCGTTCGTCCATAACTTCTGAAAGAGTTAAATCTTTAATTTTAGATCTATGTGCCATTTCATCACCTCCAAGCTAATTTTTCTCAGTATTATCTAAAATACTTCCGTCTTCTTCGAGATTAAATTGAACGTTATTTTCAATCCATTTTCGACGTGGTTCTACTTTATTACCCATTAAAGTTGATACTTGTCGTTCTGCATCAGCTGCATCATCGATTCGAACTCGAATTAAAGTCCTTTTGGCAGGATCCATCGTAGTTTCCCATAATTGATCCGCGTTCATCTCGCCCAAACCTTTGAAACGCTGTAACGAATATCCTGATTTAAAATCTTTAATGTCTTGATCACGTTCTTCATTGGTCCAAGCATATTCTACTTTGGATCTCTTCCCCTTACCATGTTGCAATTTATAAAGTGGCGGTAATGCAATATATACCTTACCTGCTTCAATCATTGGCCGCATGTATTTATAGAAGAAAGTTAAAAGGAGGATCTGAATGTGGGCACCATCATCGTCCGCATCTGTCATGATAATAATTTTGTCATAATTTGATTCCTCGATCTTAAAATCAGTTCCTACACCAGCTCCTACTGTGTAGATAATCGTACTAATTTCCTCATTTTTCATAATATCGGGAAGTTTAGCACGTTCAGTGTTTAGAACCTTCCCACGTAACGGTAAAATTGCTTGATGCTTTCGATCTCGTCCTTGCTTAGCGGAGCCTCCGGCCGAATCTCCTTCAACTAGAAATAATTCGTTTTCATTCGTATCTTTTGACTGAGCTGGGGTCAGTTTCCCAGAAAGGAGTCGTTCTCGTTTCTTTTTCTTTTTACCGTGTCGACTTTCTTCCCGAGCCTTTTTAGCAGCCTCACGCGCTGTGCGCGCATTGGTGGCCTTTTTAATCAAAGTTTTAGCAAAGTCACTATTTTCCATGAGGTAATAAAGTAATTGTTCTGAAACAACACTATCAACAACTGACCTTGCAATCGGGGTTCCCAACTTTTCTTTAGTTTGACCCTCAAATTGGAGCAGTTCTTCAGGTACTTTTAACGCTACGACAGCAGTTAACCCCTCACGAACATCGTTTCCCTCCAGGTTCTTGTCTTTATCTTTTAATAAATCAACTTTTCTAGCGTATTCATTGAAGGACTTGGTCCATGCACTCCTAAAGCCGGCTTCATGACTCCCACCGTCCTTAGTTCTCACATTGTTAACAAATGAAAGCATATTTTCGGTATAGCCGTCATTGTATTGAGCAGCAACTTCAACTTCGATGCCATCTTTTTTACCATCGAAATACATAACTTTTCCAAGGGTACTTTTGCCTTCGTTCAGATAGTCAACAAATTCCTTAATCCCATCTTTGAACTGAAATTCATCTTCACGAATCTTTCCGGGTCTTTCATCTTTAAGCGTTATTTTAACGCCCTTCAGCAAAAAGGCAGACTCACGAAGCCGTTCTGCCAAGATATCATAATTATAAGTTGTAGTAGTAAAGATGTCCGGATCAGGTTTAAATGTGACAGTCGTTCCAGTATGTTTATTGGTTTTTCCAATTTTTTTTAGGGTTCCAACAGGATGCCCACCATTTTTAAAATCTTCTTGATAAAGAGTACCATTACGGACAATTTGAACCGTTAAATGAGTTGAAAGTGCATTAACAACACTTGACCCAACTCCGTGCAATCCCCCAGAAGTTTTATATCCTCCTTGGCCAAATTTCCCACCAGCATGAAGAACCGTTAAAATTACTTCAGGAGTTGGTTTTCCAGAAGAATGCATTCCAGTTGGCATACCACGCCCATGATCAACCACTGTGATACTATCATCTTCGTGAATGGTAACGTTGATTTCATCACCATAGCCAGCTAATGCTTCATCGACTGCATTGTCAACAATTTCGTAAACTAAATGGTGCAATCCCTTTGAATCAGTAGAACCTATGTACATACCAGGTCGTTTTCGAACTGCTTCTAAACCATGTAAAACTTGAATTGAAGAGTCATCATACTCTTGCTTTTTTGCCTGTGTCATTAGGAAAGACTCCTTCTTTTAGTCATCGTTTTTAATAATAACCTATTTAAACTTGATTGCAAAGACGTTTTAAAGTTAGCTCATTTTTCCAAACTAAATTTTAAAATCATCTTTTTAATGATAAAATAAACTTTTGGGACTTATATATTACATTAATAATACGGAGGAAGATATGGTTAAATTTATTATTCTCCTAATCTTTGCTTATTTATTGGGATCAATTCCCAACGGAATTTGGATTGGCAAAGTATTTTTTCATATCGACATTAGACGACATGGCTCCAAAAATATTGGCGCTACCAACACTTATCGGGTACTAGGATGGTTTGCAGGAACCATTGTGATGATTCTTGATATTGCTAAGGGCGCCATTGCTACTTGGTTACCAATGCAGTTTGGAATCCATTCATGGTACCCACTCATTTTTGGACTGGCAGCGATCTTAGGCCATACTTATTCAATTTTTGATCATTTTCGTGGTGGTAAGGCAGTCGCAACTAGTGCCGGGATGCTTTGGGCATATAACTTCGTCTTTTTCTGCATTGCGGCCGGAACTTGGATTATCTGTATCTTTGTTACTAGTATGGTAAGTCTTGCTAGTATGCTAGGCTTTACCATTATTGTTATTGCATCATTATTTGAAAATGATCCAGCACTGACAATTCTAGCAATTTGTTTAACAATCTTTACTTTCTATCGCCACCGTAACAACATCATTAAGATTATTCATGGAGATGAAAATCTCGTTCCGTTTGGTCTTTATTACTGGTACTTAAAATACGTAAAGAAATCCATTCCTTCAAAAAAACAGCATAAATAAGGGGGCACTCAACGAGTGTCCCCTTATTTAATTTAATCTTATTTAGAAGAAAGTAATATCAAAATTAGCATTTAAGCTTTCGTTTGGGTCAAGTTTACTTATATCGGCCTTATCTTTTAAAAATCCAGTACTGCCTTCCTCATCAGCAATTCCCCACCATGGTTCTAAACACACAAAGGGAGCATTTTTAGGATAAGTTGACCAGATACCAATGTACTTACAGTCGTAAGCAGTCAAAGCGACTCCATGCTCGGTGACATCTGATTGGAGCATAACGGTAGTTTGCTCATTATCAGATACATCAAGAACCTTTGCATCATGAATAAATAGGTCACGATTTAACTGTAGTGGATTGTTCAGCGTTTTTTCAATTGGATGTTTAATATTACTGTATCCATTCTGATCAATTCTAACAGTTTTATAGTCATGCTTTGGAGCAATCGAGACCGAATAATCATCAAATGTTTCTTTCTTAGGAAACAATGGGACGTTGAATCCTGGATGAGCTCCTAATGAGAAATACATTGGATCTGGATTGATATTTTCTACTACCATTTCAACCGCAATGGTGTGTTCATCTAGCTCATAGTGAATGGATAAATTAAAGTTAAAGGGATAAATCTTTCTAGTAGCCGCACTCGAATGCAACATAAAATTGACTTCGGTTTGGTTGTGAGATTCGATCTCAAACTCACTATCTCTAGCAAAACCATGCTGATACATATGATAACTGTTTCCATCGTAAATATAATCATCATCTTGAAGTCGACCAACGATTGGAAACAAGATCGGTGCATGACGCTTCCAGTACTTTTTATTAGCACCCCAAATATATTCAGTACCGCTTTGATCCTTAACCGAAACAATCTCAGCACCTTTTTGATTAATTCGAACCGTTAAGTAATCATTTTTTAGTGTAACTGGCAATTTAATCCCTCCCTTTCTTTATATATTATTTCACAAAATGTAGAAACTATAAAATATATCGTGCTATATTTTCATCAGCCGCAAGATTACCAACTTTGTCTTCAACGTATTGTTGGTTAATCGTAATATCACCCATATGCATATCTGGTCCTTCATACAAAATATCTTCAAGTAATTTTTCTAGAATTGTGTGAAGCCGTCTAGCCCCGATATTATCAGTATCATGGTTAACAGAATATGCAATATCAGCAATTTTTTCAATTGCTTCCTTAGTAAAAGTTACTTTAATATTATCCGTCCCAATTAATGCTACATATTGCTTAATTAATGCATCACTCGGTTCAGTTAAAATTTTAACAAAGTCATTCTTACTTAGATCATTTAATTCTACTCGAATTGGGAATCGACCTTGCAGTTCAGGAATTAAATCTGAAGGCTTACTATCAGCAAAAGCACCGGAACCGATAAACAAGATGTGATTGGTATTTATGACTCCATACTTAGTATTTACATTTACACCTTCAACGATTGGTAAAATGTCTCGTTGAACACCTTCTCTTGACACTTCTCCACGAGTTTGTTTGTTTCCACCAGTCAATTTATCAATTTCATCTATAAAAATAATCCCGGTATTTTCGGCACGTTTAATTGCTGAGCCATTCACTTTGGCATCGTCAATTAGTGTTTCTGATTCTTGATTGATTAATGCTTCACGAGCTTCTTTTAACGGAAGGACTCTTTCAACTTGCTTCTTTGGCAGCATACTCTCTAATCCCTGCAAGTTAATTCCCATTTGTTCCATTTTGCCGTTGTCCGCGTTTAGTGCAGCCGCTGGGTCATCAATGGAGATTTTAACTTCATGGTCCTCTAACTCGCCTTTTTCAATTTGATTTAAAATTTGATCGGCATCGTTTTTAATTTTATTCTTTTCGTCATTATCCATGAAGGGATCTTTTTGAGTTAACCAAGATAGATCTATTGGTTTCCCCTTCTTAAACGCCTTATTAAATTCTTTAACCGTATCTTCTAATTTTTTATCATTATTTGCGATTGCTTCTGGATCATCTACGTGGTTTTCTTCGCGTGAAATGATCTCAGCCAAGTCCTTATTCGCTTTCTTTTCAGCTTCACGTCTAACGTTTTTAAACTCAATTTTCTTTTCCATTTGAACTGAGCTCTCAACTAAATCACGAACCATTGAATTAACATCTCCACCAACGTATCCAACTTCAGTGAATTTGGTTGCTTCTACTTTGACAAATGGAGCGTCTACAATCTTAGCCAAACGACGTGCAATTTCTGTCTTACCAACTCCAGTGGGACCGATCATCAATAAGTTTTTAGGAGTAATGTCCTCTTGCATCTGTGGGCTTAATTGAAGACGACGGTAACGATTACGCAACGCGATTGCTACAGACTTCTTAGCATCGTCCTGTCCAACAATATAATTATCTAATTGGGAAACAATTTCTTTTGGTGTCATTTGTTCTTCTTTTGTCATTAATTAATACCTCGGTTTATAATTCTTCAGAAATTACATTGTGATTAGTAAAAATATCAATGTCAGCAGCGATGTTAATAGCAGCTTTGGCAATTTCTTCAGCTGACATTTCAGGCGCCTTATGTTTCATTGCAGTGGCTGCTGCTAATGCAAAATTACCACCAGATCCAATTGCTAAAATATCATCGTCTGGCTCAATTACTTCTCCTGAACCAGATACTAAAAGCAAATTATCATGATCGGCAACAATTAGCATGGCCTCAAGTTTTTGTAACTGTTGATCGCCGCGCCATTCTTGAGCTAATTTTACTGAAGCTCTTTTTAAGTTGCCGCTATATTCTTTCAACTTTTTTTCAAACTTTTCTTCTAGGTTAAATGCATCAGAAACACTTCCAGCAAAACCGACTCCAACTTTCCCATCAAAGATCCGACGGATTTTATGTGCGGTTCCCTTCATGATAACTTTTTCTCCCATAGTAACTTGACCGTCACCAGCTAGTGCAACGTGACCATTATGTCTGATGGCGCAAATTGTGGTAGCTTCAAATTTTACTGTCATAATTAAATTCCCTTCAAAAGTTAGTTTGGATTATCTTCATCAGGACGCTTAAAGAACTTCTGGTAGTTCTTAAGTAGTCCTTCTTTAGTAACATGAGTATAAATTTGGGTTGTAGATAAATCAGAATGACCAAGTAATTCCTGAACAGTTCTAAGATCAGCTCCATTATTCAACATTTGAGTGGCAAATGTATGACGAAGCATGTGAGGATGAATTGAACTATTAAGACCACTTCTTTTCATAATTCCATCTAAAATGTATTCAATACCGCGGCTTGACAGTTTATCACCATGCTGATTGATAAATAAGTAAAGATGGTCTTTATGATATTTACGCATAATTGGCGTTCGGCATTTCTCCATATATCGTAAAATAGCACTTTTAGCATACCTTCCAAATGGCAGATAACGTTCCTTGTTTCCCTTACCTAAAACAAGCATGATTCGATTATCAAAATCAATGTCGTTAATATCAAGATTGGAGCACTCACTGACTCTCATTCCCGTCCCGTATAGAACCTCGAGAATGGCACTGTCACGAGTAGCAATTCGTTTGTCTTGATTACTTGCGGCTGTTTTAAAAAGAATGTCTAATTCTTTTTGATAAAAGAATCTTGGTAAATGCTTATTATGCTTTTTTATGTGAACATATTCAAACGGATTGTCCGAAATTAGTTCATTGTTTAGCAAAAAATTAAAAAAAGACCTTAATGAAGAAATTTTACGAGCGATGGTGCTATTTTCATCTCCTCTATCGTGCAAAGTACCTAAGAAAACTTCAACGTCAAAATTGTCGATATTTTTAAAGCTTTTAGTGTTTCCTGACGTCTGTAGAAATACATTAAATTCCTCAAGATCGTCTTCGTAAGCTTTAGCCGTGTCTTTTGAATATTGACGTTCGTTTACAATATATTTTACGAATAGTTCGATTAGTTTTTTGTTTTGCATTTGTTTTTCCTAAGTTAAAGTAACTTTTTACATTTTACCTTATAAATAAAACCGTTCCGAGGAACAGCTATTTTAATTATTTCTGAATATCTTCTTTATAATCGCCGTTTGGACAAATAACTTGCATGCCACCACGAACCTTTTTTTCAACCAAGAAATGACCACACTTTGGACAATCTCGTCCAATTGGCTTATCCCACGAAACAAAGTCACATTCAGGATAACGTGAACACCCATAAAACAACCGATTCTTTTTTGTTTTACGTTCAATAACTTGACCCTTCTTACACTTCGGACAAGTTACCCCAATTTCTTTGACAATTGCTTGAGTATTGCGACAATCTGGAAAGCGTGAACAAGCGTAAAATTTACCATACTTCCCCATCTTTACGACCATCGGTGCACCACATATCTCACAGTTAAACCCGGCTAATTCATCCTTAATTTGAACATCTTCCATAAGTTGTTCCGCATGGTCCACTTCTTTTGAAAATGGTTGATAGAAGTGATCTACAACTTCAACCCATTTTTCTTTAGCTTCTTCGATCTCATCCAATTTTCCTTCGACATCAGCCGTAAAATCAACGTTGACAATGTCAGGAAAGTACTCTTCAATAATTTTATTCACAATCTCGCCGAGTTCGGTTGGTTCAAACCGTTTTCCAACTAGTTTAACGTAATAACGTTTTTGAATTGTACCTAATGTTGGCGAATAGGTAGATGGACGTCCCACTCCATTCTCTTCTAAAGTTTTAATCAGATTGGCTTCAGTGTATCGAGCTGGTGGTTGAGTAAAGTGTTGGTCTGGATTATTTTTAGATAATTTAACGGTGTCACCACTATTTAAATCAGGCAAGATATTATCTTTCTCTTTCCCATTTGAATAGACTTTCAAAAAACCTTCAAATTTCATCTTTGAGCCGTTAGCACGATACGTTACACCATTTTGTTCAATGGTTACTGTTTCAGTATCCATAATTGCTGGAGTCATTTGACTAGCTACAAATCGTGACCAAATTAAATTGTAAAGTTTATATTGATCCTTAGTAAGATATTGTTTAATGTTTGCAGGAGTCCGATAAACAGATGTAGGTCGGACTGCTTCGTGCGCATCCTGAGCGCCTTCTGGCATTTTCCCCTTAATTGGTTTATTAGCAGAGTATTCTGCCCCATACTTTTCATGAAGAAAGGTAGCTGCCTCATGCTTAGCAATTGATGAGATTCTTGTTGAATCAGTTCTCATATAAGTAATGAGACCCTGGCTTCCTTCTTTGCCAATATTAATTCCCTCATAAAGTTGCTGGGCAGCCATCATTGTTCGTCCAGTCTTAAAATTTAATTTCCGGTTAGCATCTTGTTGAAGAGTACTAGTTGTGAATGGTGCGTTCGGTTGTCTCCGCCGTTCTTTTTTAGTGACTTTTGTAATATCAAAATCAGCTTTTGGATCAATTTGTTTTAAAACTTTTTGTACATCATCATTATTCGCAAGTTTCGCTTTCTTGCCATTAAGACCGTAGAAACTAGCTTTAAACTTTGAACGCCCAGACTTAAATTCAGAATCGATTGTCCAGTATTCTTCTGGCTCAAATTTTCTAATCTGACGTTCCCGATCAATCACTAACCACAATGCTACTGACTGTACCCGTCCGGCACTTAATCCCTTTTTTACTTTTTTCCAAAGCAGTGGAGAAATCGAATATCCCACTAATCGATCCAAAACCCGACGTGCTTGTTGAGCATCCACGAGATTCATATCGATCGTTCTTGGATGTTTAAAAGCATCCTTAACGGTATCCTTGGTAATTTCGTTAAAGACCACGCGATTTTGATCATTAACGTCAAGATTCAACACGTGGGAAACATGCCAGGCAATTGCCTCACCCTCACGATCAGGGTCAGATGCTAAATAAATCATCTTCGACTTCTTAGCCTCAGACTTTAGCATTTTAATTACGTCACCCTTCCCCCTAATTGAAATGTAATCAGGTTTAAAATCGTCTTCAATGTCCACGCCCATCCTACTCTTAGGGAGATCACGAACGTGTCCTTTACTTGCTACGACCTTATAGGTACTTCCTAGATACTTTTGAATTGTCTTTGCTTTAGCTGGCGATTCGACAATCACTAACTTTTTCTTTCTTGAACTTGCTTTACGTTTTTTTGTTTTAGTTGTTTTCTTTGTCTTTGCTACAGAAGTTGTGGCCATTAAAATTATCCTCGTTATTTTTTTCTTCATTAATACATGATAATTTCCGTTTAAATTTCTTCCATATCATATTGCAGTTTTAAAGACCTGTCAAACTAAAGAATCTTCCAAAACATCATTATCACTCAAACAAGGACGTGCTCCAGAAGCAATTAGTTGATTACAACCCTTAGAAAGTGGAGAAGTAATATTGCCTGGTATGGCAAGGACATCCCGATTTTCAGACAAAGCCAAACTAGCAGTAATTAAACTTCCTGACCTTTGCTTTGCCTCAACAACAATTAATTTTTCGCAAAGGCCAGCAATGATGCGATTTCGTTCCACAAAATGGTATTTTAAGGGCCTACTTCCTAATGGATACTCACTGATAACCAGGTTGGTTCTCATCAAATTATCCTGAAGCTGCGTACATTCAGCGGGATAAAAACGGTCCAGACCTGTCCCAATCACCGCAATTGTATGACCATCATGTGCTAAAGCACACTGATGACTTAAACAATCAACTCCCTTAGCCAGACCAGACACAATCGTAAACTTTTTAAGTACCTGACGTGTAATAATTTCCTTAATTGCTGCGATTGAATAACTTGTACACTGTCGTGCACCTACCACAGAAATCGAACGTGTTGTAAGTAACGACACGTCACCCACATAAAAGAGCACAATTGGCGCGCAATAAATATCAGCAAGTTGTTCAGGATAACCATCATCAAGAATGGTCATCCAATGATATTTTTGGTTCAAACGAAAAGATCGCTCTAACTCACTACTTAAAAATGAATTCTTAAACTTCGTTGTCTGCAAATGATGACGTTTTAATAGATTGATTAATTCACCTTCAACCTCAGATAAAGACATGTTTTCAACTGAAGTCCCCTTAACCCACCGTGCAAGAATTGCTTCGCCTTTAATCCCAATCCCACGACATAACTTGATTCTAAGCAATAATTTCCGTTTATCCATTTTCTACCTCCTGGTTTGTCTATGGATAAATACGTAAATTAATGATTGATTGTTTTTAATACTGGTGAAAAAGTCTTGCGATGAATTGGGGTCGGACCAAGTTTATCTAAAGCCCGTAAATGTTCTTTGGTTCCATAACCCGCATTTCGTTCGAATCCATATCCGGGATACTTACGAGCGTATTCATTCATTAAATCGTCTCGAAAAACCTTAGCAAGGATACTAGCAGCAGAAACACTAACTGATTTTGAGTCTCCCTTAATCAACCTAGTCTGCGGAATACTGTCATCAATTGTCATGGCGTCCACAATAATATGACCTGGCTGTGGATCTAACTTACTAATTACGTTTTTCATGGCAATTCTAGTTGCTTCATAAATATTGACTTGATCAATCATCTGACTTGAAACCGCAAAAAAGTTGTAAGCAATCGCCTCCTTTTTGATTTTTGGAACTAGTTCTCGTCTTTTTTCATCACTTAATTTTTTGGAATCATTGACGTCAATAAGATCAAAGTCAACTGGTAAAATTGCCGCACCAGCGACTACTGGACCAGCAAGCGGCCCTCTGCCCACTTCATCAACGCCAGCAATATACTTCACCCCGCGTTGCCATATTTCTTTTTCATATTTAAATCTGGTTAAAAAATCACGTTTTTTCTCGGTCTGGGTATTAATTCGCTTCAACGTTCTCTTAATAATTCTTTGAACTCCAATTCGTGGATCATCCCCAAAGCGGACAAAAAGCGGATCACTAACATTATCAACGTTAGCAAGCCGCTCAGAAATTTCTCTAATCGTCATTACCATACTCATTTCTTTCCACCAGTTCAAGGGAATCTAACGTAAAACGCCCTAATTTTCCCTTTTGAACATCATTAATAATCCTGACGCTGGCTCGGTCGTAATCGTCTTTCATTCCAATCTTTTCAGTAATTTTAAGTAATAACTCAACATCACTTAAGTTTAAATCGGACGGACCCAAATGATAACGTTTCAAGATCTCGTCGCTATGGTGACTACGAAAAAAATGAAGCGCAAATAAAGCAATATCATCAGGATGATAAATACTCTCCTTAATTGCTCCCGTTAACGCTAATTTATCAGCAATCTCCTGATTTTGAAACTTTGGCCACAATATTCCGGGAGTATCCAATAATTCCATCGTTTTACTGGAGGTTAACCATTGTTGACCCTTAGTTACTCCCGGACGATTGCCAACCGCTGCTGATCTCTTACTAACTAACTGGTTCAACAAAGTTGACTTGCCAACGTTCGGAACCCCAACACAGACAGCCTTAATGATGTCTTTTTTTAATCCCTTTGCTTGCGATTGTTCTAACTTATCCTTCAGAACTTTCCGAGCAGCAGTCTCAATCTTATTTCTGACCCCACGTGATTTTGAATCGATTGAGATGGCCGATAATCCCGTACTATTAAAGTAATCTAACCATTCTTTAGTCATCTTTGGATCAGCTAAATCAGATTTAGTTAAAATAAACAAGCGTGGTTTACTACCTGATACTCGCTTAATCTCTGGATTAATCGATGAATACGGAATCCTTGCATCAACCAATTCAAAAATAATATCAACAACGTGGACATTTTCCTCAAACTGACGAATAGCTTTCGCCATGTGTCCAGGAAACCATTGTATATTACTTCCCATTTATTGCTCCTTTATCGTTAATCGAGGTAGGCAAGATACTCTTTCCATGCATCATCAAAAATTGTCATGGATGGTAAATAACCAGCATTTTCCTCCAAGTACTTAGAAAGCCTTTCAAAATTATCCTCTTGCTTTGGAAATAATTGATCAAAGAACGCATTATTAGCAAACTCCGCAATCGGATCGGAACTCCCTGGATGTCTTCTAGTCATTAAAAATTCATAAAAACTTTTTCTCAATTTCTTACCTCTTATTTCTTACGCTTAAATATCTCAAAAGTATGCGGATAAACATTATGTTCATCAACTTTTCCAGAAATCTTCTTTTCTAATTCAAATTGAGAATAATCAATATCAATCATTTTAACATCCCCATCAAAATCATGATTGATACTAGTGCGATACAGATAATCAACAAACGGCAACAAATCTTCAAATACAGACGTTCCACCAACCACAAAAATCATTTCATTAGGGTATCTTTTTGCATACTTCAAAAATTCATCAACCGTTTTAAAGGTCACAACCCCACTCGGAAAATCACTCTGCGGGCGGTGAGTCAAAACCAAATTTTTGCGTCTTGGTAATGGTCTTTTAAAACTATCATACGTGGTTCTACCAGCTAGAATTTGATGATCGATCGTATTACGTTTAAAAAATTGCATGTCATCCGGCAAGTGCCAGGGTAATTTACCATCTTTTCCAATGACATGTCCGTTTGACTCTGCCCAAATATAAGCTAACATAATAATCTCCTATACTGCCACTGACGCTTTAATTGGCTTGTCGTGGTGATAATCAACCACCTTAATATCATCCATATCATAATCAAAAATACTTTCCTTATCGGGATTTAGCCAAAGATGTGGAGCTGGGTGTGGCTTTCTCGTTAACTGCTCTTTGACTTGATCAATGTGATTACTGTAAATATGAGCATCACCCAACGTATGGACAAAATCACCAGGAATTAATCCGACCTCTTTGGCAATTAAACTAGTAAGTAAAGCATAACTTGCGATATTAAATGGAACTCCCAAAAAAATATCACCACTACGCTGATACAATTGGCAACTTAACTTGCCATCGTTTACGTAAAACTGAAACATTACATGACAAGGTGGAAGAGCCATACTAGAAATATCTTCTGGATTCCAAGCACTCACAATCATTCTTCTGGAATCGGGATTAGTTTTAATGGTATTAATAACATTTTTAATCTGGTCAATGGCCTTACCATTGCTCGTTTTCCAGTTACGCCATTGACTCCCATAAACCAAGCCTAAATCGCCATATTTTTTGGCAAAATCATCGTCATTTAAAACTCGTTCACAAAATATTTTCTTCTGCTTTTGGTATTCTTCACTAAATTCGGGATCACTTTGTGAACGCAAACCAAAATTAGTCATATCTGGTCCATGATATTCATCAGAATTAATCCATTTTTCAAACGCCCATTCATCCCAAATATGATTATTATGTTTAAGTAAATAACGAATGTTAGTATCACCCCGCAAAAACCAGAGTAATTCTGACTTAATCAACCGAAAGGGAACCGCCTTAGTGGTTAAAAGTGGAAAGCCGTCCTGTAAGTTAAAACGCATTTGATAACCAAAGGTACTAATGGTTCCGGTACCAGTTCGATCTGATTTTTTGTGACCATTATCTAAAACGTAACGTTCTAGATTTAAATATGCATCCTCTAACATTTTAATCTCTTCCTTTTTTAATAAAAACAACTACTCATCAACGTACTGGCTCAAATATTCCCATCGGTTCATTAATTGATCTGATTTCTGATTTAATTCATCAAGATTTCGTTGTAACTCTGCTAACTTATCGTAATCCGAACTATTTTCTTGCATCTGTTTTTTTACATCTTTAGTCTGACGATCTAAAGAATTAATCTTGCCATCGATCTTATCCCACTCAATTCTTTCAGCATACGTTAACTTGGTTTTCGATTTCGTGCTTTTTTTCTCGGAAGTGCTATCTTTAGCTTCATCTAATCGGCTATTGGTTTGGTTCTTACTATCATGATGAACCTGTTTCCTTTGCATTTTCATTTTTTGTAGATAATCAGTAAATTGACCAGTATAACGCTCAATTTTAGCATTCCCATCAAAAATCAATAATCGAACAGCTACTTTATCAAGAAAGTAACGATCATGAGATACTGTAATCGTTGTCCCATTAAAGTGCTTGATGTAATCCTCTAGAACCGTTAAGGTCCCAATATCGAGATTATTAGTTGGCTCATCAAGAAGAAGCACATTTGGTTGCTCCATCAATAATTTCAGTAAATAAAGGCGCCTTTTTTCTCCACCTGAAAGCTTGCGGATCAAAGTTCCATGCATAAATTTAGGAAAAAGGAACTGTTCTAATAAATTAGTAACGCTGACCTTATTTCCATCCTTATCAACCACATTTTCACCGATATCAGTTAAATAACTAATAACACGTTTGTCTTCCGGGATTTTCTCCATTTTTTGTGTATAATATGCCATTTTAACGGTTTCACCAATATCAATGGTACCGGACTGAAGTGGAAGCTTTCCAGCAATTACATTTAAAAAGCTTGATTTCCCGGCACCATTTTCACCACTAATTCCGATTCGTTCACCATTTTGAATTAACATGCTGAAATCTCTTAGAATTGGCTTATGAGCAATTGTTAAGTTAGCGTGTTTAATGTCAATCACTTTTTTACCAAGCCGTTTTTGACCCATCGTGATATCGACATCTTCATCGATTGGATTGCCCTGATCAACATCAGCTTTTAAATCGTTAAATCGATTAATTCGTGCTTGTTGCTTAGTGGAACGAGCTTTAGCGCCTTTTTTCATCCACTTTAACTCTTGTTTGTAAAGCCGTTGCTGCTTATGAGAGGCAGCCTCTTGCTCTTCATCAAGTTCAGCTTTCCTCTGGACATAATCTTGATAATTACCGGGATACTTATAAAGTTTACCAAATGATAATTCCCATATTTGATTAGCAATTTGATCCAAAAAATAACGATCATGGGTAACAAATACTAAAGCTCCCTTGTATTTACTCAAAAATCGTTCCAACCAGTCAACCGAGTCAAAATCCAAGTGATTGGTAGGTTCATCTAATAAAAGTAAATCAGGTGACTGAATTAAAACCTGAGCTAATCCAACTCGTTTCTGCTGGCCACCCGACATGCTTCCCACCTTTTGATCTAAATCGGTAATTTTCAGTTGATTAAGGATGTTTTTAACGTCCACTTCCGCCGTCCAGGCATCCTCTTCATTCATTTTTGCTTCTGCATTCTCAAACTTTTTTTCAAAATCTGAATTTTCCGGATGCTTAGAGTAATTTTTAAGTGCATGTTCATAGGATCTGATGATTTTAAAAATCTTTTGATCACCAGCAAAAACAGCGTCAATAACAGTTAGGTTTTCATCTAAATCTGGAACCTGCTTTAGGTATCCAATTGTGTACGACTTAGAAGTGGTAATTGTCCCATTAACATCATGATCAATTCCAGAAATAGTATTTAAAAGGGACGATTTACCACTTCCATTCGTTCCAATTAATCCAATTCGGTCATGTTCATTGATAATAAAGTCAAGATTTTTAAATAAAGTCTTTTCACCATACGTCTTCGTCAAGTTTTCTGCTTTTAATGTTTGCACAATATCTGCTCCAATTATTTTTAATCATTATTTATTTGCTTCGATGCAGAAAGTAGTGAATCTGAATCATTTTTAATTTGGCCACTTATAACGGAACGTTCCAGTTGATTAAGAACATTTCCTAATAATGGACCTGGTTTAAAACCTCTATCAATCAACATTTTACCGTTAATTTTTAGTTCACTTTTACTTTTAATCGGAAGGCGATCATATTCATTTTCTATTTGGTCAATATTTACTACCTTACCTAAGGTCATGGCTACTTGACATGCGTTATCAAGATTGATGCGACCAACTTTATACGACGTTACTGGATCTAAAACATCACTTACAATCTTGTAAGTTGCTTTAACCGTTAGTTTAACGTTCTCGGTTAACCTATTTGATCCCTTCCAACTCTTCATCAGATGTCCAATCTGTTCACTATTTAATTCGCACTGACATGCAATTAAGGACCAAACCTGAACTTCATTATTAATGTATTCTGAAATGGGACGTGACCCTAACCTAGCTATTTCAGAAACATAATCACCCAAGACGGGAACATACTTAATTAAATTCGTTTGGATCATCTGTTTAAGCCCCCTGCCAGGAGCCATCCCTAGCATCATCTTTACAAATTCCACGTTAATTCGTTCCACAGCAATCTTTTTTAATAGATAACTATGTTTACTAATCGCATTAAAAGTGTTCTTTTCAATTGCAAAATTCAGTTTACTAGCAAAGCGAACAGCACGCATCATTCGTAAAGCATCCTCATTAAAACGTTGTTCTGGATCTCCAACAGCCTTAATTAGATGATTTCTTAAATCATTTAAGCCACCAAACAAGTCAATGATTTCACCATTTTCTTTCATGGCAAGCGCATTGATAGTAAAATCACGACGCTTTAAATCATCTTCAAGTGATCGAACAAAGGTAACTTGATCGGGACGCCGATAATCTTGGTATCCTGATTCAGTCCGAAACGTCGTGATTTCATAAGATCGACCATCGTGCACCACCGTGACGGTTCCGTGTTCAATCCCAGTATCAATTGTCTTCTTGAAAATGGTTTTAATTTCTTCAGGATACGCACTACTTGCGATATCAACGTCATGAATTGGTGCATGCAAAATAGTGTCACGGACTGATCCGCCAACAAAATAAGCTTGAAATCCCGCTTCTTCAATTGTCTGAAGAACCCTTCTAGCATCATCAAATTCACTTGGTAAGTTGTCTATTTTCATGATCCACACACCTTCACTGATTTCATTCTACCAAAATTATCATATAAAAGTTAGGCTTGTGTCTGGTTCTTGTGTTATGATTAAGTTAAAGTAACTTATTACAGGAGACAAATCATGAGTAACAATTATCCATATCAAGATCATTTTGAACGTTATCTAAGAAAAAAAGAACTCTCAAATGTAACCATTCGAGAGTATTCCAAAACCTTATCGGATCTTTTTAATTATTTATCTAATTTTAACGTGGGATACCAAGCGGATCACCGAGTTAGTCAAATCTTTGATCGAGACATCGAGCAATATCTAGATATGATCATTTCTAAGCGTAATAACGGAAACAATACCTATAACAAGGTTTTATCTCAGATCAACGTCTATTTTAAATTCTTATTTAACAACCACCTTAATACCCATCTTCCTACAATTAACATTAAAAGTAAGGAAAAAAACGAACATAATTCATACATTACCAAGTGGATCTATTCTTTACCAACTATCCTCGAAGATCCTGAGGTTCACTACTACACTAGAATGACGCTGTTACTTATCAGTAAGGGATACCAATCTTCAGAGTTTCTCTTACCTGGCTTTTATCATGAATTAAACCACGTTGACTTTTCACCTGAAGAAAAATCCTTTTTATCTAATTTTCAAAAATTTGTTACCCCGCTTCAAATTCGTCATCATTCAAAGGACCTCTTTTTAAAGCAAAGAATCGCTTCCAACTGCCATATTACATCTGCAGGTCTTCACAAATACTTAAAGCCAGATAGTGAATACCTAGCAATGAATCTCAATCCCAAATCACTATACCAAGCATTCGTCATTAACTATCTCAATCAACATCCAAAGGATAGTGACAAAACTCTCGCACAAGATTTAAGAATGGATCCAGCGTCACTAATCTATTATCAAAAATTAGCACAAAAATAAGGATCAGAGTATCAAATCCAACTCTGATCCTTATTTTGTTACTCGTAATCTTCTAAATCTTCAAGCATGTATGCCATTTCATCATCAGTCGGGACAAGTTTCACATAATGTTTTAGCAGTTTAATGGTTTCCTTAATTTGACCATTCTCTCTAAACAATAAAATCGCCTCATGTAAGAAATCAGGATTATCATCAAAGTACGGAAGAGCTCGCTCATAGTACTTTTGAGCATTATCATACTTTTCAAGATGAGCATAAGACACCGCCAAATTCCAGTAAATTTGTGGATCGGTTTCTTCTTCTTTTACGTATGGGCTTAAAAAATCAACATTTTTTTGATATTCGCCCTGCTTAACGTACAAATTAGATAACTTAATAATTAATTCCATGTTATCCGGATCAACCTGATGTCCCTTATTAAGATACTTCAGGGCTAGGTCTTCTTTTGAAAGTTTAGTAGCAACGTCTGCAGCTTTAATGTACATACTGACATTATACTGATCAACACTCATACCCTCCTGATAAACCTTTAAAGCATTTTTAGGTTCATTCATTTGAATGTATGCTTCCCCTAAGTAAGGATACAGTGAGGCATACTGAGGATCCTCTTCTCGCAACTGCTTGAACATCTCAATCGCCTTAGCGTAGTTCTTCAACTGTAAGTACGTAAAACCCGTTTCAAATTTGACGTCTGGCGTCATATCAATGGGCTTAATCTGTTCAAGGTATCCAATAGCCTGTTCAAAATGACCTGCATTAGCATATGCCACCCCTAACCTTTCAACCAAATTAACTGAAGAAATGTTCAAAACACCTTGTTTAATTATTCCCAAATATATAGGAATGGCTTTATCAAATTGTCCGGTAGAAAAATACAATTCAGCCAGGGCAAATTTAATTACATTTTCGTCTGGATCAATTTTTTCAGCTTCAAGTAACTTTTGTTCACTAACGTTATACATTTCCTGAGTTTGATAAAGATCAGCTTCAACCATCAAAGCATTAACATAATTTGGGGAATCAGGTTTAATCTCACTTAAATAATTAAGCGCTTTATCAATCTTGCCTTCAGAAATCAAAATATCTGCAATACTTGTTCTTAACTCGTCTTCCTCAGGATATTTTTTTAAAAGATCTTTATATATATCAATCGATTCGTTTAAAAAACCTAATGAATAAAGTTCTGCTGCTAACGAATAAATCATATCATCACTATCATTTACCTTGGCTTTTTTGATGTCATCGTTAAATTGACTCATATCACCCTTTTTTAGGGCGTCTAAGGCTTGCTCTGAATAAGTCATTACACATGTCCTCCTACTAATAAAAAAACCAGTACGCATAAGCGCACTGGTTAAACCATTAAATAAAACTATTTAACAGCTTCCTTTAAAGCCTTACCGGGTTTAAAGGCAGGTACTTTACTTGCAGGGATTTGAATTTCTGCACCAGTTTGGGGGTTACGTCCCTTACGAGCGGCACGATTACGTACTTCGAAATTACCAAAACCGATCAATTGTACCTTTTCACCGTGAGTCAACTTGTCTTGGATTGAGTCAAAAACTGCATCCAAAGCTGCGGTGGCATCTTTCTTAGTTAAACCAGTTGCCTTTGCGACATCATTAACTAATTCTGCTTTGTTGGCCATGTGTATTCACCTCCTGAATAGATGTTTTTTATGTAAAAAACACCCAATAAGTTAAAGATTAAGCCAGGGGAAATGATGTACTACTACATCATTTCTAGTCTTAATTTAGCATAAGAATGGTGTCATTGCAACAAATAATGGAAGTATAATTAACATTTACTAAAAAAATTTTAATATAATTATGATTAGAAGGTTGTTACCATTACTCATTACTTTCGACGCCTTGCTATCAAGTGAATTGGTGTCCCAGCAAAGTCAAAATTTTTTCTAATTTGATTTTCCAAATAACGTTTGTACGAAAAATGAAGTAGTTCTGGATCATTTACAAACAAGACAATCGTTGGCGGTCCAACAGCAACCTGGGTAGCATAGTAAATCCGAAGTCGCTTCCCATTTCTGGTTGGTGTTGGAGTAATTGCGATTGAATCCATGATAACATCATTTAAGGTTGACGACTGGATTCGACGCTGGTGATTTTCGTTAACTCGTTTAATCAAAGATGGTAACTGACTAACATGTTGTTTGGTCGTTGCGGATACAAAAATAATGGGTGCGTAAGCCAAATACTGAAATTGCTCACGAATATCAGCTTCAAATTGTTGTTGCGAGTGATTATCCTTTTTTAAAGCGTCCCATTTATTAACGACAATGATGACACCCTTGCCGGCTTCGTGCGCATACCCAGCAACCCGCTTGTCTTGCTCTCTAATGCCTTCTTCTGCATTAAGAACCATCAATGTCACATCACTTCCATCAATTGCTCTCATAGCTCGCATTACGCTGTATTTCTCGGTCTTTTCATAAACCTTACCACGTTTCCGAATTCCTGCGGTATCAACAATGGTGTACTCTTGACCATCATTTTCAAACTTAGTGTCAATCGCATCGCGAGTAGTGCCAGCTACATTTGATACGATCACCCGATTCTCTCCTAAAATAGCATTGACAAGTGATGACTTGCCAACATTTGGTCGGCCAATCACACTAAATTTAATACTATCATCGTCAGCTTCGTTAGCGTTTTCTGGGAAATTCTTAACAACAGCATCTAACAAATCCCCTAAACCAAGTCCGTGAGAGCCCGAAATGGGATATGGGTCACCAAACCCCAAAGCATAGAAATCATAAATGTCGGTCCGACTTTCGGGATTGTCAATTTTATTAACCGCCAATACAACTGGTGTATCAGATCGATACAATAATTGGGCCACTCGTTCATCAGCATCAGTCATTCCCTGCTTACCATTTACCATAAATATAATTACATCAGCTTCATCAATCGCAATTTCTGCTTGATCAGTAATTTGCTTAATAAATGGTTCATCAGCAACTTCAATTCCACCGGTGTCGATCAAATTAAAATTGTGACCAAGCCAACTCCCATGAGCATAAATACGATCACGGGTCACCCCAGGAGTATCTTCAACAATTGAAATTCGTTCACCAGCAATTCGATTAAAAATTGTTGATTTACCAACGTTTGGTCTTCCAACAATTGCTACAGTAGGTTTTGCCATTTTATATCACCTCTTATTTTTGAGAATAAAAAAAATCCTTCATAAATATGAAGGATAATTTTCTAATTACTCATTGTCATCATCATTTAATTCATTTCCAACAATGTCACCTAACGTAAAACCATTCTCTTCTTCAGGAGCATTATTAGTTGAATTATCACTCACATTTTTCTTTGGAGTTTTTTGATCATCTCTGGGGTCTTTTTCGAGAGCTTTCATTGACAATGCTAATCGATGTTCTTCAGGTTGAACGTCAAGGACTTTAACTTTAACGTCTTCGCCAGACTTCAAAACATCACTTGGCTTGTCAATATGCTTATGTGAAATTTGTGAAATGTGAACTAATCCTTCAACACCAGGGAAAACTTCAACAAAAGCACCAAAATCAACTAAGCGCTTAACTTTTCCGTCAAGGACACTTCCCTTAGGAGCTTTTTCTTCAATGTCACTCCAAGGACCTGGTTGAGTTTGTTTAATTGATAATGAAATACGATTACGATCAGGATCAACTGAAAGAACTTTAACCTTAACCTCTTCGCCAACCTTCAAAACATCACTTGGTTTGTTAACATGTTCATAAGAAATTTCTGAAACGTGAACAAGTCCATCAATCCCACCAAGATCCACAAAGGCACCAAAGTTAGTCAAACGAGCAACTTTCCCTTCAACAACATCTCCGGGTTTTAGTGTGCTCATAATTCGATCACGAGCTTCTTTACGTTCTGCTTCAGCAATCGCTCTATGTGATAAAATCAAACGATTCTCTTCAGGGACAACTTCAATAATCTTAACTTCGAGTTCTTGACCTTTAAATTGATTTAAATCATCAACAAAGTGATCAGTAATCATGGAAGCTGGAATAAATCCACGAACTCCGTCAGCATTTACCACTAAACCACCTTTTACCGCACGAGTAACAGTAACTTTGATGGTGTCACCCTTATCAGCTTTTTCCTTGATGTCATCCCAAACCTTGAGAGCCTCAAGTCTTCTGATTGAAAGAAGGTAACTTCCACCTTCCTTATCATCACCAATTCGAGATACAACAACAACCTTAACTTTGTCTCCAACTTTGTAGTTTGAAGTTGGGTTATCTTCCCTTTGTGCGGAAATTTCTTTCCTTGGAATAACTCCTTCAACACCAGCGCCTTCGATTCCCACGACTAATTGCTGGTCATCATCAATGGCCAAAATTTCACCATTAACAACATCACCAACGTTTACCTGCTTAATATTATCGAGAGCGGCTAATAAATCTTTGTTTGCATTAGTATCGTTTTCACTCATCAAACATTTCCTCCTTGCAACAACTCTAATTGCTATTTTATCTTAGTTGGAAATAAAATACCAGTTAATCGGCTTTATTATTTGAAAGTTGTTGAATTTTATTTTCGATTAATTGCGAAATTGCCGCAACCACGTCATCAATCGACATTGAAGTGGTATCAATTTCAAAAGCATCAGATGCTTTTTTTAATGGGGATATCTTTCGATGGGAATCCTTATAATCCCGTTCCTCAATATCTTTTTTAAGTTTATTGAGACTAACCGAAATTCCCTTTGCTTGATCCTCTTTATATCTCCGCTCAGCTCGCTCCGTAACACTGGCAATTAAAAAGACTTTTACATCTGCCTTTGGTAGAACCGTCGTGCCAATGTCTCTACCATCCATAACGATTCCACCATCTTTTGCCAAATCCTGTTGTCTTTTAACTAATTCGAAACGAATTGATCCAAGTGCTGAAACTGCTGAAACATTGCTAGTTACCTGAGGACTGCGAATATCATTTGTAACTTCTTTACCGTCAACAAAGACCTTTTGAACTGGATCACCCGGTTCAAAAGTAATCGTGGTTTTTTTTAAAAGATCAAGAAGGGTTTTCTCATCATTTAAATCCAATCCTAGTCTAATTGCTTTTAACGTAATTGATCGATACATTGCACCGGTATCACAATATATGTAATGAAATTTTTTTGCAACTAGTTTAGCTACCGTGCTTTTACCCGCTGAAGCAGGCCCATCGATTGCAACTTGTAAGCCGTTCTTACCCAAATGTAATCAATCCTTATCATTTATTTGTAATTACTTAACCCTTAAACTTTGTCCTGGATGAATCTGGCTGGATGAACTAAGTCCATTTAATTTTAATAACTGTTGCATACTAATACCCGCATTAGTAGCTACGCGATAAACTCCCTGACCTTTTTGAACCTTAACGTAATCATTACTACCAGCATTATCAGTGCCATTCGTTGTTTGGGCTGGTTTTTGTTGCTGCGCGTTATTAGCAGTAGATGATGAATCACTACTTGGAGTCGTACTACTTTGGTTACTTCCCATTTCGTTTTGAACGGATGAAGATGAAGTCTCTTCAGATCCAGCATCAGATGAAACAGTATTATCATTTGTAGTATCCTCACTTTGAACACTACCTGAGTTTGCTTTCGGTTTCTTTGATTTCTGACCTTTATTCTTTTTGGGCTTTGCGTGGTGCATCTTACTACTCTGTGTCTTTTGACTGGCACTCCCATTTCCAACCGCACGTTCCTTAGAAAGCCCAAAAACAAGTGCAACAAGGGCAATAATTACAATAACAGAAACCAGCATAATCACGACTAATGAATTACTACGATGGTGCTTACGATACTCGGTTCTTGAAAGATTTCCATCTGGATCGGTATCATCTGAAAATGAATCATCCCATGGATCATTTTTTTTGTTATCTTTATGTTTGTCGTCCCTCATAAATACATCCCTCCAAAACTTCTATGGTGATTATATCATTTTTTGCGCCTAATTATTATTAAAAAAGTTTGTCCAAAATCTCATACCAAGTACCAGCTAAATTGGACTTTTCACTATTAACGTCTTTTAACAAACCAAGACTCATTAAATCAAACTTTTCACTTCCAAAGTCACAACAATCATCAGTGTGGTCATCAAAGTTCACATCAAATAAAGAAAGCAGAAGTTTTCGCCGACAGTCAGTATGATTAATGTACCGGACAACTTGCTTTAAACTTTGATCCTTTTTAAGGGTGACCTCAGAAAAAATCTGTTTGACGTCATCATTACCATACCCATGATTTAAATAGAACTGAAGGAGTCTCTTATTCTGCTCGCTCATTTTAGCTTTGGGATTTGAAAAGAAATTATCAATCTGTTGATCATTAGGAATGGACCTAACAATTAAGCTCTGTGCAATTTGTTCATCACCATTAGAGTAAAGTAACACTGCGATACTCTGTTTACCGTCTCTTCCAGCTCTGCCAATTTCTTGAACATAACTTTCCATATCAGTCGGCATATGGTAATGGACTACAAATCGGATGTCTGATTTGTCAATCCCCATTCCAAAGGCGCTGGTTGCACAGATGACCTGAAGCTCATTATCCATAAACTGATGCTGAATCCGATACCGATCATCGTTACTAAGACCGGCATGATAAGCTGCCACTTTGATATCAGTTTGTTCTCTAAGTTTCAAAGCAACTTTCGAAGCCTTATCTCGGCTAGAGAAATAAATTATACCGGGATACTTGAGTTTCTCAATTAAATTAAAAAGATAGGCTTGCTTATCTTTTTCACCTGAACTTTTATGAACCGCAAGGAAAACGTTAGGCCGATCCACATTTTCAATTATTTCTTGAACGTCAGTTAACTTCAAATAATTAATGATATCTCTTTGAACTTTCTTTGAAGCAGTTGCCGTTAGCATTAGCGTTTGCGGATGTCCTAACGTACGAATCACCTGTCTTAATGACAGGTAATCAGGACGAAAATCAAGTCCCCACTTAGAGATACAATGTGCTTCATCAATCACCAATAAGCCAATTTTCAATTGCTTAATTCGGTTAAGCACATCAGAATTAGATAATAGTTCTGGCGAAACAAAAATATAACGAAACTGATCAAGATGATTCAATAGCCGGTGTCGCTTCGACCAATCGTTCATTGAATTTAAAGCACACACCCGCTTTTCTCCCATAAAGTTCATCCGACCAACCTGATCTTCCATAAGAGAAATAAGTGGCGAGACAATCACAACCGGCCGCTTAATTAAATACCCATATAACTGGTATATTAATGATTTACCTGCCCCAGTTGGCATGACTGAAAGAACATTTGCGCCATTTAATAGTGCAGAAATGGTCTTATCTTGACCAGGCTTAAAATCACTAAAGCCAAACTTGTTTTTTAATATTTGTTTAGCAAGTTTCATCTTGTTCATTATTAATTCCCTGTTTTGTCTGTTTGATTTCAAGTAATCTAAATTGAAAAAAACTAAACTGCTCTAAAACATCAGTTGGTAATTGATGATAGTCCCAGTCATCAACGTCCGTTCCAAGTAGAATACGCCTAACTTTTCTTTCCATTTGAAGGGAAATGAAATTTTGATAAGGAAACTTGTCATAATCAACGTAAATTGCAACTTCCAGAAGATGTTCTAGGACAGTTGACTCTTGTAGATTTCGCAGTTGTTCAACCTTTTTTATATTACCCAATCGTTCATATTCATTAAAAGTCCTTTTAGCACTACCAGAAATTGGATTTTTGAAAAGACCATTAAGTAATGGAACCATTACAGATTGGTCACTTTGCTCAACAAAGTTCGCCAATTTTGCATAATTGATAAAATCAGCAATATAACTTTTGACTAACGATTGGTTTAAATTATGTGCAATCTGCTGGATTGTGAATCCATTAGCATTAAATCCAACTAATCCTTGAGCAAATAAATCAGCGTCATTTAGATCGAGTAAGGATAAAAATCGTTTCAACTCTTTCTTTAAATCTGTGCCAACTTGCTTGCGATCAATCAGTCGATAATATTTTTTAATAAAATCTTTATTCACTCCATCAACATTGACTGGATAATAGTGTCTAACGTTATGGACATGCTCTGAGATAATCTGAACAAACAACTGAAATCGTTGCTTAAAACTAACTAAATCAATCCTTTGAAAAGTATGTAATGAAAAAGAAAGATTAGAATCATCAATCATTTTAACTAATTCTGCTCTTTCTTTTTCTCCTTCAGACGTTAATTTAAACTGACCATGTTCAACTTCTTCCAGCAAATTCGCACTAATCAGAGACTTAACATCTAATTCGTTTTTATTAAAGTATCGTCCAACTCCAAGAAGGTCTAAAAGACCATATCTCATTGCCCAGTATAAGGTGGCTACCGTTTTCTTACCTAATAGTAAGTTTTCAATTAATCGAGCTCTTCGTTTTTGGGTTGCACTAAAAACGAAAAGACCAAGAGCTTTATTTGTATTATTAATCATTTTTGATAAGATCGCTTATTAATCCATTTCTGCATTTGTTTTGCAATAATCACAAAAATCAATCCAATCACAATACCCTTGATTAAGTTAAAGGGAACTACTCCGTAAAGAATCGTTTTGGCAAGCGAAAAATCTAACTTTAAATTTGTTAGTTTCACATACAGTGGAGTACTAATGAACAAATTGGTAATACTCATGACAATTGTTAACGCCAGCGTTTCAACCAAAACAATCAAAAAGTCAATCCAATGACTTTTAAATAAATATTTTCTCAAAAAGTAAAACACCAAAATCATTGTTAATGAGGCTAAAAGAGAGGTGGTCAACCCAATTAACTCAAGTGGTGAAAAACCCATCACCATCCAGTAAATAAATAGTTTAAGTATCACAGCTTCAATGGCTGCACCCGGTCCCAATAATAACAAACAAATCAAAATTGGAATATCCGAAAAATCCAATTTCAAATAACTCATGTATGGGATGATTGGAAATGAAATCAACATTAACAAAAATGAGATCGCACCAATCACGGCAGTTATAGTAATTCTTTTAATTCGATCGTTTTTAGCTATCATCACAATTCCTCCAATTAAACGTTCTTCAAAGTCAATTAGGGTAAATTGCGCCATAAAAAAACTCATCTTCTTTATACCAGACTTTACTGTCGGCAATGGGATTTCACCATCTCAACCAATTTTCATTGGGTAGTGGGCTGTAACCACCGATTGGGAATTTCACCCGACCTTGAAGACGTTTTATTAATTATTTAGTTAAAGCATACAAATCTCGTATTTCTCTTTTTCGGAGCCTACGAAACTCACCAGGTTGTAAGTTTTCTAAACCGATCCCAGCAAACTCTTCCCGTTTTAATTTTTCAACAGGATGACCAACTGCTTTCAGCATATCTTTAACTTCATGATTCTTACCCTCGTGAATCGTCAAACGTAGCACCGAATTATTCTTTGAATTACCAGCCTTATAAATCACCTCAACTTCCGCGGGTGCACTCTTATACTTGCCATTAATTAAAACACCCTTTCGAATTTTATTCAACTCATTGTGATCGAGTTTCCCAATCACCTTAACTAAGTACGTCTTTTTTACTTCATATTTAGGATGAGTTAACTGGAAATCAAGCGTTCCGTCGTTAGTTAAAATAATTATCCCACTCGTATCATAATCTAATCGTCCAACCGGGTATATTCGTTCAGGAACCTTTTTAAAAAAGTTCAAAACGGTCTTTCGATCCCTTTCATCCCTCACAGAAGAAATTACCCCACGTGGCTTATACAGGGCAAAATATACTAGATCTTCTTTTCTTAACGATGTTCCATCCACCTCAATCTTATCAGTGGGTTCAACTTTTATCCCTAACTGATTAACAATCTTACCATTAACCTTCACATGTCCAGTACTAATGAGTTCCTCAGACTTTCGTCTCGAAGCCACCCCATCATGCGCCATAACTTTTTGTAATCTTTCACTCATTTCGCTGATCCTCCAATGGTTTCATTTTGTCATCAAACATCTGACCATAATCCTTTGGATCTCTTTCTGCGTCTAAAGCTGGTAAATCATTAATGCTTTTAAGGTTAAACGCGTTTAAAAAAAGGTCGGTAGTAACATATAGCTTAGGTTTGCCTGGTTCATCACGCTCACCCTTGATGGTAATTAAATTTTGTGCCAAAAGATTTCTAATTGAAATCAAACTATTTACGCCCCTCACCTCATCAACCTCAACGCGCGTTATTGGCTGTTTATACGCAATAATCGTAAGCGTCTCAAGTGCCGACTGCGTTAACAACTCTTCATCGGATTTAACGAACTTTTGAATTACTTTTGAATAATCCTTTTTAGTTGTCATATGGATAATGTCTCCATTTTGTAAAATGCAGATGCCAAATTGATCACTTGAATAACGCTCACTCAACGAAGCGATACAACTCCGAATGGTGGAATCATTTGCGGAAGTTAATTTTTTCAACCGTTCAATTGTCATTCCAGACTCTCCCGAAACATACAAGAGAGCTTCAATTTCTGCCATTAAATTCATTAATTAGATTTCCTTAATAAGATTTCTCCGTCATTACTGGTTTGCACAACCATAATACGATGATGTTTAACCATTTCCAAAAGTGCCAAAAAATCGGTCACTAATTCTTCTAAAGGAGAATTGGCCTCAAATAACTTGGAAAAATAGATTTCATGACTACTAGCTCTATTTATTCGTCTCATAATTACTTCACTTTGCTCATTAACACTAAAATTCCATTCTGAAACTTGTTGAACTGGCGGTTTAGAAGTTAACTGATGTCGTTTAATGATCTTATTCCATGCTTGTTCCAGCAAGCTAATTTCAAACTCATTTTCACCAATTGCAATCTCTGACTTATTAAAAGAACGAATCCTAGAATGATAATGATTTCGTTCTACTTCTTTTTTTTGCAACTTTTTCGACGCTTTTTTATACCGATTATATTCAACCAACTGATCAACCAGATCATCCCGTGGATCATCATCTAATTCATCATCAGTTTCTTTAGCTAACAACATTTTAGATTTAATTCGCATCAAATTAGCCGCCATTACAAAGAAATCACCAGCAATATCAAAATTTAAACGTTTCATTTTATTTAAATATTTAAAATATTGCTCAGTAATATCCTTAATGTCAATATCATAAATATCCATCTTTGCTTGTTTGATTAGATGCAGTAAAAGCTCTAGTGGACCATCAAAGTCATTAACGTGAATCTGTAGATTGTCTCTGTTCATGACTTAACTCCCATTTACTAATGACATCTTGCGTATTAAACGTTCCCATGACTTTTTTGTCAGGATATTCATTTTCAACACTATCAAGAATTCGAAATTCATTAAAAATATTGTTAGCATCTGGCGTAAGGGTAATCCTTCTAACAACCACGTTTTTCGGGTTGATTTCAACTCCTACAATTCCAGCCCAATTTCCAAATCGATCCTTCCAAAGAAAAATGTCACGATTGTCAGCATTTCGATACCAATTCATTTCTTCCACAAGATGTTTCGTTTTATCGTTACTTTTAGAAAGTGACAACATCCCCATCACAATCTTTTCATAATCATTTCGATACCTGAATAGCATCGACATCACCTCAATTACTTGCTGTCATTACTCCATCTCATTTTATGCTCTTGGATGATATTTATCATACACCTGACTTAACCGCTCGTGGGAAATATGAGTGTAAATTTGCGTCGTGGAAATATCAGAATGTCCAAGTAATTCCTGCACAGTTCTAAGATCGGCTCCATTTTCTAAAATGTGCGTTGCAAAAGAATGTCGTAATGTATGTGGAGTAACGTTCTTTTTAATGCCAGCTAAACTAACGTAACGTTTAATCTTTTCCCAAATGCTTTGTCGACTAATTCGTCCACCATGCGCATTCAAAAAAACGTACGGAGATGTCCGGTGCTTAAGTAACTGTAATCGACTATCATTTAAATACTTAAATAGCCAATTCTGAGCAACTTCTCCAATTGGAACAATTCGTTCCTTATCTCCCTTTCCGATGGTCTGAATCAGATTCATTTCTAAATGAAGATCAGATAACTTTAAATTAATCAATTCAGATACTCGAAGCCCAGTAGCATACATCACTTCTAAAATGGTTCGATCTCTTACCCCATACTTGGTGTTCACATCCGGCATTTTAAGTAATCGATCAACTTCATTAACGGATAAAACATCGGGTAAGTGCTTGCCCTTTTTAGGAGTATCAATCTTGTTCATGGGGTTCTTTTTAATCACCTTAAATTCCATTAAATATTGAAAAAATTTACGAAGCGTTGATACAAATCGAATGATTGTATTACGAGACTTACCACTATTTTTCATTGTTTCCATGTAATTTAAAATTGCATACTGGTCGACATCTTTAAACGAACTGATGTGATTTTTTTTTAAATCCAACTCAAATTCCCTTAAATCTTGTCGATAACTTTTAATGGTATTGTCAGATAATCCTCTTTCTACTAGTAAATAGTGGAGATAATCTTCAATTTGATCATTCACTTACTTTCATCTCGTTTCAGTTAATTTAATTCCATCTGGGGTTTCGGAAATAACATGAGCCTTTAATAAATGCCCCAGGGCTCGTTTAAACTGAGATTTGCTGATTCCAAAGTAATCCTTAATTACTTGAGGGTCACTTTTATCATTATAGGGTAATTCATTATTAGGCTTATGCTCAAGAATTGTCTGAATCATCTTGGCATCCTCACCAATCACTTCATAAGATCGTGGTCTAAGTGATAAATAAAGCGTTTTATTGGGTCGGATTCCAATAATCCTAGCGTTTACTTTCTCTCCTAGTCGTGGTTGTTCTTCCTCTTCTGATTTGTCAATGAACCCTAAATTATAGTGGTCCGTTATTACTTGCGTTCCCATCAGTTTAGGGTTAATGACCCAAGCGTTAACATCCCAATTTTTCAATTTTGGATCATTAACTGGTTGGGAAATCGCTTTATATATCTGAGGATCAGCTAATTTACCCCAGATTCGATTCTTACTATCTTTTTTTAAAGCAATTAAAAGTTGGTCACCAACTTCTGGCCATAATGACTTAATATCCGGCAAATCATCAAGAGAAACAGCAACATCTTTGTCCGGTAAACCGATGTCAACAAAGATTCCCAATCCAAATTTAATTCCAACCACTTTTCCCCATGCATAGCTGTCAATCCCAACATCAGGAACGTTTCGCGTGATTTTCATTTGATGCTTTTCATTTTCGTAGACAAATCCCTTAAAATTTCCACCTAATTTAATTGGCTTTTTTAACTCGCCCTTGTTTAAAGAATAGGTAATTCCGTTATTTTGAATGAAATACTCCTTATCGTTTTCATCAGTGACTTTTCCCGTAATTACGGTTCCCAAATCTTCATTCATATTAATTCTCCATCCCAGTGCTTTTAATGAATATTATACCAAATAAAAAAAGCATCCGATAATAATCGGGTGCTTCATTCTTAATAATTATTATTTAGCTTTTGATTGGTTACCAGCGTAAACAACACCGCGACGACCATCAACAGTAACTAATTGACCATCTTTGATGTTTTCAACTGCATCAGTAGCACCAACAATTACTGGAATATTAAGTGAGATACCAACGACAGCAGCGTATGAGGTCAAACCACCGTTTTCAACCACGATTGCACTTGACTTCTTCATTGCTGGTAAGTAGTCCTTGTTTGTATCCTTAACAACTAGAACACCACCATCAACGGCTTTATCGTTAGCTTCCTTAGCATCCTTAGCAACTACTGTCTTGCCAATGACAGTTTCACCACCAACACCTTGACCTTGAGCTAATTTAGTTCCAATCAACTTAACGCGAATTGTGTTAGTAGTTCCTTGATCACCTAATGGTACACCTGAAGTAATCAAGATCATGTCGCCTTCCTTAGCGAGTCCAGTTTCAACTGCCTTTTTAGCAGCCAATTCGAACATTTCATCTGGATTTGATGGTTTATCAACTAAGATTGGTTGAACACCATAGTTAACCGTCAAGCCACGACGAACACGATCGTTAAACGTTAAAGCAAGAATATCAGCGTCTGGATGATATTTTGAAATCATTCTTGCAGTGTAACCTGAACCGGTTGCAGCTACAATCGTGTGAATTCCCATATCCTTAGCAATCCGTGCAACTGCTTCACCAAGTGACTCAGTGACGTCACCAGTACCGAACTTAGGACGTGGAGTACCAAATTCAAAGAAGTGTTTGTCAGCTTCGATATCAATCTTGCTCATCATTGCAACTGACTTAACTGGGTAATCACCGTTAGCACTTTCACCTGAAAGCATAGTTGCATCAGTACCATCATAAACAGCATTAGCAACATCAGATACTTCGGCACGAGTAGGTCTTGGTTCTTCTTGCATGGAATCAAGCATTTGAGTAGCAGTGATAACTGGTTTACCTAAATCATTACAGATCTTGATTAAATGTTTTTGAACGGTTGGGACATTTTCTGGTGGAATTTCAACTCCCATGTCACCTCTGGCAACCATCAAACCATCAGATACTTTGATGATTTCGTTAAAGTTGTCGATTCCTTCTTGTGATTCAATCTTAGGAAAAATTTGAACGTCTTCCATATTCTTGCTTTCAAGTAAGGCACGGATATCTAGGACATCTTGTGGCTTTCTAACAAATGAAGCAGAGATATAGTTAATACCATGGTCACATCCGAAAAGGATATCATCAGTATCTTTTTCAGTAATACCAGGTAAGTTAATTGAAACTCCTGGAGCATTAACACCCTTACGTGAGCCCAAGACCCCGTTATTTTGGGCAGTAACCACTAACTCTTTGTTGGCATCATCTTTTTTGTCAATCTTGGTATCCAAAAGACCGTCATCAAACAGAACGTGTCCGCCAACTTTAACGTCGTCATACAAGCCTGGGTAAGAAACAGCAATCTTGTCTTTGGTTCCCTCAAGGTTACCATCCATTGAAATTCTAAATTGATCACCAGTGTGGTATTCAATCTTTCCGTCTTTTTGTACCGTGGTTCTGATTTCAGCACCCTTAGTATCTAAGACAATTCCAACAACCTTACCAGTTTTCTTTTCCGCTTCTTTCACTTTATTCATACGGTCTAAATGTTCCGCATGGTCTCCGTGTGAAAAATTGAAACGAAAAACGTTTGCTCCTGCTTCAATAAGCTTAGTGATGGTATCAACATCAGTACTTGCAGGACCAAGTGTACTTACGATCTTTGTTCTCTTCATAAGTAAAGCCTCTCCTTTTTGCATGGCACACATCTGCATACCAAGCATTATTTGATTTCAAGTGTATTGTATCACTTTTTATAAGGATTGTCGTTAGTTTCACAGGCAAAATTTATCATTGTGTAACAACGTTTCCCACTCCTAAAATGTCACGTAAATCATGCATTAAATCAGAATTAATGGCCACGTTATATGCTTTATCTAATAGTTGCTTTCGATCATCGGAAGCTCGATAAAGCAAAATTGGTGTTGAACCAGGATATCTTTTTATTATCCGGATTAAATCTTGATAGATTGAATCTCGATCATGATCTAACGCAATCTTTAAATAAAGCTTTTTTTGATGATCAACTTTTTTTAAAGACTGATGAACGACATTAGCAGCTGGTTCAATTGAATTTGCCACTAATTGAAGTCCCCGTTGAACCTCAATGTTTCCAGACACCAAAACCACTATTCCACTTTTTATCCATCCACTAATTTTAGCGTAAAGATTAGGAAAGATGGTCACATCAATATCACCAAACTGATCATTACCATCTATGAAAGCCATAAGTTGCCCTTTTTTCGTTCGGATCGTCTTTACATGAGATACAAACAAAATCATTTTCACGTTTTTACTGGGCTCATGAATATCATTAGTAGTTAAAGCATACACTTGTTCTTGTAAATCAGTATAGTGACCAACTGGATGCCCGGTTAAATAAGTTCCAAGGTATTCATTTTCCTTGTTTAGTTTCTCCCAATCAGAAAAATCATCAGTTCTTTTAATTTTGGGAGCCAACGCTTGAATTAATTCAATTGAGTTTCCACTTAATTCAGTAGAACTAATAAATTCTGGAATGGCATTAATTAATTCTTTTCGGTTATACCCAAAACCATCAAGCGCCCCTGAATAAGCAAGTGCATTTAAAAGATCAATTTTTCTAAACCTGGGATCGATTCGACTGATTAATTCCTGTAAATCATGAAAATTACCATTTTGTTTTCGTTCTTCCTCAACATTCTTAATAAAATCGGTTCGTAATCCTTTGATGGTACGAAGTCCAAACCTGATTTTACCATCCTGATAAGTATAAACATCTTTACTCTCATTGATATCAGGACGCTCAACTTGAATATCTGATTCTTTGGCTTCTTGAACGTAATTCTTGGTCTTACGTGAATTACCGATCACCGAATTTAGCAACGATGTAAAAAATGGACCAGGAAAATGAACTTTTAAATAGGCCAACTGAAACGCCATTTTGCTATATGCAACTGCGTGAGACTTATTAAATCCATAGTCGGCAAATCGTTCCATATAGTCAAACGTTGTCTTTGAAACGTCTTTAGAATATCCTTTTTTACTAGCGCCATCAATGAACTGGATCTTCATGTTATCCATTTCTTTTTTATGCTTTTTGCTCATCGCACGGCGCAAAATATCAGCTTGTCCCAGTGTAAAACCACCCATTGCCGATGCAAGTTGCATAACTTGTTCCTGATAAACAATAATGCCAAAGGTTGAACCCAAAATGTTTTTAATGGTTTCATTTGGATAGTTAACCGTCTGAGTCCCATTCTTTCTGGCAATAAACATATCAATATTCTTAATGGGACCGGGTCGATACAAAGCATTCACGGCTGCCACCATATCAAAATCATTTGGTTTTAATTTACGTAACACGTTTTGAATCCCAGATGATTCAAATTGAAAAACCCCATTAGTCTTACCAGATTGAAAAAGCTTCAAAGTATCCTGATCATTTAAATTGATGTCAGTTATTTCAAAATTACGATCAACTTTTGAATGAATAATTTCTAAAATGTTAGCCATTGTAGAGAGGTTTCTCAAACCCAAAAAATCAATCTTTAAGAGCCCCACGCTTTCAACATAATACTTGGAGTACTGGGTCATCAACAATCCATCATTTCCGGATTGAAGTGGAGCACGATCAACGATGGGATCTTCACTTAAAATTAAACCAGCAGCGTGAGTGGAAAAATGGCGTGGTAGTCCCTCTAGTTTTTCAGCAATATCAAATAGCAACCGATTGGTTTTACTATCAGCTAATAAATTTCTTAATTTCTGTGATTCTGATTCGGCCTTAGCCAGGGATTCATGAAGCTGATTTGGAATTGCAGATGACCACTTTGCCATTTGAGTTGGAGTCATTCCAAATACCCTGCCAACATCTCGAAGAGCTTGTTTGGCAGCTAACGTTCCAAAAGTCACAATTTGAGCAACATGTTCATTTCCATATTTTTGATGAACATACTGTAAAATATCATCACGCCGATTATCGGGAATATCTAAATCAATATCCGGCATCTGTGCTCGTTCTTCGTTTAAAAATCGTTCAAATAGCAAATTATACTTAATCGGATCCACATCGGTAATTTTTAAAGTGTACGCAACTAATGATCCCGCTGAAGATCCCCGACCAGGTCCAGTTATAATTCCTTGGTGATGAGCAAAATTTAAAACATCCCATACAATCAAGAAATAATCATCAAATCCCATCCGATTAATAACTTTTAGTTCAGAATCTAACCGGTCCTGATACTCACTACGATTAAGATGCGATTGATCCTTCAATCTTTCCTTTAAACCAAGTTCACATAATTGACGTAAATAGTCCTTTGAAGAAAGATTATCTGGAGCTTTAAACGTCGGTAGTTTAGGTTGCTCTTTGGGAATCGCTACGTCAACTTCATCAACCATTTTCTGGTTATTTAAAACCGCTTGATCAAGCCCTAGATTGTGATACTGAGTCTCAATATTATGACGATCCTTCAACCATTTTGTTCCAACCTGGTGCCGTTCTTCCATTGGATTTTTGATCACATCACCAGTTCCAATCGACTTTAAAACTTCATTTGAAAAATAATCATCTGCGTCAAGATATTCAACCGAATTAAGCGCCACTAAATCAACATCAGCTTGGACCCCTAGGTTCTTAAGCTCATTTATAATTATCTTAGTTCGATTTAAGCTAATTCCAACTTTTACTGCATTTGAATCGCTAACGCTCTTTACTTTAGCAATTAAGGTTTTAACCTCGCTCATTCTTCCTACTTCAATTAGTTTATTTAACTCACTATTCTCTGGAAAAATGACAAATAGATGGTGGAGTTTATCCTTGATTTTTTCAATAACATTAGTTTGATCATTACTCATCAAAAGTGATGAAATTTTCATCAAATTCTTGTACCCATCCTGATCTTTAGCAATCAAAATCAATTCGGACTTGTTTTCTTTAAAAAACATCCCGTCCAAAACTGCCGTTAAACCAATAATTGGCTTAATACCCTGCTTTTTTGCCTCATTATAAAAAGCTACCGACCCATACATCACATTCCGATCAGTTAGAGCCACACTTTGATAACCACGCGCACGAGCTTTTTCAATTAACTTAGGAACCGTATTGGTACTTTGAAGCAAACTATACGATGTGATGTTTTGTAACGGATTGTATCCCAAAATTTGTCATCTCCTTTCTTAATTCATATTCATTATAGCAAATGGACCCGATAAATTTTATTCGAAGTTTGTAATTGATTTTTTCTACTGTAGTGATAAACTACTGGTATTGAGAGGTGTTAATTATGAAGACGTTTGCTGCTAACTTAACTGGTGCTTTCTGGGGATTTGTATATGGCGAAATTATTGGTTATATTGGATCGGCCTTGGTTGGCGCACCTTATAATTGGATTCAAGTTGGAGTAATCGGCGCTGTTGTTGCCCTTATTGCCTTCAACGGAATTAAACTAATTAGTCGTTAATTAGAAATAAAAATAACCTGCAGGTTCAACCTGCAGGTTATTTTTTTAGTCTTTTGAAACATCCTCTGAAATCTTAATAATTAAATCGACAGCCTTTTCCATCGTTTGAAGCGACACATATTCAAAGCGGCCATGCATGTTTTCTGGTCCAGCAAATAGGTTGGGAGTTGGAATCCCAAGAAAAGAAATCTTAGAACCATCAGTACCACCACGAACCGGATAAATATTTGGCTTAATGTTAACTTCATTCATGGCATCCTTAGCAATGTTGACGGGTGTCATATCTTTCTTAATGATTTCCGCCATGTTGTAATATTCATCATGCATCTCAAGTTCAACTCTCCCATCACCATATTTATCATTAAACTTATTAACTAAGTTTTGAATGAATTGCTTGCGTTCGTTGAACTTACTCTTATCATGATCACGAATGATGTAATCTAATTTAGCATGATCAGTTACCCCATCAATCGCAAGCAGATAATAAAAGCCCTGACGATCTTTGGTATTTTCCGGTCGTTGGTCCTTTGGTAATTGATTATGAAAATCAATTGCAAGCTGAGAGGCATTTACCATCACACCATAGGCGTCACCAGGATGAACATCAGTTCCGTTGAATTTTATTGTGGCAGACGCCGCATTAAACGTTTCGTACTCTAAGTCTCCAAGTGGACCACCATCAACCGTGTATGCAAAATCAGCACCAAAATCAGTAACGTCAAATTGATCGGCTCCGGTACCAATCTCCTCATCTGGTCCAAACCCAACTACGATATCGCCATGCTTAATTTCGGGATGATCAACTAAGTATTTCATTGCCGTCATAATTTCAGCCACTCCCGCCTTATCGTCAGCTCCTAAGAGAGTTGAACCATCGGTAGTAATTAAAGTTTGACCAGCATACTTTTTAAGGGTTGGGAATACGCTCGGATCCAGCTGGTATTTGCCATCTTTATCAAGTTTAATAATCGATTTTCCATCGTAATTTTTAACTACTTGTGGATTGACGTGTTCTGAATTAAAGTCTGCAGTGTCTATATGAGAGATAAATCCAATCTTAGGAACTTTTTGCTTAACATTACTTGGTAAATCAGCAAAAACATAACCACTTTTTTCATTGGTTCGTACGTTTTCCATTCCAATATCCTTTAATTCATAAGAAAGTTCGTTTAAAAAATCAACTTCTTTAGGATCAGACGGAATTGTGTCAGAATTCGGATTAGATCTCGTATTCACCTTCACATATTTCAAAAAGCGATCCAGTAACTGCTTGCTATCAGCCATAACTATTCCTCCTATATAAACTCAAACGGATCCGTGTTTAGTTGCGATGCAAATACATTGATATCCCAACGATTTTCATCAGACCAGCGCGTAAACATTTCAGCTAACTTATTTTTACATATACTTTCAATATGGTGCCCGGGATCAATCGCAGACAGACCACTTGAAAGCATCTCTTGAGAAGTATGATAATACAAATCGCCAGTAATATAAACTTGAACGCCTTGTTCAATCGCTTGTCGATAGAACTTGCCACCGTCTCCACCTAAGATAGCAATCCGCTTAACACGCTGCTGATCATCATTTGTTACTATTCGTAAACCACTAATTCCAAACACTTGTTTACATAGTCGACCTAAATCAATGATTTTCATTGATTGTTTCAAGTTGCCAACGCGTCCCATCGAATAATTAGTAGGAAAACCCTTAGTATCCAAATGGGGTACCAGTCCAACGGTATTTTGAAGACCGATCGCATCTGCTAGCCAGTCATTCATTCCACCATTTGCATTGTCCAAGTTCATATGAGCCGCATAAACGGTAATATTATGTTTCAAAATATTAGCGTACATTTGATTTTGGGGATCAGCTAAATCTAAATTCTTTGCAGGATGAAACATCACGGGATGATGGGCAAAAATAAAATCAACGTTCTTGTTGATCGCTTCATCAACCACTTCAGGTCTAACGTCTAAAGTGGTCATGACGTTTTTAATACTTCGCTTTTTAGAACCAATTTGAAATCCAGTTGGGTCTTTTGGTTCAGCAAGTGAAAGTGGTGCGAATCGTTCAAATCTAGTAATTAAGTCATTAACGGTTGTCATCTAAAATCTCCTCTAATTCTTCGTTAATCTTTTGGATGTGTTGAATTTTTTCAAGAGGTGGATTAGTAGCATTATGCAGATTATCCAAAACAATCTTATTTTTCCGCATCCGATCAGTCCATTTTGCAATAAATGCTTGTTTTTGTTGTTTTAAAAGAATCGGTCCAAACCTTAGTTCCTGATTAGAATACTTAACCGGATTCGTTGATGGAGTTGCCAAGATCATTTCATAAAAATGACCAGCATCAAAAACAATGTTTTCAATATCGATCTTATACTGATTTGTAACTAACCAACTTCTTACTCGAATTTCATCAACGTTTGGTTGCAGAATTAGGGCCGTTTGTTTAGAAAGTTTCTCTTTGCCACGTTCAAGGATCTGAGTGATTAATTCACCACCCATCCCAGCAATCACAATTGCATTCACGTGGTCACTTGATTTAATCACATTAAGTCCATCTCCCAACCGGGTCACCATTTTATCACCTAAGTGTTGTTCTTTCATTTCCGATGTTGCGTTATGCAGTGGTCCAGGAGCAACCTCACCGGCAATCGCAAACTTAATCAAATTCCGTTTTAACAAATAAGCCGGAACATAAGCGTGATCCGAACCGATATCAGCTATTGTTGCCCCATTAGGAACTAAATCAGAAACTGCTTGTAAACGTGGCGATAACTTTTTTGCCGTCATCGTTTCCCTCCTAATCCAATAAAAAAGCAGCGATCCAGTTGGATCTCTGCCACATCTTTAATCTAAGAAATCTTTTAATTGTTTACTGCGTGATGGATGTCTCAGTTTTCTTAATGCTTTAGCTTCAATCTGTCGAATTCGTTCTCTAGTGACACCAAAGACTTTTCCAACCTCTTCTAAGGTTCGAGTTCTTCCATCATCTAACCCGAATCTAAGTCGTAAAACGTTCTCTTCACGGTCAGTTAACGTATCTAGGACACTTTCAAGTTGTTCTTTTAAAAGCTCATAAGCAGCATGATCAGCAGGACTAGTGGCATCTTCATCTTCAATAAAGTCACCTAAGTGGGAGTCATCTTCTTCACCAATTGGAGTTTCAAGTGAAACTGGTTCCTGAGCAATCTTAAGGATCTCTCTAACCTTTGAAGTTGGCATATCCATCTCAGCACCAATCTCAGATGGTAACGGTTCTCTGCCAAGGTCTTGGAGTAATTGACGCTGAATTCGAATCAGTTTATTGATGGTTTCAACCATATGAACGGGAATTCGAATGGTTCGAGCCTGATCCGCAATGGCTCGAGTAATTGCTTGTCTAATCCACCAAGTAGCGTACGTTGAAAACTTAAATCCCTTACGGTAATCAAACTTCTCAACGGCCTTCATTAAACCCATGTTCCCTTCTTGAATCAAATCAAGAAATTGCATGCCACGGCCAACGTAACGCTTGGCAATTGAAACAACTAATCGCAAGTTTGCTTCAGCTAATTCTTGTTTAGCTGTTTCATCACCCTGCTCGATTCTAAGAGCTAATTGTACCTCTTGATCAGCGGTAAGTAATGGAACTCGACCAATTTCCTTTAGGTACATTCTGACCGGATCATTAATTTTAACTCCCTTTGAACTGGAAGCATTTTTTAGTTCTTTTTGAGTAACTTTTTTAGCTGCTTTTAAAGCTCTGGGATCAGGTTCGCCACTTTCATCAACAATACTTATTCCTGAGTCTTCAACCTTTTCCATCAATTCGTTCATTTGTTTTTTATTTAAACTAAATGGAACCTGGAGTTCTTCCTCCAAGACCCCATAGGTGATGTGACCAACCTTCTTGTGCTTCTTTACAACGGCGTCAAAAACCTTCTTATATCCAGTTTTATCAAATTTTTCTTTACTCGTTGTCTTCTTTGCTCTAGTTGCCTTAGTTTTAGTCGTTTTCTTTGCAGTAGTCTTTTTAGTGCTCTTATTTTTAGGAGCACCGCTCTTTTTGGGAGCTGCTTTCGCAGTCTTATTTGTGGAATTTACTTCATTTTTCTTAATGTCTTTTTCTGCCATAAAAATTGCCTCCCATTACTGTATTCTTATTGATACTTCTTTTGCAGGTCCTGGTATTCTTTACCCAATTGGGCAGCCTTATCAGTATCACCAAGTTTAACTGCATCTAACATTTCTTGATACTTTGATTTAAGGGATACCCCACCAGTTAAAGCCTGCTTTATTATTTTAACACAATCGTCAACTTCTTTTTCACTTGGCTCATTAGATAAAGCAGCCATTTCAATATTAGCGAAAGTTGATTGCAAATCAGATTCCTTCAAAAAGTCACTAAATTCAGCAGGAACGTACTCGTCATGCGACTGAAAATAATGTTGTGCAAGTAAATAAATCGTTTGATACCCATCATGAACAAAACTAAAATCAGGATCATCGGTCACCTTTAGCCAAACATCATGATTATTCAACATTCGTGACAAAAGTAAGCGCTCCGCACTTTCAACTTTAGTAATCTTCTTTGGATTTCGATTCAAAACTTCAGGAGATGAGTCAGTCTTCAACCTACGAATTTGTTTTCTTTGCTGTTTATTGATGAAGGTCGAACGAATTTGTTTACATTGAACCGACAAAGCATTGATATCCAAGTCAAACTCATCAGCTAAATGTTTTAAATAAACACTACGTTCAACGGGTTTGTCAATTTTTGCAATCACATTAACGGCTTCATCTACATAATTTAGTTTTTCTTCATCATTACTTAAATCATACTGCGTTTTAAGAAAATGCAATTCAAAGGAAGTTGTGGTTTCTCGAGCACTTTTGATAGCATCTTTAAACTTGTCATTTCCATTTTTTCGTCGATACTCATCAGGATCAACCCCGTTAGGCATTTGAATCACGCCAACTTTAAACTTACCTTCACTACTTAAAAGGCTAATCGCTCGCTTAGTAGCCTTCTGTCCAGGTTCATCGCCATCATAACAAACGTATATCTGATTCGTTAACTGATTGAACTGATAAATTTGTTCGTTCGTCAAACTCGTTCCCATTGAAGCAACGCCGTTTTTAACCCCGGCCTGAAAAGCAGAAATAACGTCCATAAAACCCTCAAACAGAATTAAATTTTGCTCATTTCGAATACTAGACTTGGCAAGATCGAGATTATAAATAATCCTTCGTTTATTAAAGATGCTAGTTTCAGGACTATTTAAATATTTTGGAAGATCAGGATCTCGATGTAAGATTCTACCGGAAAATCCAATGGTCTTAGAATTAGGATCCCTGATAGGATACATGATCCGATTCGAAAATCGATCATTCAATTCACCACTCGAATTTTCAACAAACAATCCCGATTTTCGTAAAAGTTGAAAATCAGTTTTTTTGTTCTTAAAGAACGGTTTTAAGAGTCTTTGGCTAGGGGCAAATCCTAAGTTAAAAGTTTCAATCATTTCATCCGTTATTTTTCGTTCATGCAGATATTTTAATGCGGGAACTCCAAGCTCAGTGTTAACCAATACATGATGATAGAGTTTACTGGCTTCCTCATGAAGATTAATGAGGCTGTTCTTTTCTGAATTTACTGGAGATTTACTATTATCATTTTGAACTGAGTCAGGAAGAGTAATTCCCTCATCTTCTGCCACAGCAATAACAGCTTCTGGAAAGGAAATTCCTTGCAAATCCATGAGGAATTTAAAAACATTTCCACCGCGTCCACAACTAAAACAATGAAAAATCTGTTTACTTTCTGACACAGAAAAGGATGGTGTTCTTTCCTCATGGAACGGACACAAACCGAATAAATTATTTCCTGACTTCTTTAGATTGACATACTTACTAACAACGTCAGTAATGTTAGTCTTACTTAAGACATCATCAATTACCGTTTCAGGAATTTTTGCCATGAGATCACCATCCTTTCTCGGAAATCTATTCTAATATTAATTTTTTTATTTAACAATTATTTCGTCGACATCAGCAAAGTGATCAATCATTCTTGCTAAATTAGCCAATTCTGCCAGACGATTATTGCGAACTTTCGTGTCGTCTGCCATTACCATGGTTTTATCAAAATATTCATCAATGAGTGGCTTTAAAGAAGTTAATTCATTAAAAGCTTGGTTAGCATTCAATTCATTAAAGTTTGGGCTGATAAGTTTGATTTTATCATTAAGGACTTTCTCTGAATCATTTTCAAACAACTTTTCATCAACTTTAACACTACCAGCTGGAAAATGACCTTTTTGAGCAATCCGAACCACTCGTGTCAGTGCTTCAATTGATTCTTTAAAATTAGGATCATCTTTATGATCATTTAATGTCATTGCGGTTTCAACGTTAAAGTAAATATCACTGTCAGTTGATCCCACCGCCGCATCAATTAGATCATAGCGAATATCTTTCGACTTGAGTTGTCGTTTAATTCTTTCTTTAATAAACGCAACCACGTCAGAAACAATCTTAGTTTGATCTACTTTTGGTAAGACCGCTTTAGCTTTCTCTTCAGCAATCACTTGATTCATTAATGGCATAAGTGGTACTCGCCACTTTTCACTAACAACAATTCTAACAATTCCAGCTGCCTGCCTTCTTAATGCATACGGATCATTTGAACCACTAGGAATCATATCTGCAGCAAAGAAGGTCATCACACTGTCAAGTTTATCTGCCAATGACAAAACAGCACCTACTCTAGTTTTGGGAAGTTCCCCGTCGGATGAAATGGGAAGATAATGTTCACGAATTGCAGTAGCAACTTCCGGATCTTCACCCGCAAGCAATGCGTATTTTTCACCCATTACTCCTTGTAATTCAGCAAACTCTCCAACCATCCCGGTAACTAAATCAAATTTATAAATTTCTGAAGCACGTTGTAATTGTTTTAATTGAGTTTCATCTAATCCAACATCTTCCCCAATTATCTGGGAAATAACTTGAACCCGCTGCATCTTATCGTATTCAGAAGAAATCTTATCGTGAAAACTAACTGTTTTGAGCTTATTAACATAATCGTCAATTGATTGCTGTTGATCCTCATTATAGAAGAAATCAGCATCATCAAGTCTAGCAGTCAAAACTTTCTCGTTTCCGGCAACCACGTTATCAAGATGATTCTCATCCCCATTTCTAACGGAGACAAAATAAGGTAAAAGATTACCATCCTGATCTTCAACGTAGAAGAATCGTTGGTGGTTTCTCATTGAAGTAATCAATACTTCACGTGGAATTTTTAAGAAACGGTCGTCAAATTTTCCAGCAAAACTAGTTGGCCATTCCACTAAATTATTAACCTCTTCAAGAAGATCATTATCAATATTGACCTTCCAATTGTTCTTTTTAGCAATTGCTTCAATCTGTTTACGAATTAAATCTTTTCGCTTGTTAGCATCGGCAATCACGTGTTGGCTGGTTAAAGCTTCTTCATAATCATCGGCATTTTTTAACTCGACGTCTTTTCCAAGAAAGCGGTGTCCCCAGGTGGTCCGTCCAGAATGAACATCAACAATCTGCATTGGGATCACTTCATCGTCCAGTAAAGCCACAATCCATTTAATGGGGCGAATAAATTCAAACTTGTTGGTTCCCCACTTCATTAACGTTGGAAAAGTCATTGATTTTACAACATCATTAAGACCACTTAATACTTCTTGAACTGGTTTTCCCGCTACGTGTTTTTCAACAAAAGCATACTTAGTTCCCTTAACATCCTTAAAGACGATATCATCAGGCGTTAATCCTTGTCCTTTAGTAAAACCAATTGCCGCCTTACTCCAATTGCCATCTTTGTCCTTTGCAATTTTTTCGGCCGGACCTCGAACCTCTTTATCAACATCTGGTTGTTTGTTAACTAAGCCAGTAATTTGAATTGCCAGTCTTCTAGGAGTAGAGAACTTTTTAATTTGGTCATAAGAAATTCTTTGATCTTTTAAATACTGAGCCGCTTTTTCTGCCAATTGATTAACACTTGGCGTCACGACGTGAGCGGGCATTTCTTCTAATCCAATCTCCAACAAAAATGTCTTAGCCATCTACTTATCCCCCTTGCCATCATGATGCTTTTTGTTTTTCTTCTTACTATTTTTTGAATCATCTTTTAAAAGCTCTTGTCGTTTTTGCTCATCCTTAATAAGTGGAAAACCACGCTTTTTACGCTCAGCAACAAATGCTTTGGCGATCGCGTGTGCCATTTTTCGAATTCGTGAAAGGTAACCAGCACGTTCAGTGACAGATACGGCTCCTCTTGCATCTAGTAGATTAAAAGTATGACTACATTTCAAAATATAATCATAGGCTGGGTGAACTAGTCCAAGTGATATTAATCGTTTGGCCTCTTTCTCGTAAGCATCAAACATTTCGTGCAACATTTTTTGGTCTGATTCTTCAAAACTATACTTAGAATGCTCATATTCGGGCTCTTTAAAGATGTCGCCATACTTAACTCCGTTACCCCATTCCAGGTCAAAAACATTGTTGACGTCTTGAATGTACGAAGAAAGCCGTTCCAATCCATAGGTGATTTCAACCGCAACTGGATCCATAGTTAATCCACCGACAACCTGAAAATAAGTAAACTGAGTTACTTCCATGCCATCGAGCCATACTTCCCATCCAACACCGGCACATCCCATTGATGGATTTTCCCAGTTATCCTCAACAAACCGAATATCATGTTCAAGTGGATTAATTCCTAGTTGTTCAAGCGAATTAATGTACAATTCTTGGATGTTGTCCGGAGATGGCTTCATTAATACCTGAAACTGATGATGCTGATAAAGCCGATTAGGATTTTCTCCATACCTACCATCAGCTGGACGTCTTGATGGTTCAACGTAACAAACATTCCATGGCTCTGGTCCAATCGCACGCAAAAAAGTGTACGGACTCATTGTTCCCGCACCTTTCTCAGTATCATATGATTGCATCCGCATGCAACCAAGCGAACTCCAATATGACTCTAGAGTACTGATAATATCTTGGACTGATAGTTTTTCTGTCATTAACTTCTCCTCCTAATCAATAAGCAAATAAAAAAACCTATGCAAAAGTACAATGACTTTCACATAGGGACGATTTATTCGCGGTTCCACCCTACTTCTGAACTTAATCAGCAACTCGAGATTAAATGGCTCCGAAAGTGCCAATTTATACCCACATTAACCATTTCCCACTAACATGGTTTCACTGAAATGTGATAAGCATAAAACTTCCTTCATCAACACCAATTATTTAACTACTATAATTATAAAATTATCACACAAAACAGTCAACGGTTAACCATCAATTAAGGTTGATTTTCCAATTGTTCATCTGATCTAAAAATTTTTTACTCTTTAAATTTAGTCCAACAGAACTATCGTAAATTTTATCAATCACACTGCGAATTTTCTTTTTAGTTTTGTTATTAACCTGAATGTTACCAATCTTTTTTAAGTTAACCGCAGAAAATAAGCGAAGATAGTAAATTGTTTTTTGATCGAGATGCATTCGATGAGGATCAAGATGAAAATGATCCTCACAAATAATTCCTCCATACTCTTCTGAATAATCAAACTTTTTATTGGTTTGATGACAAATAACACAGGATTTAAATTCAGGTGCTACCCCAAAAGCAGGAAGAAGTTGAATCTCAATGATATTGGTAATTACTTCAGCATCAAAACCACTGTTAATCATATTTAAAGCATAGTATAAACGATTAAACCAATCGTTTATCTTAACTCCCTCAGGAAATGCCGCATCCACTAACGTCATAATGTAAGTAGCGTACGCATCTAAATAAATATCATTTGCAATCTGTTCAAAATGCTTAACCTCATTACCACTACTAATGTACGACAATCCTTCTGATTTGAGCGTGCCCTCGTACGTACCAAAGCTAAATGGCAAAATATCACCTGCCATTTTAAAGTTCGCTTTATTGGCTCCTCTAATAAAAAACATTTTGAGCCCAGCTTCTGCCGTCAAAAATTTCACCAACATATCGTGCTCGCGATAGTTCTTACGATACAATAAAATTCCATGAAAAGTTTGACTCCTTGGATTTACTGACAAAATATCACCTAGTAACTATCTTTTCGGTATCCTAATTGTCTTAAAGCTGATTCTTTTTCACGCCAACTTGGTTGAATTTTTACCCACAATTCAAGATAAACTTTGCTTCCAAGTAGAGTTTCAATCTCTTTTCTGGCCAATGTCCCAATCTTTTTCAGCATTTCACCATTCTTCCCAATCAAGATCCCGCGTTGGCCCTTTCGTTCAACAATAATATTAGCGTCAATATGAACGTTTCCATTATCTTGGGTCTTCATTTTTTCAACTTCAACTGCAACAGAATGTGGAATTTCTTGCCTCGTTAGTTCTAAAACTTTTTCGCGAATTAATTCGGAAACGATGAAACGTTCGGGATGATCGGTAATTTCATCGTCAGGATAATACTGCGGTCCTTCTGGCAACTTAGAAACCAAAGTAGTCAGTAATTCATCAACATTGTTCCCTTGAAGAGCAGAAATAGGAAACACATCAGCCCATTTATAAGCTCGTTTGTACGTGTCCATGATTGGTAATAAACTGTTCGGATTGACTTCATCAATCTTATTGATAACTAAGTAAACCGGACAATCCACTTTTTTTAATTGATCGATGATGTAATTATCACCAGCACCACGAGTTTCAGTAGCACTAACCATAAAAAGGACTGCATCGACCTCCTTTAAAGAAGAGAGAGCAGCGTCGTCCATATAATCATCCAACTTGTTTTTTGGTTTATGAATTCCGGGAGTATCAATGAAAACAATTTGTGCATCATCAGTGGTATAAATTCCCTGAATTTTGTTACGAGTGGTTTGTGCCTTGTCAGACATAATCGCAACCTTTTGCCCAATCACTCGATTTAAAAAGGTTGATTTCCCAACATTTGGACGTCCTACAATTGCTACAAATCCTGACTTATACTGTGCCTTTTCTGCCATATTTTCCCCTTTAGCTCATTAAATCAATAATTTTTGGAACGAAAACAATTAAACCTACAATGATCGCAAAAATTGCCGTTAAAACAACGCCACCAGCCGCAACGTCTTTAATTACCTTAACTCGTTCGTCGTAATGATGGTCCGCCATAAAATCCATGATCCTCTCAACAACGGTGTTAAGAATCTCACCGACAAGAACTAAAATAATTGCGGTAAACAGCCACATAAATTGTTCCAAACTAATTTTCAAAAGAAAACCAATTATTAGGGTAATAATGGCACTAGTTATATCAAACTTAAAGTTTCGTTCATGAACAAAAACCCATTTAATGCCATCAAACGCATGTCCAAAAGCCTGAAATATATTTTTATTTTTCCCAGTCTGTTTATTATTTTGTGAGTCCATAAGAGTCCATAATCTTTCTTTGAAGTGGGAACATGATGGCTTCATCCTCAGGCTTCATATGATCATAACCATTTAGATGCAAAAATCCATGTACAACTAAAAAACCAAGTTCTCGATCATTTGAATGATTTAAAAAATCAGCCTGTTCAGCAACTTTATCAACACACACAAAAATATCCCCAATATTTTCAGGAATATCTTTTTTCATTTCATCATTCATGATTACGGGAAAATCATCATCACTCTGATCTTCAATCGCAAAACTAATCACATCAGTGGCCCGATCTACACCACGGTAGTCCCGGTTAATTTCCTTGATGCGATCATTGTTGACCAAAGTAACCGACATTTCGGTATTATTCTTTAAATCAATATACTTAGCGGCATAATTTAGAATATCTCTAATCAAATCAATTTTTTGGGGGTCGACCCCATCCTTAGTTTGATCATATATTTCCAGATCCATATCTATTCCCCATTATCATTTTTTTCGTAGGCATTAATGATTTTAGCCACAACTGGATGTCTAACTACATCATCAGCACTAAAGTTTACAAAATTAATATCATCAATATTTCTCAGGATTTTAGGAGCGGTGACTAATCCACTCCGGATTCTTCCGTTTAAATCAATTTGAGAAATATCACCATTAACAATCATTTTAGAACCAAAACCCAACCGGGTTAGAAACATTTTCATCTGAGCATTAGTAGTGTTTTGAGCTTCGTCTAAAATAACAAAAGAATTATCGAGGGTCCGACCACGCATATAAGCTAATGGCGCAATTTCGATAACGCCACGATCCATTAGCCTTTCAGTGTGATCAGATCCAAGGGTCGAATTCAGTGCATCGTACAGTGGTCGTAAATATGGATCAACTTTTTCTTTTAGGTCGCCAGGTAAAAAGCCTAAACTCTCACCCGCTTCAACAGCTGGTCTGGTTAAGACAATCTTATCAACGTCACCCTTTTTTAAAGCGGCAACTGCCATTACAACTGCTAGATAAGTCTTTCCCGTCCCAGCAGGTCCAATTCCAAAGGTGACATCATTATGCTTGATGGACTGAACGTACTGACGCTGCCCAAAATTCTTAACTCGAACTGGCTTCCCCTTATTATCCTTTAAAAGGACTTGATTATATAATTCTGGGAGAAAACCTAGAGTTCCTTTCTCAGCCATCTTCATTGCCGAAACAAAATCACTACCATTCAAAGTGATCCCAGAATGAACAAGTTCAAGCATTCCATTCAAAATATCAATGGTATTTTGAACCGCTTTCTGAGTGTCACCTTCAACCGTAATCTTACCACCAGAATGGCGAATAGAAGTTTCCATCCCTTGTTCTAGAATATCTAAAAAGGCATCTTGAGCTCCAAATAAAGCTGATTCATCATTTGGATTCTTTAACGTTAATTCTTTTTTAAATTCAAAATTATCTGTCAATCAAACAAATTCCTTTCATATCAACTCAACTTTTACTTAAAATACTAGCATATAATTTGCCACTTACAAAGTAAAAGAACAAAAAGAACCCATTGACCATTCAATGAGTTCCCTTCTTAACTAAGCGCTTTATTAACAAGTTTATTAACAGTGTTGCCATCGGCTTGTCCTTTAACTTTACCCATGACAGCACCCATTACCTTGCCAAAATCGCTCTTGTTTGACGCACCAAGTTGCTTAACCGTTTCATTAACAATTTTTTCAAGATCAGCTTCTGACATTTGCTTTGGGGCATAATTTTCAAGAATCTTTAGCTCATCTTCTTGCTGCTTCACCAAATCATCCCTGCCACCGTCTTTAAACTCGGCAATCGAATCTTTGTGTTGTTTAACTTCTCGATTAACAACAGCTGCTCCTTCACTATCAGAAAGATCATGACCTAATTTAATCTTTTCATTCATTAAGTTCGACTTAAGCATTCTGACAATTGTCAGCTTAGTCTTATCATGATTCTTCATTGCATCTTTTAGATCATTATTTAATTCATTTGATAAAGTCATATTGGACCTCTTTTCGTCAATATAAAAAACGCTCCTGATCAGGGGCGTTTACTATTAGAAGCTGCGACGCTTCTTTTTCTTATTGTTACGTTTACGAGCTGCTTCTGATTTTAATTTACGTTTTACGCTAGGTTTTTCGTAAAATTCACGTTTACGGAATTCCTGAAGGGTACCGCTTTTTGAAACCGTGCGCTTAAAGCGTCGAAGAGCATCATCAAGAGATTCGTTTTTACGAACGACAGTTTTTGACATGATAAAATCCCTCCCTCCGAGCTTAAATGATACCGTCTGTAATCCTCAACGGTCAATATTAATTATACATTATGGCACGGAGCCCGTCAACGAGTCTGAACAAGAAATATGATAAAATGTTAACAAAGTAGGAGGTAATATTATGGCAACTAATTTTAATGCATTTATCATTTCTGATTCAAGTGGTGCCACGGCAACTTCGATCGCCCGAACCGCTGCTTCTCAATTTCCAGAAGCAAACGCTAATTTTAAACGATACCCATTTACTCAAACGCAATCCATGCTCGATGGAATACTCAAACTTGCTAAAAAACAGGACGCCATCATTTTTCACACTTTAGTTGATCCAAGCCTGAGTAAAATGGTATCTCAATTTGCACTAGAAAATAACCTTTATAGTTTTGACTGCATTCAAAAACCCATTCAAATCATTTCTAAAAAACTTCATGAATCTGCTGCAGAGGTACCTGGCCTAGTTCACAACTTAAATGAAGACTACTTCAAACGGATCTCAGCAATCGAATTTGCGGTAGCTAATGATGACGGAAAACGACCTAATGACCTCAAAAAAGCTGATATCGTTCTTTTAGGAATATCAAGAACATCTAAAACGCCATTATCGCTATACCTTGCCAATCAAAACTTCTTGGTAGCAAACGTCCCAATCGGTCCTACCATCCAATTACCAGAAGAGGTTTATCAGATCGACCACAATAAAATATTTGGTTTAACCAATTCAGTTACCAATCTAAAAAAGATTCGGCAAGAACGGATGATTGCTTATGGGTTAGACCCAAACACTCCATACTCGGACTCAAATCAAATAAAAAAAGAGCTTGACTATGCCAAGCAACTTTATCGAAAACTAAATTGTCTTCAAATTAACGTGTATAACAAGTCAATTGAAGAAACAGCTACCATCATAACTCAAAGTCTTAATATTAACGAACAAGATCATTAATCTTTTTAGCTTGATAATCTTCTTTAATATCCTCAATCATATCAGGATTAAATTTCTGTTCTTTTAACATTTTAATTTCATATTGATGAGGATTAATTTTAACATCCCCAATCTTAACAACCGGCGTCTCTAAAATCTTAGGAACTTGATCAAACTTGGGATACCGGGCTACATAATTTAAAGCATCAAATCCAATGGTCCCGAAACCAATGTTAGTATGACGGTCTTTATGGGATCCCATCGGATTTTTAGAATCATTTAAATGAATCACTTTGATTCGATTAATACCAATAACTTGATCGAACTCTTCCATAACCCCATCAAAATCATTTTTAATGTCATAACCAGCGTCGCTAGTATGACAGGTATCAAAGGTAACCGATAACTTATCATTCAAATTAACACCGTCAATAATCTCAGCAAGTTGTTCAAAAGTCGACCCGATTTCAGTCCCTTTTCCTGCCATTGTTTCAAGTGCAATTTGAATCTTTTGTTCTGGGGTGATTACTTCATTTAACCCTTTAATGATCTGCTTAATTCCGGCTTCAACGCCAGCACCAACATGTGCACCGGGATGCAAAACAATTTGATCAGCTCCCATTGCTTCAGATCGATCAATCTCTTGTTTAAGAAAATCAACCGCAAAGTGGAAACTTTGTGGCTTTTTTGTGTTACCTAAGTTAATGATGTAAGGTGCATGAACTACCACCTCACGTAAATCATGATCAGCCATGTAGTCGTGTGCTTGATCAATTTTAAGATTTGCAATCGGGGTCCTTTTTGAGCTCTGAGGAGCACCAGTGTATAACATAAAGACATTCTCACCATCGCGTTCGGCTTCTTTTGCGGATCCTAACATCATCTCTGGCTTTTTCATTGCAACATGTGAACCAATCAAAAATTCATCATTACTCATGTTTATCCCCCATTACTTTAACAACTTGATTAGAAGCATCTCCATGCTCCCAACTACAAAACTTACTATAAAATTTCTTCATTTTTTGATGATACCCAGCAAACTTACCATTTTCATTAAAATTAGACAACTCTTCATAAAAAGAATTTTGATTTTGAACAATTGGACCAGGAGCATCGCTTAGAAAATCAAAATAAAATCCACGTAGTTCATCCTTATAATGCTTTAAGTCGTAAGTATAAAACAACATTGGCCGTTTTAGATTGGCATAATCAAACATTACTGAAGAATAGTCAGTAATGAGTAAATCTGAAATTAAGTATAACTCATTAATATCACGATCAGCTTCAATGTAAACTCGCTTTTCATACCCAGAAATATCAATTTGGTCCTTGACTAAGTAATGCGGACGAATAATTAAAATAGTGTCACTAGATACATGCTTAAAGAAACCTTTTAAAGAAAACGGTAACTCAAAGTTATAACTGCCCTTCTTTTGATAATCATCATCACGCCAAGTTGGTGCATACAAAATAACTTTAGAAGTCGAGTCACCAATAATTTTTTCTTTTAATTTTTTAATCTCACCTGAAGTATTTTTATGATATAAGACATCGTTTCTGGGATAACCAATTCGTAACGGAATATTTCTAAAATCAAAGGCGTGATCAAAGATTCGTTCTGAATACTGATTAGGCATAATTAAATAGTCCCACCGCTTGGCTTCTTTGACAAAATCATTATGGTATTGATTAGTGGAAATACCTGGAATCGCAACGTGTTTGATATCAATTCCTAATTTTTTTAACGGGGTTCCATGCCATGTTTGGATATAGGTGGTCCGCTTATTCTTTTTCCACCACTTCGGAAATCGGGAATTAAAAACCCAAAAGTCTGCCCTAGCAATGTGCCAAATCCACCTTGGAAAAAAACGCCGTAAAATTTTTATGTTGGGATACTTTTCGTGTAATTGTTTGTACTTAGAAGCTTTGACACCAAAATAGGCTCTTTTAACATCATGAGGATGTTGCTTCACCCACGCAAGGTAAATGGCGGCTGGATTATCGTTTATATCCCTACCATTAAAACTTTCAAACATTACTTCATTTTTTTTAGTTGGTAAACAAATAAACCCATCGTTTAAAACGATGAGCCCAGTGCGAATAGTCAACTTAATCCCATTAATTAACTTGTTTTTAATTTGTTTTCCATTCATGTTATTTTTACCTATACTAAATCAACAAAATGCGATCTAAATTTAAAGTGAAGATGAGATCCAATTAAAAAGAAAAATAACGTCATCAACCAAAAAATCACGGTTAACAATGGCTTCTCCCAAAACCAGCTACTCGATAACATTGAATCCCTGAATCCTTGAACAATGTAAAAAAACGGATTCAACTCCAAAATTCTGATTAAAAATGGCGGAAATGATGCAGACGATTCAAAGTTAAATAGAACTCCTGAGATGTAGAACAGCATTCTCATAAACGATTGCAACATGACATGATAATCTCGTACCAAGACGGTAATGGTCGAATTAAAAATGCCAAAAGCAATTAACCAAGCAATCATGGCAATAAAGTAATAAATCCACTGGAACCAGAACAAACTCGGTCGAACTCCATAAAGATAACCAATTACAATTGAAAACGCCAACATTGTCCAAAAAGAACTCAAGTTACTGACTAACTTAATCGAAGGTAAAATGCTAATTGGAAACTTCATTTTTGAAACTAACCCAGCTCGTTGGTAAATACTCTTAGAAGCGTCTAGTGTAACTCGGTTCATAAAAAACCAAGGAGTAATCCCAATGACCATCCATGGGAGATAACTGCCGTTGTGTCCAGTACTACCCTTTAACCCAACACCAAAGACTAACCAGTAAATTGCAATTTGAATCAGCGGATAAAGATACTCCCAGACTAAGCCCAAATAATGACTTTGATACGTAGCCTTATCTTCATACTTTGAAATTCGAAAAATAATGCCCAAATTTTCAAATTGTTCCTTAAGTAAGGCCCAAACTTCCTTCAAGCTCAGCACTCTCCCTTTTCTGTTTATCTAATTATTTTGTAAAACATACTTTTTAATAACCCGTTCGGTTGCATACCCATCATTATAAGTGTTCCAGTGTTTATTAAAATTAGTAAAATCAATTTTTTGATTATCCACAATGGCTTTATTCAACTGATCAACCTTAGTGATTGGTTTAGATGGTAACCACTGTAAGAAATCCTTTTGAATTCCTGGGTCTTTTTCGTATTGTTCTAAATCAAACATAAAGAAAATCATTGATCGTGCTTGTGGCAATAAACTAAAATCAAAGGCAACTGAAGAATAGTCCGTTACGAGTGTGTCACAAACTGAAAGTAAATCAGACGTTGAAAGTTGATTATAAAAACGAATATTTCCGTTTGAAAACTTTCTAATACGTGCTTCCTGATCCCTGAGTAAGGGATGAAGTTTAACCACTGTAATCGCATTTGGATCGGCGGTCAATGCTTCGCCAATACTTTTTGGAGGTTCAAACTCTAAGCCATCCCGATATGTTGGAGCATACAAAATGACCCTTTTACCCTTTAATTCTGGAGCAACCTGATAAACACGATGTCTGGCAACTCTTCTCCAGCGTTCCTTAAACAATCGATCCGAACGTGGATAGCCTAAATATTTCATTTTACTAGGAACTTCATGATAACTGCGTTCAAAGATCTTTCCCATCGCTTTTGAAGCTACCACAAAGTCATCAAAATGATTGTACACACTTTGAAATCTAAGTCTATCGAAAAACGATCTTTTCTTGGTCGTGGGATCTTCCCATCCAAAACATTTAATGGCACCATCAGCATGCCACAATTGAACAATTCTCATCTTACTCTTTGGTCGTACTAAACCAGCCAAAAATGGGAAGTAATTATCACAGAACAAAACTCGAGCTGACATTAATTGAGGAACGGTAAATAACGCAAATTTAGCGTTTTCATTAAAGGGAATCGTCTTGATTCCAAATGCACTCAAATCAGTTGCTGCAGCTTCAATTTCGGGTTCGTATAATACGACTAATTCTTGTCCAATGGGCGTGTTAGTGGCAATCTGTTTAATCAACCTAAGGTTATTATCGAAACTCATAACATAATATATATTTTTCTTTGGTCGAAAATAAAAAATTGCAGAAACTATTTTAATTAACCATGTATACATGACTTTCACTTAAACCACCATTTTCAATAATTACAATGAGACATTATATCATAAAGAAAAAACCGGGACACTCTAACTTAATAAGCTATTTTCGCTTCTTTTCATAGAAATTCCCTAGTACCTTATCAACATCCACAACCACTCCAAATGAATCTGGATCAGATTCATTTAAAGCCGCTTCAAATTCGGTCATTTCATATCGTGAAATTGAGGTGAACAAAACCGACTTTTTTTTATGGTTATAGGCTCCCTCAGCATTATGAATAATCGTAATACCTCTCCTAAGGTGATTTTGAATACTATCAACCACCGTCTTAGGACGATCAGTAACTACCATTACTTGCACGATTTGTTGCCTTGTATATGCCAGATCCATCGCTTTCGCGTTAACTAGGACTCCAATTGCTGAATAAAAGGCATAGGGCCAACCATAAAAGAATCCCGCTGATAAGATGATAAAAGTATTGAATATCAGATTAATTGTCCCAATTGATTTACCGGTTTTACGTTGGATAACAATTCCTAAGATATCTAACCCACCAGTAGAAATCCCATTTTTAAGCGACAGACCCACTCCAAATCCGTTAATGGCACCACCAAAGATAGCACAAATCAATGGATCCGTTGTCAGAGTCAGTGGCCGTAATATTTTGATCATAACACTGGCAACCACAACGGAAACGAACGTAAACATGGTAAACTGATGACCAATTTGTTTCCAAGACAAAATAAACATTGGAATGTTCAGTAAGAAAAGTCCCAAAGCAGCTGAAATTGTAAATGGAAAATACCGTTCTGTAAGAGTATCCAATAGCTGTGCAAAACCGGTAACTCCTGAAGAATAAATGTGTCCGGGAGTCCAAAAGAAATTCATCGCAATTGAAACCATGATTCCGTACACGAAGGCGGTCGAGAACTTAGATATGTACTGATGTCGCTTTAAAATTTTCTGTACGTCGTCCATTTAAGTAACCCCTGATCATTTAGAAATTCATAACTAGTATACCATTCCAAAATTTAAAAAAAATAAAAAGTTGTGGGGTTACCACAACTTTTAGCTAATATTTAATTATCCCTTTTATCAACTGAAATGCCTAATTCATCTAACTGTTTGTCAGAAACAGGTGTAGGAGCACCAGTCAATGGTTCAACTGCCTTTGAATTCTTAGGGAAGGCAATTACATCTCGAATATTACCACGATGTGCTAATAACCTAGCAAAACGATCTAATCCAATTGCCAAACCACCATGTGGTGGAAAACCATAATCCAATGCTCTAAGGAAATACCCAAATTGATTCTCCGCACTTTCCTTAGTAAATCCGAGGGCTTTAAACATCTTTTCTTGAAGATCACGGGTATGAATACGAATTGATCCTCCACCAAGCTCCAGTCCATTCAGAATAATATCATAACTTTGAGCATGCGCTTTGTGGGGATCTTCTCCATCATTTAGGTAATGTTCGTCACCTACATTTGGCATCGTAAATGGATGGTGAGCAGCAACCCAACGCCCAGCACCCTCATCATATTCAAATAGTGGCCAATCAACAATCCAAAGGAAATTATACTTGTCTTCTGGAATCATATTTAACTCATTGGCAATGGCAACCCGGAGATATCCTAAAGTATCAGCCACTACCTTACTCCGATCAGCAGCAAATAATAACAAGTCACCGTCTTTTGCCCCAGTGGCTTTTTTAATTTTACTTACCATTTCTGGATCTTTGAAGAATTTAGCGATTGGGCCAGAGAATCCATCATCAGTGACTTTCATCCATGCAAGTCCCTTAGCGCCAAAACGCTTTACGTATTCACCGTACTTATCAATATCTTTTCTTGAGAAGTTTGCTGCACCACCAGGAACAGCAATGGCTTTAACCTGACCACCATCTTTAATTGCTGAATCAAATACCTTAAAGTCGGACTCAGTAACTACGTCCGAAAGATCCTTTAATTCCATCCCAAAGCGAGTATCCGGTTGATCTGTACCAAATCGGTCCATTGATTCCTGCCAAGTAATCCTCTCAAAGGGCAAATTAACATCAACGTCAACCGTATCTTTCATGACTTTTTTAATTAATCCTTCTGTGATTTCCTGAATTTCTTCAGCAGAAAGAAATGAAGTCTCCATATCAATCTGGGTAAATTCTGGTTGACGATCACCCCGTAAGTCTTCATCTCTGAAGCACCGTGCAATTTGATAATAGCGATCAAATCCAGCTCCCATTAGTAATTGTTTAAACTGCTGCGGAGATTGAGGTAATGCATAAAATGATCCCGGATATACTCTTGATGGGACTAGGTAGTCTCTTGCTCCCTCTGGAGTTGAAACCGTTAGATCTGGGGTTTCAATATCGATAAATCCATTTTCGTCAAAATACTTGTGAGTAGACTGTAAGATCCGATTCCGGATCAATAATCCCTTTTGCATCACTGGACGTCTAAGATCAAGATAACGATACTTTAATCTTAAGTCATCAGACGCATTGATATCATTTTTGATTTCAAATGGGGTTTGCTTGGAGGTGCTTAAAACCTTAGCGTCAGAAACATCAACTTCAACTTTTCCGGTATGGATATCCGGATTAATTTCTTTTTCTGCTCTAGCAACCACTCTTCCCTTAATCTGGATAACATACTCATTTTTAACTGATTCGGCTACTTTAAAGGCTTCTTTGCCATTTTTTTCATTAAAAACCAACTGAACGATCCCAGCACGATCACGTAAGTCAATAAAAATAAGACTTCCCAAGTTACGCTTTTTAGCAACCCATCCATCTAAGACTACTTCTTGATCTAAATAATCCTCGTTAACGTTTCCAGCATACGTTGTTCGCTTCATGTACTAATCTTCCTCTCATTTAGTTGAGTCAAAAGCATAAAAAAAGCGCACCATGTAATCACAAGGGCGCAATTAGCACGGTACCACCTTTTTTAGTTTCTTTTGTTTATTCATTTTACCTCGATGCGTCTTTACCATTTATAGGACACGCCCTCTCAGCATTTGGACGTTCTCTTCAGACCACTAAACGGTTACTATTCATCGTCAACAGCATTTTAAATCACTTTAAGACTAATAAAACCCACATAAATTGTCAAGATTCTAGTGAATATTTTTATTATATGCTTAAACAAAAAGTCAAAAAGTTATACTATTATGAGTAATCGTATCATTAATGAGGTCGAAAAGATGAATATAAATTTATACATAAAAAATAAACGTGGTTTTTACACTACTCTGATAATTGTGGGCGTAACCTTGATTATCCTTTTAGTTATGTTAATAAAAAATAATGTCAGTATTGGCTTTAATAACCTGGACATAAAATCCGGTCCAGGGATTGAATATCGTACGGTCAAAACCATTAACCGAGGAACTAGACTTCAAATTCTAAGTGAAAAAGACAACTGGTACAGAGTTGTATATCAAAACCAAAAGATTGGTTGGGTACCTACTTGGTTAGTCAATAATCGTAAGCTTAATAAAGCCACTAAACTATCAGAAACAACCATCGTCTTAGACCCTGGTCATGGAGGAAGTGACTCGGGTGCACTATCAACCAGCGGGCAAAAAGAAAAAAACTACACCCTTAAACTAGCCCAACAAGTCGCAAATAAGCTGCGTAATCGTGGTGCGCATGTTATCATGACAAGGGATTCAGATAAGACGGTTAGTCTATACAAACGACCCGATTTTTCAACTGATAATCATGCCAATTTCTTCGTGAGTTTCCATTTTGATTCATCCAGTACCGATAATACCGCAAGTGGATTTACCAGCTACTACTATCATTCAGGAAAATCAAAACAACTGGCATCTGACATCAATTCCAATATGGATGATGTTCCCCTTAATAATCGTGGTGTCCAAGTTGGTAACTATTTAGTGATTAGGGATGTCTCAATCCCATCGGTTTTACTCGAAATGGGATACATTAATAATGACCATGACTTTAGTAAGATTAAAAATGCTAGTTACCAAAATCTCGTTGCAAATGATGTAACCAATGGAATCAATAATTATGTAAACAAGACTTATTAGAAGGGAGTTTACTATGAAAAAATTAAATCAAGATTGGATTACTCAATTACCATTAAAGAACGTTGAATCGTTAACTCCGGTTTCAGGCGGAGACATCAATGACTCATATCAAGTTAAAACTCCAGATAAAACTTATTTTATGAAGGTCCAGCCTAATCGTGGAAAAGTATTCTTCGATCATGAAGTTGAAGGAATTCACTTGTTATCGAAAGCGGCCAACGTCCCAACGGTAGTAGCATCTGGTGAAATTGATGGTGACGGCTTTTTAATCCTGGATTGGATTGACGTTGGTTCTGGAAACCAATACGATCTTGGCAAAATGGTCGCAAACGTTCATAAAATTCATAACGATCAGTTTGGATTAGACCAAAACTTTGATGCTGGAAAAATACCAAAAAATAACACCTGGCAAGACACTTGGCAAAAATTCTACGTCGAACAACGCATTGATCCGTTGGTAAAAATAGCAAAAGAAAAAGGCCGCTGGAATGATTCCAGAGACCAACATTATCAAGTTATGAGACAACAAATTATTGACTACTACACAAAACATCCCAGTACCCCAAGCTTGCTTCATGGAGACCTCTGGTCTGGGAATGCTATTTTTACAGCTAATCATGAGCCCATGTTGATTGATCCAGACGTCTACTTTGGCGACCGTGAGTATGACCTTGGTGTAACAACCGTCTTTGGTGGATTTAACCGCGATTTCTACCGCGGTTACAATGACACCTATCCAATTGAACCGGGTTTTGAAAACCGGGTCGGTTGGTACCGCTTCTATTACTCACTAATGCACGTTGTATTATTTGGGGAAACATTTGGGCCCTTATTAGACGGCGTGCTAAGTTCATTTAATTAAACTTAACATATCGTTAAAATCATGAACTACGTAATCTGGGTCTCCTGGTTCAACAATTACGTAGTCAGGATCGAAAAGGATGGTTTTAATTCCAGCATTATGACCAGCATCAACATCTAAACGTCGATCACCCATCATAAAAGTATCAGAGCGATCTAAATTCATCTTTTCAATTAAATAATTCAAAGACCCCGGATCAGGTTTCCTTTTAAAAGACTGTTTGCTGGTAACAAAACCAGTAAACAGTCTTTTTAAGTCAAAATGATCAAGTAGAGTTAATGCTTGGTCATCTCTATGAGTTAAAAGTCCGTTCTTTCCATCCGTTTTTAAAACTTTTAACAAAACAGATTGAACCCCTTTAAATGGCTTTGCTAACATAACTTCATCAACTTCAAACTTTTTATAGTCTTTTAGAAATTGATCTCGATTAAGATTAAATTCAGCGCAATATTTGGTCTCAGACGAGCCCAATGAATGAACTCGCATATCTTCGTAGATTGACTCAGGATCAAAGTCAACATCACTCACTCCATTCTCAGCTAACGCCTTACAAAACGAAGTCACCATGTACGGGTAAGTATTAAAAAGTGTCCCATCAAAATCCCAAACTGCATTTGTCATGTTAAATCTTTCCTTTTTTCTGATAATTCAAAATAAATGTGGCAGGACCATGGTTCTCTAAATCAACGTTCATATCGGCACCAAACACGCCAGTTTCAACTTTCAATCCGATCTCTCTGAGTGCGTCATTAAACTTTTCGTAAATGAGTTTAGCGTGCTCAGGATTACCAGCTCCAGTGAAAGCTGGACGATTTCCCTTTTTGGTGTCAGCAAGCAATGTAAATTGCGAAACAGAAAGAATTGAGCCGTTAACTTGCTGGATGTTTAAATTCATTTTGCCATTCTCATCTTCAAAAATCCTTAGATGAGCAACCTTATGAACAAGATGATCAATTTCATCTTGTCCATCGGAATCTGTAACCCCAACTAAGATCATATATCCGTTGCCGATTTTCCCGTTTATTTTACCATCAATACTCACACTTGCATGATTAACTCGTTGAATTACTAATTTCAATCTTCTTCATCCTTCCGTTCGTTTAACTTCATAAACATCAGGAACAGCACTCACACTATCAATAATGCGATTTAGTTGTTGAATATTTCTTACGCCCACAGAGACCCGGATAGAAACAAGGTCCTCGTGAATGACCTTTCCTTCAACTGAATTCAAATTCTTAGTAGCAGAATTAACTCGTTTTAAGATATCGTTTAAAAGACCACTTCGGTTGTATCCCTGAATCTCTAAATCACTACTATAAGTAATAACGTTATTATCAATTTTACGCCAACTAAGATTAATAATTCGATTATTACCATTCTTTGCTTGAATTAAGTTGGGACAATTACTTCTATGAACTGAAATACCATTTCCCATGGTGATGTATCCCTCAATTTCGTCTCCTGGAACCGGATCACAACAACGACTGATATGAACTAATAGATTGTCAACGCCTTCAATCTTGATGTTATCTTCAGGTTTCTTTCCTTGTTCTGCGTCATCACTCTCATGTGAAATGGTTTTATGACCCTCTAATACATCACGCTCGGCATCTTTTTGTCTTTTTTTCTCAATTTCATCTTTTTCGGGTTCCAGTAAACGATTAACAACTCCGTTAGGTTGAATGTCACCAAATCCAATGGCAGCATATAAATTATCAATACTTGTATAATGCATTTCATTGATAACACGGGATAAATTGTCATCAGTTAGAATGGTAGTTGGATCAAATCCAGAATCGACAATTTCTTTTTCAAGTATTTCTTTTCCAGAATTAATGTCATCATCATGACTACTCCGTTTGAAAAATTGCTTAATCTTATGCTTAGCACGACGCGTTTTAACCATGTCCATCCAGTTCTTGCCAGGGCCGTCGGAACTACTGGAAGTGATAATATCAACAATATCACCATTCTTAATTTCATAATCTAATGGAACTAATTTGCCATTAACTCGTGCCCCTGTCGTTGAATTACCAACATCAGTATGAATTGAGTACGCCATATCAATCGGAATTGACCCTTTAGGTAATTCAATAACATCACCAGAGGGGGTAAAAGCATAGACTCGATCGCTAAATAAATCACCCTGCACACTATCCATGAAATCAGAGGCGTCCTCTGACTCTTCTTGAATTTCAATAATCTTTTTAAAAAGATTGAGTTGAACATTGTTTTTATTACTTTTAACTTCGTCCTTTTGCCCTTCTTTGTAAGCCCAGTGAGCAGCAACACCATATTCAGCAATTCGATGCATTTCCTCAGTTCGAATTTGAATTTCAAGTGGTTTGCCTTCAGGACCAACAACTGTAGTATGCAACGATTGATACATATTAGGCTTGGGCATTGCAATGTAATCCTTAAACCGATCTGGGAACGGTTTCCATTCAGTGTGGATCGCACCTAAAACTGCATAACAATCCTTTACTGATTTCACAATCACCCGAACAGCCAGTAGATCATAGATTTCTTTAAAGTCTTTATGTTTGTCATGCATCTTCCGATAAATGGAGTAGATATGTTTAGGTCTTCCATATACCTCTCCTTTGATTCCCAGTCCTTTTATCGCTTGTTGCACCTTTTTTACAGCGTTATCAACATAGGCCACTCGCTCATTCCGCTTGGAATTCATCAAATCAACAATTTGATAGTAATCATCAGGCTTTAAGTAACGCAAAGAAAGATCTTCTAATTCCCACTTAATCGTTCCAATTCCGAGCCGATCGGCTAAAGGGGCATAGATATCTAAAGTTTCTTGAGCAATTCGCTTTTGTTTGTCTGGGCGAAGAGCATCTAACGTTTCCATGTTATGCAATCGATCCGCTAATTTAACAATCATTACTCGAATGTCTTTGCACATTGCTAGTAATAGTTTCCGGTGATTTTCAGCAAGTTGTTCTTTACTCGATTTATACTTAATCTTACTAAGCTTTGAAACCCCATCAACGATTAATGAAACGTGTTTACCAAAAAGTTCAGTAACATCTTCAATCGTTGCACCGGTGTCTTCAACCACATCATGAAGAAAACCAGCCGTGATCGTTTCTGCATCCATATGAAGATCAGTTAAAATGCCTGCCACCTCAACAGGATGATTAATATAAGGCTGCCCAGAAGCACGTTCTTGCCCCTCATGAGCAATTTTGGCAAATTTATATGCTTTTTTTATCATTTGAACATCACTATCATCAAGATACTCAGAAGCATCACGAAAGATTTCTTGTGGTGTCCATTCTTTAATTTTCGACATTATATCCTACTCACCTTGTTTTAATTCTAATATAGTTGAAACGGCTGATAAAAAATATAAAGGCGCTGATTCAGTTCGCAAAATCCTCGGCCCCAATCCGACGGGAACAAAACCATCTTGCTTTAATTGTTCGATTTCTTTAAGTGAAATTCCACCTTCAGGTCCAAAAAAAGCGGTCAAGCTTTTGCCAGGCTTCATTTCCGACACACATTCATACAATTTACTGTTTTCACCCTGTTTAGCCGATTCCTCATAGGCCACAACTTTTTGATCACTACTAAGTTTTTTTACCTTAGTGATTGAATCGGTGTACTTCACCATTGGAATAATATTTCGGTGAGATTGTTCGGCAGCACTTTGAGCGATTTTTTGAAGTCTCTTAATCTTCTTCGGTGCCTTATTCCCCCATTTAGCAATTGACCACTCAGTAGGCACAAAAATAATCTCACTGACCCCCATTTCGGTTGCCTTTTGCGTGATGAGGTCGGCTTTGCTCGCCTTCGGGATTCCACAAATAATCGTTACTTTAACCGGAAGTTCAGTATTTTGACTAGTTACATCAACAATCTTAATTGTTGAGGCCGTTTCATCAACTAATTCCCCAATATAAATAATATTTTGACTAGAAACAAACTCAGCCTTGGTTCCAGCTTTTGCTCTCATAACCCCAACAAAATGATGTGTCACATCGTTTGGAAGTTTAACAATTTGACCCACTTTTAGTGGCTTATCTAAAAAGTAGTGTTGCAATTAATTAACCTCAATATCTTTCTTTGCAATTACTGATCGCCAATCATCCATACTTAAAACTTGATCAACCTTAAAATGATGTTTTTTTAGCGCGTCAATCACTAGCTCTAATTTATCGGCAATAATACCGGAAGTAATGAACACGCCACCTTCATTTAAACATTGTTCTGCTTGCGGGATTAACGGAATGATAATCTCAGCTAAAATATTAGCTACCACAATATCTGCTTTTTCATCGATTCCATTTAACAAATTATTAACACTAACGTTGATTCCCTTCATCCCAGAATTTAATTCAATGTTTTTTTCAGCTGATTTAACGGCCACCTTATCGACATCATAAGCATTTATATTGCCAGCACCAAGTTTCCTCGCTGCAATACATAGCACTCCAGATCCAGTTCCAACGTCAAACACTCTTTCGTTTCCTCTAATAACAATCTCAAGTGCTTGCATGGCAAGTTTAGTAGTAGAATGGGTGCCGGTTCCAAATGCCATTCCAGGGTCTAATTTTACCATCAACTCGTCAGAGCTTTTGACATCATAGTCTTCCCAACTTGGGACAACGGTTAAAAATCGTGTCACCCGTTCTGGATGATAATACTTTTCCCAGGATGTCGCCCAATCCTCATCTTTTACATCATGAACATTTATCACATTTTTACCAGGATTCAAACCGAACCGCGTTAAATCAGCAACTTTTTCATGAATCTTTTTTACGGTCGCATCTACCTCAATATCATCCTGAAAATAAGCACTTACTTTAGCGTTAACTAGATCGTTATCAGCTTTAGAATCTCCCAATTCATACTGATCCCAATTAGATTCTCGTTTTAAAACCTCATAATCATTTCTATCATTAATCTGAACTCCATTTGCTCCAAAGTCCATTAAAATATTAGCGACCGCATCAACTGCTTCGTGACTGGTTTCAACTGAAATCTCGACTAAGTTCATTGTTACCCCTCATTCTTTTTATAAAAAAAGCACCCGTTAATTGGATGCATTATTTTTATTGTCCTCAATTTTTTTAAGCTTCTGCTCGTGTTGTTTCAAATGACCAGCCAAATACTTAAGCAATCCTCGTTCAGTCTTAAAAATCCGAGGATGCTTTTGTTTATGCAATCGAAGATCAATTTCCTTAATTCTTTGTCGCCCTGTCCATCCATGGCCATAACGAATAATGAGCCGATTATTTAAATTATCTTTACCGAAGCGAAATACATAGACGTTATCTGGAGTAATTAACGGTCTGATATATGTTTTTTTGTAATGATATCCTTGATCGCGCAAAAACCTTTTAGTTTGATCTAACATATTCATCCTCCTCTCATATTTTTAATAAAACTCGTTCTTAAAACCTTTAGTCTATATCATAATGGAGATATATTTAATTGGCAAGCATCTAACTTCCAGCAAACAAAAAGACGTGTATCGCCACGTCTTAATATAAACATTCAAACTATAAACTAAACAATTTGACAGAATTCAATTTTTTCGTGGTTAGGCCCATAAATGTTAAAGAAACGGATTCCCTTATCCCAGAATGGACGAGTATCAATTTCATCTTCCTGAACATCTAAGCCCATTTTCTTAGCTTCTTTAAACGCTGCGTCAGCATCAGTAGTGTTTAATGAGATATGGTTAATAGCGCCATCTTTATCAGCAACTGGATCGCCCTCCCATGTCTCAATCATTAAATTGCCATACTTCATAAAAGCACAACGATTTCCTTGATACATGAATTGACCAGCTTTATCAAAACCTAACTTCTTATAAAAATCAATCGTTTCATCTAAATCTTTTGCTGGAATACCAACATGTTGGATGCCGGTAAAGTAATTACTAAGTGCCATAATAATTCTCCTTATGATATATTTTTCACCATATGTGAAATCTCTAACAACTACATTGTAAGACATTAATGATAAATAATAAAGCCATCATCCTAGTTTATTTTATTAATTTAGCACTCACAATTTCATTCCATTTAAGAATTTGGTCTCCCACAATTACTAAGTTCTTATAATACCCTTTCATCCTACCGATAATTTGTTCCACTTTTAGTTCGTTTTTGTCATAATAAGCATACTGTAGTTCCACTCTCAGTCGACTGACAAACGATTTTTGCAGAATTTCATCAATTTTTGAGTGATCCATCTGATCATCTAATTTTCTGGTTTGCTCATTATCCTTTTCTTTCTTTATTTGATTTAGTTTACTGGTATGATCTGATAAAAAATAACCCTGCCATTTTTTAATCCCACGATCATGATAATCAAACTTAAAAAAATCATGTACAGCTTCTTCGTTCATAACGTTCTCCTAACTTTAAGTTAATCTTGAATTTTCTTCTGTGAATCAGGCCAAACCATGTCATCAAAATTACGATAATAAATGGTTAACAGGTTATATTCAGTTACATAGTTAACTACCTTTTCTAAAAGTTCCAAGTCGTAATCAGAAATAACATAGATTGGTTGCGATCGCTCCTGTTGATACTTCTTCTTAGAACTCAAAAACCAATCGTACTCTTTATCAAAAGTGTTATTAACAATCATCATCCAGTAGCGGGTCTTAGGAATTCGCAAAAATAGATGATTAATATGGGATAAAACTTGATTCCCAATAAAAATCACATCATTACTCATAAGAATTGCCTCCATTGTGTCCGCCAACCAAATTAGATCTTGAAATTGCGGTAGCACCGACACACAAACTATTGGCATTTAATAAAGCCGTGTTACCAAACCGTTTTCGAATTTGATCACCGGTTTTATTTAACACATTTTGTTTAATCATATTTTGATTATCCTTAAATAGGTTTAATTGTTCGCCAACCTTATTTGAGAGATGACTGTAGTCAACTCCAATATTTCGCACAACTTCACCGTGCCAGTTCCTTTCAAACAATTCAATTAAATAACGACCAAGGTCATGATCATCATCTGTTGGTTCAACTTTCATTGACTGAGAAAAACCATTGCTACCGGTAAGCTGTTTTATTGAAAAAGAAAAGCCAATCCATAACGTCACACATCCGGCTTGCAGTCTATGATTACGAATTCGTGAAGCAACCTGACTCGCAATTTCTCTAATAACAACTTCAATCTCATCCCGCTTAACGTAATCACGTGGAAGTACCTGAGAATTACTGTAACTTTTTTCTTTAGCATGCAGGGGTTGTCTCAAGTTACTTCGATCAATTCCCCATGCAGTGGCAAATAGCTGTAATCCAATGACTCCCATTTTTTCTTTCAACAGATACGGGTTAGCATGCGCCAATTCATACATATTATTAATATGAAGTCGCTTTAGATGGACTTCGGTTCTTTTTCCAATTCCCCAAACATCCGTTAATCTATTGATATTCCAAATCTTATCAGGAACATCTTCGTAATGAATCTCACCAATCAGGTCGTAATCATGCTTTGCATAAACGTCTAACGCTAGCTTAGCTTGAACGGGATTGTCACCAATCCCAACCGTTGTATACAGTCCTAAACGGCTTCTGACCCCCCTCTTGAATTTTAAGGGCCACTTCCCTCAAACTACTACCAAACAATCTCCAAGTATGAGTCATATCCAATAATGACTCGTCAATTGAGTATGGCAAAATGTCATGTTCATCAGTAAATTCAGCAAAAATATCATTAATTTGTAGATTCTTTTTAATGTATAAGTTCATTCGTGGAGGAACAATCAACAACCTTTCATCATCAGGAAGATCACGCTGACGACTAACGTTGCTAATCCCAAATAACTTTTTTGCCATAGGAGAAGCGGCCAGTATTAATCCTCCATTTGTATTAGCTTGTTCCGACATAACCACCAAAATCGAACGAAGTGGATTAAGTCCACGTTTAACACTCTCACAACTTGCATAAAAAGACTTGTTATCAATGAAAAAGTAAACACCATGAGGTTCATCATCATAATTCAAAATATCACCTACCCGAACATCTGTTCGTATTAAATACTACTATCTTTCATTTGCTTTGTAAATATAATTTTTTGCTTTTATTTTTTATGATATTCTAATTATATTAAGTGGAAACGGAGCATAGTAACCATGCATCGAATCAAGAAATCAATAATGTTAACTGGTTGTACTTTATTACTGTTCACTACTCCGGCAGTAATTCTGTCTGCTTCAAAATCTAGTAGATCAGAATTAATTTCCCAGAAAAAAGCACTCATTGAACAGAATCAACAACTATCAAAACAGATCAATCATACAGAAAATGATCTAAACAATAGATATGTATCGATTAACCCAGTTTCAAATATCAAAACAGTCGACTCCGATGCCTTAAAAACAAGACCTACACCAAAGCATCAAAATCAAAGTAATAGCAATGACATCAATACTTCAAACACTCAGCGAGTCGTTGGAAATAAAAATTCACACATTTATCATGTCCCCGGCCAAACGGGTTACAACATGAACAGCCAAAACGTCATCTACTTTAATTCGGAGGCAGACGCACAAGCAGCTGGATATCGGAGGGCTAAACGATGAAAAAGTTCCTGCTATTTCCAATCATAATATTATCCTTATTACTTGCTGGATGTTCACAACAAACCAATTCAAACGAACATAAAAGCCCCGATGATAATGAAAGTACCCAGCAACTTGAAAAAAGCATTAATCAACTTCAAGGGCAACTTGACACTAAAAAATCAAAGCTTAAAAAACTTCAATACCAATTGAAACATGCACCAGATTTAAAATTAAGTGATTTAAATTACGACGGAAATCAAGAAGTAGAAGTTGATCACAATAATCCTAATTTTTCTACTGAAGAATTGCATAATAAACGCCCCTGGTTACGATTTAGTAACCTTGATCATCTTAACCGAGCCACCGATGCTAACGGTATGTTAAACGTTAAAACAATGCCCACTAAGAAACGTGAACCACTTACCTTTAATCCCACTGGATGGCACAATAAACACACCAACAGTGGTTGGTTATATAACCGAAGTCATCTGATTGGTTACCAACTATGTGGTGAAAACAATAATCCCAAAAACTTAATAACTGGGACAAGAACGTTAAATTCCCCATTAATGCTTTACCACGAGGATGATATTGCTACTTATCTAAAAGAAAATCCAAATAACTACGTTAGATATCAGGTCACTCCGATTTATCGAAATAATGAATTACTTAGTCGTGGTGTCCAAATGAGAGCCCAATCAGTCGGAAGTAATCAAATTCACTTTAACGTGTATATTTTTAACGTCGAGCCAGGATACAATATTAATTATCAAACTGGATACAGTACCAAATCATAAAAAAGGACAGTGACCATCTAGTCACTGTCCTTTCAATTTAAATATTAATGATTGGTTGGTTTCGTATGGAACCATGCAATGTTTTTGTCAAAGAAGCTTAACAAGTCATTACATAAGTACAAAATGTAAGTTAAGAATAACGTCCAATTAGCACCACCCTGATATGCAGTAATGCCCCACAGAATAATCGAGAAAATCCCCTGGGCAAGCCAGAAATAATAAGTATCCCGAAACCTTAAAGTCGTAAGTAAAGCACCAGTAATTCCAATTGTGGCCGCAAAACTATCTACAAAAGGACGAGGGCTATCACTGTATCCATGCTCCCAGGCATATAAAGCTCCTAATACTACAACAAAGAAAAGAGCTGTCAACCCCCAATTCATAAACGTTTTTTTAAGGTTACCCTTAACAGTCAATTTCTTAATATGTTCATCAACATTAGTAGCCCAACTAGGAATTAACAAGACCGGAATATCCAAAAGTACAATGTATGTAGTTTGGAGAATAATATCATTGTAATTCTTAGCAGTGAATGCAACATAGATATAAATCAAAGCACTAATCAAACCAAAAATTCCATTTAATGGTTTCGTATTAGTAATTGAAATGGTAGTAGTAAATCCGAGCATCCCCGCTAACATCGTCATAATCGCAATAAACGAAAGTGGTTGTGTGACAGTTGATCCAGCAATGACTCCCAAACCAAATAGGAGCAACAAATAGCTTTTAAAGCTCCAACCTTTCATCTGATTGACATACCAATTAGGCTTTAATATGTCATAAGCCGCAATGTTGTTTTTCTCTGACATAAATAATCATCCCTTCGACAAATTTGAATTCACTTTTCATCATTACACACTTATAATCTCTAAACAAATTTGCTAACAACCCTAACTTTTATAAATTGGCACAACATTGGTCCATAAAAAAATTTTTTTATTTTTATAGCTTCATTTTTTATTCGATCCTAAGAGAGAAATTGATAAAAAAATTCAAAGTGTGACAAATTAAGGTAAATGTATCATTTATAAAATATAAAAGATATTGTAAATGCAAACAAAAAATATGTATAATGAATAATGAAGTATAAAGGAGGAAATAACATGCTAGTAAATGTCCCATTTGCAATCAAAGCCGATGGAGTTCATGATCTTAGAAAAGTTACCGTAAAAATGCCATCTGGTGAAAAAGTAGAATTAGACGCCGTCACCCTTGACGATATTGATCGTGATCATGAACATCTTTTAACCATTACAAAAGACGCTAAACATGAATTGGGAGCTCCTGGTGAAAGTATTTCCTTTGATGAATTCGGTGAAAAGAACTCATTCCCATCAAATAATACGGTTGTGTTCATGGCAATTCCAAAATAAAAAGAAGTACTACCTAACAGATAGTACTTCTTTGGTAAATAAGTATCATAATTATGAGAATTCCCTGGTAAAATTTCGTAAAGTGTGATTAAATATAGAGTGTAGATTAGAGAGGTAATAAATTTCTGTCACATTCTCAACATTCACATCAGCTAAGGCTTTCCACTCCTACTGCTTATTAGTCTTAGACACGTGTGCTCTTTTATTTCATAGATCTTTACTTATTAGATTGTTACTTCTCATAACTATGCTACAGTTCTTGAACCTCTCTAATCGTAGAAAGCACTCTATTTGAGTGCTTTTTTTGTACATTCAAATCCCCTGGCGTGAATTCTTTAATCTTTACCTTACTTTTACAGTATATTATATTAGCTGTTACTAATCAAGTATATAAGTAAAAAATATCAAAATATACTCCTTATAAGAGAACACAAAGACTAATCATAAAGCAATTTTTATCTTATAAAAAATTTTTCTAAGAAATTTTTACAATTATATTGTTTCCCATATCACATATCTTAACACCCATGACAACGGGATTAATAGTGCCAATTCATAATTAAAAACAAAGAACCCTTTCGTTTGATAGTTGGAAAAGTTAGTCATATCACTTCATTAGTGTACTCAATCCAATTGTGTAATCCATAACATTAACTAATGATTTTCATAATCATAATACCGGCATTTCATGAAATTTATTAACAATTAACGGAAAGAATAATATCATTTAAACTAAAAAACCACTATTCTATAATAGTGGTTTTTAGTACTAAATAAAATAATAAATTTTAATTTTTAAAATATCATAATTATTATTTAAAAAGCGGTTCGTGGGCCATATTTACATGTTCAACATTTCCCTCCATGAAAACTTCTCCTTCTGGTCGAAAACCAAATGAAGCATATAAATTTTCAACGTATTTTTGTGCCTCAATAATAATCTCTTTATGAGGATATTTTTCTTTAATAACCCTCATCACTCTTTGAACTAATTTTGTTCCCAAATGTTTCCCACGTTGTTCGGCAGAAACAGCAATTCTTCCAAAAGTTATATAGTAATCTTGTTTATATATTCGACCATAAGCAATAACGTGATTTTGATCGTTAAGCAAAAAAACATGCCATGCCTTCTTGTCATTATCATCAATATCCTGCAAAGTAATCTTTTGTTCTACTACAAACACTTCGCATCTCAGTTGATAAATATCAAATAATTCGTTCAAAGTTAATTGATCAAATGACTTTACCATCCACATATATTCACTTCCAATCATCAAATTTAACTTATTATAACCCATAATTGTTAGTATCAAAAAAGCGGCAACTACTATTTGTCGCTTTTTTGGTCTTCATCAGTTTGTAAGACAGCCATGAAGGCTTCTTGAGGAATATCAACCTTTCCAACCGCTTTCATCCGCTTTTTCCCACGTTTTTGCTTCTCAAGTAACTTCGCTCTTCGATCAGGGTCACCAGTATGAATTCTAGACGTCACATCTTTTCGATAAGCTTTAATATTAGTTCTAGCAATAATGGTAGCGCCAATTGCTGCTTGAATTGGAATTTCAAAATTTTGTCTTGGAATAATACTCTTGAGTTTTTTAACAATTTCACGACTTCGGCCGGCAGCAAACTGTTTATGGGAAATAAAACTTAAAGCATCGACCTTATCACCGTTCAATAGAATATCCACTTTAACTAGATCACTTTGTCGATACTCAGATAATTCATAGTCAAGTGATGCATAACCATGCGTACTTGATTTTAATTTGTCGAAAAAATTAAAAATAATTTCCGATAATGGCATTTGATAAATGACATTCACTCTGGCATCGTCTAGATACTCCATCGTGACAAACTGACCACGTCGATCTTGACACATTTCCATCACAGCACCAACATAATCGTTTGGCACCATGATACTAGCCTTAACAAATGGTTCCTTAATATCCTTAATTGCTGATACATCTGGCATTTCAGATGGATTTTCAACTTCAAGTGTACTTCCATCATTTAAATCCACATGATAAGTTACTGATGGAGCCGTAGTAATTAAATCCAGCCCAAACTCACGTTCCAGACGTTCCTGAACCACGTCCATGTGAAGTAATCCAAGGAACCCACAACGAAATCCAAAACCCAGTGCTTCAGACGATTCCGGCTCAAATTCAAGTGAAGCATCATTTAATTTAAGTTTTTCAAGTGCTTCCCTTAAATCACCAAACTTCGCATTATCAGTTGGATACAATCCAGCATAAACCATGGGAATCATTTCACGGTATCCTGGTAGAGCTTTATCAGTTGGATTGTTTGCGTCAGTAACTGTATCGCCAACTCGCGTTTTAGTGATATCTTTAATGCTGGCAGTAATGTATCCCACATCCCCAGCCATTAAGTACTTTCGTTGAAGTGGCTTCGGCGAGTTAACACCAACTTCTGTGACTTCATATTCACTTCCACTGTTCATCAAGCGAATTTGATCTCCAGGCTTTACGACTCCATCATACAAACGAACACTTAGTACTACGCCCCGATAATCATCGTAAACTGAATCAAAAACCAACGCCTTAAGCGGACCCTCAATATTTCCCTTTGGAGCAGGAATCTTTTTAACAATTTCCTCTAATAAGTTCTCAACCCCGAGTCCAGTCTTGGCACTAATCTCAACCGCATCAGAGGTATCCAATCCAATCACATCTTCAATCTCTTTTTTAGTTTTCTCGGGCTCTGCTGAAGGCAAATCAATTTTATTAATGACAGGAATAATTTCAAGATCATCATCCAAAGCCAAATAAACGTTAGCTAAGGTTTGGGCTTGAACTCCTTGAGTGGCATCAACAACCAGTAAGGCACCCTCACAAGCAGCCAGACTTCTAGAAACTTCATAAGAAAAGTCTACGTGTCCGGGAGTATCAATCAAATGAAATACATAATCAATCCCATCCTTACCATGATAAGTTAACTCAACCGCATTTAACTTGATGGTAATTCCACGTTCCCGTTCCAAATCCATATTATCCAAAATTTGATCTTGCATGTCCCTTTTAGAAACAGTGTCAGTCAACTCCAAAATTCGGTCGGCTAAAGTTGACTTACCGTGATCAATATGAGCAACAATAGCAAAATTTCTCGTCCGACGTTGCTTTTCCTTCATTTTTTTATAATCCACGATATTTTCCTACTTTCATTATTAATTCGTCCAAGTCGTTACTATTATTATAACAACCCGATATATGTATAACAAACAAATAAAGGAGCGGTTATTAAACCGCTCCTTTATTTGTTTATTTAAAAGCATCTTTCATTTTGTCAAAGAAATTCTTGCCTTCTTCAACATTAGTATCACCACTAGCTTCAGCTAAAGCTTGTAAAGCAACTTTTTGTTTAGAGTTAAGTTTTTTTGGCGTCTGAACCTTAACTTTTACCATTTCGTCACCATTACCATTTCCATGAAGTTTAGGCGCACCTTTCCCTCTTAAACGGAAGACCGTCCCAGTCTGGGTGCCTGCAGGAATTTTCAAATCAACGTCACCATGAACGGTTTTAACTTTAATTTCTCCACCTAAACCAGCAGTGGCAAATGAAATTGGTTGATCAAAATAGATGGTAGATCCGTCTCTTCTAAAGTACTTGCTTTGAAGAACTCTAAAGATCACGTACAAGTCACCATAAGGACCGCCATTTTCACCGGCATCACCTTGACCCTGCATGTGCATTTGCTGTCCCTCTTCGACACCAGCAGGGACCGTAACTTCAAGAGAATGTTGTTTCTCAACTTTTCCAGTGCCACCACAGGTTGGGCACTTCTCTTTAATTACTTTTCCAGTGCCGCCACAAACGGGACATGGTTCCTGGGTCTGCATCTGACCGAGCGGGGTATTAACCGTTTTAGTAACATAACCGCTTCCATGACAGTTAGAACAAGTCTCTGGTTTAGTCCCGGGCTTAGCCCCAGTGCCATGGCAGGTCGGACAAGTTTCTTCACGATTATACTTAATGGTCTTTTTAGTCCCAAAAACAGCTTCATCAAATGTAAGTGTCATCTGATATTGCAAATCTCGTCCACGACGTGGTGCAGTTGGGTCAGCTTGACGACGTCTTCCGCCACCACCAAAAATATCATTGAAAATATCAGAAAAGTCACCAAATCCGGCACCTTGTCCGCCTGCACCAGCACCGGCTCCGCCACCAAAGCCTCCAAATCCTTGGGGACCATCAGCTGAACCATACTGGTCATAATTGGTTCGTTTCTTTTTGTCACCTAAAACTTCATATGCTTCGGTTATTTCCTTAAACTTTGCCTCTGCATCTGGAGCTTTATTAATATCTGGATGGTATTTTTTTGATAATTTTCGATAGGCATGCTTAATGTCATCTTCACTGGCGTTTTTGTCCACGCCTAATACTTTGTAATAATCTTTATTAGCCATTAGTTCGCCTCCAAGCTCAAATAATACAACAAAAAGCCAAAGCCCATCAAACTGACTTTAGCTTTTCATCAATTGTTAATAGCCTCAATTGCCACAATTATTTGTTGTCATCATCATGGACTTCATGGTAGTCACCATTAACAGTATTATCATCATTTCCATTAGATGATCCACCGTTAGCATTATTTCCACCTTGTTGTCCTTGATCAGCTTGGCCTTGGTTTTGTTGATACAATTTAACTGCTAATGCTTGAACCTTTTCGTTCAAAGCATCCTTTTTAGTCTTCATTGCATCAGTATCGCCATCTTCTTTAGCTTTTTTGAGTTCGTCTTCAGCATCCTGAGCGGCTTTAATCTCATCATCTGAAACTTTGCCTTTAACATCTTTCAATGTCTTATCAGTCTGGAAGATCAACTGGTCAACTTCATTATCTAGATCAACCTTGTTCTTCTTTTCCTTGTCGGCATCTTCATTTGCTTCGGCTTCTTTCATCATCTTATCGATTTCGTCGTCTGATAGACCATTGGAATCTTTGATGGTGATTTTTTGCTGTTTTCCAGTTCCCTTATCTTTAGCAGAAACATTTACAATTCCGTTTTTATCGATATCAAAGGTAACTTCGATTTGGGGAACACCTCTTGGTGCTGCAGGAATGTCAGTTAATTGGAAACGACCTAATGATTTATCATCAGCAGCCATTGGACGTTCACCTTGCAAAACATGAATGTCAACGGCCGTTTGATTATCAGCAGCAGTTGAGAAAGTCTGTGACTTGGAAGTTGGGATGGTTGTATTTCTATCGATTAACTTAGTGAATACACCACCCATCGTTTCAATACCAAGTGATAGTGGAGTAACATCAAGTAAAACAACGTCTTTAACGTCACCAGTAATTACTCCACCTTGAATAGCTGCACCTAAAGCAACAGCTTCATCGGGGTTGATTGAATGACTTGGTTCTTTACCAGTCCACTTTTGAACTTCCTCTTGAACAGCAGGAATTCTAGTTGAACCACCATTAAGAATTACTTGGTCAATATCACTAGCTGAAAGTCCAGCATCCTTCAAAGCATTGTCTAAAGGAGCCTTAGTCTTTTCAACTAAGTCAGAAGTTAATTCGTTAAACTTAGCACGTGTAAGCGTGGTTTGTAAATGAAGCGGACCATTTTCACCAGAAGAAATGAATGGAAGTGAGATTTCAGTTTGAGTTACACCTGACAAGTCTTTCTTAGCTTTTTCAGCAGCGTCTTTCAAACGTTGTAAAGCCATCTTATCCTTTGAAAGGTCAACCCCATTTTCCTTCTTGAAGTTATCGATTAACCAGTCCATGATTCTCTTATCAAAGTCATCCCCACCTAAGTGAGTATCACCATTAGTTGAAAGAACTTGGAAGACACCGTCACCTAATTCAAGGACGGAAACATCAAAAGTACCTCCACCTAAATCATAAACCAAGATTTTTTCATCTTTATCTTTTTTGTCTAAACCATATGCAAGTGAAGCAGCAGTAGGTTCGTTAATAATTCTCTTAACATCAAGCCCAGCAATTTTACCAGCGTCTTTAGTAGCTTGACGTTGTGCATCATTAAAGTAAGCAGGAACGGTAATAACAGCTTCACTAACAGTGTCACCAATGTAATCTTCCGCATAGCCTTTAATGTACTGAAGAATCATAGCTGAAATTTGTTGTGGAGTATATTCTTTTCCGTTTGCCTTTACTTTGTAACCTTGCTCACCCATGTGACTCTTAATTGATACAACAGTATCTGGGTTAGTAATTTCTTGACGCTTAGCAACTTCACCAACTTGAATCTCACCATCTTTAAAAGCAACTACTGATGGGGTCGTTCTTGATCCCTCTGGGTTGGTAATGATTTTTGGTTCATTACCTTCCATAACGGCTGCAGCTGAATTAGTTGTTCCTAAATCAATTCCAATAACTTTATTACTTGCCATAACTTAAACCTTCTTTTTATATATTTAATAACTATTTAATTACTGTGCCACTACTACCATTGCTGGTCTTAAGACCCGATCAGCAATTTTATAACCGCTTTGAAGTACCGATACTACGGTTCCCTTTGGATGTTCATCACTTGGAGCAACCGTTTGAACAGCTTGATGAAAACTAGGATCAAATTCCACTCCATTAGCATTAATTTCCGAAATATCATTATCCTTCAGAGCTTTTTCAAGATGTTGTTGGACCATCTCGATCCCCCTTTTGAGTTGCTTACCGTTTTCGTCAGAAACGTCAACGTCAAGAGCTCTTTTTAAATCATCCATCACAGGCACAACGTCTTTAGCAAGATCTTGTGCACCATACTTTGCTAAATCAGCACGCTCTTTTTTGTTTCGATTTTGAATGTTCTGAATCTCAGCTTCTGCTCGTAAGTAGTTGTCTTGAACTGAATCTAGTTGCTGATTTAGTTCATCAATCTTTTTTGCAGAATCATCTTTTTCGTCCGTTTTGACTTCTTGCTCTGACTTACTCGATTCATCAACCTTTTCCGTTTTATCATCTAAATCTTTACTTTGCTTTTCCTTATCGCTCGCCATTTTGAACCTCCTTTTTATTTATCATAATTATCATAGTATCCATTGATTCGTTTCTGAAGTTCATCTTTAAACGCATCAACTAGACCCAAAACCTTAGGATAAGACATTCTGGTAGGGCCAATTACAGCAATCCTACCAACACCATGAATCCCAACATCATAAGTTCCAGAGATAATACTATAATTTTTCAATAAATCATTTCGTAGCTCAGAACCAATCATAACTGAAATGGGTTTGGATTCATTATCTAAAATTTTTGCCATATTCGAGTTATTTCCAAACATTGAATAAAGTGGCTTAATATTTTTTAGATCGTTCTTATCATCCATTGTATCCAATAAATTCATTCTTCCACTAACAAAGAAATGGTCTTTAAGCGATTTATTAATGACGTATTCAAAGGCTCCAACAAAGTTTTCTGAAGAAGTTAAATAGTGTCTAATTTCGTCAGGAATTGTACTTTTAAGTGCCTCTAAAACTTCCGGAATTGTCTTACCAAAAAGCTTGTCATTAACTAAATTAGTTACTTGAAGTAACTTATCTTCATCAATTTGGTGATTAGTTATAAAGGGCTGACTTTCAACTTGCCCATCATTCATCACCATAATTGCCATCACTTGGTGATCGGCTAACTTAATTAGTTGAAAATGTTGTAAAGTTTCGGTATTAGTCTGTTCTGGACTCAAAGTCATCGCGGTATAATCGGTCAAGCTGGACAAAATATCAGCAGATTGTTTAACAATATCATCAATTTGTTGAAATGTTCCTCCCAGAGCATTATGAATCAAACTTTTTTCTTCATTGCCAACCAGTACAGGATTAACCAAATTATCAATGTAATATCGATATCCTTCATTTGAAGGAACTCTTCCAGACGAAGTATGAACTTTTTGAATCAAATTTTGACCACTTAAAACTGCCATCTCATTACGAATGGTAGCCGAACTAACATTCATTGGGAGTTGATCAGCCAAGCGTTTTGATCCAATTGGAACACCATTGTTAGTATAGTCATCAACAATGTACTTTAGAATCATATCTTGTCTCTTTGTGAGCATTCTTACCACCTCTTTTAGCACTCTTTATTATCAAGTGCTAACGTACATTTATACCTTACCAAAGGTATTAAAGAACGTCAAGAAATAAGTTTACTGGTGAGAATTAATGTATTTCTTAAAATAAGATCGGGTGTTACTTTCATCAATTTTTAATTGATCAACCAACGGTTTCCGCCCCTGATATTTGACCTCGTCTCTCATTTTCGACAACCATCTAACTCTGACGTGATTACCATAGATATTTTGATCGAAATCCAAAATATTAATTTCTAAAGTAACTGGATTATCGTTTCCAAACGTCTCATTTTTGCCAATTGATGCCATCGCTTTGTACCACGTACCATTAACTTCAAGCTGGACCACATACACCCCAAGTTTGGGCAACTGCTGTTTTGCCGAATACTCAACGTTAGCAGTGGGAAAGCCTAATTCACGACCACGAGCAAATCCATGAACAACCACTCCGTCATTTTCGAATTCATATCCCAAAAGATCGTTAACCGTCTGGATGTGTCCCTGTTCAAGATTTCGACGAATCCTAGTAGAACTAACCTTCTTGTCGTCCATTTCATCAGCTGCCACACTGACTACATCAAATCGCTCCCTGGCATATTGAGGGAGCTCCTTCATGCCCGCATTTTGTTCCCCATAAGTATGATCAAATCCTGCTATAACCGTATCAGCATTCAATCCAATCAAATAATTATCAACGAATTCTTGGGGATTTTGATTTTGAAAAGCAAAGTTGTAATTGATGACATAGACCACATCAACCCCCAGTTGCTCAAATAAATGTAATTTACGGTTAAGCGGGGTTAAATAACGTTTTTCATTTCCATCCAACTTCTTGTACACTAACGACGGGTGATGATCATAAGTTAAAATTGCCAAAGGGAGTTTTTTTTGTTTAGCAATTTGTTTAGCTTGATTAATCACTTTTTGATGTCCCAGGTGAACTCCATCAAAAAACCCCATGGCAATGACTTGGGGACGATTTTTTTCGTTCTTATCAAGTGGGTATGATAAATAATTGACTTCCATAATTTCCTCTAATCTAAATCAAACATTTTTTTGGGCTTATAATTATTTTCCTGTTCATTTCTATAATACAAAGCTCGATCAATATTATTATACTTTAAAACTATCACTTCATCTTGACAAGCGATCTCATCAATACTTAAAAAACCGCCATTTTGAACACGATTCCACTGCTCTTTATTAATCACAATAGTCTTAAAATCTTTAAGAGCATGTGAAATTGGAAAAACAACTTTATTGATTTGATTAGAATTCATGGCTTCTTTAATATCTTTAAAAGTTACTGTATCGCAAAGATTAAATCCACCACTTTTAGTCCGAGTTAAACTTGACATCACAGCTGGGATGCCAACTTTTTTTCCAAAATCAGTTGCCAAAGTTCTGATATAAGTTCCCTTTCCACACTTCACCTCAAAATTAAAGGTTTGGGTGTGAGTATCACGATTGTAGGAACTCGCATTGATACGAACAAATTGACTAACGTTAATTTGTCTTTTAGGCCGATCAACTTTCATACCAGCACGTTCGTACTCATATAACCTTCTTCCATTCACTTTAACAGCGGAAAACATGGGAGGAATCTGGGTCGAAATCCCCAAAAATGATTTCAAGACTTCGTCAATTTCTTGATCTGTGATTGGCTGAAAATCAAAATTAGTATCAATAATTTCACCATCTAAATCCTCGGTAGTAGTGGAAAAACCTAACGTAATTGACCCACTATAAACCTTCCCTGATTGCATTAAATAATCAACTACTTTAGTGGCATGGCCCAAACAAATCGGTAAAACTCCATCTACATTAGGATCAAGTGTGCCACTATGGCCCACTCTTTTTTGTCCAATAATGTGTCGAATCTTACTCACACAATCAAAGCTCGTCATTCCCCTAGGCTTATACAAAGGGATAATTCCAGTGACCAATTCACTCACTCCTGTACCATATACGCAAAAAAGACCGGAAATAAATATTTCCAGTCAATTTTTTACTTATTTTTTTTATTTAAATTATCAATCAAACGATCAATCTTACTTCCATATTGAATGGATCCATCTCGTTCAAAATGAATCTCTGGAGTAACGTAGATACTTAACCGATGACCTAACTCGCCTCGAATTAAACCAGTTGCTTTATCCAAGCCCTTTTGAACCTTTTCTTGTTCAGACTTCTTGTCAGATAAACTACTGTAATAAATCGTAGCTTGTTGCAAATCACCAGTAACTTCAACACCAGTAATAGTTACTCCTTGAACTCGTGGGTCACGAACACGCTTAAGTAAAATATCGTCGACTTCTTTTTGAATTTCCTGCTGTAGTCTTCCAACACGATATTGTGCCATGACAATCACTCCTTACGGTATCTACTTAGGTTGGACTTCTTTCATGTGGTATGCTTCGACTTTATCTCCAACTTTAATGTCATTATAGTTTTCAATCGTTAAACCACACTCAAAGCCTTGTTTAACCTCTTTAACATCATCTTTAAAACGCTTTAGACTACCAAGCTCTCCATCATAAATCACAACATTATCTCTAATCAGACGAACTTTGCTATCACTTTTTACGTACCCATCAAGAACCATTCCACCAGCAATCGTTCCAACTTTAGAAGCTTTATAAATTTGTCTTACTTCAATATTACCAGTAACTTCTTCTTCATAAGTTGGATCAAGCATGCCTTTCATTGCAGCTTCCACGTCATCAATGGCGTTATAGATAACTTGATAAAGACGAATATCAACCTTATCAGTTTCAGATTGAGCTTTAGCTTGCGGAGTAGGACGGACATTAAAACCAATGATGATGGCATTACTTGCTTCAGCAAGTGCAACATCACTTTCGTTCACCGCACCAACAGAGGCATGAATAACGTTAACCTTAACTCCCTCAACATCGATTTTTTTGAGGCTTCCAGCTAAGGCTTCCACTGATCCTTGTACATCAGCTTTAATAATTACGTTAACCTGTTTCATATCTTCTTGTTTCATTGAATCAAACAAGTTATCAAGAGTAACACGGTTATTTTGCTTCCGTTCTTCGATTTGGGCTTCTTTAGCTCGTTCTTCTCCAGCAGCACGAGCAGTCTTTTCGTCATTAAAGACAACAAAACGATCACCGGCTTCAGGAACATCATTTAACCCCGTAATTTCAACTGGAGTTGATGGTTTAGCATTCTTGATTTCTTTCCCGTTCTCATTAGTCATGGTTCGAACTCGACCAAAAGTGTCACCAACAACGATTGGATCCCCAACGTGCAAAGTTCCTTGTTGAACCAAAAGGGTAGCAACAGGACCCTTACCCTTATCCAATCTTGCTTCAACGACTGAGCCAGCTCCATTTTGTTTTGGATTAGCCTTAAGTTCAAGCACATCGGACTGAAGTAAGATCATATTTAACAATTCATCAACATTAGTTCCATTTTTAGCAGAAATATCAACAAAAATCGTATCTCCACCAAAATCTTCAGGAACCAATCCATAGTTCATCAATTGCTCTTTAACATGTTGTGGATTGGCATTCGGTTTATCAATTTTATTAACTGCCACAATAATTGGAGTTCCCGCTGCTTTAGCATGATCAATTGCTTCAACAGTCTGTGGCATAACACCATCATCAGCTGCTACTACCAAAACAGTCACATCGGTAATGTCAGCACCACGAGCTCTCATGGCAGTAAAAGCAGCATGTCCTGGAGTATCAAGGAAGGTAATGGTCTTATCGCCATGTTTTAACTGATAAGCACCGATAGCTTGAGTAATTCCACCGGCTTCACCTGCTGTAATGTGTGAATGACGAAGATAATCTAGTAACGTGGTTTTACCATGATCAACGTGTCCCATGATGGTAACAACGGGTGGACGGCTTTCTTGGTAATCGGTGTTATGCTCTTCTTCATTAAAGAACTTGTCAATATCTGATACATTAACATTTTCTTTTTCTTTAGCTTCGATCCCATAATCGGTGGCAAGAAGTTCAATGGCATCCTTATCCAAGGATTGATTCTGATTAACCATCATTCCCAGCATAAATAATTTTTTAACAATCTCTGCTGGTTCCCGATGCAGTAACTTACCAAGATCCTGCGCATTCATACCATCCTGATAGATTAAAACTTTAGGTAATGGACGACTCTTACGGGTTGGCGCCGCATTCTTTTTGTGATTCTGACGAATTCGTTGATTCTTAGAATACATATTATAACGATTATCGCGACGCTTATTACGCTTCTTGCCCTTTTTATTTTTGTTGCGGTTCAAACTACCACCAAATTTTCCACTTCCGTTATTATGTGGCTTAGAAGTATTATTAACCGGCTTCTTGCTTGCACTATTTGCAGTTGTAGAACGATTACTATTCGCATGGGTCGCACTTTGACTATTATTCGTATGCGAATGTTGACTATTTTGATGATTGTTGTGATTAAAATGATTACTTGAATTCTGATTCCGGTGCTGACCGCTAGTATGAACACCATTGCTATGAGCATTTTCTGGACGCTGATTACTTGTTTGCCCATTATTTTGATGTTTATTTACTTGTTTATGTTCAGAATTACTTGGTCGATGCTGATTGTTAGAATGATTGCTTCTACCAAAATGATTGTTATTCTGACCATTTTCATGTTTTGCAGTATTGTGACCATTACTTCCGTTATGGGAGTCAGCAGTCTTTTTTGCTGGAGCATGCCGTTGTTCACTTCCACTGGTCGCTTTCTGACTATTTTTAAGTGCGCCTCGGACGGTCTTCTCCTGATTTGAATCAAGCGATGACATATGGTTTTTAACCGTAAAACCATTTGACTTAGCAGTGTCAATCACACGTTTACTAGGTATATTAAGCTCTTTGGCTAATTCATAAATTCTTTTTTTGGCCATATAATCACACTCCTTTACTTGTATTATTTTAATTCTTTAAATTTTTTCGAAAATCCTTTATCCTTAATCGCTACGATTGATCGTTTCATCCCAATCGCGTCGCTAAGATCATCTTTAAGCATACCAGTATTAACTGGAACTTCATAGAATTTACTTTTATCGAGAAACTTCTTTTTGGTACTTGCACCACAGTCTGATGCAATAAACAGGTAATTAATCTGTCCCTTTTTAATTGCATTCAAGACAATCCCCTCACCTGAGATTATTTTACCAGCTCGTCTTGCAATTCCCAATAAGTTTAAGACTTTATTATAATTTGTCATTATCAATCAATTCCTGTCGAGCCTGCTTATGGTCGACGTAACTAATAAGTTCATCATAAAAATCATTTGTTAAAGTTACATCAAAAACTTGATCAAGGATTTTATCCTGCTTGGCTTTTTTGGCAATTGTTACGTCAATCTTTACGTAAGCTCCTCGACCAGATTTTTTCCCAGTTGGATCGACTGACACATTACCCTCTTTATCACGAACAATTCTTACTAATTGTCGTTTAGGTGCCATTTCACCCGACACCACATCTTTTCGCATTGGCACTTTTCTTTTTCTCATAACAGTACCTCCTCAAAAATTATTCCTCGTTTTCGTCTTCATTTGATGAAACATCATCAGTAGAATGATTATCTTCACTGTCACTTTCGTCAGTGCCATCCATTTCTGATTCGGATTTAATGTCAATCTTGTATCCAGTCAGTCTAGCGGCTAACCGTGCGTTCTGACCACGTTTCCCAATTGCTAACGACAACTGGTCGTCTGGAACAACAACGGTGCAAGAACGATCGTCTCCATCTTTAAAAATAACGTCAATAACGTCAGCGGGTTTCAATGCATTGGCAATGTACTCAGCTGGATTCTCATCCCATTGGACAATGTCCATATTTTCTCCACCAAGTTCATTTACAATTGTTTGCACTCTGGTTCCTCTAGGTCCAACACTAGTTCCCACTGGATCAATATCAGAACTATTAGAACGAACAGCCACCTTAGCACGGTCGCCGGCCTCCCTTGCAATCGAGACAATTTCAACTGTTCCATCATAAATTTCGGGAACTTCTTGTTCAAAGAGTCGTTTTAGCATTCCAGGTGCAGTTCGACTTACAAAAATTTGTGGTCCCTTTGAGGAATTTTCAACGTTTGTAACATACACTTTTAACTTGTCCTGTGGACGATAAGTTTCATTTGGCATCTGATCATTTTTAGCCATCACGGCCTCAACTTGACCAAGGTTCATATACACAAAACGACTATCTTGACGTTCTACTTCAGCAGTTACAAGTTCATCTTGATACTTACTGTACTTGTCATAAACGGTCTCACGTTCAGCTTCACGAACCCTTTGAGTAATAACTTGTTTAGCGGTTTGGGCAGCAATTCTTCCGAAATTCTTTGGTGTAACTTCAAACTTAATTTCGTCACCAAGCTCGTACCCTTTATTAATCTTTAAAGCTTCATCCAAGCTAACTTCTAACCGTTGATCCTCAACCTTATCAACTACTTTTTTAACAGCGTAAACATGAATACTTCCAGTTTTTTCGTCGAAGTTAACTTCGACGTTCTGAGCCTGATCAAAGTTACGTTTGTAAGCCGAAGACAATGCTGCTTCTAAGGCATCGATCACAACCTCTTTTTTTACGCCCTTTTCTTTTTCAAGTTGATCAAGCGCACTTACTAATTCTTTACTCATTTTAATCTCCTAACTAAAATTCAATTGCTAATCTAGCTTTTGAAATTAATTTTCGCGGAATTTCAAGTTCACTAATTCGCGTTTTATCTTTAATTGCTAACGTTAATTTATCATCATCAACACTTTTGAGGGTTCCCTCAAAAGACTTTTTCCCATTGAGTTTTTGATATAAAGAAACGTGGATATAATCACCAATTGCATTTTGATAATCAGACTCCCGTTTTAATGGCCGTTCGGCACCTGGCGAAGACACCTCTAAGAAGTATGGTTCGTCAAATGGATCTGGATCCAATTCATCAAGTTTTTCACTTAACTGATCACTAACCAAAACACAGTCATCCAAACTAATTCCTTGGTCTTTATCAATATAAACTCGCAAATACCAGCTTCCACCCTCTTGAACATACTCAATGTCATAAAGGTAAAAATTGTTATCATCTAAAATCGGTTGAACGGTTTTAGTAACTCTATCAATAACTTCGCTCAAATACTTACCTCCTAAAAAATACCAATAAAAAGAGCGAGCATCCCTGCTCACTCATCAGAAGAGTTTATTATTACTGATATAACTATACCATATAACCCAAATAATATCAAAAACCCCTAGATATCAAACAGACTTAACTGATTTTCATCGGGTAATTCACTTAAGACTCCGTTTTGGGTCATAAATTCAATAATGGTTTTAGAAACTTTACCACGTTTAGCAAGATCTTCCTTTGAAATAAATGGCTTATCTTCTCGAGCCGCCACGATTTGTTTAGCAACGTTTAACCCTAGTCCAGGAATTGCTCGAAATGGCGCGATTAATTTTTTACCATCAATTAACCACTCAGAAGCGTCCGAGCGATTAATGTCGACCATCTCAAATTCATAGCCCCGCTCCAACATTTCATTGGCAATTTCCAAAACAGTCAAAAGATTTTTCTCTTTAGTGGATGCTTCGGTCCCTTTATCGTTGATTGCCTTAATGCTTGATTTAACTGCTTCTTTTCCATGACTCATAGCCACAATGTCAAAATCATCAGCCCGAACAGAAAAGTAAGCGGCATAGTAAACTAGTGGAAAATAGACTTTAAAGTAAGCCACTCTTAGTGCCATTAACACATAAGCAGCCGCATGAGCTCGCGGAAACATATACTTAATCTTTAAACAAGAATCAATGTACCACTGCGGAACACCAACGTCTGTCATTTTATCCTGCCACTCATTCTTAATTCCACGACCATGTCTAACTTGTTCCATGACCTGAAATGAGGTTTCTGAATCTAACCCCCAGTTAATCAAGTCGGTCATGATATTATCACGACATCCAATCACATTCGCAATGGTAGCCGTCCCATCCTTAATCAGTTCTTCAGCATTTCCTAACCAAACATCGGTCCCGTGTGACAACCCAGAGATTTGCAATAATTCAGAAAAATTACTTGGTTTAGTTTCTTCAAGCATTCCCCGCACAAAACGCGTCCCAAATTCAGGAATTCCAAGTGTCCCTGTCTTTGAAAAAATTTGTTCAGGACTCACACCAAGAATCTTAGGACTAGCAAACAATGACATCACACCCGGATCATCCATTGGAATCGTTGTCGGATCGACCCCTGATAAATCTTGAAGCATTCTGATCATCGTCGGATCATCATGTCCTAAAATATCGATTTTTAAAATATTATCGTGAATAGAATGGAAATCAAAATGGGTCGTTTTCCATGCTGCATTTTGATCTTCAGCCGGATACTGAATGGGAGTAAAATCATAAATATCCATGTAGTCTGGCACAACAATGATTCCAGCTGGATGTTGTCCCGTTGTTCTTTTAACGCCAGTAGCACCCTTAGATAATCGATCAATCTCCGCATTTCGAAAGCGTTTCCCGGTATCCCGTTCATAAGCCTTTACGTATCCGTAAGCGGTCTTGTCAGCAACGGTTCCAATCGTTCCGGCCCGATAAACATTATTCTCACCGAAAAGAACCTTGGTGTAATTATGAGCAATTGGTTGATAGTCTCCAGAAAAGTTTAAATCAATATCCGGAACCTTATTTCCCTTAAATCCTAAGAAAGTTTCAAAGGGGATGTTGTGCCCATCACCAACCATAACTGTTCCACACTTTGGACACTTTTTATGTGGTAAATCAAATCCAGAACTATATTCACCTTTAGTGAAAAATTGCGAGTACTGACATTTAGGACAACGATAATGGGGAGGAAGTGGATTAACTTCAGTAATTCCAGACATAGTGGCAACTAAACTCGATCCAACTGAGCCTCTAGAACCTACTAAATATCCATCCTTGTTACTTTTAGAAACTAATCTTTGAGCAATTAAATAAATAACAGAGAAGCCGTTTCCAATGATACTTTTCAGTTCCTTATCAAGACGCTTCTGGACAATTTCAGGAAGCGGATTGCCATACAAACGATGCGCTGTATTCATCGTTCGATCTCTAATTTCGTCCTTAGCACCCTCCATTTTTGGTGTATACAACTTGTCTTTTAAGGGTTTTACATCATCAATTTCGGAAGCAATCTTATTAGTATTATCAACTACAATTTCTTCAGCTTTATCTTCACCCAGAAAATTAAAATCTTTCAACATTTCATCAGTGGTCCGAAAATGGAGATCTGGTAATTCTTGGCGATTCAGTGGGTTAGCTCCACCTTGAGAATTAATCAAGATCTTACGATAAATATAATCATGAGGATCAAGATAGTGAGCGTCACCAGTTGCTACTAACGGAATATCTAGCTCATGGGCAATTTCATACATATTACTAATAATTTCTTGTAACTTACCCCGATCACTAATTAATCCCTGATCGATTAGTGGCTGATACGCTGCTTGAGGTTGAACTTCAAGATAATCGTAAAACTTAGCCTTATCAAGCGCCTCTTTTTTACCCTTTTGCATCATCGCCGTAAACACTTCACCGCTTGAACAGGCCGATCCAATCAATAGGCCATCCCGAAACTTCTTAAGCTGACTCCTAGGAATTCGAGGAACCCGATAATAATAATCAACATGAGCAAGTGACACCAGTTTAAACAGATTCTTTAAACCAGCTTGAGTCTTCGCCAGGATAATCGCATGGAATGGACGAGCATGCTTATAAGCATCATGTTCCTCCATATGATCATTAAGCTGATCGTGATACTGAATGTTATATTTATCTTCAGCCTCTTTTAAAAAAAGATAATTTAAATGACCAGTTGATTCTGCATCATAAATCGCACGGTGATGGTGCTCTAATGAAACGTCAAACTTTTTAGCTAACGTGTTTAATCGATAACTCTTAAAATTAGGATACAGAAAACGTGCCAACGTCAAAGTATCAATAATTGGATTACTAATCCGACTCATACCATGGCGTTCGTAACCAGTATTCATGAACCCAATATCAAAAGTAACGTTATGTCCTACAATGATTGCATCACCACAAAACTCACGGAACAACTTAAAGACTTCTTCTTCAGACTTAGAACCAGCCACCATATCATTGGTAATTGAAGTTAAATTGGTAGTTTGTTCAGACAATGGGAAACCAGGATCAATGAACTCCTCAAACTGTTCAATCACATTGTTATTTTGCATCTTTACAGCCGAAAGTTCGATAACCTTATCGTAAATTGCTGATAAACCAGTGGTTTCAACGTCAAAGACAACGTATGTAGCATCCTTTAAAGCAACATGTTTATCGTTATAAGCAATTGGTTCACCATCATCAACGACATTTGCTTCCATTCCATAAATCATTTTAATATCGTTATCAACTGCAGCATGATAGGCATCCGGAAAGGATTGCACGTCGTCGTGATCAGTAATGGCAATTGCGGGATGACCCCATTTTTTGGCGCGACTAACATAATCACTAATCGAATTAGTAGCGTCCATCTGGCTCATGTTAGAGTGTAAGTGCAGCTCAACCCTTTTTTTATTTTCAGGGGCAGTATCTTTTCTTTCTTCGTGTTTAATTGGATTAATATCATAAGCATTAAGTGTCAATTCATGAGAGTAGTTATCTTCTTGAATGCTTCCACGAACTTTAACCCAATCTCCTACATTTAATGATGCAAATTCTTGTTCTTCGTCATCATTTTTGGAGAATTTTTTAACAACAATTGACGAAGAATAATCAGTAACCTTTAAAATCATCAATTGGCGGCCAGATCGTAATGATCGAATTTCTTTATCAAAAACATATCCACTAACCACGGCGGAACGTTCCTCTTCGGTTATGTCCACCATCTTAGTAATATCAACATCATCTTTGATTTTCTTTCCAATCATTTTAGAATGCTTACTTGGATGTGATTTGCCTGAGGAATTCTTTAGAGCCTGCATCGCCTTTTGAGCCAACTCAACGTCACGTTGTTGTTTCTTTTTCTTTAAATCATCTATTTTTTCTTGAGATGCTGTAGTATCAATCATGGTATGAATGGAAAATTTAGGAAATCCAACTCTTTGATAAGTTGATTCAATTGGTCCCAAAGCATTACCATTTAGAAAATCTTTGACGATTTCATTTTCAGCAAGAAAGGTAACTCGGTCATCAATCAGTTTTGGTAAATTATTATTACATAATTCATGCGTTAAATTTGAAGTAATTCCAGCGTGATTTACAACCCATTGCCAATAATCACCAAGCTTACGATTATCAAAACCACTATTCTTAGTTTTAATCTCGAAATCTACCTTAGCAATCCCATCGAAGGCCACACCCAAATGATGAAAAAATTCTATAAACTTTTCGTAAGGCATAATCTCTGGTAGTACCAAATGAAAATGCCATCGATTTGATTTCTGATGGACATCGATTTTGTCAATTTCAGCATTTTGAAAGTAAGATTGATCAGCTGAATCTTCTAATTTAATTTGCTGAAGTAATTTACTAAATAATTCTTTTTTATTTAAACTCACTTTGATCCTCTCTTTCATTAGTTTAAAAAAGACCAGTTAAAACCTGGTCTTTAATTTAAATCTCTTTAGACAAAATATCAATTGTATTACTTAAATCATCTTGTTTAGTCTCAATCGTTTCGCCAGTTTTACGAATTTTAACTTCTACAATTCCTTCATCCGCCTTTTTGCCGATTGTAACCCGAATTGGGATCCCAATAAGATCAGAATCAGCAAACTTAACCCCGGCACGTTCCTTACGATCATCAACCAAAACAGATAGTCCTTTTGATTCTAATTCTTTTTCAATTGAAGATGTCATCTCTAATTGCTCATCATTTTTAACATTCGTTGGGATAACATGAACATCATATGGAGCAATTTCTTTTGGCCAAACTAATCCATTTTGATCAGCTTGCTGCTCTGAAACTGCCGACAACAAACGACTGACACCAATTCCATATGAGCCCATGACAACCGGGATATTACGACCATTCTGATCGAGAATATCAGCACCCAATGTTTTGGAATATCGTGTTCCCAATTTGAAAATATGACCAATTTCAATTCCCTTGGTAAACTTCAATACTCCGCTACCATCAGGAGAAATGTCTCCTTCTTTAACTAAATGAAAATCCCCAAAGTCTTTTACTTGGTAATCACGGTCGTAATTAACGTTTTTATAATGCTTCCCGTTTTTGTTAGCACCAGTCACGCCATTACTAATACCTTTAACATACTGATCAGCATAAACAGAAACGTCATCTGGAACATTAATTGGTCCAACCGATCCAGGTTTAACGTCTAAGTATTTAGAAACCTCAGTTGGGCTAGCAAGTTCTGCCGAATCAGCATCAAAATAATTCTTAACCTTTGTTGGATTAATTTTTTGGTCTCCCCGAATCAAAATCATTACTGGCTTACCATCAACGATATAAAGTAAACTTTTAATAATCTGATCTTTTTCAACATCAAAGAACTTACTAACTTGATTAATGTTATTAACATCTGGAGTGTCAACTAATTCCAAATCATTTAATTCTTGATGTCCCTTTTGATCAACAAACATATTCGTTGCCATCTCCAGATTAGCAGCATAATCACTATCATCCGAATAGACAATCGTATCTTCACCAACCGCAGCAGGAGCAGAAAATTCTTTTGAATCGGAGCCACCCATTGACCCAGAATCACCAATGATGGTCCGATAATTTAACCCAATCCGGTCAAAAATTCTCTGAAACGCTGCTTCCATTTGTTTATAAATCTTATCCAAATCATCATCATCTTCAGAAAAGGAATAGACATCGAGCATAATAAACTCTCGACTACGCAACAATCCATAACGTGGCCGATCTTCATCACGATACTTAGGTTGAATTTGATATAAAATTAAAGGAAGCTTTTTATATGATTTGATATTATTTTTAATTAGATCTGTAAAAGTTTCTTCATGTGTAGGACCCAAAATAAAATCCGTATCATGTCGATTTTTAAATTTAAATAGTTCGGGACCATAAGTGTCATATCTACCCGAATCTTTCCATAATTTAGCTGGAATAACTGTGGGCATCAACATTTCTGCTGCATCGGTTTTATCTAATTCTTCACGAACAATTTTTTTGATGTTTTCAAGCACGCGATATGCCAGTGGTAAATATGCATACATACCTGCCGAAACCTGCCTAACGAATCCAGATCGAACTAGCATTTTATGACTAAGAGCTTCAGCTCCCGCTGGATCTTGTTTTAAAGTTGGTATCAATAATTTTGACTGTTTCATTTTATAACCCCTAAAGTTTTATCGAATAAAGTATCGCTCAATATCATTCCAAGTTACCAGTACCATCAATACTATCAGAATGGCAAAACCAATGAGCGTAATGATCGTTTCCGTTTTTTCCGAAACTGGTTTTCTTCTAATTGCTTCCACAATATTTAATAATATTTTACCACCATCCAAGGCAGGAATTGGTAACACATTTACAATGGCTAAATTAATGGATAAAAATGCTAAAAAGCTCAACAGTCCTAAAAAACCGCCCTTGGATGCGTTAGACGTCTCCGCAAAAATGGCAACTGGACCACCTAAGTCATTTAAAGAAAAATGGGTAAACATTGAACCCAACACACCAAACAATTCAGTTGTCATATCCCAGGTTCGAGTAAATCCAGAAAACAACTTAGCTGAAAAACTAGTGTCCATCGCCTGCTGAACTCCAATCATACCAACTTTTTGCTTCTGAATGGTTTTGGCTTCAGTCGTCATTGAAATATTTTTAACTTTTCCATCATGCTTAACCGTTAAAGTTACTTTTTTATCTGGGCGCTTCTGAATCAACGTGCCGATATCATTCCACGTGTTGGTTTTGTGACCATCAACAGCCAAAATATTACTATTATTTTGCAGACCAGCTTTTTTCGCAATTGAAACTTGTGGCGACAGGTTAACCTTGTTTGAGTTATTAGGAACTCCACCTTGCATGAAGGACAAAAGCGTAAATGCCAAAATTGCCAAGACAACGTTGTTAAAAATTCCCGCGCAATTTACCAAAAGTCGTTTATATAAAGGTGCTGACTGAAATTGAACGTCAACCGGCGCGATTTGAACCTCGATCCCATCTTTTTCAATAATAGTAGCATCGTGATCAACAGAAAACTTTTTTTTCTCAGAATCATCACCATTTTCGTATCCTTCAATCCAGAGACCCCCTTCTAGATCGGATCCCGACACATCTAGTGGTATTCCTTGAAACAGTTGGCTTTTATTACTCAAATCAATTCTAGTAACAACACCTTTGCTATTAGTTTGAAGCCGAACTGGAGTCCCTGGCTGAATTTCTTCATCCTCATCATCACTACTTCCAGCCATTCGAACATATCCACCAATAGGCAGTAATCGTAGTGTATAAGTCGTGTGATTATGTCGATAGTAAAACAACTTGGGACCCATTCCAATCGAAAATTCACGGACCATGATTCCTGACATTTTAGCCACGATAAAATGACCAAATTCATGAACAAAAACTAATATTCCAAAAATGATTATGAAACTAATGATTGTAATTAACAATAAAGACCCAGTCCCTTCCAGATATTACACAATTCCAAATAAATGTAGTAGTGGTAGAACAAATAATAAACTATCGAATCGATCTAATATTCCACCGTGGCCTGGCAAAATCTTGCCGGAATCCTTAACTCCATAATAACGCTTTAAAGCTGACTCAACTAAATCACCAAATTGACCAAAAATGGAAAGAACAATCGTAATAAAGAACATACTTACAGTACCAATCCCATCAATTGGGAAAAAGCAGACAAAGATTGTACACAAAATGGCTGCTAGTGCTGTACCGCCAATCGATCCCTCCCAAGTCTTATTAGGAGAAATATGAGGTGCCAATTTGTGCTTTCCAAATGCCCTTCCAAAAAAGTAGGCACCAGAATCAGTTAACCACACAATAAACAGAGCGTACAACAGGGTTGTTAATCCATCAGTCCGGGCTTCAATAAAGTAATGAAATCCAAACCCAATGTACAAAATTGCCAAGGTAAAGACCCCAGCGTCATCAAAATTGAACTTATTTTTAGAAAATACGGTAAATAACATCAATAACATTATTAAAATGTAAATTGCAAATGGAGGCTTAATCCACAATGGTAAAAATGATAACCAGTTTGTCGGGATAATCATAGCAATTGTCGCAACAAACGCAATTAGTGTCTCTGGAGACACTAAAAGTCGTTTTTTCATAATAAAAATTTCTGCTAGAGCAATCAAACCTAACACGATAGCGGCTAAATCAATCCATATTCCACCAGCAATGATAATCGGTATAAAAATAATCAAAGCAATAACCGCTGTGATAATTCTCTGCTTCATAATAAATCTCCTATTTTGCGTCCAAACCACCAAATCGACGGTGACGCTGTTGAAATTGTATAATTGTTTTTTCTAGATCGGCAGGTGTGAAATCAGGCCAGTACTGATCAACAAACTCTAATTCACTGTACGCAATTTGCCATAACAAAAAATTAGAAATCCGTTCTTCACCACTAGTTCGAATCAATAAATCAGGATCAGAATATTCACCCAAAAAAGCGGTCATCAAATGATCTGAAATTGTCTGATCAGAAATTTCATCAACATTTATATTACCCCTTTTTACATTTTGCGCAATTTCCTTAACGCCACGCACAATCTCGTCACGACTACCGTAATTTAAAGCAAAATTCAAAACCATCCCGGTACAATCCTTAGTATCATCAATTGCGTCATAAACTGCTTTTTGGGTTCTTTTAGGTAATCCAGAAATGTCACCAATTGTCGTAACCTTAACATTGTGTTTAATGAGGCTCGGAACAAAATCATCAAAAAATTTAGCTGGCAAACTCATCAAGTAGCCAACTTCCTTTGCGGGTCGCTTCCAGTTTTCCGTAGAGAATGCGTATAACGTTAATACTTTAACCCCAAGATTACTTGCTTTGGTAGTAATATCTTTTACTACTTCCATTCCGCGTTTATGGCCAGCAATTCTAGGTAAGTGTCTTTTTTTTGCCCAGCGCCCGTTTCCATCCATAATTATTGCAATATGATTAGGAATGTTTTTTATATCCAGTTCGTTAGTCATTTGAGTACCTCAATACTTTTACATAAATAAAGGATGAGAGAATCCTCATCCTTTTACTTTACTAATTTCCATTCTCCACGACCTGCGTCAACCAAAGTATTAAAATACTTTAAAATCTTATTAGCGTCTTCTGGGCTCTGTTCCCCGAGTTGATTTAATCCCTCACCCGTTGGGATTGGCTCTGACAGATCTGTAATCTCGTTTCCATTCTCAATCGTCGCTTTTGAGAAAGCAATAATCCAGTCATTTTCGATCAAGGGAGAAACTACAAAAAATAAGTTAAAGTCATCATTAATATAAGCGGGCATCACGTACACATTATCTTGAATTTTCTGTAATTGATTACCATCATAGTCCAATGCACGCAGGTTTCCTTCGTTAACTGGCTGTTTCAAACGAAATGCCATGTGATCAAACTCAGGTGTGCCCGGTGTTACTTCTTTTTCCTTATCATTATCATCAGCCATTAGAAAAACTCCTCATTTTATTAACCATTAAGAATCTCGTCTTCCTTTTTCGAAATAATGTCTTCCACTTCAGAAATTGACTTATCAGTGATTTTTTGAATTTTGTCCTCCAAATTATGAGACTCGTCATCCGTAAAATCACCATCTTTGTTACCACGCTTAGCAGCGTCCATGCCATCACGACGAACATTTCTAACTGCTACTTTACTTTCTTCACCAGTTGCTTTAACTTTTTTCGCAATTTCTTTTCGACGATCTTCTGTCAACTGTGGGATCACAATTCGAATATTGTCACCATCATTCATCGGATTAATTCCAAGGTCAGCCTCTAAAATACCATGCTCGATGTCCTTTAACGAACTCTTATCATAAGGTGTAATTAAAATTACACGCGGTTCTGGAATTGAGATTGAAGCGACTTGGTTTAATGGCGTTGATGCCCCATAATAGTTAACTCTAACCGGACTTAATAAACTAGCATTAGCACTACCAGCTCTGATGTTTCCAAGTTCCCGCTGTAAGGCTTCCTCTGCTTTCTTCATTTTTGACTTAGTTGTGTCAATAATTTCATTTGAACTAGGCATATTATTTTCCTTCCACGATTGTTCCAATTTTGTCACCTTGAACAACCTTCTTGATATTGCCAGGCTTATTTAAATTGAATACCACTAACGGAATATTATTATCCATCGAAAGTGAACTTGCAGTAGTATCCATAACATGTAAGCCTTTGTTAATGATATCCATTTGCGTTAATTTCTCATACTTTTTAGCATTGGGATCGGTTTTAGGATCAGCTGAGTAAATTCCGTCAACTCCGTTTTTTGCCATTAAAATGGCATCAGCGTCAATTTCAGCAGCACGGAGGACTGCCGTAGTATCAGTTGAAAAGTACGGATTACCAGTACCTCCGGAAAAAATCACAATTCGTCCCTTCTCTAAGTGGCGAACTGCTTTACGCCGAATGTAGGGTTCTGCAATTTGCTTCATTTCAATCGATGTTTGAAGCCTAGTCGGAACATCCACTGATTCAAGGTTATCCTGTAAGGCTAAACCGTTCATAATGGTCGAAAGCATCCCAATATAATCGGCTTGAGATCTTTCCATTCCCATTTCTTCACCAGCTTCACCACGCCACATGTTTCCACCACCGACAACGATGGCAATTTGAATCCCTAAGTTATAAACATCTCTAATTTCTTCAGCAATCGTCTTGATAACGGGGGGATTAATTCCAAATCCTTTATCACCAGCAAGAGCTTCACCGCTTAACTTTAAAACGATCCGTTTGTACTTTAAATCTGCCATCAGATTTCCTCCAACAATATAAATTAACTACGATAATTTTAGCATATATTAACGTATAACAACAGTGCCCTGAAGTTAGGTATAACAAAAAAGCCAGTGCATTTAACACTGACTTTTTGCTGAAATATTATTGATTCATTTGTTGTTTAACTTCATCAGCAAAACTTTGAGTATCTTGTTCAATACCTTCACCAACTTCATATCGAACAAAGCCTTTTAGTTTACCATTATTTGATTCAACATATTGTTGAACAGACATATCAGGATCCTTAACAAAAGGTTGATCAGCTAAACTAATTTGAGCTAAGAATTTCTTTAAACGCCCATCAACCATCTTTTCAACGATCTTTTCAGGTTTACCCTCACTTAAAGCTTCCTTTTTAAGAACTTCACGTTCATGCTGCAACCGATCTGAAGGAATTTCATCTTGAGTTAAGAATTCTGGGTTTTCAGCAGCAACATGCATGGCAACATCCTTAGCAGTATTGTCATCTCCACCTTGAAGTTCAACCAAAGCACCAATTTCTCCACCATTATGAAGATAAAAGCCAAAACTATCATCATCATTTTTATTAAAGGTCTTGAAACGACGCAATTTGATTTTTTCACCAGTAACTTGGGTAGTATTAATGATGGCATCTTCGACGGTTCCATCGTTTAATTCAAGTTTCATTGCTGCATCTAAATCTTTAGGCTGATTTAAAGCAATTGCATCAGCAACAGCATCAATCAAATCCTTAAAGTCATCATTGCTGGCAACAAAGTCCGTTTGCGAGTTAATTTCAACGATCGCAGCCTTGTTATCATGAACAGCAACTCGAGTGAGGCCACTGGCAGCCACCTTTCCACTCTTCTTTTCAGCCTTTGCAACCCCATTTTCTCTAAGAATATCAATGGCTTTCTTTTCATCACCATCGGCGGCAACTAAAGCCTTCTTAGCATCCATCATACCAGCACTAGTCTTGTCACGTAACTCTTTAACTTGTTTAGCAGTTACTTTTGCCATAATTGTGATCTCCTTTGTTTTAATAAAAAACTGACTTAAATTAGGCCAAAAGGGTCTAAACAAAAGTCAGCCTATCACTTTAATTATTTAGTTTCTTCGGATTTTTCATCTTTTTGGTCAGCATTTTTATCAAAATCTTTTTCGCTAACTTCATCTTCACCCTGTTTACCCTCAATAATAGCATCAGCCATTGTTGAAGTAATCAATCTGATGGCACGAATTGCATCATCATTAGAAGGAATAACATAATCAATTCCATCAGGATCAGTATTAGTATCTACCATTGCTACAACCGGAATATTAAGCTTTTGAGCTTCATGCAAAGCAATTTGTTCCTTATGTGGATCAACGATGAACATTACATCCGGAATCTTAGGCATATCTTCGATACCGCCTAAGAATCTTTCAAGTTTGTCAGTTTGCTTCTTAAGCAAAGCAACTTCCTTCTTTGGTAAACGTTCAAAAGTGCCATCTTGAGCCATCTTTTTAAGTTTCTTCAAGTACTTAATTCGTTTTTGAATCGTGTTCCAGTTGGTAAGAGTACCACCTAACCAACGATGGTTAACGTAGTAAACACCAGCACGTTTTGCTTCTTCTTCAATTGAATCTTGAGCTTGTTTCTTAGTACCAACAAAAAGAATTACAGCATCATTTGCTGCTTCATCCTTCATAAAGTTGTAAGCACGGTCAATGCACTTAACCGTCTTTTGTAAATCGATGATATAAATACCATTACGTTCAGTAAAAATGTATTTCTTCATCTTAGGATTCCAACGACGAGTTTGGTGACCGAAATGAACACCAGCCTCAAGTAATTGTTTCATTGTAACTACAGCCATAATTAGCCTCCATATAAAAGTTTTTTCCTCCCTAGAATTATGCAAGGAACTCAAATGAGCACCGCCTTACAAAACCTTCTAGGTGTGTATTGGTAATTAACACCAAGGATCAGTATACAAAATATCAACGTAAATAACAATAATATTTTGAGATTTAATCAAATCTTGCGTATAATATTAAAAATGTGTTACGGTTCTATGTATCTGAGGAGGAGTTTAAATGATAAAAGCTGTCGTATTTGATGTCGACGACACATTGTATGATCAAAAGCGGGTTTCAGAAGAGGCCTTTTTTAAGACGTTCCCTAATCATCCAATTATTGACTCAGCTACTTCATTTAAAAATTTTCAAATTCAAAGTCCCTTAGTTTATTCCAATATAATGTCTGGAACTTACAAGCAAAATGAACTAGTTTATCAAAACATCAAAAATGGTGTTAACGATCTTGATCCGGATAAAGAAGAAATTAAACATTTTAAGAAAAACTATCTAACTTGTATTAAAGAAATTTCATCTTATCACGATCTTTTAAAGACAATCCAAATGTTGTCAAATGATTTAAAAATTGGAATTATTGCTAACGGATCCAGTCAATTCTTAAATAACGAACTAAAGATCCTTGGATTAGATGATTACATTGATCCTAATTACATCATTGCTTCAGAGTCAGTTGGCATGTTAAAACCGGATCCTAAAATTTTTACCGTTATGAATCATAGATTAGATGTCAGACCATCCGAAGTAGCTTACATTGGCGATTCATTTACTGGTGACATCATTTCAGCCAAGCGAGCTGGTTGGCATGCCTTTTGGTTCAATCACCGCAAAAGGTCTGTTCCAGAAACAAACTTCGTTCCTGACCAAACAGTAACTTCTCAAACTGAACTTTGTGATCTTTTAAAGGCTCTATCAAAATAAAAAGCGCACTTCATATGAAGGGCGCTTTTTATTTTGATTTCCTATTTAACTTCAACTGAGTTATCGGACTTACCGTTTTTAATCAATTGAACGTTTGAATCGAGTGCAATTTGAACCATGTTCTTAACCGCAGGCTTCGTGTAAAATGCAATGTGTGGAGTGATTAAAACATTATCCCGTTTCATCAAGTTCTTCAGTCTGTCATCTGGGATCTTATCAAAACTTCCAAAATCAACATTAAAAATACCCACTTCGTTTTCGTACACATCAAGAGCAGCTCCTGAGATCTTGCCACTGTCAAGGCCACGAATCAAAGCATCAGTATCAATTAAACTTCCACGGGCAGCATTGATAATTTTGATTCCATCTTTCATTTGCGCAATTGAATCATCATTAATCATATGATCATTTTCTTTTAATGCTGGGGCATGAAGAGTTATAATATCAGAATTTGCATACAATTCTTCAGGGGTATCAACGTAAATTCCCTCTTTTTTGAGCTCAGGGTTTGGATAAGGGTCATAAGCAATCACTTTGGCACCAAAACCTTGAAGGATTTTAACAACTTGGCGTCCGATTCTCCCAGTAGCATAGACACCAACGGTTTGCTTGTTCATTTCGTCAGCAATATCTGGAGCCCAGGTCATGTTACCATGGCGTTCCTTATCTTCAAACTTTTTAGTATGACGAAGTAACCGCATCATTTCTGTAACCGCTAATTCAGCAATAGCAGCTGGTGAATAAGCTGGAACGTTAGTGACATTAATGCCATCACGTTTAACAGCATCAGCATCAACATTATCCACCCCAACGTTTCGAAGTGAAAGTGATTTAATGCCAAAACTAGCTAATTTGTCTAAAATATCAGCAGTATAAGGCTTTTGCTGGTATGCAACCACACCATCAAATCCCTTTGCTTCGTCGACAGTGTCATTATCCAATAATTTTGATTCTGCTTTTACTTCAATGTCTGGATGAGCTTTATCCCATTGTTCTAAGTATGGTCGTTCATCGTCTCTAATTCCATATGCAATGATTTTCATAACTTAGTCCCCCTTTTCTTTTCACCATAATTATAACACCCAACCACTAATTACCCCAAAGAGTCGAGTCAATTCCATGGCTAATTAGAAAAAATTCTTTTTTTCTCCGAGTTTGATGCTTAAAAGCGTATTCTGCTTTCATGGCACTCCTTTTATCATTAAATTTTTCGTAGTACAGTAGCTTTAAAGGTCGCCTAGTTTTAGTATATTTGGCCCCTTTCCCAGCTTGATGAACCGCTAATCTACGATAAACGTCATCGGTAAACCCACCGTAAAACGTCCCGTCACAACAAAGTAAGACATACATATAGTAACTTTTACTTTCCATACAACATCTTTTTAACCTCTTTTGAATAACTACCATGGTCATAAACCGTAATCGGGTAATCGACTTTTAAACCAGCATTTTTTCCATCTTTAATTGCAGATACCAAAATCATGTTAGAATTCTTTCCCTCTTTAGGGTAAATAAATTGAATTTGCTTCATTGCTAGTCGAAAGTTAGTCATTAAGTTCATTAACTCATGTAGGCGATCAGGACGATAAACCATGTAAAGTTTCCCACCAGTTTTTAAAAGCTCACTACTAGTTTTAATAACACTTTTCAAATTAGTTTTTACTTCGTGTCTTGCAATCGCTAAATATTCATTCGGATTTTTTTTACTAGTCGGAAGATTTGAAAAATACGGAGGGTTAACCGTAATAGTATCAACCTCATCTTTGCCAAAAATTGTGGTAGCATTAGCTAAATCATCATTATAAACGGATATCTGATCCTCTAAGCCGTTCAGTTGAACACTCCTAGTTGCCATATCACTTAGACGTGATTGAATCTCGACTTCGGCAATCTTACCATGTGTTTTTTTGCTTAAAAACAAACCAACGGCACCATTACCAGCACATAAATCAACCAAAAGACTATTCTTACTGATCTTAGGCTGAGCAAAATTAGCAAGCATTACGGCATCCAAAGAAAATGAAAACACACTTGGACTTTGAATGACTTTAATGTCCTGACTGTAGAGTTGGTCAATTCGTTCATCACCAATCAAGTTCACCTAGTTCACCACCATTTTTTAAATTTAACTTGTCACTTTTACCGTTAATAATATACTATTAAATTATACATCTTAAAAAAAGGAGCTTAAAATCTTTTGTGGTACTCGTTTTTATTTACAGTTGGCCAATTCATTTTAAGAATTATAAATGGACCAATGAATGTGATGCACAAGAATCGTATCCCAGACGGAAATTACGTGTTAATTGCTCCCCACCGGAGTTGGTTTGATATGATTCTAATTGCAACGGTAATTCGCCCTAAACAGTTGTGTTTCATGGCTAAAAAAGAACTATTCAAAAATCCAATGCTGGGATGGTTTTTGCGGCACGTCAACGTATTTTCGGTTGATCGTTCAAATCCAGGAATTTCAGCAATTAAAATTCCAGTTAGAACACTGAGAAAAACCAATCTATCACTCATGATGTTCCCGTCTGGTACGAGGCATTCCAAAAAACTCAAGGGCGGTGCAGCACTGATTGCCCAACTAGCTGGAGTGCCCCTGGTACCAGTTGTTTATCAGGGGCCATTGACCCTCAAAGAAGTTTTCAAACGCCAGAAAGTTTCAATTAACTTTGGTGATCCAATTTATATCAACAAAAAAGAAAGATTGGATGATAAGAATCAAAAATTAATTGAAAATCAAATGCAAGCCGCATTTGACAAGCTCGATGATGAAATTAATCCCAACTACGTGTACATTGATGAATCAAAACCGCATAATAAAAAAACGTCGAAGTAATTCGACGTTTTTTTAATTTTGATGATGTTTCATTGCGTTCATCATTTGGTTAAGTTTCTTTTGTGATGGCTTTTGTCCCATCTGAAGCATCATCGCTTTAAGTTGTTCCTGGTTGATTGGTGGATTATCCTTCAAATACTTTTCCATGTACTTACGAGCACCGAAGAAGCCAATTAGTGCACCAGCTAGTAAAGCCAAAATCACTATTAAAATCCAGATCCATGTAGACAAATCATTGACCTCCCTTCAAGCCTTTTATTATTATTTTACACAATTAGCAAGGTTTTGAAAAGATTGGAATCAATCGTCTCGCAAATTTTTCTTTCGCTGAGATTCCTTGACTTTGTCTGAAGTAATTTCGTTCCCTTTTTTATCATAGACCTTAGTCATTTCAATCTGACTTTTAAAATTAGCCTTGAAACGATCTAAGTACTCTTTTCGTAACTTCTTCTGTTCTTCTTTTTCGTCTTCAGATAAACCTTCGTGTTTTGATTTTTTAGATAATTCGTTAATTCTTGGAATGAGTTTTTCTAATTCTTTATCTTCAGCCATGTTAACCTCTCCCTTCATCTGATATCATAATATCACGAAATAAAGCGTGAAAACAAGGATTTGTACACGAACAAACGTTTGCAAAATTCCGTTTTTGTGGTATTCTTATTTTAGCTAAAAACCAATTAGAAAGCACAGAGGTGCCTTATGTCGCAAGCATCACAAACAAAACAACATGATATTCTCGAATACATTTGGAAACAAGTTCGTGATCAAGGATACCCACCAACCGTTCGAGAAATCGGCGAACACGTTGGATTATCGTCAACTTCAACGGTCCATGGTCATCTCGCTCGTTTGGAAAAGAAGGGCTATATCATCAAGGATCCAACTAAGCCGCGCGCCCTTGAAGTTACTTCTGATGGAATGAACTATCTTGGTGTTTCTCAAGAATCAAAGCCGGACGAGATGCCTTTACTTGGAACCGTTGCTGCCGGAGAACCAATTCTTGCGGTTCAAGACGCAACTGATTATTTCCCGATTCCAACCGAACTCCAACGAAGTTCTGATTCACTCTTCATGCTTACCATTAGTGGTACAAGTATGATCAATATCGGAATTTTAGACGGTGATCAGGTAATTGTAAAACGCCAAAATACCGCTGAAAATGGTGATATTGTTATCGCCATGAACGACGAAAACGAAGCCACCTGCAAACGATTCTTTAAAGAAAGTGACCATTTCAGACTCCAACCCGAAAATGATGACATGGCACCAATTATTTTAAAAAACGTAGTCATCTTAGGTAAAGTTGTCGGTTTATATCGAATCGGCATTAAATAAAAACCATTCACTTCAAAGTGAATGGTTTTTTTCTTGATTTAAATACTGACGTTTACCTTCTTTAACACCAGAAAAGACAAATTTAGCAGGATCATTACTTAGATCCAATTCATAATTATCATCCAAAAGACTAGGCAAACCATTGAATATTTGTTCATACTCTTCAATTGATAATTTCTTTCGACTGTCTAACAGATTATTCATTAACTGTCTCCGATTTTGATCCCTAAAGTGATCTTGTAGCATTCCTGTATAAAACTCTCCTTGAGCCCCAGAACCATAACTAAACACACCAATTTGGTCTCCTACCCTTAAATCTGAAGAATTATCCAGAAGTGAAAGAAGACTCAAATATAGTGACCCGGTATACAAATTGCCAACTCGTTTACTGTAAACCCGACTAGCTTCAAATTCTCTTAACAATTTTTCCTGTTCCTTAACTGAAACTTCAGGAAGGACTTGGCGTAATGCTTTTAACCCCATCTTAGTGTAAGGTAAATGAAAAACAATTGCCTTTAAATCATTAAAAGTAAGACCATGTCTTTTTAAATAATCATGAACGGTTTCATTAAAAAATTTTTCATAAATATCATTTGAGTAGTGTCCATCCACAAGGGCCTCAGTCTTTCCGATTGGCCGCCAAAAATCCATAATGTCTTGAGAATAAACACTACTATCATCGCTTATAGTCATAATACGTGGGTTACTCGACACCGTCATGGCAACTGCTCCACCACCTTGTGTAACCTCGCCAGCAGTTTGAACTCCGTATCTAGCAATATCAGATCCAACCACTAAAGCCTGCTTATCGGGATGCAAGTGAACATAGTCTTTAGCCATCTGTAATCCTGCAGTTGCTCCATAGCAGGCTTGTTTAATTTCAAATGCTCGTGCGTGTGAACTCAGTTTTAACAGGTTTTGAACATAAATTGCTCCCGACTTAGAGTTATCAATTCCACTTTCTGATCCAAAAATAATTAAATCAATCTTATCTCGATTTTCTTGACTTACAATTTGGTTCGAAGCATTGGCTGCCAACGTAACAGAATCTTGGGTGGAGGGAATGACAGCTTGTTGAGTTTGCCCGATCCCAATTAAATACTTGTTTGGATCTTCATCACGTGCTTTGGCTAAATCCACCATATCAATAAAATAAGATGGGGTATAAAAGCCAATTTTATCAATTCCAACTTTCACTAATACCACTCCATTTTCAATTTAATTTTCTAAACGTCACTCATGTTTAAAAATGATCAGTTATCTTACCAAAAAAGATGGTTAAAATTAATAAATCAGCTGAACCACCTAAGCTTAAATCTTGATTATCAAAGTTTTCACACATTTTTTCCAGTTGTTCTTTAATTAGAGCGGAATTAAAAGCTTCAGTGTTTAAAATTGAAGTAACCTGCCTGTGTACCTTTTCAACGATTTCAGGCGATCCAGCACGTTTAATCAAATTACTATCTTGACTATGAGCAACAATGTTAAGTAACGCCCGAAGAATCTTTTCATTTTTATTTCCATTAAAAGCGACCAAAGCTGGCAAGCCATGACCTGTCACAGTTTTGAATCCAGCCTCGGCTTCTCCACGAATTCCTGTCATCCCATATTCTAAAAATTGGTGCTCACCAGCGGTTAATTTGCTAGCAGATTTTCTTCTCACCTGCGAAAAGTCTGATTTAACGATTCCAGCAGTCATAGCTTTTTCTACATTAATTATATCTCCAAGTGTAAAGGAAGCTTTGGACTGAGAAAGATAGCCTAGTGCTGCAACAATAATTCCCATTACGAAGATTGCACCCTTATGGGTATTGACACCGTTAGTCTCCCTAAACATGTTTTTTTCAGCTTTAATTCCATCAGGTCGAATCAACTTCAATAATTGACTTAAGTCATCACTTAAAAAATTTTGTCCTCGTAAAAAAGCGGTTTCAAAATAAGGACGCATTGTAATAATGCTGTTAATGAACGTAAAGACATCCATATCAGGATGAGATTTATGAGAAACTGGATCAACCAATCCTGGTTTTGGATTAGAAACAACTTCATCTAACATTGATTCCATCACAGCGTTAACGGTTTTATTTTTTTGACAAATTTTAACTTTCCAATCCATTACCGCATTATTCATATCCGACATTCCTAAAATATATCTCGCTAATTTTTCGTTGCAAATCAGACACGGAATGAGTACGATTCCTAGCGCATTCTTTAGCATTTCGATCACAAATCAGACATCTTCTGGGTCTCATTTTGACATCAGTCCGGGAGTAATGAGAATGATTATGATCCATTACGTCAATATCAAACAAACGTCCTAAACGATCATGATCTTCAAAATGAATTGCTCGTTTCTTCAAAACAAGCCCATCACCATCAACCACCAAAAACCGTTCTTTTCCCGCATCAGTGTTCCACCCCATTTTATCGATAATTTTCATATTGTACAACTGCGTTTTAAAGAATCGCTTATAGCCAACATCAAATAAGTTCATGATTTGTGGGTTGTTCTTGATGGGACCCGGAATATTTAACTTGATTGACACAATCGTATCCCTTGGATACTGCTCCTTTAATTGAGCCTGTATGTGTGCCCGTCTGTCTTTGTTAGCAAGTACAGCTGGGATCCCCTGCACTTTCCCAGTTAAAAAAATATTATCTTCCAACTTATCAAACTCCTTAAAAAAACGGCTCCATCTGCCTTACAGATAGCACCGTCTTTAAAATTAATCTTTTACTTGTCGAATTGAATCAATGATCGTTCCATCCCGATACTCAACCAATCCAACCGTCTTATCAGTATACTTCAGTGGTTCTTCTTTGCCGACGATCTTTTCAGCTTTTTCAGCTAATTCTTGGATGCTGTATACATGCAAACTCGGAACATCCTTAAATTGCTTAATCAGGTCTGGACGATTAGGATTAACGGCGATTCCAAATTCGGTTACTAAGACATCAATCGATTGCCCTGGAGTAACAGCTGTACTAATATGATCTACCACCGTTGGAATGCGACCTCGTACCAGTGGAGCACAGATGATTGTCATCTTAGATGTAGCAGCATCCTGATGTCCACCAACCGCTCCTCTAATTACGCCATCAGAACCAGTTAACACATTAACGTTAAAATCAGTATCAATTTCCAAGGCACTTAAGACCGCAATGTCTAACTGAGCGACCATTGATCCTTTATTATCAGGATCAGCATACCATGACGCATCAATTTCCTGTTGATTTTTGTTGTTCTTCATTGAATCAGCAGCGGCTTTATCAAAGTCTTGAACATCCATTAACTTATCAACTAATCCCTCTTCAAGCAAATCAACCATTGGTTTAGTAATTCCACCCAAACCAAACGAGGCATGAAGATGATTATCAAGCATTGCTTGTCTTAAGTAACGAGTAACGGCAAGGGCAGCTCCACCAGAGCCAGTCTGAAATGAGAAGCCATCTTTAAAGTACGGTGAATTAACAATTACTTGATTGACCGCTCTAGCAATGGTCAAATCTTTTGGATCCTTAGTGAAACGAGTAGCGCCAGAGCCAATTTTATTAGGATCACCAACTTTATCCACCTTAACGACATAATCGACTTGTGTTTGTCGAATTGAGGCAGGGGTGTTGGGATAGTCCACCACATTATCAGTTAATAAAACGACTTTATTAGCATAGGCTGCGTCCATTAACGCATACCCTAGTGAACCAAATGCGGCGGGACCTTCCATTCCATTAGCGTTACCACAACGGTCTGAATTAGGAACCCCTAAAAAGGCAACATCAATTTTGATATCACCGTTTTCAATAGCACGAGCACGGCCTCCATGGGATCTGAAAATCACTGGATTTTTAAGAATTCCATGAGAAACTTCGTCACCCAATGAGCCACGCATTCCGGATGTGGTGATGTTAGTAACGGTTCCATTCTTGATGGCTTTAATTGCCATATCATTCATGACGCCAGTCAATGAAGAAGGTGCTAAAGTTAGATCTTTAATTCCAAGGTCCATGATCGCCTTCATCACAAGATTAAAGATGTAATCACCATTACGTAAATGGTGATGAAATGAGATGGTCATCCCATCCTTCACGTTATCTTTAACAACCTGCTTTAAATCATCCTTTAATTTATCATGTCCATCTTGAACTTGGACTTTAGGAGCCGTTCTTTGAAAGACCGGGTTACCAATCTTAGTAGTTTCAAATGGTTTAAAGTGCAGTTCATTCATTAATTTATCGGGTAAATTACGACCTAATTTATTTTCCAATGTAATGACCCTCCTTATCAATCAAGCCAGAAGCTTTAGCTAGTTTCATAACTCTCTCAGCTCTAAGTGCAACTGGTCTATCAACCATCTGTCCGTTCATTGAGATAACTCCTGAGCCAGCTTTTCTTGCTTTTTCAATCGCAGCAAGTACATTTTCAGCATTCTTAATTTCATCTTCACTTGGGGCATAAACTTGGTTTACCAAAGGAATTTGGCGTGGATTAATAACTGATTTTCCGTCGTAACCCAACTCATGAATATACTCGGTTTCTGCCAAGAATCCCTTCACATTATCAACATCGGTGTAAACCGTATCAAAAGCGGCGATACCAGCTGCTCTAGCAGCATTTAAAATCATATTTCTGGCAAACTGTAGTTCCAAGCCATTTGGATAACGGTGTGTTTTTAAATCCGTTGTGTAATCTTCCGCCGATAAAGCAATCCCAATCATGCGATCAGAGGCTTTAGCAATCTCAAGTACATTCATGACACCTTCAGCGCTCTCAATTGCAGCCATTAAATGAGTGGTTCCAACTGGAATGTTGAACTCCTTTTCAGCGTCAACAACTAGACTCTCCATCTCTTCAACCATTGCCGCACTTTCAGTTTTAGGAATTCTAATAACATCGATGCCAGCCTTAACCATCATTTTGACGTCAGCTTCAAAGAAGTCAGTGTCGAGTCCATTAGTTCTAACAACTAATTCTGCATCACCATAATCAACCGTTTTTAAAGCCTCATAAACTAAGTTTCTTGCAGAATCTTTTTCCGCTAACGAAACTGAGTCTTCAAGATCAAACATGATTGAATCGGCGCCATAGATCCCAGCATCTTTGATCATCCCTGGATTGTTACCTGGAACAAACATCATCGTTCTTCTGAGTCGTTCACCATTTTCAGCCATTATAGTGCCTCCCATGCTGGTTGTTCGCTGTCGCCCATGGCCCGTTGAATTGCGGTAATCGTTCGAGCTTTAATTACGCAATCTAAAGCTCCCTGGTCAACTGCCTTAATATTGACATTATCTAATTCAAATTTGTTAACAACTTCCTTAATGGTAGCAATAATATCATCACCAAACCGTTTCTTAACATCAGATTCAAGATTAATTTGGATTCCGTTAGTACCCTTACTGACTGTGATCTGAATGTCAGAAGATTCCAGCGTTCCATCCATTGCCGTTTTATTAATTCCCATTGATCTTCATTCCCTTCTTAATTCTTTCCTGTAACGAATCCATATGTTTGGTAATAAACTCGTAAGTTGTTTTTGGGACAATCCCTTTAATTGATGTTAACTCACCATTCTTAATGGCCATCCGAACCGTTCTGGCCGAAATCACTTTTCCGGCTTCATCCTGATCTCGTTTAATAACTTTAACTTTGACTTCAGGCGGGAGAACCTTTTCTAAAATTTGATTATAGATTGAGGTCGTTTTGGAATTTGGCTCCGTTCCAAGAAACCGAACGTTAATGCCAAGATCTTTGGCAATCCAATCTTTAAAGATTAATGCATCAATGGTTGTCTGATACCGCACCTTGTCTGCTTGTGCCCCCAAAAAATACGAAGGAAAAGTGGCATAACTTACTAAGTAATCGCCACCCGGAACAACCATCACATTCTTTAAGTCAGAAACGCCCTCTTGAACAAGTTTTAATCGTTCTTGTGACGTAAACAGTGATTTATCAGTACTTACAACAAATACGTAAACGTTATCACTAACTTCTGACGCTTTTTCAACCAAATATCGATGACCATCGGTAAAAGGATTAGCATTCATGACAATCCCGGCATTATTATCAGCTTTATTAACCTTAGGCAGACTTTTAAGATAATCAGTAATACTATAATCACCGGTCTCTAAAAAGGCCGCATCATCACTTTGAACGAGTTCCTTAAACCCAACGTGTTCGAAACTTTCCGCATACATTGGTTTTGTAAAGACAAAGACATGAAAGACTCCACGTTGTCCCAAACTTGTTAAAAGATTCGAAATTACCTTGTTAAAATAAACCCCATTTTCAGTGTACTTATGACAAACACCAATGTACTTCAAAATGTTTCCAGAATATGAACCAGTACCAACTAATTTATTCCCATCAAAAAGTCCAACGGTATAATCTAAGGGATCAACCTCATCACCAGAAAAATTGGCGATGCCAAGTGATTTCAAAAAATCTCTCCACTGATTAAATTGGTCAGGAACCTCTAAATTAATTTCTCTAGTCTCAATATTCATATCCTCAATAATCTCCCGTTTCTACTAACCCATGATTAACATAATAATCGGAATTACGATGATAAAGAGGACTGAGGTAGATACAACCACGTTTGTAGCAAACTTAACGTCACCATGATAAGTTTGTGCCAAAATTGGCAGAACTGCAAGTGAAGGCGTAGCAGCTTGAACAATCAAAGTCTTGGAGAAGGTTGGAACCATTGATGCTCCGAGTTTGAACCCAACAAAAATAATTGCAGCCATGACTAATGGTGAAATCACGAAACGGCCTGCTAAAGTCAAAATGACATCTTTATCAAAATGCATGTTTCTAAGACCAAATGATCTCAACATAATTCCAATATAGATTAATGCAAGTGGAGTAACCAGTGCCCCCAAATCAGTTAAGGTTGTTTGGACAAAATTAACCAATAAATGTTCCTGAAGCCATGGAATATACAAAAATGGAATGGCAACAATGAATCCCCATAATGGAGCCGGAATCAAATGGTGCCAATCAAATTTAGCTTTGGAACCATCTTTAGCGGTTGGATCGTCTGCAGCAATTACCCAAACACCTAACGTCCAAATAATGATCGTATTTACAATATAGTAAACAAGTAAATAAGGGACTGATATCTCACCAAATAAAGCAACGTTTAAGGGCATTCCAATAAAAACGGTATTAGCACCGTTAATACCGGTCATCATCAGTCCTCTTCGACCCTTTTTAACTCTAAATAACTTAACTTCAATCCATGAAATAACGTAGCCTAAAAGGATAGCAAGCACAACATAGATTAATCCAGTTGACAAATTAGCTAGTTGTTCTGGATGAAAATATTTAAGCATTGCCACAAAAATAGAACATGGTAAAGCAACTTTCATAATAATCTTTGAGATTGAACCGGAAAATGATTCTTTAAACCATCCAAGTCCTTGTGTTACATAACCAACTGCAATCATAATTACAATCGCTAGCACACTCTGGATTGATGTAATAAATATTGCCATAATTGCACCTCTTATCCTTTTTCACCATATTTTATAATTGAATTTGTGACTGTTTTAACAACATTTTCATCAAAAACCCCAGGGACAATTTTATCTGGAGTAGGATCAGGAATCATGCTGGCTAACGCGTCAGCAACAACTTCCTCAATTTGGTATGTAACCTTTTTAATTCCACTCTTTAAAAGTCCTTTGAACAGACCTGGGAAAACCAAAATATTATTAACTTGATTTGGATACTTACTAGATCCAGTCGCAATCACTTTAGCACCACCAGCTTTAGCGTCTTGTGGAAGAATTTCCGGAACTGGATTAGCAAGCGCAAAGACAATCGGATCCTTTGCCATTCTTTTAACTTGACTAGTACTTAAAACATTAGCATCTGACAGACCGATAAAAACATCCTGATCATCAATTACATCATCCAGAGTTTGTCCTTTTTTTCCGTTCAAGGATTGGGCAAGTCCAGTTTGATATGAATTATAGTTCTCACTATCTGGCTTAACCACGCCATCGATATCAACCAAAGTAATATTTTTAATGCCAACGTGCTCCAGCAACGAGGCAGTAGCGACACCAGATGCTCCAACCCCATTGACGACGATCTTTAAATCTTTCAACTCTTTACCAACTACTTTACTAGCGTTGATTAATCCGGCCAAAACTACAATAGCAGTTCCCTCTTGGTCGTCATGATAGACCGGAATATCTAATGTTTTACTCAAGATATCCTCTAACTCAAAGCATTTTGGTGCCGCAATGTCCTCCAAATGGATCCCAGCAAAGGTATCTTGAATACTTTTAATGTGAGTGGCCATTTTCTTGGCATCTTCCTGATCAATGGCAACTGGTAACGCATTAACATTGGCCAAGTCTTTATATAACAAAGCCTTCCCTTCAACAACCGGAAGCCCTGCAGCTGGTCCGATGTTACCTAATCCTAGAACTGCTGAACCATCAGTAACAACAGCAAGCAACTTTCCACTCATTGTGTACTTGTCCTTTAAACTAGGGTCTTTTTCAATGGCCTTGGAAATCTTAGCAACACCAGGTGTGTAAGCTTCACTAAGTTCTTCACGGTTTTTTACAGGAAATTCTGATTCCATTTCTAGCATTCCCGTGTGCTTTTCATGAATGGAATAAATATTATCAGCCACGTAAACCCCTCCAATTGTTTTTATTTTCACGCAGACACGATTGCTCATATCCGCTTACATTGTGATTATATTAACCAAAGTGCGTAAAGTCAACCAAGTTAACACTCTTTAACAAACCCAAATAAAAAACGACCTCATTAAAGTGAGACCGCTATTGAAGGGTTAAGTCTAATAATTCACACGATGATATTTCTTACCATTGTGATTTATTATATTCTTTTCACAAACTTCAACAAAATATCGTTAAACACATCTGGCTGTTCAGCCATAATAATATGCCCCGCATCTTCAACAATCTGATAATGACCATTATGAGCCATCCCAGCTGCAACTTTTGCAAAGTGATAATCAAAAAATGGTGATTTTCTTCCCGCTATAATCATCAATGGAACCTTCAAATCACTCAAAATGTCACGCCAATCTTGAAAAGCATGATCCACTAACAACGAATAGTTTAAGTCGGCGTCATATGGATACTCCTGTTTTAACGATTGAATCTTACTATATAAAAGATCATTAATTTTACTATAAGTCGAACGTCCAAATGGCTGCTTCAAAAATTCAGGAAAATTACTCCAGTCTAAAGCCTTAAATCCGTATGGCCATGACCGATCCGCAATCATCTTAGGGCTCTGATCAACGTCTACAATGGCCTTAATTCCCTTATCAGTAAACAAAGAAACGTACGCAAACATGGTTGCTGCTCCCATTGAATTTCCAAGCAAGATTGGTTCTTTTAATTTTAGTTCCTTCTGAATCTCATATAAATCCATCGCATGGCGCGACATCCGTTCATCCTTACTAGTACGCTCAGACATCCCCTGATTTCTAGCATCCACGTTAATAACCCTAAAACCGCTTTCGACTAATTTTTGGACAGTAAGGGTCCAAATCTCTTTATAGCCCCCAATTCCGGTAAGAATCATCACGGGTTGATTGCTTTTATTTCCCTCATCATCATAATCCAATTCAACGTTATCAGAAGTATAGAATTTCATTATCACTCACCATTTTCTTTATGATTTATTTTATATGTTAGCACTTCTCTCGCCAAAAGAATCATACTAATCCCAAAAACCAATTGGTAGTATAATAACTACGAAAGAAGGGATGATATGAAACGGATTACTTTAACATTTCCAGCACCTGGAAATTCAGATACTAAAACCATTAAAGCTAACGATGACAATCAGTACGTCATGAAATTAACTACCTTAGATAATCTGGCTCCAGATGGCCATTCACTTGAAATTGAATTTCTTCCTAAGACCAGTGAAGATTTTCCAGAACGAGGTACTACTATTTATCTAAATGGTTTTGATAAAACGTTCAAATTGTCAAATGGTGATATTCTAGTAGCAAAAAGTATGTAATAAAAAGGGTCTGTTGATTAAGTCAACGGACCCTTTGGTTTTATTTGTGATCTAACTTATCTTGTGCTTTTTGAGCTGCGACGTTCATGATATTCCATGGACGGTCAAAACCTGGTTGGAAGAAGAAGTCAGCATATGCCAAGTCATCAACGGTCATGTGTTGTTGAATTGCTAATGAAATGGTATTAATATTAGCAGTTACATCTCGTTTCGACATGATTTGAGCACCCTCAACTTCACGAGTCTTTGGATCAAAAGTTAACTTGAAGTAGACTTCTGCATTCAACTTATCATCATGAACAAACGGAGGAACCGCAGTGTCAACAACAAAGACGGATTCAACGTCAACGCCAGCTTTTTCAGCAGTAACATCCTTAAATCCAGTTGAGGCAAACTTGTAATCAAAAACATGAAGTGCTGATGAACCAGAAACTTCAGTAGTCTTACGCTTCTCATCGTTCAGGTTCATGGCAGCTGAGCGACCTTGACGTCTAGCGTTAGAAGCTAAAGCAATGATTTGCTTCTTGCCAGTAGGTGCAAAAGTAACCTCGGTAGAATCACCAACAGCAAAAATATCAGGTTGATTGGTTCTTTGATATTCATCGGTCTTGATCATGCCCTTTTCGTCAAGATCAACTTTACCTTTAAGCCAATCGGTAGCAGGACGAATTCCGGCAGTTTCAATCACTAGATCAGCATCCCATTGGTCACCATTAGTTGAAATAACTGAAGAAACGTTTTCATCATCGTCACCAACGTATTCTTTAACACTTTGGTTCAATGATAATTTTACGCCGTTCTTTTTAAGCTCAGCTTCAAGAATCTTAGTAAACTCTGGATCCAAGTAAGTAGGAAGAATGGTTTTACCAGTATCAACTAAGGTAACGTGCTTACCAGCCTTAGCGAATGATTCAGCTGCTTCAATCCCAATGTATCCACAACCAACAACCGTGACGTTGTTGATGCCTGGAGTAACTTCAGCTTCCTTCAATTTAATGGCCCAATCACGTCCACGCATTGCGTATATATTACCTAATTCCTTCCCTGGAACTGGAAGTTGGAATGGATTAGCACCAACACTTAAAATTAATTTATCATATTTTTCAGTGCTCTCTTTGCCATCGTTAACGTTTAAAGCGGTTAGCGTGTGAGCTTCAGGATCAATATCAGTGATTTCAGTATTAATGTGAACATTTACACCTAATTTTTCCATGCCTTCTGGAGTTGCATAACTTACAGAGTTAACATCTTTTACGACGTTTTGAAGATATAATTCAATTCCACAAGATAGAAAAGATACAAAGTCTCCCTTTTCGTACCATTCGATGTCAGCATCAGGAAAATCTTTTAAAACTCCTCTGACAGCTTCGAATCCACCATGAGATGATCCAATTACAGCTACTTTCATATCTGCTTCCTCCTTCAATTTTTAAATTGTCGTTCTCTATGAACATTTTTATAGTACCACGCAATTACCTAATGAGACTACAAAATGTTCAATATTTAATAAATTATTTGCACACAATTTGATTGAACTACCCATAAGTTAAGCAATTAATAACCGATAAGATAAGTTACTAATAGTATCCATAGTCATCATCTTTTGGTATCATGACGTATAAATTATTAAGGGATGAATTAAAATGAAAAAATTTATTTTTTGTGTACGGGAAACTCGTGCCGAAGCCAAATGGCGGAAGGATTTGCCAAAAAATATTTCCCGCAAAACTGGCAAATAAAAAGTGCGGGAGTAAAAACTCATGGTTTAAATCCAGTTGCGGTTAAGGTGATGAAAGAACGTGGAATTGATATTTCTCACAACACATCCAAGCTAATTGATAAAAGTTATTTAGTTAAGTGTGATTTAATCGTTACGCTTTGCGGAGATGCTAAGGACAAGTGTCCGGTTACTCCAGAATCGGTTACGAAAATTCACTGGCCACTTAAGGATCCAGCACAAGCGAAGGGATCCAAACCGGAAGTAATCGAAACTTTTAGAATCGTCCGCAATCAGATTGACCAATTAGTAAAACAATTGTCAGTTGATGAAACTAAACAAACTAATTATTAGACGACAAAGGCCTAGATCAACTACTGCAACTGATCTAGGCCTTATTATCACTACACATACTAATACTAATTACAAACGTGAAAACAAGTAGTATTAATACATTTAGTTTATCTTACTGCTCTTTTATCACATGGATAACAAATGAAGATTACGAAACTTTGATATCTAGGTACTTAAAAATTTGCTTCCTAATTCTTTGAGATTTAGGACTCATCTCACCATGAATTGCCCGATTTAATTCAACTGGTGAGACATCAACAATTTTTGACATATCAACTTGAGTCAAGTCCTTGTTAATTAAAGCAACTTTGATCTTTTTAAATACTCTTTGAGCATTACGTTCCAATTCAACGTTAGCCATTATTGATCCCTCCTTTCACAATTTATTAATTAAGTTATTGACTATGTCTATCCTTTGGAATAAAATGTAAATATGATGAAAATAATGGACTGTATTTAAACTATTTTCTTCGTGGGAACTAGTTTAGATACTTTTAACCATTGATATTATTCTGGACTGACTGATCAATTACTTAACTAAATTAATTATCAATCATATAAAATAAAATGTCAATGATTTTCTCTATTATTTGAAATAACTTTTTTAACCACCAATTTCAGAAAAGGAGAAACAATTTTGACAACAATTGAACGAATAAAGAGACTTTCAAGAATGCGTGGATGGTCACTTCAGTTAGTGGCCCAGAAGGCTGGGATTGGGATTAACAATATTTATACTTGGAACAAGAAAACTCCTAGTACAAAAAGCCTTGGAAAAGTCGCCAAAGTACTTGGAGTGTCGATCGATTACCTATTAGGAAATACTAATCAACTTAACTATCACAATGATAGTACAAGTGCTAAATCAAAAACTAATGAGACAATTGATCTTCCTCTTATTGGCAGCATTGCTTGCGGAAAACCAATCTTTGCTGAACAGAACGTTACCGCGTACTTTCCAACTTTAAAAGAAGGACTGCCAAGTGGTGAGAATTTCTGGTTAAAATGTGACGGAGACTCAATGGCTCCTACCATTCAAAACGGATCGTACGTTTTAATCCATTATCAACCAGAGGTGGAGAATGGTGAAATTGCCGCTGTCCTATTAAACGATAACGACGAAGCTACTCTTAAAAGGATTAGTACTCAAAAAGACCAAACCGTCTTAGTTCCTGATAATAAGGAGTACCCACCGATTATCTTGAATAAAGATAATCCAGGCAAAATCATTGGAAAAGCAATCCGGATGCAATCTGAATTATAAAAGCTCAATAACACAAAAAGACTACCAAAATTACAAGTTTTGATAGTCTTTTTGTTTTGTAATACTACTTATAAAGGCGAGTACAGGATTTGAACCTGCGCGCCGGCTATAAACCGGTTCGCCGGATTTCGAGTCCGGTGCATTACCACTCTGCCAACTCGCCAAAATTAACACCACTTAAGTATAATCATAAAAGAACCGATAATCAACTTGAGAAGTGTTTTTAATTTAAAACTTAATCATATTTAATCAGACTGAGAATATCATAGTCTTTAATCTTATCGCGACCCTTTAAGTCCATTAATTCGACAATAAAAGCCGTTCCAACTACTACTCCACCAAGATCTTTGACTAACTCAATGGTAGCGTCAATGGTACCACCTGTAGCTAGCAAATCATCAGTCACAAGAACTCTCTGACCTGGTTTAATCGCATCATCATGCAAATAAAGCGATGACTGACCGTATTCCAAGCCATATGTAGCTTTGACAGTCTTGCCAGGTAACTTCCCTTTTTTTCTTGCAGGTGCAAAACCAATTCCAAGTTCATAGGCAACGGGACATCCCACAATAAAACCACGCGCTTCGGGACCAACAATCATATCAATGTTCTTGCCCTTAGCATAGTTGACAATTTCGTCAGTAGCTTGACGATATGCTTCGCCACTTTCTAGTAATGGAGAAATATCTCGAAAAGTTACACCTGGCTCTGGAAAATTAGGATAACTTGCTACATAATCCTTTAAATTAAGGACCATAAAAAATACTTCCTTTCTTATTATCAGTTCCCAATCTTATTAATTATTTTCACCAAATCACTTGGGGAAACGTTAAAAAGAGCATCTTCTACCTTTAATTGTTCTTCTCGCAATTGGTATGTGGGAGAAGTTGACAAGCTTTGCTTGTTTGGATTACTGATTCCATTCAAAATTCCATCTTGAATGGTGATAAATCCCAGTTCATTAAATACCTGCAACATGAAAACCAGAATATTGGTTGAAACCTGCAAATGGTTTGCAACCTCACCAACATTCTTTGAAATTTGCACATTTTTATTAGTTTCAACGAACTTAAATAGTTTAGCATACTGTGAACGTTCTGGCATCCCTAAATTTAAAATATGATTCTTTTTATATAAATACAATATAATTTCAGGATTTTGGAAATGATTAACAGCGCCTTTTAATTCACCAAGTGTTTCAGGACAATCAACAAGATAAACTACCCCATTCGTAATATCTTTTTTAACATCCGAAGCAAGCATAGCTTTAGAATTCTTACCAACATATGATTTTAATTGTTGATACAAGTTACGATGAAAGAAAATATACGTTCCCGCATTTACAAACATTGACTTAGTTAAGGTAGTGGTCCGTTTGTCAATAACAACGGTTCCGTCAACTTTAAGATCATCAACCATCAACTGAAGATTAGTACGACCCTTCCACTCATTTTCATTCAAGGTCGCTGCTACGTTAATATTAGCTGACAATTTAGAAACTTCAGTAGCAACATCACCCATCCCAAAGTCAATTGCAGAAATCCGTGAATGATTGCCAACAGCTTGAAATTTAAGGTGATCATGGGCTTTCCCAATTGCCTGAACATTAGTTAAAGCAATCGGATCAACGTCAAATCGGGGGCATTCATTATCAGTCCCAAATGGACTCAAAGTTTGAATTTGTTGAAATAACTTTTGATCAATTTCATCTGGAGTAACTTTAAAATCAATTTTTAAAGTTGGCTTTTGTGATAAATCAACCTGCTGTTTTGCTGCTGACCGTTCAAACCGCTCAGCTAGTGTTTTTAAATTATCAGCTGGAACCGTTAATCCAACTGCCATCGCATGTCCACCAAATGCATCCATCAGATCGCGTTCACTATCTAAGGCTTTAAAAAGATCAAATCCTTTGACACTTCTTCCGGATCCCTTGGCGATCTTATTTTGGTCATCAACACTGACAACAACCGTCGGCTTATGAAATTTATCTTTAACTCGACTAGCTGCAATACCTAAAACTCCAGTATGCCAATCCTTTCCCACAATTAAAAGGGTTTCTCTCTTCTTATTCTCAGGTGAATCAGCTTGAGCGATTGCCTCGTCCGTAATTGAACTAACCAGTAACTTCCTCTGATCATTTTTTTGCTCAGTCTTCTTAGCTAGTTCATTAGCTTGCTCGTCGTCAACCGTAGTAAGCAGATCAACGCCCATATTGGCGTCACCCATCCGTCCAAGTGCATTTAATCTAGGAGCAATGTTAAACCCAATATCTTGTTCATCAACTTTTTCCAAATCAATTCCAGATCGTTTAATAAGGGCTTTTAATCCAGGTCGCACCGTCAAGTGAATGACATTTAATCCAAACTGAACGAGTGCCCGATTCTCTCCAGTTAACGATACTAAGTCAGCAACCGTTCCGATTGCGGCTAAATCTAGTTTATCTTGAGGAATTTCATCCATTAATGCCGTCGCCAACTTAAAAGATACTCCAGCTCCAGAAAGATACTGAAACGGATATTTAGGATCGCCCAACTGAGCGTGAACGATTGCATAGGCGTTTGGCAACTTTTCTGGTAATTCGTGATGATCGGTAATAATCACATCACAACTCAATTTATTAGCTTCCTCAATTGCATCAAAGCCAGCAACTCCATTATCAACAGTAACAATTAACGAAGTTCCACTATCAATAATTTTTTGAAAGGCCTTCACATTTGGACCGTATCCATCTTTAAACCGATTAGGAATATAATAACGAACTTCCGCTCCCATCTCGACTAGCGTTTCATATAAAATGGCGGTACTAGTAAGTCCGTCAGCATCATAATCCCCATAAACGGTAATTTGTTCACCGTTTTCAACTGCCAATTCAATCCGTTCAACCGCTTTTTGCATATCATGCATTAAAAAGGGATCGTTTAAGTCACTAGTATCCGGGTTTAAGTAATGTTGAATCTTATCGACATTATCATAACCACGTTCAAACAGTAAGCTAACAACTAACGGTTCAAGTCCCAAATCATTAGCTAGTTGATTAACAGCATCTTGGTTAAGATTATTTTGTTTTAGCTCCCAATTATACTTTGAAGAAAGCAAATATGGATCCTCTTTTCACTATTTTTCGTTGTCCTTTTGCTGTTTATTAATTACATCTTCAACGTTTCGATTATCTTGATTAACCTTTTGTTTACTAATTGAATTCTTTAACTGCATCTTTAGAGAATCAATTTGTTTATTTAAATCATTAATTTGTCCCTTTAATCCATCAATGGTTTTCTGTGAATCACGATTTTCTTTTTTCCGTTTGGAACCATTTTTAAATGAACTGATCATTGATAATAAAAACATGATTAAAGCCCCAATTAGTAATGTCAATAATAAGACTAAGATTAACGGCATTTTAACCGTCGTAAAACCAAAGTTAATTTCCGCACTTCCCATATTTAACAAAACAAAAATAGCGACAATCACAATCAAGACCATGCTTAAAATCATTGAAACTTGCTTTTTCATTGGGCATTCTCCTCTCCCTTATTAAAGGGAATATCAATAAAATCAAAATCTTTAACTACCTTGGTATTTGGAAAAACTTGTTGAGCCTGCCTCTGTAACTCATGAGCCATTTTAGCAGTATACCTTGCAGAAATGTGCGTTAATAATAATCGTTTTACGTTGGCATCCCTGGCGGTATTAGCAGCCTGGATGTTCGTAGAATGATAGTAATTGTGAGCTAATTTTGCTTCGCCCTTTCCAAAAGTACTTTCATGAACTAAAATGTCAGCATTTTGCGCTAACTTATTGATGGTACCAACTTTTCTCGTATCCCCTAAAATGGTAACAATTCTCCCCTTTTGGGAATTACCAATGTAGTCCTTGCCATTAATGACTCTCCCGTCACTAAGTTTAACCGTCTTACCTTCCTTAAGCTTTCCGTACAGTGGACCAGACGGAATATTATCCTCCTGCAATTTATCAACAAGCAGTTCACCCGGATGATCATGTTCAACAATTCGAAAACCCCAACTTTGAACTTGATGATCAAGCTTTTCCGCATAAACTGTAAACTTTTTACCGTCAAAAATCTTACCAGGCTGGTCCAGCTCTACGTATTTTATTTTATACCCTAACTTAGTCTGCGTCACTTGCAAACTAGTCTGAACGTAATTTTTGATTCCAAAGGGGCCATAAATGGTAACCGGATCATCTCCGCCTTGAAACGAACGACTTGATAATAATCCCGGAAGACCATAGATATGATCACCATGAAGGTGGGTAATAAAAATCTTATTAATTTTTCGCGGTTTTAACGTTGATCGCAAGATTTGTTGTTGAGTACCTTCCCCCGCATCAAACAACCACACGGAATTAATCTCATCCAACAATCTTAAAGCGACACTAGAAACGTTTCGAAACTTACCAGGAACTCCCGCACCAGTTCCAAAAAACTCTAATTGCATATCCTATCGTTCCTTTTTGACACTCAAATTTTTACACTCGTGAAGAATTACTATACAATTGTAGCATACCACATTAGCAATAATAAGCTGAATCTAGGTGATAACTTTGAGATTAAACGAATTTTACGTCTCATCCGAAGATTTAAATAATTCATATAAAATATACGTTGAAATTAATAAGGTTATTTTACCAGTTTTTGACATTGAATTTTCGCAAAATAAAATTTTATTAGTACCAAGCAAAAACAAACGGTCACTAACCTTGAATCAATTTAATACCCGGACAAGAGAACTTGATGATCATCTATCACTTTTTTGTAAAACAATTGAAACTCCAAAACTATTCGGTTATCGTTTAAAAAATGATGAGCTTATTTTTGGATAATAAAAGACGATACCACAAGTATCGTCTTTTATATTATTCAACATATGAAAAGGTAAAGTCCGAAATTGATACCAGATCGCCATTCTTAGCGCCGGCATCCCGTAGTGCTTGATCAACACCCATTCCACGTAATTTTCGAGCTAATCTTAACACACCTTGTTCATGTTCAGTATTGGCCATTTGAATTACTCGTTCAATCTGATGTCCAGACAGAACCCAAGTTCCATCTTCATCTTTTGTCAAAGTAAACGGCTTTTCATCCTCATCGGGACGGTAAATGACTTCCTTAGAATCATTAAGCTCGTTAGCACCCACAATTGGAAACTTTGGTGCCTTATCAAGTTCACTACTCGTTTCTCGAATGAGATCATTAAGCCCTGAATGAGTAATGGAAGAAATGGGAATAATTTTGCCATTAACGTGGTCATTATGTTCAGCTAATTCACGTTTAAACAACTTAAGATTTTCAGCCGAATCCGGCATATCCATTTTAGAAGCAATGATGATTTGGGGACGTTTCAAAAGACTTTTATCAAAATTAGCCAGTTCATGATTGATTTTTTCATAGTCATCATACGGATCACGTCCCTCAACTCCACTCATATCAACAACATGAAGGATAACTCGAGTTCTTTGAATGTGTCTTAAAAATTCAAAACCTAATCCCACACCCTTGGAAGCTCCCTCAATCAGTCCAGGCAAATCAGCAATCACAAAGTCACTTCCATCATGATTTCGTACAATCCCCAGATTAGGAACAATGGTCGTAAAGTGGTATTGAGCTACTTTTGGTTTTGATGAAGTAATTGCACTTAATAACGTGGATTTACCAGCCGATGGAAAACCGACTAAACCAACATCAGCTAATAACCTTAACTGAAGTTCGATCTCCATTTCTTGACCTGGTTCCCCATTTTCAGCAATTTCTGGCGCAGAATTTTTAGGGGTGGCAAAGTGAACGTTTCCTCTTCCTCCACGACCACCCTTTACAACTACAACTTCATCGTTTGCTTTAGTCAAATCCGCAATTGGCTCGCCGGTCTCTGAGTTATAAATCGTGGTGCCATCGGGGACATGTACTACCAAATCCGGTGCACTTGCACCCGTCATCTTTTTGTTAGCACCATTCCCACCGTTTTTGGCTTTAAATTGTTTTTTATACTTAAAATCCATTAAAGTTGACATTCCAGTATCAACTTTGAAAACAACATTACCACCATGGCCACCATCACCACCAGAAGGTCCACCATTTGGTACATATTTTTCCCGACGAAATCCGACCATTCCGTCTCCACCTTTACCGGCCTTAACTTTAAATTTTACTTGATCTACAAACATAATTTCTCCATTTTCATATTAGTTTTTCATCATCTTGGCCACTGGTGCAACGTTCTCAAAGGTCAATTTTACCGTCTGAGCAACTTTCTTTGAAATACCGACTGCTTGAATGTCTTCGACACTAGCATCTGCAATGTTTTTGGTGGAACCGAATTTTCGCAAAAGTTTATTTCTAGTTTTGGGTCCCACTCCCTTAATACTATCTAATCTAGAAGTCATCGAATTCTTATTATGGAGTTGATGATGATAGTTAATTGCAAAGCGATGCACTTCATCTTGAACCCTTTGGACTAGATAAAAGGCCTGACTTTTCGGATTTAAATTAACGTGATGATCATTACTTCCGTAAAGCAAATCAGCCGTCTTATGTTTCTCATTTTTCACCATTCCAGCTACTGGAATGTGCAGATTAAGTTCATTTTCCAAAACATCGGTAACGGCATTCATCTGAATCTCGCCTCCGTCCATTAGGATCAAATCTGGCATTTCAGCGTGTTCCTTTAATAAACGTGTGTAGCGCCTTCTAATCACTTCGCGCGTGCTGGCTGCTTCATCGGCATGATCAACGGTTCTTAACTTATATTTTCGGTACTTCTTCTTATTCGGTTTCCCATCTTCAAATACTACCATAGCAGAAACCAAATCAGCACCCGAAATATGAGAATGATCAAAAGCTTCGACTCGTCCGAGATGACCAATTCCTAAAACGTCGCCCAATTCATCCATTGCTCCGGTAGTCTTTTTACGATCCATTTCCATTAACTTAAACTGTTCGTTTAAAACCAATCGCGCATTATGCTCTGCCATGTCCAAAAGGGCTTTCTTCTGGCCACGTTGAGGGGTTCTAACTGGCACTCCGATCATCTTCGAAAGAACATCATGGTCGATTGAGTTAGGTACCAAAATTTCTTTGGGTGGAATCCGATCAGAATCGTTATAAAATTGAACAATATAGCTAGTCATCTCTTCATTGGCGGTACTGATAATCGGAAACAATTTTTTCTCACGTTTCATTAAACGTGCCTGCCGAATAAAGAAAACTTGTACAGAAAGCCATCCCTTATCAGCATAAAAATTAAACACATCTCGTGGGGTATTGTCATGTGAAATGATTTTTTGTTTCTCAACGGTCGCATCAATGTAATGCAGTTGATCGCGCAATTCAGCTGCCCGCTCATACTCCATGTTATTTGATGCCGTATTCATTCGTTTAGTCAGTAGTTGTCTAGCAGGTCCCACACTACCGTTTAAAAATGACTTGATTTTCTTGATTTGAGCATCGTACTCTGACTTAGGTACTTTCTTAAAGCAAGCCCCCAAGCACTGTCCCATGTGGTAGTACAAACAAGCTCGTTTTTGATACCCATTACAACGTCTGAGTGGATACATCTTTTGTAAGAAATTCAAGGTTTCATCTGCAGCATAGACGTTTGGATATGGTCCAAAATAATATCCACCATCATTTTTAACGGTATTAGTAATCAACATTCGGGGATCACGTTCATTAGTAATTTTAATGTAAGGATACCCACTGTGTCCTTGCTTTAAACGAACGTTATAATAAGGCCGATGCTTCTGAATCAAAGTGATTTCAAGTAAAAATGCTTCTTTGTCATTTGAAGTAATGATTGTCTCAAAATCAGCAATGTTTCGCACTAATTTGGCTCGTCTCCCATACTGAGTACTCTTGAAATAAGAGCGAACTCGATTCTTTAGGTTTTTTGCCTTACCAATATAAATAATTTTGCCATCTTTATCTTTCATAATGTAACAACCGGGTTGATCCGGAAGTAACGTTAATTTTCGTTCAATTAAATCAGATGCCATAAACTCCCTCCTTTCCGATAAATACTACTGTTACAATTATAATGAATTAGTTACAGTTTGTATAACAAACTGACATGAAATGATTTTTTTGCTATGATGAGTTTAAAGGAGCGATCGATATGGGACTAAAAATTAGAAGAAATGAAGATCTTGATGCCATGTTCAGTAAATTCGCTAAAGAGAATCCGAAAGATCCTAACCGTACCAAGTTTTTGAATCATAAAAACAAAGAAGACCAGCGCGAATCAAAAAAGAATAAAATATTAGATCAAGACAAAACCAAATAAACACAAAATCAGCTGCTCTCACAGCTGATTTTTTATTACTTAATTTGTTGCTCAATCCAGTTCCAAATTTGATCTGCTCCGACCTTGGTTTTAGCAGAGAACATTATCAACGGTTCATCTGCTTCAAGCTCCAGCCCTTTTCGCAACGTCTGTTCTTGTTTCTTGATTTTACTTTTAGGAATTTTATCAACCTTAGTCGCTACATAAAGCACGGGAATTCCATAATACTCTAACCAATCACGCATCTGAATATCGTACTCACTCGGGGCGTGTCTACCATCAATTAAATTGATCACTCCCCGGAGCTGTTCACGTTGCGTTAGATAAGTCTCAATCATTTGAGCCCATTTTTCCCGTTCCGTTTTAGAAACCTTCGCGTACCCATATCCTGGAACGTCAACAAAGTAGAGTTCATCGTTAACGCGATAAAAATTCAAAGTTTGAGTTTTTCCAGGTTGACCAGACGTATGAGCGTAATCCTTTCGGTTAATCAACACATTCGTTAGTGAAGACTTGCCGACGTTAGATCGACCCAAAAAGCCAATTTCTGGATATCCAGTAGTGGGATACTGTTTGGGATCAACTGCACTCATTACAAGTTCAACATCATTTACGTCCATTATTATCTCCGTTTAATTACTTTGTTCCGCTTTTTAAGACCATCTTTGGTTCTTTACCACTATTTACTGAATCTGGGGTAACAATCACTTCTTTAACGTCATCACGACTTGGAAGTGAATACATGATATCTCTCATCACACTTTCAATCATAGAACGAAGACCACGAGCACCCGTATTTCTAGCAATGGCTTTTTTTGCCATGGCCTTAAGTGCAGCGTCTTCAAATTTAAGTTGGACACCCTCGAGTGATAAAAGCTTTTGGTATTGTTTTACTAACGCATTTTTAGGTTGAGTCAGAATTTTGACCAGATCATTTTCGCTTAACTTATTCAAAGCAGTCAAAATTGGAAGACGACCGATAAACTCTGGAATTAATCCAAAATTCATCAGGTCCTCAGGAATTACTTTTTGCATAATATCTTCATCAGCAACGTCTTGGGTCTCATGATTATCAACCCCAAAACCAATTGTTTTATCACCTAAGCGTCGTCTAACAATATCTTGAATTCCATCAAAAGCCCCACCAACAATAAACAGAATATTCTTCGTATTAATCTTAATAAACTCTTGGCTTGGGTTCTTTCTACCACCCTTTGGTGGAACATTAGCGGTCGTTCCCTCTAAAATCTTTAAAAGAGCCTGTTGGACTCCTTCACCAGATACATCTCTTGTGATTGAAACATTTTCGGCTTTTTTAGCAATTTTATCAATCTCGTCAATATAAATGATTCCCTTTTCAGCCCGATCAACGTCATAGTCAGCGTTCTGTAAGAGTTTCAAAAGAATATTTTCAACATCTTCTCCAACATATCCAGCTTCAGTCAACGTCGTAGCGTCAGCAATTGCAAAGGGAACGTTTAAAATTTTAGCAAGCGTTTGGGCCAGATAAGTCTTCCCCGATCCAGTTGGTCCAATCATCGCAATATTACTTTTCTGAATCTGAGCATCATCATAAGCATGTCGTTCTTGGTTACCATCTTCACTTTCATCATCATCTTCAGAATCATTCAAAGCCTTAATTCTCATATAATGATTAAAGACAGCCACCGCTAGCGTTTTTTTGGCTTCATCTTGACCAATCACATACTCATCAAGTTTTTTAACAATTTCACTTGGAGTAAGCACATTGATGTCTTCAGCATCGGTCTTGTTTAATTCATCACTCATGATCTGTTCACACAAATCGATACATTCATTACAAATATATACACCGGGTCCAGCAACAATTTTTTTTACTTGGTCCTGTGACTTTCCACAAAAGGAGCAAGTAATGGTCTCATTTTGATTTGAATCATCATACATGGTATCTCTCCTTTTTGTTAATTCGTTGTTAATTCGTCTCGTTGCCTGCAATTTGAAACTATACCATACTAATAGAACCTTTTAAAATAATTTGCTCTACAAAAAAAGACCCGCTCTAACAAGCGGATCCCATCTTGTATAAATTATTTCTTATTTTCTTTACTGGAATCCTTCTTTTCAGAAGCCTTCTTGGCAGTTGATTTTGGTTCTTCTTTAGCACTGTCAACCACAATGTCAACGGCTTTTTGAATACCAATATCATGTTTTAACATGTCATCAGATAATGCATTACGAACGGCTGTTTCTTCCATTCCGTATTGTTTAGCAAGGTTGCTAACTTCTTTTTGAATGTCTTCTTCACTAGGATCAATCTTTTCAGCTTTAACAATTGCTTCTAAGACCAAATTAGTTTTAACTCGACGATCTGCACCATCAGCAAATTGCTTCTTTAAGTCCTCTGGCTTAGTACCAGTGAGTTTGTAGTACATTTCAGCGTTAATACCCTGCTGCTGCATTCCAGCTAAGTACTGGTCCATTTGACGTTGAACGTCATCATTAATCATAACTTCTGGAATATCTTTAACAGTAGCATTATCTACTGCTTCACTAATAGCCGTATTTTCCTTGGCATCGTGAGCGGCTGATTCTTTTTGTTCCTTAAGTTCTTTTTTAACTTTGTCTTCCAATTCAGAAAGTGTATCAACATCTTCATCAACATCTTTAGCAAAGTTATCATCAAGCTTAGGAAGTTGTTTCTCTTTAACTTCATGGAGTTTAACCTTAAAGGTAGCTTCTTTGCCAGCTAGTGACTTTTCTTGATAATCCTTAGGGAAGGTAACTTTTACTTCGACATCATCGCCAGCCTTTTTTCCAATCAATTGATCTTCAAATCCTGGAATGAATGATCCTGAACCAAGTTCAAGAGAATAGTTATTTGCTTTTCCACCTTCAAAAGGCTTGCCATCAACAAATCCCTCAAAATCAATGGTAACAGTGTCACCTTTTTTGGCAGGACGATCAACTAGAACAAGTTCAGCTTGAGATTGACGCATTTTATCAATCTTAGCATCAACGTCTTTCTTGTAAACTCGAGTACTTTCCTTTGGAACGCTTAGTCCTTTGTATTGACCAAGTTTAACATCAGGTTTGACACTAACAGTAGCCTTTAAGACCCAAGGCTTCCCTTTTTCAATTGAATCAACACTAACGTCAGGTTGACCAACGGGTTCAATGCCAGCGTCTTTAATTGCTTCACTGTAAGCATCTGGTAATAACAAATTCAAAGCATCTTGGTATAAAGCTTCTTCACCATACATTTGGTTAAATACTTGTCTTGAAACTTTACCCTTACGGAATCCAGGAACTTTAATATTTTTCTTATTCTTTTTGAAAGCTCGATCTAATCCTTCTTTAATCTTATCAAGACCAATTTCAAAAGTTAATTCCCCATCATTGGTACCTTTTTTCTTCCAATCTGCCATAACATTTCCTCCAACATGAAAAATATTTACACACTTTTCCAAGTAATAGTATTCAAGTAATATTCTAACTTAAGCGTCCTCAAAAGTAAACAGCGACGCTAAAACGGCCATAGCAATAAAAAAGAGATTGAAGACATTGTCTTCAATCTCTAAATAAAAATACTAATTAATCATCGATTTCGGTAACAACACCGGCACCAACGGTATGTCCACCTTCACGAATAGTGAACTTAGTACCCTTTTCAATGGCAACTGGCTTAGTTAAGTCAACGTGGAAAGTAACGTTGTCTCCAGGCATTACCATTTCAGTTCCCTTGTCTAATTCGATAACACCAGTAACATCAGTGGTGTGGAAGTAGAATTGAGGACGATAGTTTGAGAAGAATGGAGTATGACGTCCACCTTCTTCTTTGGTTAAGATATAAACTTGACCAGTGAACTTCTTGTGGGTTTGAATTGAACCAGGTGCTGCAAGAACTTGTCCACGAACAACTTGGTCACGATCAATACCACGAAGTAATGCACCGATGTTGTCACCGGCTTCACCCTTGTCAAGAGTCTTTCTGAACATTTCAAGACCAGTAACAGTAGTCTTCAATGTGTCAGGAACTAAACCAACAATTTCAACTTCGTCGCCGACTTTGATGCTACCACGGTCAATACGACCAGAAGCAACAGTTCCACGACCAGTGATGGTAAATACATCTTCAACAGGCATTAAGAATGGCTTGTCGTCATCACGTTCTGGAGTTGGGATGTATTCATCAACAACATCCATTAATTTCATGATGTTTTCTTCTTGTTCTTTGTCACCCTGAAGTGCTTTCAAAGCTGAACCACGAACAACCGGAACATCGTCACCATTGTAACCATATTCTGAAAGCAACTCACGAATTTCCATTTCAACTAAGTCGATCAATTCGTCGTCATCAACCATGTCAGTCTTGTTCAAGAAGACAACAATGTGGTCAACACCAACTTGTCTAGCAAGCAAAATGTGTTCACGAGTTTGTGGCATAGGACCATCAGTTGCGGCAACAACAAGAATGGCACCATCCATTTGGGCAGCACCAGTGATCATGTTCTTAACGTAGTCAGCATGTCCTGGGGCGTCAATATGTGCATAATGACGCTTTTCAGTTTCGTATTCAACGTGGGCAGTATTAATAGTAATACCACGTTCCTTCTCTTCTGGTGCAGCATCGATATCAGCAAAGTCTTCAGCCTTAGCCAAGCCTTTTTCTGATAATACTTTAGTGATTGCTGCAGTTAAAGTAGTCTTCCCGTGGTCAATATGGCCGATAGTACCAATATTAACGTGGGGCTTTGTTCTTTCATAATGTTCTTTTGCCATTTATGAAACCCTCCTGTCATTTTCGTAAGATAAACATCAGCAAAACGCCAATGTCTCTTTATTATTAATTATACTACATTTCCCCTAAAAGGCAAAATTGTCACTTTTTTGGGAATTCACTTTCATATTATATCCACTGACAAATTATTTGTAAACCAGATATAGACAATTTCTTAAATTACTTTAGTAATAAATTCATGATTTTATCAATTTTCACTAACCAATGATCAATTGATTTCATTTTTTCATCATCCACTACCATATTCGGATTAATGATATGCCGATGAATAGCGGTTACCCATTCATCAGGTTCCTTAATCACATCATCAATAAACGGATACAAAATCTGAGCATCATATTCGGCCGCGTTAGAAATTTGCTGATAACGAATTGGATCATTTTGTCCATAGCGTTCCCTAATTTCCTTTTGCATTGCTTGATACGCACTAGAATCCAATTCATCAACAAGATGTGATGGTGTTAAAGTATACGTTTTTCCATCCATCCAAATATATTTAACTGGTTTATCATACTTTAACTTAGCTAAATTATTAAGTAACTGATTTCTCCATACCGGATTGACGTCTGGATCTACTAGGTTAAACTGTGCACCCTTCAAATATTGCTTATACGGGAGTTCTTCAGCCTTTTCCATTATGTCGCGCTGCTTGATTCCCGTTTGTCCACCCATGTGCATAAAATGCTTCAAGTTAGCCCGGTTAGATTCAGCTTGCTCAGAGTCATTGATTCTCTCTAAAGATTCGATTTTGCTTTTGACATCATCCTTATCTAATACATCAATTGAATCAACAATTATTCGTAATGGGATAAACTTCCGGTTTTTTAAGTAAATATTTATTAATAATTTAACGTCATTTTCAACAAAATAATTAAAGTTATCTTCTAATAATTGATATGATTCAACGTACTTTTTTTCATTAAAGAGCGAGTGTCCCAACAAATCAATCACATTGTAATCGTCAACTTCATCATACAAAGCCAACAATTCCTGTGAACTTTTCTGATAATGTTTTTGCCTAAAGTCTGTTTGTGCTTTTTTTAATCTTGCCTTTTGATGATCATTCAATCTATTATCCTCACATAAGAAAACAAAAAAATTGAGCCGGGGCTCAACTTCTTTAGTCTTCTTGATCGTTTTTATTGTTAGCTTTTTTTCTTCTATGGTGTTGATTGACTTCCATAATAACTGGAAGAATCACTGGTCTTCTCCCAGTCTTTTTGTATAGAAATTGTCCAAGGTCTTCTCTAACATCTTGTTTTAAATGACCCCAGTCAAACTCCTTGTTATTAAGGTTATTCTGGACCGCTTCAGATACAATATCAGCTGCTTCTTTAAGCAAGGATTTATCAGAATTAACGTAAACAAATCCCCGAGCCATGATTTTGGGCTCTGAAATAATTTTTTTCTTCTTGCGGTCGATAGTAACAACTGCCACGAAGACACCATCTTCCGATAACACTTTTCGATCTCGTAATACAATGTTTCCAATGTCTCCGACACCAATTCCATCAATCATGGTGTCAGAAGCTGGGACAGCTTCTGACAAAAACATGTTTTCACCATCAAACTCAATTACATCACCTTTAGCCGGTAAAATAACGTGTGATGGTTTTATCCCAACTTCCTCAGCTAGCTCTTTTTGTGCTTCCATTAATCGATACTCACCTTGGATTGGAATTAAGTAATCAGGATGAATTAAATTAAGGAGCAGTTGAAGATCATGCTTGCTGGCATCCCCTGAAATATTCTTTTCATCAGCAATGCTCATGACCTCTCCACCAGCTTTATAGATCATATCGCGAGTCTTAGCCCATGGAGTGTCCATTGCACGGGATGGACTGGTAGCAATCAAGACCAGGTCACCTGGCTGAATATCAACGTCTCTGTCTCGGTTATCAGCCATTCTTTGAAGTGATTCCATTGGTTCACCGTTCTTACCGGTTTGTAGAATCAAAACTTCATGCGGATTCATTTGCTCTAACTCTTTTGCAGATTCAATAAACAAATCGTCAGAAGGTAACGTTAACTTGCCAAGTTTCAACGCAGTATCAATAACCTCTTCTAGACCCTTGCTGGTTAGATAAACTCTCCTACCTGACTTAGACGCAGCGTTTAATACTTCTTGAATTCTTAAAATATTATTAGCAAGACAGGCAACGATCACACGACCCTTCTGATAGTGGAAGGTTTCATAGAGATAGTCTCTGATCTCTTTCTCGTCAGTACTCTCTTCCGGATTGTCAGCATTTCTTGAGTCACTTAAAAGTGCCAACACGTGTTCTTTACCAATATCAGTAAGAGCTGAATAATCCGTTTTGTACCCGTCAGCAGCAGTCTGATCAAACTTAAAATCACCAGTATAAACAATGTTTCCGAGTTCAGTACTAATCACGATCCCAACTGAGTCAGGAATTGAATGAGTGGTATCAAAGAAACTAACCGTGCCATCCTCAAATACAATTTCGCTTTTACTATTAATGACGTGAAAATCATTAAATTTCTTAGTCTTCTTATTATCGGCAACCGCCAACTTTGCCAAACCAATCGTTAACTCCGTTCCAAACACGGGAACGTTAAATTCACTTAAAAAATATGGAAGTGCACCAATTGCATCTGCGTGACCGTGGGTAAGAAAAACCCCGACAATTTTATCGGCGTTATCCCTTAAATACGAAAAATCTGGGATTACAAAATCAATTCCTAACATTTCGTTTTGAGGGTATTTTAGTCCACAATCCAAAATAAAAATACTATTATCATTAATTTCAATGGCATAAAGATCCTTGCCATTTTCTCTCACTCCACCCAGTGGAATGATTTTGATGTTCTTTTTCATAATTACTTGTTCCTCTCAAAAAATTACTTACGATTAAAATTAACTATTTTATGCGAAGCTTGGCCTCTAAGCGCTCATGATATCTGTTAACAGTGTAACATATTTATATTAAGCACTAAATTATTTATGTATAAAAAAAGAGCGGAAAAAATCCGCCCTATTAAAATCAAGATTAACGACGTAATCCTAATTCCTTGATTAATTTACGATAACTTTGTACATCATTGTTACGTAAGTAAGCAAGAAGATTTCTTCTGTGACCGATCTTCTTCATAAGTCCACGTTGTGAATGAAAATCCTTTTTGTGGGTCTTCATGTGTCCATTAATTTCATTAATATCAGCAGTCAGTACAGCAATTTGTACTTCTGTCGAACCCGTGTCACCATCGTGTTGAGCAAACTTTTTAATAATATCGTTCTTTTGTTCTTTAGTTAAAGCCATTATTACATTCCACCTTTCTAATCTAATCCCTCAATCTGAGTAATACGTCAGTGACTCGCAAAACTAAGATTAAGTTACTTATTTAATATAACCTAAAAGAAAGCGTTATTCAAGTTATCATTAAAAAATTAGTCTTGTTTTTGGTGCTATTGCAATTAATCAATGGATTTTGTATAATTAAGAACGTCAAAAGATGTGAATAATTGAATTTATTTCACAAGGTGGAGGTGAACTTAATGCCAGTAATTAAATCTGCTATCGAACGTATGCGAACTAACGAAGAAGCTAGAAAGAAAAACGCATCTCAAAAGAACGAAATGAGAAGTGCAATCAAAAAATTCGAAAAAGCTGAAGCTTCTGGTGCCGATGATTTAGATAGTGTATACCGCAGTGCTGTTGCAGCAATTGACCATGCAAAATCTAAGGGTCTTATCAAAGCTAATAACGCTAACCGTAAGAAGTCTCATTTAGCAAATAAACTTGCTAAAAACGACAACTAAAAAAAGAATCCGATTAATCGGATTCTTTTTTTATACTCTGATTTAGTTTAACGGCAAACATTTCAAACAACAATTCTGGATCAATACTCGTACTTTTCAGTTGCTCTTCAATTTCTACCAAACTAATATATGCATCTCGTAGATATTCTCTAGGATACTTGCGATTGTTCCTGATTGCTAACTTTACTCGATACGGGTGGACCCGTAAAGAACTTGCTAAATTCCCCTGACTATAGCCAAAATAATCTAAAATTTTAACTTGCAGTAATAATCTGAACTGACTAACTAAAATTGCATTGATTTGAATTGGCTCATGCTTCTGAGAAATTAAATCATGATAAAACTCGATTGCTTGCGTTGTTTTACCACTCATTAAATAATTAATTAAATCAAAAACGTTTTGATCCATCGATTTTGATACTAACGAATCGACCGCATCAAGCGTTATTTTTTTATCATTGATTTTGTATAAAAAGAGTTTATCTAATTCATTCATAACACTAGCCAAATTACCCGAAGTTCGAGAAAGAAGTTCTTCAAGTGCATTTCGATCGATCGAATATCCACTGTTCTTAATCTTACTTTGCACTAACTGCTTAATTTCCCTTTCAGAAAACCGATTTAAGTCGATTACTTCCGCACGTTTTAAAAGCTCCTTGCTAACTTTTTTTCTAGCATCTAACTTTTGGTATGGAGCAAAAAAAGCTAGAGTTGTTTCATCAGGAGCATTCTTCAAATAATTTATGAGTTCTTCTGAATGATGAACGGTTTTGCTTTTATTTTTTTCACCGGTTAAAAAATATGGATTCTTAATGAAGACTAGTCGTTTTTTTCCAAAAAAGGGAATTGACATCGCATCATTTAGTGCAACGGAAAGCGATGTTTCTTCCATATCATAAGTAGCAAAATTCATTGTCCGTTCATCATTTGGGATCAGAGACTTTAGTTTCTTTTGAATTATATCGATCCAATAATCATCATTTCCAAGGATTAAATAAATTGATTTAGGATCACTATCAATCTGATTAACTTGTTCTACGACACTCAACGACGTGCCACCTTCCACTTTGTTTCAAATTTTCCAATTTTGTTATTATTTTTGAACTTATATCTAATCATACCATTCTTTTTGGTACTGATAATTGCAACATGTTGTTGGTTCATTGTATCAATAGTTTCCTGATTTGGATGATTATAACGATTATGACGACCCGCAGATATCAGAGCAACTTTAGGATTAATTGCCCTGATAAATCTAGGATCGGATGAAGTCTTACTTCCGTGATGACCTAGCTTGATCACATCAACTCGCAAATCAGGATATTTTTGGATAATCTTAAGTTCTTCCTCTCGGTTCAAATCACCCATAAAAATCCACTTCAAACCGCCAATTTTACCAAAAAGTACCATGGAATCTTGATTTTCACCAGACCCACTTTTCATCGGATGAACAACTTGAAATGGGGAATTTTTAATTCGATTTCCAGTCTTGGCATCAAGCAACTGAAACTGTCCTTGATACGGTCTAATTCGCCTTAAAAAGCTTTGATTATTAGTCATCCCCCACGGAACATAAACCCGATCAACCTTCATTTTACTTAAGAAGGCCGGCAAATCACCAACATGATCAGCATCTTGATGACTTAAACAAACATTATCAAGTTTTGAAATCCCAATGCTTTTTAAATATTGGATTGAAGTATCATTGGCTTGATAAATTTTGGCCCGCTTCTGTTTGCCAAAGAAATTAGGCTTTCCGCCAGTGTCAATCAACGTAATCGAACGATTAAATGGCTCTCTAACAAGAAAACTATCCCCTTGACCAACATCAAATGCATCAACTTCTCCATTCATTGGAAAATGAATCATCACAAAACCAATGCTAAAAAATAACACTAAAAGAATCATTCGCTTCATAGTTACTTTTTCAATGAGTAGTAAAGAAATTATTACCATTAATAAAACGATCCATACGTTTAGTTTCCCGATCACCAAATTTCCTGGAAGCCTTGAAAGAAAATTTAAAAGCTGGTCAAATGTCTTTAAGGTTGTATCAATTAATGAAACAATCAAATCAAATTTTAAAAATGACAGCAAATATCCAATTAACACAATCGGAAATATAAAGGTTGAAAAGAAAGGGACAAATAACAGATTGGCAAACAAAGATAATGCATGCCATTCATACATATGATACAAAATAATCGGTAAACTAATTAAGTTAAGTAGGATAGTTTGTTTTAAAAACCCACAGTTTTTCGTCAGGATTAACCCAAGTGATAATAAATATGAAAGCTGACACCCAAACTGAAAAATAAACAATGGATTAATCAGCAAGTTGATCATCACCGCACTGGACCAGATATCTAAGGGAGATATGTCAAGATACACTTTATCTAGACCCAAGCGTTCTTCGGCCATTATAATTGCCCGAAGTAAACTAGCTCCTGCACCAGCAATTACAAAGTAAAATGGAAGAAAAATGATTAAGAATGAATTAACCTGCTCCCTTCTCAATCGCAAAGTCGTCATAATCCACGTAATCAAACCAATTAAATAATAAACGTGCATCCCCGAAATTGTGAATAAGTGGATGAGGCCCAAGCGTTGGACCCCGGTCAGTTCTTCTCTAAAATCACTACTCCGACTTCCATAAATGATACCCAAAACGTACATCCGTAGATGTTTAGGTAATTGATCACACGTTTTAATCATTTGAAACCTTAAGTCGTGAACCCGATCACCTAAACCTTGATTGCTACAAATCTGACGGTATTTAATTTGATCACATTTAATTTCACTCACAATTCCCTTAGCGCGATTAAAACTCTTGGAGTCAAATTGAGCAAAATTGGGTGGTGAATCAATCAAACTAAGTTGGCCATCAATAATAAATTCGCTGGTGTGATTAAGATGAAGCAAAGCATCTTTTTCACTCTTATTTTTTACAAACCCATAAATTAATACCCGCTGTTTTAGCCGGGGAATTTCTACAACTCCACTATACGTATCTCCATGAAGCTGTAATTCATCTGGATGGACCTTAGCTATCCAAGTCGAAGTCGTTTCTGTCTTAGGTATCACCCTAACTTGTCGGTTAATGTGATTTTGCCAAATTCCAAAAAATATCAGTGGAATTAGCAGTGAGATGACACTTTTTGAAAAGAAACGGGGAATTCTTAAAAGAAAGATACGAATCAACCATAAAATTAATAAAACAATTCCAATTACGTGATTTCCAAAAAATGCGAATGCACCAAGCACCCACAAAATGGATGTAAAAACCAAAAAATTCTTTTTAATTATTTATCGACGGATAAGAATGATTCAAACGGTAGATTATTAACATCATTTTGATTAACATCAACTTTTTCTAAAGAGACATGTTTCATGTCCAATAACTTTTTAGCATACTCACTGTTATGATAATTTCTTAAATACTTGATTTTAATGATCCCGGCCTGAAGTAACATCTTTGTACACTGCAAACAAGGTACATCAGTGACGTATAACTCAGCATTATCAGTTGACTCACCAAACTTAGCACATTGTAGAATGGCATTCATCTCGGCGTGGATTGTTCTTTGACAATGACCATCTACTAAATAACACCCTTCGTCAATACAATGGACGTCTCCTGATACTGAACCGTTATATCCACAAGCAATTACTCGCTTATTTCGCACCAATACCGCACCGACAGATCGTCGATTGCATGTGCTTCTGGACGCAACTAACATCGCTTGCAACATGAAATATTGGTCCCACGGAATCCTTTTCTTTTTCATAACTGTCATCACCTTCACTAGAATAGTTAAATCTAGTATACCAATATTTATCTATCACAGTTGCTTCAAACAGTAATCGAACTTTTCAAATTTGCAACGGTCTTATCACCAAATCCAGGAACGTTTTTCAAGTCCTCAGGCTTTTTAAATGGGCCACTTTGTTTCCGATAAGCAATTATTTTATCAGCCTTCTTATCACCAATCCCATTTAGCTGTTGAAGTTTAGCTTTATCTGCTTCATTAATATTAACCTTTCCGCTATCAGAACCCTTATCACTTCCAGCCGAATTGCCTGATGAATCACTAGCAACTTGATTGGTCTTTGGTAATCCATTAATTTCTCCACGAATTGGGACATAAACAACCTGTTGATCAGACAATTTTTGCGCCAAATTAATGTGTTTAGCATCCGCTGAACGATTAAAACCACCTGCTAATTCAACTGCATCAGAAACACGCATGTTTTTACCAACCTGATAAACTCCTGGTTTATTAACTGCTCCCTTTACATCAACATACACTTGTTGGTGATCATCATTCCCATTGCCTGCCGAATTCTCTGCGGTTGATTTAGTAACGTTTTTTCTGCGATTTGCTTTGGCTGTTGTTTGCAAATTAGTACGTGGTGCCTGCCCGCTACTATTTTGAGATGCAAAAACACAATATCCCAGCAGTCCAACCACAATAATTATCAATCCTCCAATAATTCTGAACTTGTATTCCTCAATAAATTCATATAGCTTATCCATCTTTCTCTCCTTTCACATTTAAATACGAAAAAAACACAGCTTTTAGCTGTGTTTTTGATTTAAATAATTCAAAGCTTCATCAAAAGATGTGACCGGAACAATTTTCATTTTAGGGGCATACCTTTTGGCAGTTGCTTTAGCCACTTGGTAATTAGTCTTATGACCTTGCTCCATTCTTAAAATTGGCTCAGTCGGTTTAACGTATGGACAAAAGAAAACCTGTGCGCCACTCTTATTAGCAGCAATTATTTTCTTATCCACTCCACCAATTTCGCCCACTTGACCATTGGCGGCAATCGTCCCAGTTCCTGCAATTCGTTTGTAATCGTAATTCGTATGTTTTAATTCACTATATACTTGCAGGGCAAACATCAGACCACCAGAGGGTCCACCAATTTTTCCTGGGTTAATATTGGCCTTAGGATCAGTTTTAACACTCATATCATCAATCATTCCGATTCCAATCCCATAAAACCCCTTGACCAGTTGTTTCTTTGTGCCGATCGCCTGTTTATCTTTTCCATTCCGTTTAAAAGTAATTTTAAGTTGCGCATGCTTGGGTAAACTTTGAATGTACCTTACATATTCGGGACCCTTATATAATTTTTTTCCATTTATTGATTCAACCAAATCACCAGGCTTCAATTTATTGGCGAAATCGGATTGCGGATAAACGTTTAATACATACACACCATGATAACTTTGCTTAATCTTACCATGAGCTTTGTGGTAGCCAACATAAATTGCATTATTGATAGCCGTCTTCATATAAATATCTTGTACGTTATCATACTCTTGATTACTTTGATTTCCCATCACATCTGACGTTTTCTCAATTGAAACATGGGGATTCACTTTTGAATACAAGTAAGTGATTGGTCTAGCCTGCGACATTGAAACTGCAGTGATCATAAACTTATTCTTCTTATTTGGTTTAATTCCTTGAATTTTAACCATTGGTTGAATGTTAACGGCTTCACCAGGCGCTTCAATCAAAGCATTAAGCGGCCAAAAAAGGAACCACAATATAAAAATAATGATCCCTAGGAAAATCAAAAAATATCGGTTATGTTTAATCCATTTCCAGATTGTCTTCACTGATTTCTCTTCTCCTTTAATGCCTCACACACAACGTTAGGAACAAATTTTGATACATCTCCACCAAAATGATTAATCTCTTTAACCATTGAAGACGAAATCAATTCATAATCATGGTTGGCAAACAACAACACGGTCTCAATTTGCGAATCCAACATTTGGTTTAAACTAGCAATTTCCTGTTCGTTTTCAAAGTCTTTAGTATCCCGAATCCCTCGGATCAGGATATTGGCATGTTCTGCTTTTAAGAAATCAACCGTTAAATTAGAATAGACCTTAACAGTAACGTTTGAATAGCCAGCCACACACGTTTCAACCATTTCTTTCCGTTCTTTAGGGGTAAACAACCCCACTTTACTCGAATTGTCGCCAATGGCAACGACAACTTCGTCAAATAGTTGCGTTGCTCGCTTAATAATATTCAAATGTCCATTGGTAATGGGGTCAAAGCTACCCGGATAAATGGCTTTTTTCATAATTTTTCCCTTTATATTAAAATTTGATAGATTGATATCACCGTTAAACCATAATCTTTTTGTTTAATGAGGCGATAGTTTTTAACATCATCAGACATATCAGTTTGATTGTCAGTCTCACAGATTACCATCCCATTATGACTTAACAAACCACTATTGCTAATTTCTTCTAGTTGTTTAACCATCTGTTGCTTTTTATATGGGGGATCCAAGAAAATATAGTCAAAGAAATGACCTTCTTCTCTCAATTTAACCAGTGCTGATTCGGCATTCATCTTCCACACAGAAAAATCAGCAGCATTCGGATCAATCGCAACGTTCTGTTTAATAGTTTTATACGCAGCATACTGTTTATCAACTAAAACGGCATGATCCATTCCCCTAGAAATGGCCTCAAGGGAGACGGCTCCTGATCCGGCATATAAATCCAGAAAACTACCGCCATCAAAGTATGGTCCGATCATGTTAAATAACGCTTCTCGCACTTTGTCGGTTGTTGGGCGCGTCCGATTCCCAGGGACTGGTTTAATTTTACGTCCTCCAAATTTTCCTGAAATTATTCTCATTTTTGTTTCCTACTCTTCAACGTTATTTTCAGCATTAATCTCACCAAAAGTAAGTGCCAAGTCAACGGTTTTAGAGACACCAACCTTTTTAACAAACCTAAGTTTACTAATTTCTTGGATAGTCGTATCTAAATCAGAACTATCAACAAAAATAATAACATAATGCATCTTTTTCGATACAAATCGAATATCACCAAATCTCTTTAGGTTTTTAATTTGACGAATCGAGTATGTTGAAACAATCAATTCCGTTCGGTCAGTTAATTTGGCCATGATTTCACCTTACTTCACTTTTTTATTACTACGTTCTCTTTTTTCTACTCTACTAATATAAAGGACTAGTCCAAGACAAATGGAAAGTGCCGTTATACTTGAACCCCCGTAACTGATAAATGGAAGTGCAACTCCAGTTAAAGGAATCATACCAACCGCACCACCAGCATTGAATAGAGTCTGAATAAAAATGTAGGCAGCAGTTCCATAACAAATCGTACTATAAAAAGTATCGTTAGTTCGACTGCCAACTGCGATAATTCTTAAAACGAGATACAACAAGAGTCCCAAAACGACTAAAATACCAACGATCCCAAGTTCTTCGCCAATAACTGCAATTATAAAATCAGTATTTGGCTCTGACAAGTAACCCATCTTTTGAATACCGTTACCAATCCCGACACCAAACCAACCACCGTTACTAATTGCATAATAAGAATTTACCAATTGATGCCCGGTAGTCTGAATGTACTTAAAGGGGTCGGAAAAACTAATTAATCGTTGAAACTGGTAACTATGAAGATGATCTAAAATTCCATCAAAGGGTTTAATCCAAATCCTAAAACCTAAAATAAAGATGCCAATTACAACAATCCAAATTCTTGAAGCCTTAAAGTTACTTCCGGCTGCCAGAATCATCAGTAAAATAATGAATAAGTTAATTGCAAAACCACCGGTATCAGGTTGGAAGAAAATTAAAACGAGCATGATAATTGGAAGTAGGCTTGGCTTAGAAACAGTTCTAAACTCTTTAAATAACCCAACGTTCTTAAAGAATGGTCTTTCGTGTGCTAAAACATTTGCGTAATACAAGATGAATAACGGCTTACAAAATTCAGCCGGTTGAATACTAACTGGTCCAATTCTGATCCATCCGGCTGCCCCATTCGTACTAGTACCAAAAAACTTCAAAAACACTAAAACAACGGCCATAAAAACCATTGCTAACACATAGAACTTTAAGTTACCCTCAAGCAATTTACTTCTTAGCCTTGAAAAAAACAACAGAACAATAAAACCAACAAACACAAATATCGATTGCAGAATCAGATAACGAAACGCCATATTAGTATGAGCGCTTAGCCCTTCACTAGATGAAAAGACCATGACAATTCCAATCAAACTCAGTAATAGGTACGGTACCATAATGTACCAGTCTAGCTGTTTTAAGTATTTAATCATATTAATCTCCAACTGAATATGTAAAATCCATGAATTAATACCTCTCATTATACTAGTATCACCAAATAAAAAAAGACTATTTAGCAATGGTTAAATAGTCTTAATTATTTTAATTAATTGTGACGACGCTTCTTAGCTGCCTTTTCACGTTCATTAGTATTTAAAATTCTCTTTCTCAATCTGATATGATCCGGAGTAACCTCACAAAGTTCATCCTCATTTAAGAATTCAAGTGATTCTTCAAGGGTCATATGAACTGGTTCCTTAACCTTCGCAATATCTTCGGATCCAGCCGCACGAACGTTGGTCTGATTACGGCCACGGGTAATATTAACCGAAATGTCATTATCTCGTGCGTTTTCACCAACAATCATACCTTCATAAACATCGGTACCAGGATCAGTGAAAATCTTACCACGGTCTTGGACAGCCATGATGGCATAAGTAGTCACTTTACCGGAATTAATTGAAACCAAGGTCCCATTACGACGACCAGGATTCCAATTTTTGATAGCTGGAAGGTATTGACTGAATGAATGGTTCATAATTCCGTATCCACGAGTCAATGACAAGAATTGGGTGCTGTATCCAATTAACCCACGTGATGGAACTAAGAAAGTCATTCGAACCTGACCATTTCCAACGTTTTCCATGTTTTTCATCTCACCCTTACGTTGTGACAAGGTATCAATGATTGAACCAGAATATTCTTCTGGGGTATCAATTTGAACGGATTCAAATGGCTCACACTTAACTCCGTCAACATCCTTATAAATAACTTCAGGACGAGAAACTTGAAGTTCATAACCCTCACGACGCAAGGTTTCAATCAAGATTGAAAGATGAAGTTCCCCACGTCCAGAAACAACCCAAGCACCTGGATCATCAGTGTCTTCAACTCGAAGAGAAACATCCGTATGAAGTTCCTTCTTCAGACGATCGCCAAGTTGACGAGCAGTCAGATACTTCCCGTCTTGACCTACAAATGGTGAAGTATTGGTTCCAAAAGTCATCCGAAGGGTTGGTTCGTCAATTCTCAAAACAGGAAGTGGTTCCTGCTTATCAGGGCTAACAACGGTTTCACCAACGTTAATGTCTTCCATTCCAGAGACAGCAATTAAATCTCCGGCCTTAGCCTCATTGATTTCAACTTTTTGAAGACCAATGAATCCCATCAATTTAGTAACACGGAACTTCTGAGTGCTCCCATCAAGTTTCATGAGAACAACATTATCCCCAACCTTGATCTTACCTCTGAAGACACGGCCAATCCCAATTCGACCAACGAAATCGTTATAATCAAGCATTGCAACTTGGAATTGTAATGGATCGTCTGAATTATCGATTGGTGAAGGGATGTTTTTGATAATGGTATCAAAAACCGGCTTCATAGTGTGTTCCTGCTTTGAAACGTCAGGATCATAACTTGAAGTTCCGTTCATAGCAGAGGCATAAACAACTGGGAATTCCAGTTGTTCTTCATCAGCACCTAATTCAATGAATAAATCAAGAACTTCATCAACAACTGCTTCAGGTCTTGCACCAGGCTTATCAACTTTGTTGATTACAACGATTGGAGTCAAATGTTGTTCCAAAGCCTTCTTTAAAACAAAACGGGTCTGTGGCATTGTTCCTTCGGCTGCATCAACAACCAAAAGGACACCATCAACCATTCGCATGATACGCTCAACTTCTCCACCAAAGTCGGCATGTCCTGGAGTATCCAAAATGTTAATTTGTTTGTCGCCATATTTAACGGCAGTATTTTTTGACAGAATGGTAATTCCACGCTCACGTTCAATCGCGTTAGAATCTAACGCACGATCTTGAATCTCAGTGTGATCATTCAATGTGTCAGATTGCTTTAATAATTCATTAACCAAGGTCGTCTTACCATGATCGACATGGGCAATGATGGCAATGTTTCTAATATCGTCTCTTGTTTTCAAAAATGTTTCCTCCTCAAAAAAGCAATTCAAAAATTTGCAATTTGATAAGTTAATAACCCAACTTCGATAAAAAAGCTGTGAGTCCATCACAGCTTTTGATTAACGCTTCGTCGAAATTTTCAGAATATCTTTTTGCGCCTTTTTTGTCGCTAACAAAACTGTGTTTGATGATAGCATATTTATGGGCTTGCCGTCAATAGTAGAAACGGTCATCCCAAGCGTTTCAGCAAGAACACGACCAGCAGCAATATCCCAAGGCCTTAAATGCGAAATATAACCGATTGTCTCCCCGCAAAGAGCAGCAACGATTTCGATCCCAGCACTACCATAAATTCGATAACCAGAACTATCCTCTGCAATTTCTTGCATATGATAAACATCCCTAATAACAAGCGGACCACTCATTCCAATCAACCCATCTTCAAGAGAACCGTTAACTGGAGGATTCATTGTCTCAGAATTAACATAGATACCAATATCAGGGCCACCATGATACAACTTGTTATTTATAACATCATAAATGAACCCGAGGGTTGGTACGCCATCGACATAATAGGCAATCATCATTGCGAAGTGATTACGTTGCTTTACAAAATTCATCGTTCCATCGATTGGATCTACAATCCAAACCCGTCCGTTTAAATTGTCAATTTTGTCACCTAAGCCCTCTTCACCGAGAACTTTACTGTCAGGTTTAAGTGCTTTTAGCTGTTTTACAAAAAACTTTTCGTTGTCTTTATCAATGTTTGTAACTAAATCTTTCCTTCCAGTTTTTTCATCTACGTCTAAATGACCATTTAATCTTTCCATGACAAACGCACGTGCGGTTTTTAAGATTTGGCAAACATCTTGATCAATTTTATTTAAATCATCTACTGTTGTGATGGAAATCATTCCTTTCGCTTAATGGTCTTTAAATCCGAGTTTTCTTTTGCTAATTTAATAACATGGTACACATCTAAACCAGACTGCTTTTCAAAATCTCTTTGTAAATTATTTTGTTCGACTCTTGCCGGATTAATCTCACAGAAGCGTCGATAACTATCCATTAGCTTCTTTCGATTAACTCCCTTATTATAAGCCATTTCAATATTTTCAAAGAAATGACAAACATCAATTAATTCTTTTCGACTCCAATCATCAACAATGGGATAAGAATAACTATCATTAGTTTTTCGAGGCATTTTTTCCTCCATTAATCACGGCTGCAATAATATTGTCGGCCCATTCAACGTCTGAGTTTAACTTTTTTTGTTCGTCCTCTGAAAGCTGAAGTCGAATCGATTGAGCTGCTCCATTTCGATTAATTAGTTTGGGGCTAACATCCAGCCTTAGCTCATCTTTTTCTTTATCAACATTTACAACTGAACAAATTAACGATTGGCCCTCATACATCGAAAAAAGTAGTCGGACAATAGCTTTACTTTGGATCATTTCATTAATAACAACCCCCTGATCATCAATCACTTCTTGAACTTGAGTAATGATGTCACTACTATAGTTGTTACTATCATCAGCCAGGTATGAAAGCAAGGTTGCAGGACCAATGTAAACCCTACTCCACGCGACTAAATTATTAGTATTTAATCCTAAGACATTGACATTAATATCATCAGCACTAACGTCAAAATTCCTTTGGAGCTCATTCTTTAGTAGCATTTCTTGGGGAAGAGTTCCAACGCCAATGATATTTTGATTATCAAGTCCAGAAAAACTTGCTGCAAAATACGTAAAAACTTCATCATGAGGGGCATCAATCACTATTTTACCGCGAAATCCATTTGAGACACAGTCATTGATTAAATTCCTTAGTTTATCAATTTCCGGTCTCAAGTCTTCTGCAATTTGAGTAGCATCCGTCAACTTGGGATTATAGAAATCAATGTTTGGCAAATACAATAATGCATCGAAATTATTTAATTCTGGCTTACTTGCAATCTGGATTGACAAGTTATGACACATCTTACTAGAAAAGACGGTTGATCGAACTTGTTCACTGTCGTCTACTTGGATAGTAACGGGAAAGTCTAAAACAATTAAAGCGTTCAAAAGTGATAAGATCCTGGTTATGCTTCCTTTAATTAATATTTTTGGTTGCATTCCAATTCCTCCATTCTTTGTTTTTAAAGAATTTATTAATTTTTTGCTTGTTAATAAAATACCATTTCAAATTTCTTTTTGCACATAAGAATAAATTAAAATACTGAAATACCATGAAATTAACTGGTTTTGCGATTTATGATAAAATAACTGGTAGAAGTTGACATGAATTAGGAGGTAAAACGTTATGTACTTAATGAAAGACATAACTCGAGAGGGAAATCCTGTGTTACGGGAACAAAGTCAACCCGTTAAATTTCCACTTAGCGATGAAGATCGTAAATTAGGCGAAAAAATGATGCATTACTTGGAAGTTAGTCAGGATCCTGAACAATGTAACAAATACCATTTGCGAGCAGGAGTTGGTTTGGCAGCTCCACAAGTTGGACAATCCAAATCAATGGCTGCTGTTTTAACCCCACCAGAAGGCGAAGACCAAAAATCGCCCTTCAAGGCAATTATGATAAATCCAGTTATTATCTCAAACTCCGTTCAACGTGGTGCATTAACTGAAGGTGAAGGATGCTTATCGGTCGATCGTGATGTCCCTGGTTTTGTTCCGAGGGCAGACCGTGTTACGATTAAATATCAAGATTTGAACGGTAAAGTTCATCAAGTCAGGTTAAAACACTATCCAGCCATCATTGCTCAACATGAAATTGATCATCTTCACGGAACTTTGTTTTACGATCATATCGACAAAGATGATCCATTTTCCAAAACCGAAGATGAAGTATTTTTTGATTAATATCGTGTTTTTTGTGGGAGACGTTACTACGTCTCCCTTTCTTTTTCATTTAACTTATCCAAATCACTTAAATATTCATGAGTTGCAGGATTAATAACATTGGCTACATCAAAAACCATTACACTTTTGTTCAACCAACAGTCAGTCACAATCAACGTTTTTTTATGATTGGAGTCAATAAAACCATCTGAAATGGCATATTCAGATAGTTTTTGATTAAAAAGGTCCCGTAAGAGATCCGCATCATCATAGCCCTCTTTTACAACGCAACGATATTCAAAAACCATCACTCCCCTACCCCAGAAATCAGACAGTACTTGTGACCCAACGTAACTTTGCACAATTTCACGTTTGTCTTCAACCTCAAAGTATTTGACCACTTTATAGATTTCGCCATCAACGCTATGCTTCATTTTTAACTGATACCTTTTGGTCGGTAAAGTGACAAAAAAATAGTGCAAACAGTTATAAATTAAAAAAGCAACAACAATTGCAACGACCAATTCTAAAAATATTTTCACTGTTCTTCTCCCATTATTGATTATTAGGTAAATTTATAGATCAATTCTAACATGAAACATGTTTGTCGATTCACATGATTCTATACTTATTTACCATAATATGCTAAAATATGATTAATTGTTGCGTTCCTGCAACCTAATGTACGAAAAATAACATTAAATCAACAAAAAAGGAGTAATTATATTGATTTACAAGGTTTTATATCAAGATGAAAATAATTCTAACCCTAAACGTGAAGCAACTAAAACGATTTACTTAGAAGCTAAAACCGTTGCTGACGTTAGAACTAAACTTGAACAACACACAAAGTACAACATTGAATTCATTGAACCGCTCGAAGGGAAGCACCTTGAATTTGAAAAAAATGATCCCGGTTTTAAAATTACGGAGTTTAACTAGTTATGAAGAAATTAAACATCAAAAATAACGAAACTGCTATTTATGGTGTTGGTGGACTCGGAGAAATTGGTAAGAATACTTATGGTGTACAATTCCAGGATGAAATCATCTTAATTGATGCTGGAATCAAGTTCCCAGAAGATGATCAATTGGGAATTGACTATGTCATCCCAGATTATCAGTACTTAATTGATAATAAGGACAAAATTAAGGCACTTGTAATCACCCATGGTCATGAAGATCATATCGGTGGTGTGCCCTTTCTTTTAAAGGTTCTCAACGTTCCAATTTACGCTGGCCCGCTAGCATTAGCATTAATCAAAAACAAATTGGAAGAGCACGGCTTGTTAAAACAGGCTGAACTTCACGAGATTAATGATAAGTCAGTTTTAAAATTCAAAAAGACGAGTGTTTCTTTTTTTAGAACCACTCATTCGATACCAGATACAATGGGAGTCGCTGTTCATACGCCTGACGGTGTCATTGTGGAAACGGGAGATTATAAGTTCGATCTCACGCCTGTCACTAATCAGCCGCCTGATTTACAAGCCATGGCCAAACTGGGTGAGGAAGGTGTACTCTGTTTGATGGCTGACAGTACCAATGCCGAAAAGCCGGTCTGGACTAAGTCAGAAAAATGGGTTGGAAAATCCGTTCGTCATATTTTTGACGAAGTCAAGGGCCGTATTATTTTTGCTACCTTTGCTTCCAACCTCTCAAGAATTAAAACGGCTATTGATACGGCACTAGCTCATGATCGTAAAATTGCTGTATTTGGTAGAAGTATGGAAGCAGCCATTGTCAATGGTAGAAAGCTTGGTTATCTAGACGTTCCTGACAGTGCCTTCGTCGATGCTCAAGAGTTAAAGCACTTACCGGCAGATAAGGTTATGATCCTGTGTACCGGCTCTCAAGGTGAACCAATGGCTGCTTTGGCTCGAATTGCTAACGGAACTCACCGACAAATTTCCATTCAACCAGGTGATACGGTTGTCTTTTCAAGTAACCCAATTCCAGGTAACACATTAAGTGTCAACCGGGTCATTAATGAACTTGAAGAAGACGGCGCTAAAGTCATCCACGGTAAGATTAATAACATTCATACTTCTGGACACGGTGGCCAAGAAGAAGAAAAACTAATGCTTCGTTTAATGAAGCCAAAGTTCTTTGTTCCGATCCATGGTGAATACCGAATGTTAAAGATCCACACTAAACTTGCGCAAGAATGTGGAGTCCCTGCCGACCATTGTTTTATCCTAAAAAATGGCGAAGTACTTGCTTTAACAAAAGATAGTGCTCGTGTTGCTGGATACTTCAATGCTGGTGATGTTTATATTGATGGTAATGGTGTTGGAAATATTGGAGACAAAGTCCTAAGAGATCGTCAACTTCTTTCAGAAGAAGGTTTAGTAGTGGTGGTTGCTACCATCAACTTAAAGAACCAGGAAATCCAATCTGGTCCTGACCTTCTCTCACGTGGATTCGTTTATATGCGCGAATCAGGTGAATTACTTGATGAAGGACGAAAGTTAGTCTTTAGAACCATCCGTCGTGCCATGAAGAATAAAAATGCAGACGAAAAATCAATTAGTAAAGCAATTGTCAATGATTTATCAAACTTCTTATATGAAAAAACACAAAGAAGTCCCCTAATCTTGCCAATGCTAATCATGAACAATTAACAATAAGGGCTGAATCCAATTGTTTGGATTCAGCCCTTATTTTAGTCTCATATATTATTATTAGTCTTAATAACAAAAAGGTACGCTTAGTAAGCATACCTTTTTTAATTATTTATACTTGACGATTTTGTCAATTTCATCTAATTCATCTTGAGTAAAGTCAAGATTATCTAATGCCTTCAGGTTATCATCTAAATGATCGACTTTTGACGCACCAGTGACCACACTGGCAATCGTTGGATCGTGTAATAGCCATGCTAATGACATTTGGGCAAGTGTCTGGTCACGATTCTGTGCAATATCGTTTAATTTATTTAGTTTATTAACAGCACTTTCATCACCATTAGCCAAAATAAACTTGTTAGTCTTATGCAATTTAATGTTACTTGGAATCCCCTTTAGATACTTACTAGTCAAAAGGCCCTCTGCCAAAGGACCGTAAGCAATAAATCCATCATGATTATCTGCTAAGGTCTTAAGGGTCCCATCATCTTCCGGCTCTCGATTAAGCATATTATATGAACTCTGGTTAACTACAAACGGAGTCTTCAGTTCCTTAAACAATTTAATCATTTCAGCAGTTTGTTGGCCATCATAATTAGAAATTCCAATGTAAAGTGCTTTACCTGCACGAACTAATCCATCAAGGGCTTCAGCAGTCTCTTCTAATCGAGTATTAGGATCAAATCGATGGGTATAATAAAGATCCACATAATCAAGTCCCATTCTTTGAAGGCTTTGATCTAGCGCAGTAACGAGGGTCTTCTTTGAAGAATAGTTACCATAAACACCTGGCCACATATGAAATCCAGCTTTAGTGGTGATAATTAATTCATCACGGTAAGGCTTTAAATCGCGTCGATAAACTTGGCCAAACATTCTTTCAGCAGCACCTGAACCGGGCCCATAGTTATTAGCTAAATCAAAGCTAAAGATTCCCTTGTTGAAAGCATGGAGCATTACCTTTTCACTATCTTTAAAATTAGCATCGTCACCGAAGCTGTGCCACATTCCAAATGATAATGCGGGTAACTGCAGTCCCGTTGTTCCTGCACGTCTTACTTTCATATTATCGTAACGATCATCTTTTGCTCTAAATACCATTAGAATCCCTCCAAATTTATATTACTTAAACAATTTACTTGTTGATTGTTCGTTCTCAATTAATTTTAAGGCATCACCAATCAGCTTGCCAACTGAAACGATCACCATTTTGTCAACTCTCTTATTCTGTGGAACGACAATGGAATCGGAAACGATCACCTGTTTAATGGCTGGATCGGAAAGATTTTGTCTCGCTTCTTCAGTAAGAACAGGATGAGTAGCAACTACATAAACCGCTTTTGCTCCCGCATTCATAATCGCTTGAGCAGTGATTTTCATCTTCTCACCCGTCACAATCATATCATCAACAACAATTGCCTTTTTACCCTTTACATCACCAATAATCGTACTAGGAACCTGACTTAGATCCTCAGGATTTCGATTATCAACAATTGCAATCGGAAGGTTCAAGTAGCCAGCCATTCCTCGTGCCTTGGCGACACTATTATAATCGGGTGAAACCACAACGGCGTCATTACTAATATCATGTTCTTTTAGGTAATTACCCATTAACTCAAGTGACCGCAAGTGATCCACTGGGATATCAAAAAATCCCTGAATTTGTGCCGCATGCAAATCAAGAGTAATGACTCGATCTACCGCACTAGATTCAAGAAAAGTAGCAATTAATTTTGCAGTAATTGGTTCTCTTGAACGCGCTTTTCGGTCAGATCTTGAATATCCATAGTACGGGATTACCACGTTAATAGTATGGGGACTAGTTCTTCGAACCGCATCAATCATAATCATCAGTTCCATCAAATTATCATTAACAGGATCAGAAAGCGATTGAACGATGTACACATCATCTCCACGAATACTTTCATCAATTGAAATTTGAATTTCACCATCACTAAAATGATTGATGGTTGCTTTACCAAGGTCCATTCCACTATATTCAGAAATCTTTTCTGCTAACGGATGATTCGAATTCAACGCAAATATCTTTGCCGACTTTTTTTCTTTTTTTGTTTTCACCATCAAGTTTCCCCTCATAACCAACTAATTACTACCTACATTATAATCGAATTTAATTCATTTATCATTATTAAAATTTTGAGGGGTAATTCCCTGCATCCCAATCATGGGATCAATTGTATTTTCAATAATCTGATCCTCCGATAAAATAAAATCTGAGGGAGTTTTCTTTTTAAAAGTCGGTCTACCCTTTTTTGAATTTCCAATTACCTTTGGAGTAAACTCTTCGTCAATCACGTATTGTAACCGTTGCTTCAAAGTCGTTTTCCGATTAACCGATTCATTTTCAATACATTCTTCAAATGAATTTGGATCTCCAATCATAATCAACATTTTCGAAGCTCTAGTAACTGCAGTATACAATAAATTCCTTTTAAGCATCCTCTTATACTGAGGAACAATCGGTAAGATAACCATTTCGAACTCACTACCCTGAGCTTTATGAATCGAGGTACAGTAGGCAAGTGTTAACTGATTCCAGTCATTTCGAGTATAGGTAACCTCATTTTGATCAAACGCAATGACCAGTTTATCTAGATAATGCTTATTATCGCTATTAACTTCAATTCCAACGACTTTACCAATATCACCGTTAAAAATGTTATTCTCAGGGACATTTACAAGTTGAAGAACCTTATCGCCAATTCGATAAGTGGTTCCCCTAAAGTCAACTTCTTTCTGAGAGTCAGCCGTTTTAGGATTCATAATGTTTTGAATCTCAACGTTTAAACGATCAATCCCTGCAGTTCCACGATACATTGGAGCCAGTACTTGTACATCTGTAGAACTAAATCCTTTCGTTTTGGCCTTATTAACAATCTGCTTAATTACCGAATCAACTTGTTGGGTATTACAATTAATAAAGCTACGATCCCTTTGGTTTTTTAAAAGTGTTTTGGGCATCTCACCATTCTTGATATCATGGGCTAATTCTACAATGGTTGATCCGTCATTTTGACGGTGAATTTGGTTTAATTCCACGCTAGGAATTGTGTGAGAACGGAGTAAATCATAAAAAACCTGACCGGGACCAACCGACGGTAACTGATCTTTATCACCAACAAAGATCACCTTCATACCGTTTGGAACCGCCTGGCATAAAATTTTAAATAAGTCTGTATCCACCATCGACATTTCATCAACGATTAACAAACCACCCTCCAAATCATTGGCAGCTTCTTCATCGCCATGACCAGTAAGACCTAGCAAGCGATGAATGGTACTGGCAGGAATTTTAGTTGACTCACTCATTTTCTTGGCAGCTCGCCCAGTAGGAGCTGCTAATAATACCGGATATGCTTGTTCTTTATAGTCATTAATATCTAAAGATAAATCATTAGCTTTGGCAAACGTTCTAACAATTCCGTTGATAATAGTCGTTTTCCCAGTTCCAGGACCACCAGTAAGCAAAAATGCAGGGTTTATCATTGCTTCATTAATGGCTTTTTTCTGAGAGTCGTCATACTCAATTCCGACCTCACTCTCAACTTTGCCAATTATCTTAGAAAAATCATTAGGTTGATCCTCCCCCCTTTTGCCACCCTGTTCAATTCGCTTGATGTTTTCAGCAATGCGTATCTCGTCATCGTATAGATTTTTTAAATAAATTTTATCTTCATCAACGACAATTTTTTGGTCTTTAGCTAAATCATATAATTCTTCACCTAACTTCTTATCGTCAATACTCTTCGTTCGATCGGTTTCAAGAATTCGAGTGCTTTCTTGCATCAATTCTCTAGTGTCAGAATACGTATTACCACTTTTAATGGATAAAGAGTCAAGAGCTGTCAGTAATCCGGCACGCAACCGTCCTTTATCGTTGTAATCTACTCCAACCTTATTCGCAATTCGATCAGCACGCTTAAAGCTAATTCCAGAAATATCTTCAACGAGTTGGTAAGGATTATTCTTAATGACTTCTAAAGCCTGCTCTTTATACTTTTTAAAGATGGCAGAAGCTAAGCTACTGCCGAAGCCATAACTATTCAGCCCAACGATGGTTTGTTCAACCCCATTATTTTCGTGAATTGCTTTTGTAATTACATCCTTTTGCTTCTTGGTTAATCCAACTGAATTTAAAACCGCCTGGTTTTCTAAAACCTTCTCAATTAAATTCGTTCCCAATTTGCTAACAACTTTTTCGGCAGTCTTCGGCCCGATACCAGTAAATTCATCACCTGATAAATAATTAACCAAACCCTTTTTGGAAGTTTGACCAACCCGCTCGTAATTTTCAGCTTGAAATTGCTTTCCATACTTAGGATGGTCAACCAACTTCCCAATAAAACGATAAGTGACATCATCACTAATATCCGCAAAGTTACCAGTGATAACAATTTCATCTTCATGCCAATCTACATTGGTTTCATTAACCTTTACCAGCAAAACTTTGTAGAAACTATCTGAACTTTCAAAAAAAGTTGTCTGAACTTGTCCCTTCACAAATGGTTGCTCGTTTTGAGATGAATTATTCAATTTTTCGTTCGTTTGAAATAAATCCATGGATTCAGACAATTATTTTCTCCTATTTTTTGGAATCATTTGGTTTCGAGTCATCAGGGTGCTCATTTTTTTGTTTATTTAATTGAACGACTTTTTCAATGTCTTTTATCTGACTTTGTTTGGCATCAAAATTTTTCTTATCGTACTTTTCGGCTTTCTTGAAATAATCATCAAATGGTTCACCAATCACCATCGCAATTAATCCCCGATCGAAATTAGCTTTCCCATCATTTGGATTACTTTTTAGAACTCGATCGTAAAAATCGGCTGCTTGATCGAAATCACCAAGTGCCATTAGGCACTCCCCCATCATTCGATTAATTTCAGAATCTTGCTTTGCTAATTCTTGAGCCGTTAATAAAAACACTAAAGCTCTCTTATAGTCCTTTTTCCCCATATAACTTTGAGCCAACATCACGTAAGCGTCTTTTTTTAACTCAGGATCATTCACCTGCTGAAACTGTTGAATGGCTTTTTCATATTCACCAGCAGAATAATATACGTTACCTAAACCATATAACAGCGTGCTTTTTGCTTTTTTATTTGAATCGCCAAATAAACCCAAAGCCTTCATTAATAACTCTTCAGCCTGGGTATAACTTTTAAGCTCAACTAAAAACACACTTAAATCATAGTAAGTTCGGTAGTCCTTGGGGTGATCATCAATATCTTTTACTAACTTATGAAGTGTTTCTTCCGCTTGCTTTTGACGGGGATCTTCCGTTGGTTTATTTTCTCGTCCATTATCTGTCATAGCCATCCTCCTATTACACTAAATCTGATTTTTCAACTTTCCTGTCTAAATAACTGGTGTTATTCCAATCCACCAATCGATACGTTTTTCCATGATTACTAGTTTCAATAACGGTAGTACTTGTATTAGCCAATCCACCACGCTTACGTAAGTCTCTCAGAGGGATTCCTAATAATGAATTAATCAAAGCATTTAGAGCTGCTCCATGACTAACAATTAAAATATTATCGTTACTATTGTAATTTTGCGTAATTTCACCAATTTTACTTTGCATTCGTTTAATTAATGCAGGGAAATCCTCCCCACCAATTGCTTCAGGACGATATTGATCTGGATGGTTACGAAAGGCATCAAATTCTTCTGGGAATTTCTTTTGCACATCAGTAAATTTCATTCCTTCCATCTTACCGAGATGAAACTCTTCCAAGCGACTGTCCAGTGAAATGGAGACTGGAGATTTTAACCATTTTTGAATATGGAAAGCGGTAATTCGTGCTCTTTTGATAGGGCTTGCATAAATATGTGCAAATTGAACACCCGAAAGAAATTTACCCGCTTGATCCATTTCATGGTAACTTTCGTCAAGAAGCGGTGAATCACCTCCGGCACCTTGATACCTACTTTCAAGATTCCATTCGGTCTTCCCATGTCTCACAAAATAAAGTCTCATTTAAATCCCTCACACACATTGATATAGCTTTATTATGCCAGTTTAGAATTAAATTATCAAAAAAGTCCGACTCAAAACGAGTCGAACTTTGTTTAAATATTATACATATTGTAGTTCATGATCATTTTTAAACGCGGCATCAATCGTTGCGGTTCCTAAACATTCTTGACCGTCATAAAAAACCACTGCCTGTCCGGGAGTAATTGACCGAACTGGTTCATCAAAAGTTACCTTAACATGATTATTATCGTCATCAATATGAACGGTAACCCCAGTATCCTTTTGACGATACCTAAACTTAGCCGTGCAGTGAAAATCATTTCCTCGCGTATTGGAATCAATCCAAGAAAGACCAGAAGCAGTTAAATAATCAGCATATAAATGTTCATTGTCATAACCCTTTCCAACGTACAGAATATTCTTAGAAAGATCCTTACCAACAACAAACCAAGGTCGATTATCATAACCATCTCCACCAATACCGAGACCTTTCCTCTGACCAATTGTATAATACATCAGCCCATTATGATGACCCTTAACTTCACCATCAAAGGTCATCATTTTACCTGGTTTAGCAGGAAGGTATTTGCTAAGAAAATTATTAAAGTTGTTTGGACCAATGAAACAAACTCCCATTGAATCCTTTTTGTCGGCTACCCAAAGGTTAGCTTCTTTAGCAATTTTTCTAACCTCAGGTTTAGTCATTCCACCAACTGGAAACATTACTCGATCCAATTGATCCGCTGAAAGTTGACTTAAAAAGTAAGTTTGATCTTTATTAAGATCTGTGGAACGTAATAAGTGGTTGTGTCCTTCTTTATCACGTTTCAACTGAGCATAATGCCCCATTGCAATATAATCGGCACCAAGATCCATTGCATACTCGAGAAAAGCTTTGTACTTAATCTCAGTATTACAAATTACATCAGGATTAGGAGTACGTCCGCGTTTGTATTCCGCTAAGAAATACTTGAAGACTCGGTCCCAATACTCATGTTCAAAGTTAACAGAATAATATGGGATGCCGATTTCGTTAGCAACATGAGCAACGTCCTTGTAGTCTTCAGTAGCGGTACAAACACCATCAGCATCGGTGTCATCCCAGTTCTTCATGAAGACTCCAACAACATCGTATCCCTGTTGTTTTAAGAGGTAGGCGGCAACTGAAGAGTCAACACCACCACTCATACCAACAACAACACGTGTTTTACTGTTATCTTGCATAACATCACCATCATTCTTTAGATTCTGAAAATCTACGATTTGAAGGTCGCAATTCCAGTATTTACTATCATACTCTACTAACTAACATTCCTGCAACTTTTCACTCTTCTACACTTTTTGGAATACTTTTCTTAAAATCATATTCTGCATAATGAAATTAAACTGATCACGTTCTTCTTGATGATTATCATTAGAAAAGATATCCACATCACTCATTTCATTACCATCAACGACTGCCATCTTAAATTCACTCATATCAGAATTAATTGTAATCTTAAGCTTGATCGCCCTTTTATTGAATGGAGACTCTGGGTCAATGGATTTCTTATAGGAAAAATTACCACTTTTAGTGGTGTTAAAACCAAGGTCAAGTAAAGTGTATTGTTTGATTTCTGGGTTTAACTCATATTTGTCAGTTCCACCCTTTAACTGGACTACCTTTGAAAATGCCATTACTTCTTGTTTCCCTTCTTCAAGCGATGAACAATCGCCGTAATCTCAGTAACTAATTTTTGAATGTCTTCATCAGTGGTATATGCCCCAAAACTAACTCGAATGGATTCTGAAAGTCTAGGACTATCTTTTCCAAACATTGCAGTTAAAACATGAGAAGGTTCTAAACTACCAGCGGTACATGCTGATCCACCCGACACGGCAATCCCCGCTAAATCTAAATTAGTCTGCATAACATAGGTAGAAATTCCTTTGATCCAAATGTTTAAGACATGTGGCAGGGTATTATCACTCATCGATCCGTTTACGTCGATGTCAATCCCGTTATTAGTTAATCCATCAACCACTTCGCGCTTAAATCGCCTAAAATCTTCTCTTCGTTGCTTTTTCTTTTCACTAGGAAGGTTTCTAACAGCCGTAGCAAATCCTGATATTTGGGGAATATTTTCGGTTCCAGCACGTCGTTTGTCTTCCTGATCGCCACCCATAATATAACTGGTAAAATTAATTCCATTTCGTCGATACAAAAAACCAATCATTTTTGGACCATTTAACTTATGAGCCGATGTAGATAGTAAATCAATATGATCCCTTTTGACATCAATATCAAGTAGACCATAGGCTTGCACAGCATCCGTATGAAACCAAGCCTGATGATCTTTAAGTAGTTCCCCAATTTCGTGAATCGGATTCTTACTACCCACTTCATTATTTCCCATCATGATTGAAACCAAAATCGTGTCATCATCAAGCGCATTCTTCAGATCAGTTAAAGAAATATTACCTTGCTTGTCAACCGGCAAATAAGTAACTCTAAATCCATGATCTTCTAAATATTTCATTGGTTTTAAAATTGCTTCGTGTTCAATCGAAGTTGTAATAATGTGATTACCAAGACTCTTTCGAGCCTCAGCTGTTCTAATTACTGCCGTGTTATCACTTTCGGTTCCACCACTTGTAAATACGATTTCGTTATCGTCCGCATTAATACTTTTAGCAATCACATGTCGACTATCTTCCAAAATTTCTTTGGATTGTCTCCCAAGCTGATATAGAGTTGAAGCATTTCCAAAATTGTTTTTAAACTTATCATACATATCATCCAGCACTTCGCTGGAGACTGGTGTGGTTGCGGCGTTATCTAAATAGATCTCACCCAATTAAATCATCCCTCTAAGCTTCTTTAGTATTCTTAAATAAATTTAATAGCATCTGTGCCGAACGTTTCCCGGCGTCAACAACAAACTCGTCAAAACTCTGATTAGCGTTTTCATCACCAACATCTGACATCGCTCTAATAACGACGTACGGAATATTAAACTGGTGGGCAACTTGTCCTACTGCGGCGCCTTCCATCTCAGCCGATAAGGCATCTGGAAAATTTTTCAGAATTTCATTGATCATTTTTTGTCCAGCAATGAATTGATCTCCGGTAACAATCAAACCCTTTTTAGGGTTAATTCCGGTATCTTTTGAAGCATCGGTAATTTTATTAATCCAAGTGTTAGAAGCGTCAAATCGAGCTGGCTGACCGGGTAATTGACCGTATTCATATCCTGCAGCAGTAGCATCAACGTCATGATAAGCAGTTTGAGTAGAGATTACTAAGTCCCCAACGCTCAGTCCTTCCCCAATGCCAGCTGCTGATCCAGAATGAATGATTACATCAACATCAAAATTCTCAAGTAAAAGGGCCGCTGTAATTCCTGCTTCAACTTTGCCAATCCCGGATTTTACTAAGACAACTTTTTGACCATCGATGGTCCCTTCATAAAACTTGATGCCATTAATATCTTTTTCTCTCTCATTTTTTAATGCTGATTTTAAAGATTTAATTTCTTCATCCATTGCACAAATAATTCCAAATGTTTTCATTTTCCCAAATTCTCCTAAATTATCCAACGAATCTCATAATTGCTAGCACGAGCACAATTAATAACAATAATAATAATATAACGACATTCAATCTTCTTCCGAGTCGTTTACGTTTGTACTCAGAAGCATCTTGTCTTTCTCTTTCATATGAGTTCGGTTGATCGGTATAATAATTCCCCGAAGATTCATCGGATTGACCCTTATTAGCACGATGAAACAATCGGTCAAACCAGCTTCGCTTTTTCAAACGGGCATGCCGAGTCTCTTGATTTTCTGATTCATTATCATAACGAGTACGGGGATCTCTTCTCCCGCTATCACCATACATGCGCTGATACTCAGATCTAGTCATTTCAGACCGATCTTTTTCCCTATCATTAACTACCATATATTGACCGCCTATTTCTGCATCAATTCCCAGTATTGGATTGCCATAATTGTCTTAGCATCAATGATTTTGCCACTTTTCATCATTTGTTTGGCTTCATCTAGCGTATACTCATTAATTTCTAAAAATTCACCAGGATCTCTAGGTAACTTTGTCTTCACTGGGGTTAATCCCTCCACTAAGTACAAATACATATACTCATCAGAAATTCCAACTGATGGATAAAATGAATAAAGCTCTTTAATTTCCTTAGCGTTATATCGAACTTCTTCATTTAATTCCCTTTTAACGGCATGAATCGGTGAATCATTGTCGCGATCATCCAATTTACCTGCAGGGATTTCAATCATCACTTGTTTTGCTGGGGCGCGCCATTGTTTCTCTAAAATCATTTTATTGTCTGAGGTGATTGCAAGCATTGCTACTGATTTACAGTGGTGAATAATCTCTCTAGAGGCCAGGTGTCCATTTGGAAGCTTAACTTGCTGTTCTTCTACTTGAGCAATTGGTCCATTATAAACCGGTTTACTACTAATTACTTTTTCTTCAAAATCCATAATAATCACCTTCCAAAAATAGTTTAACCATAATATAACCCCAATGCAATTGCTTTAATCTTGATGTAAAACCACCTTAGCAGCCTGAAAGCCGTGTTGTCCCATGGCTTTCACAAAATCAACTTGATCACCGGGCTTAATTTGCTTTGGATTTCCAGAAATAATCCCAGTAATATGCATGAAAATGTCATCAGAATTAGGAACCTCAATGTACCCAAATCCCTTATCCCTTTCGTAACTTTTAATCGTACCTTTCATTTCGTTTTACCCCTTTGTTAATAAAAAATCGGGATCAAATCCCGATTCCATTACTTTTCTTCAAATCCGTCTGTTGCTGTTTCTGGAAACTCTTCTTTAACAATCTTAGCACAACGACCACAGAACTCTGGGTAATCTGGGTCAGAACCAACATCCTGCTTAATGAGACGACAACGAACACAGGTCTCACCTTTGGCATGCTCTACTTTAATTGCTAAGTTATCATCAAATCGATCCGCATCCGAGTCAACTTCATCAATTGATTTAACCTCTAATTGAGAAACCATCAAGATTTGAGCAATATCCACGCCTAAATCGTTAAAAAGCTTCTTAGTTGCATCATCAACATACAAAGTCAATTTAGCTTCAGACGGCTTACCAATGACTTTACCATCTCGAGCCAGTTCCATGGCTTTCAACACGTTCTTTCTCAACTTCATAAATTGATCCCACTGATGACTAATTTCATCTTCATTGTCAAAGTGCTTAACTTCTGGCATTTCAGCCAACTGAACAAATTCTTCTGGTTCATTTAAGAAATTCCAAATTTCCTCGGTCGTGTGGGGGATGATTGGAGTCATTAATTTCGTTAAAGCAACTAGGACCTCGTATAAAACCGTTTGCATTGAACGGCGTCTGTGACCATTCTTAGGATCAATGTACAAAATATCTTTTGCAAAATCCAAGTAGAAAGCCGACAAATCACTAGTAATAAATGACAGTAACTCCTTGTTAATACTCATGAAATCGTACTTGTTGTAGTCATCTTTAACGTTTTTAATTAATTGATTCAAGCGAAGCATCATGTACTGATCAGCATGGTTCATGTCTTCATACTTAACCGAATCTGATTCTGAATCAAAATCACTTGTATTAGCTAACATATACCGAATTGTATTTCTGATCTTTTTATAACTATCAGAAACGACCTTAAAATTACCCATTGATACCCGCACGTCAGCTGAAGTATCAACAGTGGTAACCCACAAACGAACAATGTCAGCTCCCATTTGCTTGATAACATCACTTGGGGCGATCGTATTTCCAAGTGATTTACTCATTTTGTGACCTTTTTTATCCAGGGTAAATCCTTGTGATAAAACATGTTTGTAAGGTGCAATGTCGGCATAGGCAACACTTGTAATCAGACTAGAGTTAAACCAACCACGGTATTGATCGGATCCTTCAACAACGAGATCAGATGGATACGTCAATTCAGGGCGTTCAGCCAAAACGCCCTGATGAGAAGTACCAGAATCGAACCAAACATCCATAATGTCATTTTCTTTGGTAAACTTACCATTTGGTGAATGCTCACTAGTAAATCCGTCTGGTAAAAGATCATTGGCTTCCCTTTCAAACCAAATATCGGAGCCATATTTACCAAACAAACTAGCAACGTGTTCAATCGTCTCATCAGTAATGATTGGTTCTCCATCTTCACCATAGAAAATTGGTAGTGGAACTCCCCAAACTCGCTGTCTAGAAATGACCCAGTCACTACGATCACGAATCATGTTATAGAGTCGCTTTTGGCCCCAATCAGGGTTAAATCCAACCGTATCGACGGCATCCAAGATTTCTTTTCTAATCTTATCAACTGAGGCAAACCACTGTGGGGTAGCACGATAAATGACCGGCTTTTTGGTTCGCCAGTCAAAGGGATAACTATGTTTATAAGGCATGTAATGAATTAACTGTCCCTGTTTTTTTAACTTATCCAAAGCAATTTGGTTAGCATCCTCATAAAAGACACCTTCAAAATCAGGACCAGCTTCTTTAGTGAGGTATCCTTTAGCATCTACAGGAGCAAATACATCTAAACCGTATTCCATCCCAATGTTATAGTCGTCCTCACCAAATCCAGGAGCAGTGTGAACTAACCCAGTTCCGGAGTCATTAGTAACAAAATCGCCGTTCATTACAACCAGTTGACGGTCTTTATCAAACGGATGTTGGGCTTTAATGTTGTTTAAATCCTTTCCTTTGACCGTCTTTAAGGTTTTGATGTCTTCCCATCCGAACATTTCTGCGTCTTTATCAAGTAAATCGGTTCCGATAACATATTTTTTCGGGTCATCATCGTGTTGAATAATCGAATAGTTAAAGTCGGGTTCAACGGTAATTCCCTCAGAACCAGGAATCGTCCAGGGCGTCGTAGTCCAGACAACCATATAAGTATCATCATCTAAAATTCCATTTCCATCAATCACTTTTTCAGCAAAAAATGCCGACGGAGAAGTCACATCATGATACTCAACTTCTGCTTCCGCTAGTGCGGATTCCGATGACCAAGACCAAATTACCGGCTTAAGTCCTTTATAAATCAAGCCTCGATCAGCCATTTTACCAAAAACACGTACTTCAGCCGCTTCATATTCGGGCATTAAAGTAAGGTATGGATTATCCCAGTCCGCTGAAACACCTAAACGTTTGAATTCATCACGCTGTTGGTCAACTTGTTTTAAGGCATAATCGTGACAAAGTTTACGAAAATCATTCGTAGACATCTCTTTGCGATTATAGCCCTTCTTTTTAAGTTGCTGTTCAATTGGTAGTCCATGAGTATCCCATCCCGGAACATAAGGAGCACGGTATCCATTCATGGATTTAAATCGAACAATAATGTCTTTGGTGATTTTATTCATGGCGTGTCCCATATGGATATCACCATTAGCATACGGAGGTCCATCGTGTAATACAAACGATGGTTTGCCTTCATTCAGTTTTTGCCGTTGTTGATAAAGTTGATTATCTTCCCATACTTTTTCCCGTTCAACCTCTTTAACGGGAAGATTTCCTCTCATTTTAAACTTAGTTTTACCCAAGTTTAGCGTATCCTTAATTCTCATAGTATCCTCCTCAAAATAAAAAGACCTCGCCCTAATAGGGACGAAGTCTTCGTGGTACCACCCAAATTCAAAATTAACAACCGTTAATTTTCTCATTGCATCATAGACTATTAACGAAGTGATCTTTTGCTAATAATTACTTTTTTAGGCTCACACCAACCCTAATTCGCTGAAAAGACCATTAGCAACTTTCTATCTTCAATCTATCATTATTTATGTAGCTTATCATTGGGATAAATTTCAACTGTCGGATCCGTGTATGGTCCTGAAACCGACTCTACAACAAATTGATCACCCTTTGAAGAATCATTACTAGATGAGTTTACACTGCCAATAGCCTGCTTGTCAAGATTCTTCACAGCATCTTGAATCTCATCATAATTGCTAAAATTACTTGAATCGAGTAATTTATTCCAATCTTCACTCTGGGCAAAGTCTAACTGACTTTTAAGCATTCCAATCATCTTTTGACGGAAATCCTTCACACTATTTCTAAAATCATCAGTCGCAATCGAAAGACTTTGAGCCTGTTTCGAAGTGTTACCCATGATTTCATTTGATTGAGCAGTAGCTTCAGTTAAAATAGAATCGGCTTGCTCTTGAGCCTTTTGTTTGATTTCATTTGCATCACTTTCTGCGTCCTTTTTAACCTTATCAGCTGCTTCTTGGGCAACTAAAATCGATTGGTTCAAAGAATTTTTTAAATCATCATAGTAAGTGAGGTCTTTTTTGGTTTTCTTTAATGATCTTTTAAGCTCCTCATTCTCATCTTGCAGAATTTGGTAATCTTTAGTGAGTTGATCTAAAAAGTCATTGACTTCATCAATGCTGTATCCCCTCATTTTTAGTGAAAACTTTTTATCATGAATATCTTGAGCCGTTAGCGTCATAATATCCCTCCTCATTTATTTTTTATTACGTTTAATTCAGCTTTTAATTTTCCCTTTTTCGAGTGGCCATTGTATCCCACTACCTTTATTCTACCGTATCCTCTGACAGAAATCATATCAGAAACTTTAATTTCATAATTTGATTTAGTAAACTCAAACCAATTTAAGCGAACTTTTTCATGCTCGATCAGACTCTTAGCCATACTTCTAGAGATATGAAAACCAATCGAAATAACAACGTCTAAACGAAATGATGGTAAAGTAACAAAATCTACTATCCAGTCATCTTTTTGCTGAACAATTTGACTAAAATTAATTTGGCTTAAATCAACCTTTACTTTACCAATACGATCAACTGATCTTATCAAATACTTAGCCATTTCATTCTCACAAATAAATTGCCAACGTTCCCCATCAGTTAGAATATCACCAAGAACCTTACGTTCAATCCCACTCCCAATTAAACTTCCAAGAACTTGATTGTGATGGATAGACGCAAATTTTTCAGGATATTGAATCTCAATTAGTGATAATTCATAATCATCAAACTTCGGCACAAAATAGTCTGGATAAATCAGACCTCGTTTCATCTCAGCATTTTGATATCCACCAAACGTCAACAGCTTCAAACTAGGATAACGATTTACCAAAGTCTGAAGTAAATAGCACTCCCTTGAGTTGAGAAAACTAGTAAGAACTGGACGATACTCAGAATTCGCACTATCAATCCAATCACTTGCAGTTTGAAGGAACGGTAATTCGGATTTTCTAAAATGTTGTTCAATATTTTTTTCAACACCCATTTTATGCGACCAAACTTATGATAATATTTCCAATGTAGGTTACCCCAAACTGTAAAAGTTGAAGTACAACTAAGGCCAATATTGGCCCAAATCCTAACATCCCAATGTGAGCAAAATTAAAGTAATCTAAAAAGGGATTCACGATCCGACCCAAAAACTGGCCAAATCGAGATTGTGAGGCACCTGGAAACCATGTCAGTAAAGCATCGATTACGATTGCCAACATATAAATCTGAATTGCATAATTAATAATCTGTGCAATCCAAGTAATTACCATTACCAATTAAATCATCCTAACCTACTATTGAACTTTTCGTCCATTGCGCCATCAATATCAAAATTGTTAGGAGCACAGAGAAAAATTTTCTCATCAATTCGTCTTATTTTTCCATCAATAGCGTAAATAGTCCCATTTAAAAAATCAACGATTCTTTTGACGGACTCATTACTAACCCCGTCCATTTTAACAATTACAGCATTCCCACCAATTAATTTACTGGCAATACTTTTTGCGTCAGCATAAATTCGGGGTTCCATAACAGCAATTTTACTATTAGAAATATCACTTTTACTCATTGATACGACCTTACGCGGATTATTTTTTACAGATCGAACGCTATCAACATTATTTTGGTTTGAGTCGTCGTCTTCATAAGTCTCGTTATTATCATCGAGACCAAAAAAACGCTTAAAATTATATGACATTACTAGCTCCTCTCCGAATACTATTGCTTATTATTTCGGTTCCGATATCTGAAGAATGGAGGGACATTATCATTGTCGTTTCCACTATCATTATTATTTGAATCAGAATTATTTCCAGCTTCAAATGGTTCAAAGTCTTGCTTTTCCACGTTCGAAAACTTGTCATTATCTGATGAATCAGCATTTCTAACTTCGTTTTGGTTATCACTAATGTCCCAGTTGTGAAGCGGATCATCATTACTAGAATCAGCTGAATTATCTTTAGTAGCATTATCAGTCTTGGGACTAGCAAAGGTACTCGAACGATTCTTCCTAGTTAGTGCTGGGCTAGCAGAACGGTCTGGATCCCCAGTCTGAATTCCAGTAGCAACTACTGAAACTTTAACTTCATCCCCCATGTTTTCATCGATCGAAGTTCCAAAGAAGATATTAACATCATTTGACGTTGCATCAGATACGATATTAGCTGCATCTTGTGCCTCAGCAAGTGATAACTCTGGTCCAGCAGTTACATTCAGCAAAACTTGTTGAGCTCCGTCGATTGAAACTTCCAATAATGGTGAATTAATGGCCTTTTTAGTTGCTTCTTCAGTTCGGTTTTCACCGGTTGCTGCACCCACTCCCATAAGAGCGGATCCTTGATTCTGCATTACACTTGTTACATCAGCAAAATCCAGATTAACAACCCCGGGACTAGTAATTAAATCAGTGATTCCTTGAACACCCTGACGTAAGACATCATCGGCATCCTTAAAGGCTTCCATCATTGGAGTCTTTTTATCCACCATATCTAGTAAACGATTATTTGAAACCACCACTAAAGTATCAACGTTTTGCTTAAGGGCTTCAATTCCTTCAGTAGCGTTATGATCACGTTTTGGTCCCTCAAAAACGAAGGGACGAGTCACAACTCCAACTGTCAACGCACCAGCATCTTTAGCAATTTTGGCAACAATCGGAGCTGCCCCAGTTCCAGTTCCTCCGCCCATTCCTGACGTAACAAACACCATGTCAGCATCGTGTAAGGCATCAGTAATGGCTTCTTCACTTTCTTCAGCTGCTTTTGATCCAACTTCTGGGTTTGATCCAGCTCCTAATCCTTTGGTGAGCTTGGGTCCAAGATTAATCTTAGTTTCTGCTTTAGAACTTCCTAAAGCTTGTAGGTCGGTGTTAGCGGCAATAAATTCGACTCCTTTAACGCCCTCTTCGATCATTCGATTAACGGCGTTTCCACCACCGCCACCAACTCCAATGACCTTAATTGTTGCACCATTATTTTTATTTGCATCCATTGAATAGTCCATATTTTATCAATACCCCCGCGTTACTCGAAAAAGTGGTGTACAATGCCACTTAATTTTTCGCCTAAATTCTTATCACTCTTTGGTTTCTTTTCACGTTTTTGTTTTGCAGTTTTATTCTGACGTTTTTGCTTAAAGGGAATGGATCCAGATACGCTTGGTTTAGATTGAGGTTCAACTTCTCTGGCATTTCCGTTGTCATTATAGGCGAATTCACCATGGTCAAATGCTGAACGTACTAACCGTTCAATTTGACTTAAATTACCACCATAATTAACTAATGATAATGCTAACGATAGTGAGGGATGTCTTAAACCAATTTGGTCGGGAATATAAACCCTGACATTAACACCAAAGGTATTAGCGGCTAATTCAGCAATCCCTGGCATAGAAGCTACTCCACCGGTTAGCACAATCCCACCAGGAAGACTTAATGCCTCAACTCCATCAAGATCATCTTTGAGTCTACCAAAGATTTGATCGATTCGTGCTTCGATAATTTCAGCTAATAATTTCTCACTTACATTAACTGGTTGTCCTTGGCCAACAACTTCGACTGGAAACTCATTATCTTCACTAGCTTGATCAACATCAGCATATCCATATCCACGCTTCAACTTTTCAGCGTTAGCGGCAGAAGTGTTTAATACTGAAGAAATATCTTTAGTTATGTATTGTCCACCCTCAAGATCAACATTGGCGTACTTGAGTTCAAAGTCATGAATAACCGCAACTGTTGATTGTCCTCCACCTAGGTCAATCAATATTGTTCCAAACTCTTGCTCTGATTCACTTAAAATATATTTTCCTTCAGCCTGGGGATCGACAACCAATGCCTCAATATTCAAGCCAGCATTAGTAACGGCTTTTTTAATATTATGAATAATAGTCTTAGGCCCACTAATCATTCGGCCATTCATTTTCAGACGATTTCCAACCATGCCCCGTGGATCTTGGATACCGTCAAAGCCGTCCACCATGAATTCATCTGGAGTTAGATCGATCACTTCACGTTCAGGTGGAAGGTTGGTGTCAATAGCAGACTCAGAAACGTCAACAACATCATCGTTTGTGATTTCCTCAGACTGGTCGGGGAGTTCAATCATCCCAGAACATTTATCAATTTTAATCTGATCAGCTGGGATGCCCACAATTACATTGCTAATTTTGACACTTGCCTTTTCTTCAGCCTGACTAACGGCCCGCTCAATAGCATTTGAAGCCTTATCAATATCAACAATAACTCCACGACTAACACCAGTTGATTTTTCATTACCAACTCCGATTACATTCATTTGACCATTAGCTTTTTCAGCCACAATCACTTTAATCGAAGTAGTTCCAATATCTAAACCAATGTACAAATTTGAATCGTTCATTATCTGGAACCTCCATATAAGGTCTATTGAAACAAATTATCCAATATACCATAATCTCACTTAATTTTAACACACATGATGAACGTTAATAAAGAGCTCTCATTCCCCCAAAGGATAGGAATATGCTCCCACTTCCATGTTAACCACGCTCTTTTGTTTCAGGCTCTTCGCAATTGCAGGATAGTAAGCCATCTTATCTGCCATAGTACTGATTTTGACGTAAATCTCATTTCCATCTTTCATCAAAATTTGAATCCGCTCCGGATTGCTTTTAGTATTAGCATTTTTTAACTCTTTAATCTGATTCCTAATTGATGGACTAATCTTTTTGTATTGCTTTAACACATTTCTAATTTCATTTCCTGGCTTAAATCCAGAAACAGTGCAGATATTGTTAGGATCATCAATTTTAACTGCTTCGCTGGAAACATGACCTGACGGATAGACTGGATAATACTTCCCAGCTTTAAAAATGTACTCCGGATTCGAATATCCATCTACACTTACCATCAATTGATTATGCTTTTTAAAAGAAAAATCAACGTGCTTAACCTGCGCATTATGAGTTAACACGTACTTTTGGGCCTTAGCTTTGTTTCTCTTTACCATTAGCAACGAATCTCCAACTCGAAATGGTATCTGATCTTTAATATTCTCGCCCTTTAACTGATGATTGGTTTGAATGTTAATCGATGAAACCCGACTGTATGGCAGTACCAAATAGAGCGAAACTAAAGCTACTACTATAAACAATAATAAGATTGGCAAAAATCCTCTAATTAATTGTTTGCGTTGTTGCTTTCTAATCCCAGGAATTTTGTGTCCAACTCGATACCGACTATTCTTCCTTTGTTTTCTCTCCTGGTACTTCTCCAACCGACCTGATGAATTGGAATCATTATCGCTAGTTTTCATTAAGATCACCCGTTAAGCTTTTTTATGATGCTTCTCAATTGCCTGCTCACAAACGCCTAAAAGTTTGTCAGCGGCATCACGAACTCCCATATCATATGAGTTAGTAGCCATTTGCTTTCTTAATTCAGTGTTATGCATTAAAGAATCGACTTTTGTCACTAAAGATTGCCCATTCAAATCTTTTTCAGTCAAAATCATCGCGGCATTATTTTTTACGAGACTCATCGCGTTCTTAGTTTGATGATCCGCGGTAACATAGGGACTTGGAATTAAAATGGCCGGAATCCCAATGGCAGTTATTTCTGCAATACTAGTGGCACCAGCACGTCCAACAATTAAATCAACTTTAGGCAGAACCGCTGGCATATTTGAAATATAAGGTAAAACGGCGATATTGTCGTTAATTTTAACGTTTTTTAAATCATTTTTAACACCTTGATATCGCTTCTGGCCGGTAACAAAAACAACTTGGTATTTTCGTCGGTCAAATTCAGGGATCGCTTCTACCGTTGATGAATTAATTTTTAGTGCTCCCTGGCTTCCACCAAATATCAACACCGTTGGAACATCATCTTTTAAACCAAACTCACTCCACTTAAAATCGCTTTTCATATTAGCCACCTGCTGCGCCCGTGGATTGCCAGTGAAAATAACTTTATTTTCGGGAAACTGTTTTCGAGCATCGTCAAAAGCAATGGCAATTTCATCTACATAACGACTCAAAAAGCGATTAGTGAGACCAACAACACTATTTTGCTCATGAATAACGGTTGGAATTCCTAACTTAGCTGCAGCATATACTACGGCTCCACAAACATACCCACCGGTGCCAACCACAACATCAGGTTTAAACTTTTTAATGATTTTTTTTGATTCTTGGACGCTTTTTAAAAACAACCAAATCGTTTTAAAATTATACAGACTAAACAACTTCCGTTTGAATCCTTGAATTTTTAAGGCATCAAATTTTATTCCCTTTTCTGGAACAATTTTACCTTCCAATCCGCGATCGGACCCAACGTACAAAACCTCTGAATGAGGCTTTTGAGCTTTTAACGCGTCAATTAGGGCAAGTGCTGGATAGATATGTCCACCAGTTCCTCCCCCGGATACAATCATTCTCATTATTTAGTCTCCTTTTTACCAGTTAACTTCTCTACATCTTTGATGAATTCATTCCCACGATCACGATAAGTTGCAAATTGATCCCAACTTGCGTTAGCCGGTGACAGCAATATGATATCACCTGGTTTACTCATCTTAACCGCCTCTGGTACGGCTTCATCAAGGTCTTTAACTTTTTTAATTTGTGGAACACCGGCTTTTTTGGCAGCATCTTCTAACAAGTCAGCGGTTTCACCAAATAAAACAATTCCCGCTAAATTAGATTTAAAATCAGGAACCAGTTTATCAAAAGTATAGCCACGATCTAATCCACCTGCTAACAAAACGATCGGTTCATCAAATCCTCTTAGAGCCATTTGGGTGGCCTCAATGTCGGTTGCCTTAGAATCGTTATAGAACTCACGATCGTCAGCAGTTAAAACGTATTGAACACGATGTCTAACTCCACCAAAATTCTTTAATACTGAAACAATCGCTTCAGTAGAGATTTTATACAGTTTAGCTACCGCAATTGCGGCTAAGGCATTTTGAACGTTTTGTTCACCCGGAACCCGAATGTCTTTTTTGTGCATAATAAATTCATCTTTAAAGTAAATATCGCCATTAGAAACGTAGGCTCCATTTTTGTACTTATCAGTGAGTGAAAATGGAACGATTTGAGCTTTACTACGCTTGCTTAATTCTCGCCATTCAGCACTATCAAAATTCATGACAAGAAAATCATCTTTGGTTTGATTTTTAGTAATCTGCATCTTAGCATTTACGTAATTTTCACGTGTTTTGTGGTAATCCAAATGGTTGGAAAAAATATTAGTAATGACAGCAATATGCGGATGAAGTTTAGGAGTCCCCAGTAACATAAAACTCGAAATTTCTAATACTAAGACATCATTCTTATTAACTTCTTGAGCTACCTTGGTGGCAGGAATTCCAATATTTCCACCATCTAGGGCCCTTCCATCTCTTTTGCCCGCTTGCAACATTTTAGTAATCATGGTGGTAGTGGTGGTTTTTCCGTTACTACCCGTGACCCCAACAATCGGAGCATCTGAGATTTCTGCTGCAAGTTCCAATTCCACAATGATCGGAATGTTTTTATCTTGAGCGGCTTTAACCAAATCATTATCGTATGGAATGCCAGGATTTTTGACCATTAGATCAATTCCATCTAATAGGGAAAGAGGTGATTTACCTGCTACTACTCTTACACCATCTGCTTTTAATTCATCATATTCTTTAATTTGATCAGCTGGTTTTGCATCAGTTAAAGTGACATTTGCTCCCAGCTTAACCAATAGTTTAGCAGCATTGGTTCCACTCATGCCAGCCCCAAAAACTAAAATATTTTTATCTTTATAATTGTCCACGTTTTTCATAATTAAAATTAAGCTCCCTAAAAATTAAATCATTGTAATAACGCCAGTGATCGCAGTAAACAAACCTACTAGCCAAAAGACAATATCAATCTTCCATTCACTCCAGCCCATCAACTCAAAGGTATGATGAATGGGAGTCATCTTAAAAATTCTTTTTCCAGTTAGTTTAAATGATGTAACTTGTAAGATGACACTGGCAGTTTCAACAACGAATACTAATCCAACCCATAATAACGAAAGTTCATGGTGAAGCAAAATTGAAACGGCAGCTAAAGCACCACCCAATGCTAGGGAACCCATGTCACCCATAAAGATCTTGGCAGGCTTGTGATTAAAAAGCAGAAATGCGATAAGCGCACCTGCAACTGCCATGCAAAAAATTTCAACCTCAAACTGGTGTTGGAAATGAGCGACAACGGCATAAGCTCCAAAAGCTATAATTGATAATCCACTTACCAATCCATCCAATCCATCCGTGAGGTTAACGGCGTTAGAAAAGCCCGCAAGCCAAAAAATGATAAACAAAACATAGAAATACCCTAATGGAATCTCGCCGAGGTTAAAAAAGCGAATTGACATTGGAAATCCATCAGCATAGTAAACCCAAGCAAATACCAGTGCTCCAATGACTTGAAGCAAGAACTTTTGCCAAGCTTTGAATCCTTCATTTTGACGCTTAAAAAGTTTAATTGAGTCATCCCACATCCCAATTAGTCCATAAAAAACAAGAACAAAGATTAGGATGAGTAACGTTGACTTCAATTGGCTAACTACTAATCCATAGATCAAGCACGTAATGACGATTGCAATTATGAAACCTAATCCTCCCATTGTGGGTGTTCCACTCTTACTTTCATGCCAGCTGGGACCTTCCTCCCTGATCATCTGACCTTCATGCTTTGATCTAAAATAACTTATTAATACTGGCGTTAGTCCCAGTGTAATAATAAATCCTCCAATTAGTGGAATTAACCAATCCATCACTTTTCATCCTCTCAAAATTTATTTTAATTTAACTGTCAACGTAGCTTTGGGGGTAATTCTTTGACCTACATTGATACTCTGACTTTCTACTTTTCCCTTACCGCTAGTACTTAATTTGATACCCAATTGATCACTAAGCGTTTGAACGTCTTTTTCGCTCCAACCTTTAAGACTAGGCATCTTTAATACTCCGCTAGTGATCAAAATAACGTGATTATCTCCTGAACCAGCACCAATCGCCGTTGGACTTTGCTTAGTAACCGTGTCACCATCACCAATCACAATTGGCTCCAAATGACTTTTACTAAGTTGGTCTTTAGCCACATCAGTCTTTTGACTAACGACATCTGGAACTTGCGCATTATCATCTGTATTTTGGGTTAATGCCCGCTGCATAACTGGATTGAAGATTTGCGCCATCAATTGGGTAGCGGTCTTTCCACCGTTTAAAGTGGGTTGTTTCATACTTACGTACATAATGTATCTTGGGTTTGAAGAAGGTACCATTCCAGCAACCGAATACAGGTAACTATCGTCACCATTCTCATAACCGCCAGATCCATTACTTACCTGAGCAGTACCAGTCTTTGCAGCTACTCGATATCCAGGAATCTTGTAATCTTGACCGATCCCATATGGCTTATAAACAACATCTTCCATATGCTTTCGAACAGCTTTAGCAGTTGAGGGTTTAATGGGATGTCCCAACGTTTCTTCCTTATAATTCTTAACCACCTTATTGTGATCATTGGTTATATCATCAACAAACCTTGGCTTGATCATTTTGCCGTTATTAGCAACTGAAGTCATAGCTTGCACCATCTGCAAGGCAGTTACTTGAATACCTTGACCAAAGGCAGTATTAGCCTGTTCAATTGGTAACTTAAATTGCATATTCCCCGAATCATCATCACCAAAAACTGAATTAGTATTCTTCAGAAACTGGAATCGATTAATGTAATCTTTCCAAGTATTTGGCCCCATCTGTTGTTCCAAATGTGCCATGGCAACGTTACTAGACAAGGCAAATCCCTTATTATAAGTGATCATTCCCCATCCTGTTGGTAGCCAATCGGGCACAATCTTACCATCAATATCATATTTGCCTGATAAATAACGCTCATTTCCATGGAAATTACCACTATCAATTGAAGCGGCTAGCGTAAAAATCTTCATGGTTGAACCTGGCTCAAAAGCATCTTGGGTTAATGTATTCCGCCAAATTCCACCTAATCCCTTGCCAGTTGTAGCATTGAAAGTTGGTCGTTGAGCAGCGGCTAAAACTTTCCCAGTCTTAGCATCAATCAGCATGGCATTCATACTCTTTGGATGAACCTGTGATTGTACCTCACTCATCTGGTTTTCAAGCAGAAATTCTAATCGAGAATCAATTGTGGTATGAACACTATTCCCGTTAACCACTGGTCGTTCCTTTTTATTATCATCAGGTACTTCGTAACCATAATTATCATGTCTTACTTCTTCATACCCATTTGTCCCACTCAGAACTTTATTAAATGACTTTTCAAGGCCCATTTGTCCCACTAAGTTTGTCTCCTTAGTCTTGTTATTGGTAACTGGAGAAGCCAACCCAACAATGTGAGATGCAAAGACCCCATTTGGATATAATCGACTCTGTTGTTGAACAAATTTGATGCCGGGCAAATGATGAGAAACAATTTTTTGTTTATCAACTAAAGAAATGTTTTTTCCCGGATTTCCAAATTCAACCTGAAAGGCTTGTTTCTTTGGTTTAAGGGCCTTAAGGGCATCTTTGTAACTAATCGGTAAGTTTTCAGAAAGGACCCTAGCGGTTTTTTCAGGATTAGTTACATAATCTGGTTTATTATCTCTAGTCTTTTGCGACTTGTTTAAAATAGCATAAATCGAGTAAGTACTAGTATCCTCAGCCAACGCTTGATTATTGTTATCATAGATGGTTCCACGTTTAGACTTAATCACGTTAGTTTGGGCATACAAACTCTTTGTTTGCTGTGCCAAATTAACGTGATTCGCACTTTTGAAAATTGCTTTTTTAAAAAAAAAGCCGAAAATCAACAGGAAAACTACAATTACTAAAATCCGAAAATACATCCCAAATTTTTTTCGATTAGCAATCGCATTTTTCCGATTTTTTATCTGCTCTTGTTTTTTATTCATTTTGTGACGTTCCTTATTTGATCATTTGAAAGTTTTAATCCCGATCCCTTAGCAACCTTATCTAAACGTGAACTACTTTGAAGTTCATCAATCTGTTGCTTAAGTCCGGTATTGGTATTATGTATTCTTGTTGATCGGCTCTCAGTATCTTGCAACGTTTGCTCGGCACCTGAAAGTGAAATTCTTGTCCAAACCAATGCGACCGACATTAAGAATATCATCGCACATCCAACTACTAAAATTGTAATTTCCAGCTTAGGACTGAACTTATGTTCTCTTTGGGGAGTAGTAACTCGCTTTGAATTGATCTGATTTCTTCGATATGTTTCATACGCGTTTCCATTTGAATATTCTTTTTTTGCTAGACCATTTTGTGCCAAAGTTCCCACCTCCTATTTAATTTTCTCAATGATTCTGAGTTTGGCACTGTGCGATCGATGATTTTGACTAAGTTCATCAGCACTGGGTAAAATTGGTTTTCTTTGGACCATTTTAAACTTTGGTTGCATTGAATCCGGTATGACTGGTAAATCATGAGGTAAATCTTGAATGGTGGTTTTTTCTTTAAAAATCCCCTTTACCAAACGATCTTCAAGCGATTGAAACGTGATTACACTAATCCGACCATGAACATTTAACATATCTAACGCCTGCTCAAGTGAATCTTCTAAAGCGCCTAGCTCATCATTAACGGCAATTCGTACGGCTTGAAAAACGCGCTTAGCTGGGTTACCACCATGTCTTCGTGCTGGAGCTGGAATGGCATCCTTAATGATTTCAGCTAACTGACTTGTAGTATCAATTGGATGATCAGCTCTAATTTTTTCAATACTACGAGCAATTTGTTTAGAAAACTTTTCCTCACCATACCGATAAAAAATTTTTACTAACTTTTCATACGACCAGTGATTAATAACTTCCCAAGCATCTAGATCATTTCTTTGATCCATCCGCATATCAAGACGAGCATCCTTTTGATAACTAAAGCCTCGCTCGGCATCATCAAGTTGAGGTGAAGAAACTCCTAAATCATAAACAACCCCATCAATTCCAACGACATCATAACGCTTCAAATCACGTTTAAAATTTCTAAAATTATCATGAATAAAAGTAATTTCATTATCTTTTAAGAACTTTTCTAAATGTGACTGATTATAATCAATGGCAACTTGATCTTGATCAAAAGCGTATAAATGACCCTTTTTTAGTTCCGACAATATCTTAGAACTATGGCCTCCGCCTCCAAGAGTACAATCAACATAGATTCCATTGGGCTTAACATTCAGACCACGAATAGCCTCATTTAATAAAACCGTTTGATGTTTAAACGTAGACATTAAAATTCACCTCAAGTTAGACATCAAGTAAATTTTCAGCAATATCGCTGAACTCACTCGCAGCCTCATCCGTATAACTATCCCACTTAGAAGCATCCCAAATTTCAAACCTAGTCGATACTCCAGCCAAAACACAGCTTTTGGTCAGGTCGGCATACTTACAAAGAGCGGTCGGGATATTGACTCGGCCTTGTTTATCAATATCACATTCAGTGGCCGCAGAAAAGAAAAAACGTGCAAACATTCGCGCATCTTTTTTGTTAAAGGGCAGTTCATTAATCTTATCCTGAACTTTTTGCCATTCATTCTCGGTATACCCAAAAAGACAGCCATCTAAACCACGAGTAATGACAAATTTATCTCCTAATAAATCTCTAAATTTAGCGGGAATGATGAGACGTCCCTTGGCATCGATGTTATGTCGATATTCGCCCATGAACATAATTCATCATTCCCTTCTCCCCTAAATATAAATTTAGTTTACCACAATAAACCACTTCCTACCACTTTGCCTCCATAAAAATCCACAAAAAATAAAAGCACTCCGGAAAACAAATCCCAGGAATGCTTTTATATCAGTGTATTATAATAATTTTTACAATCAAAGAAAATATAAAAATAATTATCCAATAAATGTCACTTATTCGCCAAAAATTAACTAAAAATTGTTTTGGCAACAACTGTCCTTCATCGATCACTCGGTAAAACAAAAAGATAATCCCAATTATCATCCAAGCCAAAATGAATAATGGCAAAAACGAAAATCCATGACTCGTCATAGTAATGACATGAACTAACCAAATTCCAATGATTGGAAATGAATCAAGAACACTCAGCCGTTGAAACATCCGATTTTTAGTAATGCGCTTAAAAAAAATAATAATAAAACCAATAATAATGAAAAGTAATAAAGGCTTAATTAATGACTCCACTAATAAATGTAGATTAGATATATAATTGACCATTTTTAACCTCGTAAATTAGGTATAATAAGTGATTTGCAATATTTTTAGTTCAAAGTTAAAATTGTGACAGTATGAATACTGAAAGTGGTGGATACTTTGAATAAATGGAAAGATAAAACAACGTTTCAAAAGATCTTAATGATCTTTGTTTGGTTAATGATTATTGCAACCATTTTATCAGTGGTTGCTGGATCAGCAGCTGCTTTCTTTGGTGGCATGTAAATTAATAATATCGTTTTAGGGCATTCTGAAGCAAATTCAGAGTGTCTTTTTATTTTTCATCATCAGAAGAAGGCTTCTTATAGACGTCTCTAGGTTTACTTCCATGCTGTGGTCCAATATACCCACGTTGTTCCATATCATCAACAATCCGAGCCGCCCGATTATAACCAATTCGAAACTGACGTTGAATCATCGACGTACTGGCTTTTTGTTCTTTTACAACAAATTTCAGAGCATCATCAAATAGATCATCCTCATCATCGTCTTTTTCTTCTTCTTTAATTTCAGCATCAGTAACCATCATTGAGTCATCATATTCTGGCTCAGCTTGTTTCTTGACAAAATCAATCACGTTTTCAACATCACTATCAGAAATAAAGGAACCTTGGACACGCGCTGGAATGTTTTGATCGATCGGGAGATACAGCATATCACCCCTCCCAAGTAATTTTTCAGCTCCATTCGTATCTAAAATTGTTCTTGAATCAACTCCACTTGATACCGCAAAAGCGATTCTTGATGGGACATTAGCTTTAATCAATCCGGTAATAACATCAACTGACGGACGTTGAGTTGCCAAAATCATATGAACCCCAGCTGCTCTTCCCATCTGAGCTAGTCTAATGATGGCACTCTCCACTTCATTTGAGACCGTCATCATTAAATCAGCTAGTTCATCAACAACCACTACAATGTATGGGAGAGTTGGAAGAGCCGTACCTTCAGTCCGATTCTTTTCTTGAATATACTTATTATATCCACTAATTTTACGTTGACCTGTCTGGGCAAACATCTCATAACGATGTTCCATTTCATCAACCACTTTATGAAGAGCGCGAGCGGCTTTCTTAGGATCTGAAACCACTGGGCTTAAAAGATGAGGAATCCCATTATAAACACCCAACTCAACTTTCTTAGGGTCAATTAACATAAATTTAACCTGGTCGGGAGTAGCTTTTAAAAGAATACTAGTGAGAATTGAATTAATTGCAACCGACTTACCACTTCCAGTTGATCCCGCAATTAACAAATGAGGCATCTTGGTAATATCGCAAGAAACAACGTCACCGTTAACGTTTTTACCCAAAGGAACATTTAGAATACCATGGTTGTTACCAGTCTGATTTTCAAATACATCCCGAAACGAAACGGTCGAAATTGCTTTATTAGGAACTTCGATCCCAATTAAAGATTTGCCTGGAATTGGTGCTTCAATCCTGATGTCTTTTGCTGCTAATGCAAGTGCAATATCATCACTCAAATTGACAATTTTAGAAACTTTTACACCAATTGCTGGATGCAACTCATATTCGGTAACCGATGGTCCTAAGCTTACATTTTTTACCTCAGCATCAACCCCGAAACTCTTTAAAGTCTTTTGTAGAATTTTCGTATTTTTATCGATCGCATTATATTCTGCAGTCTGATCTTGCTCTGGCACTTTAGTAAGGAGATTAGTTGAAGGAAGTTGATAGTGGTTACCAGAAGAATTATTTTCAAAAGTTGGTAAACTCGTTTTGGTTTCATTATCAAAATGATTCCGTTTAGGCTTCTTACTTGCAACCGTTATGTGAGGAGTATTCTCATCTTGTTTAACACCAACATGTTCCGTTGGCTTATTGACTAGAACAGTTGGTGAATTAACGGATGCTTGAGACTTCGAACTGTTCTTCTCATTTTCTTTTTGATGTCCTAGATAATCTTGAAACTGATTTGTCTTTGCTGATTGCTGCTTTTGTAATTTTCGATTATTTCGTCGCTCTTGATTATTCAGGTGCGCCCGATTAAATGACGCAATAATCGCAGTAAACCACTTAGCTGACCAAGTCAAAAAGCCTTTGAGCCACTTAATAACTGGTAGTTTAAAGAAGATGATCGCTCCAACGACCATTAAACTGTAAGCAAGGATCAAAGTCCCAACTAACGAGATAAGGGTATCGAAAAAAGATAATAACGTAGCGCCAATCATCCCACCCCCAACGTTACTAGTAGAGACACCGTTAGTAATATCAGAAAGTAACGCATTGAAGGTGGTGGACACAAAGTTAACATGGGAATTTAAAGAATTCGAAAAGGTAATGGATAAGTTTAAAATCCAACCAATAAATGCTATCAAAAAACCCAAAATATAATGGTAATCGATTCGAGGAATCTTAATTCCCAGAAGCAATAAGATGCCAAAAACACCTAGAAAAATTGTCAAAACCTGGTAGGCGTTCCCAACCACTAACCGAAATACATTAGCAAACAGGGTCCCCGCCATTCCTAAGCTGAAAAATCCTAAAACGGCTATCAATAGAAAAATCAAACCAATAATATTTAATTTCTTTTCACCGCAAAAGTTTTTTAATTTGGTCCACACAGAATTTCTTTTTTTCCTTGGACGACGTTTTCTCGTTATTTTACGCTTTGTAGTTTTACGTTTTGTTTTTCGTTGAGCCAACTAAGGCACCCCTTCGCATTATTTTAATTTATCGTGCTCATAAGTATGAGTCACTTCAAGTCCAGCAAATTTCTGTTGCCTTAAAGCCTCATATATTACAATCGCACAAGTGTTCGATAAATTCAATGCTCGAATATGAGAATCATCTTGAGGAATTCTAATAGCTTGTTTGGAATACTGACGTTCAAAGTTTTCGGGCAATCCCGTCGTTTCTTTTCCAAACAAAAAATAATAATCCACGTTATCATCACTATAATTAGGATCTGTATACACCTTTTTCCCAAACTTTGAAACCAAAAACAACCTTTGCTTGTCTGGAATGGTTTTTAAAAATTCAGGAAGATTTTCGTGATAATTGATCTTAACCTTATCCCAGTAATCTAATCCAGCTCTCTTTAAGTGTTTATCATCAACCGAAAAACCCAACGGTTTAATTAAATCAAGAACGGTATCAGTTCCCGCACATGTTCTTGCAATATTGCCAGTATTAGCTGGCATTAATGGTTCAAATAATGCAATATGATTAGTCATTTACATCCTCCAATAATTCGTTCAATAACTTTCTTTTTCAATTATATCACGCGTCTAATTCCATTTAAGCGCAAAATCGATGTCAATTCAGATCCATAATAGTTATAATTGTTGCAGGAGGTAGTTTATATGACAATCGTTGAACCACTTGTATCAAAATTTAGAGAGGTATCTGCTGAACTTGAAAGTTCTCAATTAAAAATTGCAATTAATCAGGAAATGATGACCCCCAGTCGTGGATTTATCGCAGAAACATGTAAATATGCTCACGAAAAAAAGCGAAGCATCGACGTCTTAATTTCATCAAATAATAATACTAGTACCTTTAATGATTCTGAGATAAAAATCATGGAAGATGATCTTTTTCAATGCCAAGAGTTAGGTGTTGATGGTGTCATTATTGGTGCTTTAAATGACCAAAATAAAGTCGACTTAGAGGCCATGGAAATTTTGATGGCGGCCGCAGGCGGCATGCAACTGTATTTTTCACCTGTATTTGATCAAATAATTGAAAAAAATTGGACTGATACTCTGAACTGGATTGATAACAATAACTTTGCTGGAGTAGTTGCATCAACCAGAATAGAAAGTTTATCTGCAAAAATAAAAAATTATCAGAATCTTCAGTTAATTCCACTCGTAGAGTCCAAAGATGAATTGGATAAGGTCCAAAAGATTGCTGATCCCAATATTATAATTAACAAAAAATAGCTTCAGCTATAAAAATAATCCCGTAACGCTAAAAACTAGCGTTACGGGATTATTTGTTTTTCTCCAATCAATGAACTTTCTTAATGTTCAAAATGACGTGGTCCTCTGAACTTGTGCCATAGAAAAGCACCAACTCCAGCAACTACCACCACAATAATTCCTCCAACTACCCAGGGAGTAATGCTCCCATCTTTTTTCTCGTGCTTAGCATCATTTTTGTCATGATCTTTTTTTGCCTTTTTGTTTTTCTGATTCTTCTTATCAGATTGATTCTTTTTATCCTTGGCATTCTTATCAGCATTGGGTTTTTGGGAATTACCTTTGGCCTTTGATTGATCCTTGGCTTTTTCATTTTGCTTTTTTTCATTCGTCTGATTATTACTAGTAGCATTTTTCTGGGTGCCAGTAGCTGAACTATCACTAGTCCCGTTATTATTTTTACCATTAGTCTGACTACCATTGGAACTCACACCAGCATTAGCACGGTTAGGTTGTTTATTATTTGCCGTACTGTTACCAGTTGATGAATAAATAATCGTCATTTCCATAATATCTGTCGAACTATCACTACCACCAAATGTCATTTGGGGACCATTACTATTATTTTGTCCATTTTGAATACTAGAATACTTGTATCCAGGAATGTTAGGAATCGACGCAATATAGGTACTACCAGTTGCTCCCATGGCGGTGGTTGCAGGACGAATTACGTGACCATTTTGATCAACGTAGTGAACTACAATCTCCCCTTGACCACTATTACCCTGCGCAAATTGAGTAGTTTGCGCATTAACATGTCCCACATTAGGCACAAACACTCCAATGGTGACCACTGCAAAACTAATTAAAATTAGTGAGGTTACTTTCTTTAAGTTCATAATCCATACTCCATTTCATTTATTTGAAAATGTTTAAGGGTGTTTCTAAAAATTATTTTCACCTAATTAATTTTAGTTCAAGTCGGCAACGTAACGATATGCACCTGAAGCTGCTCGGTATCTTAACCATGTGTATCCATTAGCAATTACTTTGCCATCATAAACAACGCTTTCTCCAGCATCATATTGTCCCACAACTTGTGAACTAGTACTTGGTGAAGTTCTAATGTTAGTAGCGTGTCTGAAAGTAAATCGGCCAGAAGTGGGAGTAACGTCTGATTGGTTGTTACCAGAAACAGAACCATTTCCTAATTCAGCAACATAACGGTAGGCACCTGATCCACCACGATATCTTAACCATGTGTATCCATTAGCAATTACTTTGCCATCGTACACTACTCGTTCACCAGCATTATATTGGCCTACGACCTGTGAATTAGTATTTGGAGCAGTTCTGACGTTTGTAGTTTGACCAAATGTATAAGTACCTGAAGTTTCAGTGACATTTGGTTGGTTATTTGGAGTTGAAGTATTGTTATCTAGTTTAGCAACGTAACGGTAGGCACCTGAAGCTGCCTTATATCTTAACCATGTGTATCCATCGGCATTAACAGTACCATCATAAACAACTCGCTCACCGGCATCGTACTGTCCCACAATTTGTGCACTAGTACTTGGAGCAGTTCTAATGTTGGTAGTTTGATTAAAGGTATACATCCCTGATTCTTGCTTAACGTTTGCATCTGGATTAGGTGCGGGAGTGGAAGTATTGCTTAATTTAACAACATAACGATAGGCACCTGATCCACCACGATATCTTAGCCATGTGTATCCATCGGCTTGGATAGTACCATCATAAACAACTCGTTCACCGGCATCGTATTGACCTACAATCTGAGAACTAGTACTTGGAGCAGTTCTAATGTTAGTAGTTTGACCGAATGTATAGGTTCCAGAAGCTGGTGTGACATTTGACTCTGGATTTGAGGCTGGTACGTCGCTTACCTTAGCAACATACAAATCATCACCAGAATATGATTTGTATCTTAACCATGTATATCCATCAGCATCAACAGTCCCATTGTAAATGACACTTTCTCCAGCCTTATATTGTCCTACAACTGGAGCACTTAGGCTTGGTGAAGTTCTAATATTGGTGGTTTGACTGAAGGTATAAGTACCAGAAGCTGGCTTAACATCAGGAGCTGGTAGTGGATTACCTTCATCTTGAAAGGCGATTTGATCGATGCTAGTTAAATTATAGTTACGGACACAGTTAATAAGTGTCTGAGCATAACTAGGATCAGTCGCATATCCATCATTTTGTAAAGCATAGGCTACACTCACGTAATCTCGTACGCCAAGTAAGTTGCTGTAACGTGGGTTGTCTCTTAAGAAAGCACCATGGTCTTCAATGCTTGCAGCCCAGCTTGGGTATAATCTAAAGGCTGCTTGAACAGTAACCCAGTGTCCATTGATGTATTCTTGAGTTGGAAAGTAAATTGATTGACCGTTATAAGAACCTTTGATTCCAAATAAATTGTTACCCTTAACGGCTAATCCAGATCTCCCCCAACCACTTTCAATGATGGCCTGAGCGATTGAAATTGATGGTAAAACACCATATTTCTTCCATCCAGCAATTGCACCAGGAGTCACCTTATTAATAAAGTCCTGAGTATAACTGGCAAAATTAGTGTTATTTGAAACATTAAAATTAGTATATTGTGATGGGCGTTGCACGTTTTGATTTACGTTGTTTTCAACGCTTGAATCATAATAACCAGGACCAATCTGCTTATCTGGAGTGGCAACGTCAGCCTTTAAGTTAACGTTTTGATTTTGATCTGCATTCTGTTGATGCTCATTATTATTTTCAGAAACTTTGTTCTCGTTTTCAGCATTATCAGCTGCCTTGAGAGCAACTTCAGAATTCTGTACTGATTGTTGACTATCATCAGCCTTAGGAGTTTTAGTTACTTGCTTTTGATCACTAGTCTCTGAAACTTTTGGTGATTGTTGCCGTTCATTAGAATTATTCTGATCTTTGACATTATTAGTCTCGGTCGATTTTGAAACAGCATTACTATCATTTAATGAGTTAGTTTGAACTGATTGATCAGTCTTAGTTGGTTGTTGATTATCAGTAGTAACTTCATTTTCGTTCTGAGATTGTTTAGAATCACTTGATTGTAATGTTGGTGTATGTACATTTGTTTCAGAAGAATTCTTAACTTCTGTATTTGTCTCACCATTTACTGATCCTGCTTGTTGTAACTGTGTGGCAGTCTTATTAGTGTTTTCCACTTGGGTTGAACCACTATCGTTTTGGGTTTGATTAGTGTTTGCAACTGTTGGTTGTTCTTGAACAATTTCCTTCTTTGGTTGAACATTTGAAGCCGGTTCACTTTCAGAAACTGGGACAGTACTTACCTTATCAGCATTTACTGAACTATTTAAGTTAAACGTGAACAATGCCGCACTGGCAAAGACCGTACCCATAGCTACTTTCATCCAGCCCTTTTTGGTTTTCACCAATTTGTTACGGCGTTTAGTCTCTCCAGTACTAAGAGCCATTTGGTTGTGCTTCTTAATGAGCTTCTTCATCAATTATCTCTCCTTTTCAAAACTGTAACATCATAATTAAGTATAACATCTAACGATCAAAAATTAATAAAAATATAAACAATATTAATAGTAATTATTCTAAAGTGAAATCTTAAAAATGTCTACCCCAATTTACTTAATTATTTATTTTGGCTCATCTTTAACTCATGAAAAAATAAAATTCTAGGACACTGGTGTCCTAGAATTATACGTTTTAGCTAACCAAATATTATAAAAATCAATAAATCTTAATTCAACAACTCTTTAAAATCACTAGGAATTTGGGATTCGACTTTGACGTCTTTTTTTTCAAACGGATCAAAAAAAATTGTCTGATAACAATGTAATTTTTGCCGTTTATTGCTGTGTTCGTAAGGATTGTATAGCCAGTCTCCCACAAGCGGATATCCAATTCTTGCAAAATGAACCCGAATTTGATGTGTTCGCCCCGTATGCAACCTAATTTTGACCAATGACATTCCATTATTAATCTTCAATGTCCAAAATTCAGTTCGACAATATTTGCCGTCATTTCTGACTTCTCGTTCGATAAACGATCCTGGTTTTCTACCAATTGGGAGCACAATCTGCCCGTGCTTGATGTTAAGTTCACCTAACACAACGGCAACATAATATTTTTTTACCTGTCGGTCTTTCAGTTGCTTATCAAGTACCGAATGAGCTAAATGATTCTTAGCAAAAATAACCGGACCACTCGTATCACGATCAAGCCGATTAACGATGTGAACCTTCTTACTTGGATAATCATTACGAACATAATAACCTAAAACACGATTTAAAATTGTGTCATTAGGATAAATATGTGAAGGAACTGAAGCAACTCCGACCGGCTTATCAATTACCAAAAAATTATCATTTTCAAATAAAATCTTAATCGGTGAATTTGAAACCTGCAAAAAATCATTTTGTTCTTCAGGTGGCAAAATAACCTTAACTCGATCACCACGTGATAATTCAAAACTAGTATAGACATCCCTGCTATTCACCATCAAGTGACCACCATGATAACGAATACTTTTAAGTAGCGATCTGGTAACCCCATTTTTCATCACAAACGTTCTGACTTTCATGGGTTTATATTCATCATAAATCCAATCAAAACTAATCATCGTCAAGGGTTTCCCCAATGAATGAATTACTTACCCGCTGCCAAAAATGAGTGTGACGATATTTGGCAAAATAAATTCTTCGTTTGGAAATTTTGAATTTAATGGACTTAATTGGACGATCTTTAATTAATAACTGGTCGTATGTTAGAACGTTATGGAGTGATACCTCTGGCACAATCGTAATAGATTCAGTTGGTGGAATAATGATCGGTGAACCAATCGTTCGAAAAACCCGGTTATTAATTGAAGCCATCTCAGCCACTTGAATTGAATTGAACTTAGGCGAAATAATTGCTCCCCCTACTGATTTATTGTATGCGGTTGATCCAGTGGGAGTTGAAATACATAATCCATCGCCACGAAAGTTTTCAAAAAGTTCTCCTTTGATGAAGACTTTGGCCACCATCGTTCCAAATAATTTTTTAAACGTCGCTTCATTTAGCGCAATCATATAATCTGGTTGGCCACCATCAGCATAATCTACTTCGATATCTAATAAGGGATAGCTAACACTTTGACCATTATCATGCTTCAAACTTTCAACCAACTGGGTCACTTCAGTATCACGCCAGTCAGTATAAAATCCCAAATGACCCGTGTGAATTCCAACGAACCTAATCTTGTCAGTCAAATCATCGTAATGATGAAAAGCAGAAAGTAACGTACCATCTCCACCAACGGAAATTACAATTTCAGGATTAAGTTCATCAATTTCTAAATCTTTTGCATTTTCAATCTCTTTTGATAATTCCGATGCAATTCGACTCGAGGTCTCACCATCGTTACTATAAATTGCAATTTTCATTTTTGGTCCCTCGATTCGTGTTTATCGTGTTTATCGTTTTGAGCCTTAAGATCTCGATCTAACTCTTGTTTAATCTCTAACATTTCTTCATCCAACTTATAAGCGGTTTCCGATGCCCCCTGTAACCTCTTATGAACTTCAGGAGGAAAAACATCAGGATGCTTATAATTTAAAGAATGTTCAATGGTAGCCCAAAAGTTCATTGCTAAAGTTCTAATTTGAATTTCAGCCAGAATATCCCTTTGCCCATCGACTAACTGCAAGGGATAACTAAATACAATGTGGTATGAACGGTAGCCACTGGCTTTCTCATTATTAACGTAATCCCGTTCTTCTAAAATATTAATGTCATTTCGTTTTCTAAGAATGTCTACTACTGTGTAAATATCATCAAGAAATTCACACATAATGCGCAATCCACAAATATCTTCCATGTCTTCAGACAAGCGCGCTTCCTCAATGTGACGTCGCTGCATTTTTTCTTTGATACTATCAATTGGTTTAATTCTACTAGTAACAAACTCAATTGGTGAGCGTTCGCCGCGTTCTAAGTACTCTGAGCGAATCCCACGTAATTTTAATTTTAATTCCTTTGAAGCTTCTTGATATGGAAATAAAAAGTCATCCCAATTCTTTACCATAAAACAACAATCTCCAGTCTGTCATATTGTTCCAGAAACATAATACCACACTTAATTATCATCCCAGTATAATAAGAGTACTAAAACAAATTTATTGAATTTTTATAAAAAAATGATAATCTAGTAAGTGCGTCGTTATAGAAGAGAAAGATAACAAACTAGGAAAGGAAAAAGTTATGATTGAACTATATTTATTTGTAGACCCAACTTGCAGTGATTGTGCTGAGTCTGAACGAACTATTGATCGTTTATCAAAGCAATTACCCTGTAAGACATCATTTCGAATCATTCCGATCATGAACCTTAGCGTTATATCTGGTAATAAGGAAGCTCACTCACAACTTCTTCCATATAAACTAATCCTTGATTATAAAGCAGCCCTATTTCAAGGAGCAAAAAAAGGTCGAACATTTTTATTTGCACTACAGCACGACATTCTAAAAAGAAACATGACTTACTGTGATAGCTTAGTTTACGACATTGCCCAAAAAGCTAATCTAGACTTGGAAATGTTTAAAGAAGACCGTCGTTCAAAATTAACTGAGAGCACCTTTCAATCTGATCAACAAATGATTTCAGAAATGAATATCTCAAATCATGGTAATCTAGTAATATTCGACTGTGATTCTTCAGACAACGGTTTACTAATTGATAAAGTTGACTACCAAGAGTTATTTGATATTTGTAATCACATAATTCAAAAGGAATCACGAGAACTTGATGGTAAAATTAAACAAACAAATAATCTAAGGGTTCTCTAGAATAAAAAAAAGTGGTTTCGCACCTAATAGTGCGAGACCACTTTTTTATTACTAAAGCCAACCAAACTGGCTCTTTTCAGTATCTAGCTTATTAATTTCTTTCATTTCATCGGGTGTTAACTCAAAATTGAAAATATCCAAATTACTCTTAATCCGATCTGGTTTAGTGGATCGTGGTAAAACAATAATTCCATTTTGAATTAAGAAGCGAAGGCCCACCTGACCAATGGTCTTATCGTGAGCTTGAGCAATCTTTCCCAACGTTTCATTGGTAAAGAAGCCGTTACGACCTCGTGCAAATGGTGACCAAGCTTCCAGTCGTAAATCATCTTTTTTAGCAACCGGCAAAAAGTCCCTTTGTTGCCGAAATACGTTAGTCTCAACTTGATCGACAACTGGTTTAATGGTTGCACTCTTCAAAATGGTACTGAGATCATCACCATAAAAGTTGGACAAACCGATGCTCTTTAGTTTACCAGCCTTAACGGCATCTTCCATTGCTCTGTAAGTTTCCGTTAAATCACCTGCAGGCCAATGATACAACATTAAATCAATATAGTCAGTTTGTAATTTTTCCAATGCTTCATCAATCATTTTAGTTGCTTCATCATAAGATTCTGGGCTTTCAATCTTAGTGGTCAGAAAAATATCATCACGGTTAACATCACTGTTCTTGATTGCATTTCCAACTTCACGTTCATTTCCATAATCACGTGCAGTATCGATCCCAGGATAACCATCTTTTAATGCTTGATCGACACTCTTTTCCGTCTCTCTAGCTGGAATTTCATAGGTTCCAAAAAAAATCTTGGGAATCTTAATCCCATTGTTTAATGTAAATGTTTCATCTCTAGCTGTCATGCAAACACCCCTCCTCAATTAATTACAAGTACAGCATATTCCTCTCACATAATATTTCAAACATTGTGCTTATAGTAAATCTAAAGCATTTTTTCCAGTTCATCTAAGCGTTTTTCAAACTTATCAAAGGCTTGATTTAAATAATCCGGTTTAGTCATATCAACTCCAGCTGCTTTCATAATAGTAATAGGATTCTTACTACTTCCTGATTTTAAATAGTTCAGATACGAATCAATCTTTTTAGGATCTCCACTCATAACTCGATCCGCTAATGCGGAAGCAGCCGCAAAACCAGTTGCGTATTGATAAACGTAGAAATCATAGTAAAAATGAGGAATTCTGGACCATTCAAGTCGAATCTCAGGATCAGAAACAACGTCTTTTCCATAATATTCTTGGTTCAAATTAAAGTAATATTTGTTCATAAAGTCCGCAGTTAACGACTTTCCTTCTTGTTCTGATTGATGGATAAACTCTTCAAATTCAGCAAACTGGGTTTGCCGAAAAATTGTTCCCTTTACTCCATCTAAATAGGAATTAAGGATGTATTTGCGAACCTCTGGATCTGAATTATTCTTAAGTAAATAATCCGTCAGGATGTTTTCATTAGTTGTTGACGCAATTTCAGCTACGAAGATTGAATAATCGCCGTACTGGTATGGTTGGTTATGAGAAGTATAGTAACTATGCATACTATGTCCTGTCTCGTGCACCAAAGTGTATAAATTATCAAGATTATCTTGCCAATTAAGCAAAACAAATGGATTCGTATCATACATCCCAGATGAGTATGCTCCCGTGCGTTTTCCTTTATTTTCAACTACATCAATCCAGCGATTATTAAATTCTTCTTTAACATGTTTAACGTAGTCCGGACCGTAAACACTTAGTGCTTTTAAAGCTTCATCCTTGGCTTGACCAAAGGAATACTTAAGACTTGGTTTTCCACTTAATGGCACGTACATATCATACATGTGTAATTCAGAAACATTTAAAGCTTTTTTTCTAAGCGCAACGTACCGATGAAATAACGGTAAGTGTTCATGAACACTTTTTACTAAGGTTGTATAGACAGTTTCAGGAATCTCATTTTCATTCATTGCCATTTGTCTTGCTGAATCATATTTTCTCGTCTGTGCTTCAAAGTTATGAACAGACACTTCGGCTGACAAAGTTGAAGCAAGTGTGTTTTGAAATTGATCAAAGGTTGAGTAAAAGGATTTGAAAGCATTCTTTCTCACTTTTCGATCTTGCGACTCCAAGAGTAAACTATAAATACCGTTAGAAAGTCGTACGTTTTTACCTGACCCATCATCCACCTGAGGAAATTTAAGGTCAGAACTATCTAAGATTCCAAATGTCTTTTCGGGTGCCTCAAAAATTGTTGAAGCCCTAGCCATCAACTTTTCTTGGTCCTCAGGTAAGACATGATCCTGATTAACTAAAATCTTATCAAAAAGTCTTCGATATTCTTTTAACTTTGGATTTTCCTTAATAAACTGTTCGATGCTTTCAGACCCTAAGGAAATGATTTCGGGCTCTAACCAAGACTGTGATTGTCCCACCTTACTTCCTAGTTTTTCAACCCGATCCATGTCACTCTGTAATTCATTATTAGTAGTATCAACATCACTAGCTGACTGAGCATAAACATATAATTTTTCATATTTTCGATTCAAGTCCAATACTTGCCTAATTACATTTAAAAGCGACTCACTATTTAAGCCAAGTTGCCCCTTTAATTGACTAACCTTTCCAACTAAATCATTAGCTTCACTATATGCTCGTTCGAACTCCGCATGATCCTTATACACAGTAGTCAAATCCCAAGTTAATTCTTTTGGAACCTCGTTTCGATTTGGCAAATCATTTATCTTTGACATTTTACAATCTCCATTTCATGAACGTTTCTTAATCATGCTTATCTTAGCATAAACATCTCTATACCACGTAAATTCTTCAACTCGTTCAATCTTTCCATCATCAATCACCAACAGCTTATTATGAATCAAACAAGCCACAAACCTTTGAATATAAGCCTTCCTTACATTTTCAACATTGGTTAGAAAAACAAATTGATCATTTGGATCAGCAAAATGGCTTTCTTGATATACTTTATCCATAAATTGAAAAATACTTTTACCAACCCACTTTTTTAGTTCACAGATGAAAATTATTTCCCAAGTCAACCACTGGTGACCGAAAATTGGAGGCAACATCCGATAATGATGACAAATAAGTGGACATCCAGTCACCGTTTTTCCATTTAGGTAACAGTATTCCTGTAAAGCCATCATCCCCTGATCACGATAGCGAACTTTCTTCTCAATTTGTTTACATACTTTGATTAAATTAGGCTGCTTTAATTTATCAGATTGCTTTTTGTTAAAAAATTCAAACATTGAATACCAGCGTTTAAATGACTTCTCTCGGTAACGATAGACCCCATCAACTTGATGAATTTGGTAGCGGATAAAATATCGTGATCTAAAAGAATTCATATAAACAAGATAGTACCCCGTGTTTTTATGATATCTAATGAATTGAAGTACCGAAGGACTCGAAACCTTCTTTTTATAATATTTCATTCCCAAGATCCAAGAAGATTCCAGACCAATTGAATGGTAACCAGCTACCCGCTTACTCAACTGTTGAAAGCTAATAGGACTGCATTGATACTCAATTGCCATATTACTCAAAAGAATATCTGCTCGTTGCTTTAAAGCTGGTAAATATACCTCTACATCAGCATCACATGGTAACGAGTTTAATATGATGTCTTTGCCAAGTGTATGCGCATAAGATTCACCGGCTCCCGTTTTACACTTCGAATTTGCTTGATGAGCAAAATGTGGAATTTTATTAATACCCTTTCTCAAAACTACCAATTCACCACAATCACAGCAATAATATTTATGATTCTTTTTGGCATCTCGTGCCATAACAAGCTTTCCATTTTCTAAAGCCATTAACATAAAAAAGACCCTTCGCAATATACGAAAAAAGATTCGCTAAATGCGAATCTTTTTACTTAAAATAATATGCAATTGTTTCAAGTGCATCACCAACCGTAATTTGCTTACCATACTTCTTTAATTTGTCTTCAGTCAGCGGCGCAATTTTCCCATACTCATAAACAATTCCCATTTCATCATTAATCATATGATTAAGGTCATCAAGATTAGAATTACCCTCACTATCGTATTGACCATTCAAATAGTATCTAAACATAATAATATACGAATTTTGATATTGATACAAATCAGTTTTTAATTCTACTGAATGGCGGGGAGTAACTTCCTTCCATTTATTGGCAAGACCAATTAAATCATCAAATGAATTGAATTTGATTGGAATTAGTCGTTTACCAGTCTTTTTATCAAAGATATCATACATCTTGCGAATTTCATTAACGTTTTTGCTGGTTCTTTGTTTTCCTTTTTCATTTAATGGAGGTAACATCCCACCATTATCGCCAATTTGATTCGAAATATTCTTATCTTTACTAATAAATAACTCTAATCCATCTTGGCTAGGAAGAATTTGAAACAAAACCGTATCTGTATCCGTAAAGTCTTTTTCAACGTCAGCTTCATCAAGAATGCTATAGAAAAATTGTTCACATTTTTCTCGATTTCCTAAAAGATCAAGCATTCCAATTCCATGTTTTTTTAAGTCTTCCTTGTTAATCAGTACACGGATTGTATCTTTGTTAACACGATGGAATTTCATAAAATGAATCGCCTCCTAAATCCTAATTGCCTTTCTTATTCTAGGCAATTCAACATTAACCTTTTTGCCAGCGGCTTTTTGTGCTTGCTGTAACAATTTTACGTGACTACCACTTTGAGGGAGATGACTTATTAACAGGTTCTTACTATCAGACAATCGAGCTAAGTGACCAGATTGTTTAGAGGTCATATGCCACAACTTACCATCCACGTCCTCAAAGAAATTCGTATCTGATATTAACATATCAGAGTTCTTAACAAAATTAATTAGACCATCAAAATAACGTGTATCAGCTGTATAACTCAATACTTTTCCAGATGATCGTTCAACAATCTTCATCGCAAAGGCTGGCACGGGATGGATTGTCTTTAAAAATGTGACTGTAAATGGTCCCACTTCAAGTTCACTATCGACACTAAAGGGTTCTTTTTCAGTCGAATTGGGCCAATCTAACTGGTTGTAATGAATCTGATCAGCTGTGTTTCCGTAAATTGGCAAAACATCGGTGTCATAACGTTTATCACTTAACTGCCAATAATACTGTAACACCCCAACATCAGCGATGTGATCTGCATGATAATGTGACAAGATAACTGCATTTAATTTTAGTGGATCTAAAACCCTTTCTAATGAAAGCATTACTCCGCTCCCACAGTCAATTAACAAATTAAAGTTACCGCTAGTAACTAAATATCCACTAGTACCAATTCCATCATAAGGATAACCACCATAATCACCTAAAACCGTAAGTTTCATTTTTATCCCCCATTTCCAAAAATTAGGACATTTTCCTTTTAACTCATTAGGATTTATTCTAAACTAATTATGAAGCAATTTACACCAAAAGGAAGTTAATAATATGATAAGACAAATTTCTGTAACATTTGGCACTAAGAATGTATTAGTGCACATCATGAAAAGTAATCCTGAAAGGGATTTAGCACTATTCTCCACCAACAATAATGATTCAGGCCTCCAGCTCCTGGATTACAGTGGAAAGGAATCAATTTTCAAAAGTCCCATCACTTATGACGTCCTTTCACATGTTGGCGAAGACAACTGGAGTTATTTCATCAATTATGTGGAACTTTCACCATCAGATGACCAACGTAAAGTTTTAGATGCAAACATGAACACCTTCATGAGCAGTCCTGAATTACCAAGCGGAATGTTTTCGGGGTATTATATGTCAGATTCAAAGGATCATACTAAGCGTATTATTCTCACTTT
>NZ_JBWXVJ010000003.1:0-229250 GCF_059900905.1 Fructilactobacillus sp. X8R4C1
TTATTCCGGCATAGCTCAGTTGGTAGAGCACCTGACTGTTAATCAGGTTGTCGACGGTTCGAGCCCGCCTGCCGGAGCTATGTCTGAGTGCTAACAACAATTGCCGTTAGCACTTTTAATTTATCGTCATTTTGCCGGCTTAGCTCAGCTGGTAGAGCATCGGTATCGTAAACCGAGGGTCACAGGTTCAAGTCCTGCAGCCGGCATAAATTTTTTATTCATTCTTAATGATGATTAAATTTTTGGCATAGCAAATAACGGGTGAATAGAATCTAATGGTGTGCTTGAATATGCACATACATACATGAAGACACAAGAATTTATTTCTTGTGTCTTTTTTTATATTGCAAGTTTTATGTTAAACTTGGATCAGTGTTACATTTCATAACATAGGTTATTGACGCTTATATCAATAACGAATAGAATGGTGTCATATCAAGGAGATATGCGTATGAGTGAAAAAGTACTGAGGAAATCTTTAGCGGTTCTGCCAATGGGAACGGTTATGAAGCTTACTTCCTTATCATCCAGACAAATAAGGTATTACGATGATCATGGTCTTGTTCATTCTAAACGAACATCAGGAAACCGACGTTTGTATTCATTAGATAATGTGGACCAAATTCTTGAGATTCACAACTATCTTATTGAAGGAATGACAATTGCTCAGGTTAAAAGAGTATTTGAGAAACAACGTCGTCGAAAACTTTTACATAGTGGTGATAAATCACTTAGTGATGAAGATGTCCGCGAATACTTGAAAGACGATATTTTAAAAGCTGGACGCTTGTATGATGATTCTGATTTAAAGCAACAGGGTAAGTATTTAAAATAAGGAGACTACTTATGGTACATGATTATACAAAAGACGACATTCGCCAAATGGTAAAAGATGAAGACGTCCGATTTATTCGACTAATGTTTACTGACTTGATGGGCAGCATCAAAAATGTTGAGGTACCCGTTAACCAACTAAACAAGGTTTTAGATGGTAAGATTATGTTTGATGGATCTTCAATTGATGGTTTCGTACGCATTGAGGAAAGTGATATGTACCTGATCCCTGATCTTTCAACGTGGATGGTCTTCCCATGGGGTGACGAACACGGTAAGGTTGCTCGTCTGACATGTAGTGTTCATACATCAGATGGCGAGGTGTTCGTTGGTGATCCAAGAAATAATTTAATGCGTGTTCTGGATGAAATGAAAGAAATGGGCTTTTCTAACTTTAACATTGGCCCAGAACCTGAATTCTTCTTGTTCAAAATGGACGATAAGGGTAATCCAACCACTGAATTGAATGATCACGGAAGTTACTTTGATTTGGCACCAATGGATTTGGCAGCCAATATTCGTCGTGATATGGTTCTTGAATTAGAAAATATGGGCTTTCGAGTTGAGGCTTCTCACCATGAAGTAGCATCTGGACAACATGAAATTGATTTTCAGTACGACAACGCCGTGGTTACGGCAGATCATATTCAAACCTTTAAGTTAGTTGTAAAAACAGTTGCTAGAAAGTACGGATTATACGCCACTTTCATGCCAAAGCCACTGAATGGTATCAATGGATCTGGGATGCACATCAACATGTCATTGTTTGATAAAGATGGTGACAACGTCTTTTATGATAAAGATGGTGACCTGGAATTATCACAAACGGCATACTACTTCTTAGGTGGACTTTTGAAGCACGCTAAAGCATTAACTGCTGTATGTAACCCAATCGTTAACTCCTACAAGCGACTAGTTCCTGGCTTTGAGGCACCGGTCTATGTGGCATGGTCGGCATCTAACCGTTCACCATTAGTTAGAGTTCCAGCTAGTCGTGGTCTTAGCACTCGCCTTGAACTTCGAAGTGTTGATCCTTCAGCTAACCCATACTTAGCAATTGCATCAATTCTTGAAGCTGGTTTAGATGGTATTAAAAACAAAATCGAACCAGGTGAACCAATTGACCGTAATATCTATCATATGGATGGCAAGGAACGAAAATTAGATCATATTGAAAACTTACCTTCCACTCTTCATAATGCGCTTAAAGCATATGAAGCTGATCCACTTATGAAGAAAGCCATGGGACCTCACATGTATCAAAATTACTTGGATGCAAAGAACATGGAATGGAATGCTTACAGACAAAACGTTTCTCAATGGGAACGCGACAGATACCTAGATATGCTATAAAAAAACACCAACAGAGCGTTAGTGTGATTAAGGAATTACTTTTTAAGCAGTTTAACAATTTCAGCTAGATATTGATCAGTAAGGCTCGGTTCTTGAGCCTTCTTTTCTTGCTTTTTTTGATTTTTATTAGTTAATTTGTTGATAAATTTGACCAATAAAAAGACGATGAAAGCAATCAGCAGGAAATTGATGACTGAGTTTAGAAATAAGCCATATTTTATCTTTGCTTTTCCAACGGTGATGGCAAGTGATGAAAGATCGATTTTTCCTAAAAACAGTCCAATAAACGGGTTGAAAATGTTATTAACCAATGAAGTCACGATCGAAGTGAATGCAGACCCGATGATAATTCCAACGGCCATGTCAACCACATTCCCTCGTGATATAAATTCTTTAAATTCCTTGAACAATGTATTATTCACTTCCTTTTCCTTGATAATCACTATTCTAACAAATTTTTTGTCGAGATATGATTGTAAATGAAAATCAAGAATGGTATTATTTCTGATAATTGTTAAAAGATTGACAGGAGGAGATTTTATGAACGGACAAGGCGAGAAGAGTCTCGACCATGCGTTCTTTGGGCAGCCAAAAGGGTTGCAAACACTGTTCTTCACTGAAATGTGGGAACGATTCAGTTACTACGGGATGCGTGCAATTCTTTTATACTACATGTATTTCTCAGTCGCCAAGGGTGGATTAGGATTTTCTCCAACCACAGCAGCTTCAGTTATGGCAATTTACGGTTCACTGGTATTTCTAACTTCAGTGTTAGGTGGTTATTTAAGTGACCGAGTTTGGGGGAGTCGAAAGACCGTTCTGTATGGTGGAATTTTAATTATGTTTGGGCACGTGGTACTTTCATTACCATTTGGTGCCGGAGCGTTGTTTATTTCCATTGTCTTAATCACCGTTGGTACTGGACTGTTAAAACCAAATGTTTCAGAAATGGTTGGTGCCTTATATGGTGAAAATGATCCAAGACGTGATACTGGATTTACTATTTTTGTTTTTGGGATTAACTTAGGGTCCTTCATTGCTCCAATCTTAGTTGGGACCGTCGGAATGGACTTTAATTTCCATGCTGGATTCTCACTTGCTGCGATCGGAATGTTCTTTGCTTTAATTTACTACTACTTTAGCGGTAAAAAGACTTTGAGTATCGATGGCTTATATCCAAGTGATCCCTTAGAACCAGATGATTTGAATCGTTTAGTTCTTGAAATTATTGGTGGCTTAGCTGTATTTGCCGTTATTATCGCGGGGATGTGGTACTTTAAAGTTTTGAGTATTGATAACTTTGTTTTGTTATTGAGTATCATTGCAATTTTAACCCCAATTATTTACTTCGTTGTTATTTTGAGAAGTAAGAAAGTTACTAAGACAGAACATTCACGGGTTCTTGCCTATATTCCATTATTTATCGCTGCTGCGGTATTCTGGGCCATTGAGGAACAGGGCTCCGTTGTTTTGGCTTTGTTTGCTGAAAATCAAACTAACAATAACCTTGGATTTTTGCACATTAATGCTACTTGGTATCAGTCACTTAACCCGTTGTTCATTATGCTGTACACACCACTGTTCGCATTCTTATGGACATATCTGGCTAAAAGAAAAGAAGAGCCCAGCTCTCCAGTTAAGTTTACGTGGGGAATGTTTTTCGCTGGATTTTCGTACTTATTTATGATGATTCCAATTTTCCTATTTGGTTCATCAGCTAAAGTTAGCCCACTATGGCTAATTGGTAGTTGGGCCATTGTTGAAATTGCCGAAATGTTGATTTCACCAATTGGGCTTTCCGTTACTACCAAACTTGCTCCGAAAGCATTTGAATCACAGATGATGAGTATGTGGTTCTTAGCGGATGCTGCTGGTCAGGCGGTTAACTCACAAATCGTTAAGTTCTACACCCCGGGACACGAAATCGCGTACTTTGGAATCGTTGGACTTGTAGCCATCTTGTTTGGAATTGTCTTATTATTGATGATCAAACCAGTTAAAAAACTGATGGATGGAGTAAATTAAAATCACTATAATGAAAGGCGCTGTAAAGTTAGCGCCTTTTATTTTTTGAAAAAAAGTATTGACTAACATCATGATCCCGTGTAATATAATAAACGTTGATTCGTTACTACGAATTACTTATTTATTATGGAGGGGTAGCGAAGTCTGGCTAAACGCGGCGGACTGTAAATCCGCTCCTTCGGGTTCGGTGGTTCGAATCCACTCCCCTCCATTGATTCTTGGGCTATAGCCAAGTGGTAAGGCAACAGGTTTTGATCCTGTGATGCGCTGGTTCGAACCCAGCTAGCCCAATACTAATTATTGGTGTAAAATCGACTAACAAATGTTAGTCGATTTTTTTATGCCAAGGTAGGAGTAATTATGACAGTACCTGTTTATATTAAAATTCATGATGATATTAAAAGTAAGATCGAAGACGGAAGCTGGAAAGTGGGAACCCGGATTCCATCTGAAAGAAAACTATCCGAACAGTACGGAGTAAGTCGGATGACGTTCAGGCAAGCTGTTCAAGCGCTCGTTGAGGATGGAATATTAAAACGGATTGCCGGCTCAGGAACGTACGTTACTAACCAAAAGGTTCAAGAAAAGATGTCCGGAGTAACCAGCTTTACTAACATTATGCTGGCTCAAGGAAAAAAGCCATCCACCAAAACCTTGTCATATAAGATTGTTGAGCCCACCTTTAAGGAAGCCTCTGTCTTGGGGCTGAGTCAGGATGATCGGGTTTTGCGGATGAATCGGATTCGCTATGGGGACGACATTCCGATTTGCTATGAAGTGGCAGCTGTTAATGCATCGATGGTCGAAGGGTTAAGTGAAGAAGACGTTTCTAGCTCCCTGTATCGTTCTTTAGAGGACAAGAAGGGACTTCGTCCAAGAAGCGCGAAGCAATTTATTTCGGCGATTTTAGCGACTGATCGGATTGCTGATTTACTGGATATTGAGGTTAAGGCACCCATTCTTAAGCTAAAACAGATATCTTATCTTCAAAATCAGCAACCATTTGAGTTTGTTCAGGCTCAGTACGCTGCTGAGCGATTTGAGTTTTACCTAAATAAATAAAAAAGAGCCCTACTAACGAGGGCTCGTAAAGTTGGATGAGATCACTTCTCATCCTTTTTTTGTTTTCTAACTAAATTTAAAAATTCAGGAATGGCTAGCATTCGTTTAAAACGGGTGGGTTCTTTAAAAAGGCGATAGAGCCATTCGATGTGATGATTAATCCAGAACTTAGGAGCTCTCTTGACGTGTCCAGCTAAAACGTCAAAGCTGCCTCCAACCCCAATCCACAGCCCGTTATTTTTGGCTCGATATTTTGCTATGAATTCTTCTTGGCTAGGGAAACCGGTCGCAACAAAAATCATGTCAATGTCGTTGTTTTCGATGTTGTTAATGATGGGAGAGTCGTTTTTAAAATAGCCGTCCTGCATCCCCACAATTTTTAAATGTGGATAGTTAACGGTTAAGACTTTTCGTAAATCAAATACGACATCGGGTTTGGCTCCCAGAAAATAAGCTGACTTGTTATTTTGGTTTCCCCAAGCTAATAGTGTTTTAAAAATGTCATAGCCGGTAATTCGTTCTGGCATCGAGTCATTTAACATTTTGGCGCCCTTGATAATACCAATCCCATCCGGAACGACGTAAGTAGCCGTTTTTAAAATTTTTTGGTAGTGAGGGTGACGATTAGCATAAACGACGATTTCTGGATTTGCGGTTACCACGAACGTGTTTTGGTGGCCGTCTATTTGGGATTCAATTACTTGCATAAATTCGGTGAAAGTCGTGTTAACAAAGGGGATGGAAGCGATGTCGGTGGTCGGAAATTTGTGCGTCATTTGTTAGCCTTCTTTTTGGTTATTATGTGATATAATGTGCAACGAGTAACAACAATAGTTTAGCCTGAAAGGGCTAGAGGAGATTAAAGATGTCAACATTACAAAGTCCTGATAATTTAACTTTACACACTGACTATTATGAAATCAATATGATGGCAACTTATTTTGAAAAACATATGCAAAATCGTCATGCTGTATTTGAAGTTTTTTTTAGAGACATGCCCTTTGGAAATGGATATGCCGTCTTTGCAGGATTAAAACACATTATTGAATATATCAACAACCTTCACTTCACTGATGAGGACATTAAGTATTTAAAGTCAATTAGCGATTATTCCGATGAATTTTTAGATTATCTTCGTAACTTCAAGTTTACTGGAACAATTCGTTCTGCTGTTGAGGGTGATTTAGTTTATAACAACGAGCCCATTGTTCAAGTTGAAGGAACGATTGCGGAATGTCAATTAGTTGAGACCGCTATTTTGAACATGGTGAACTATCAGACTTTAATCGCTACTAAAGCGGCTCGAATTCGAATGGTAGCTGGAAATAATCCTTTAATGGAGTTTGGTAGTCGTCGAGCCCAAGAAGTTGATGCAGCACTGTGGGGAACCAGAGCGGCATACATTGGTGGGTTTAACGCGACTTCCAATGTGTTAGCTGGTAAGGAATTTGGCATTCCTGTCAGCGGAACGATGGCGCACTCTTTGATTGAATCATTTGGAAATGACTATGATGCATTTATGGCGTATGCCCAAACCCATAAGAACTGTACTTTTCTGTTAGATACCTTTGATACCATTAAAAGTGGGGTCCCAAATGCAATTCGAGTTGCAAAAGAAATGGGCGACAAGATTAACTTTCAAGGTGTCAGAATTGATTCCGGTGATATGGCGTACTTATCAAAAAGAGTTAGAGAAATGCTGGATGAAGCTGGCTTTAAGGATGTTCAAATTGTGGCTTCCAACGACCTTGATGAATACACCATTAGTAGTTTGAAGATGCAAAATGCCAAAATCGACTCTTGGGGAGTTGGGACCAAGCTAATTACGGCTTTTGACCAACCCGCACTTGGTGCGGTTTACAAGTTGGTCTCAGTTGAAGATGAACAGGGGCACATGGTCGATACCATTAAACTTTCCAATAATGCTGAGAAGGTTTCCACTCCAGGTAAGAAGCAAGTTTGGCGGATTACTGAAAAAGACGACGGTAAGTCTGAGGGAGATTACATCACACTTGATGGTGAAGATCCACGTGAACAGTCTTCCGTGTACATGTTCCATCCGCATTTCACGTACATTAACAAGACTATTACCAACTTTAATGCTCAACCGCTCTTACAGGATATCTTTAAAGATGGAAAGCAGGTATATCAAATGCCGACGTTAGAGGCTACTAAGCAGCATGCGACTGACTCTTTGAAGGCACTCTGGCCAGAGTACAAGCGTCAGTTAAATCCACAAGATTACCCAGTTGATCTTTCTAAGAAATTATGGGACCACAAGATGAGTTTGATTAATGAAATTCATAATGGGGTTGAGCAAAAATTAGAGTAGGTGATAGTAATGGATGAGAAACAAAAACGACTGCAAAAACAGATTATTAATGCTTTAAGGGTTCAGCCAAAGATCGATCCTGAAACAGAAATTAGACGTAGTGTTGATTTTATTAAGGATTACGTTAAAAAGAATTCGTTCATTAAATCAGTAGTACTGGGAATTTCTGGTGGTCAAGATTCCACTTTGACGGGAAAATTGGCATCGATGGCAATGAATGAATTAAGGGAAGAAACGGGTGATACTGAATATCAGTTTATTGCGGTTCGCCTTCCTTATGGTGAACAAGCTGATGAATCGGATGCTATGGAAGCTATTGATTTTATGGATGCTGATCGGGTTGAACGCGTCAATATCAAGGATTCAGTCGATGCGATGGTAAAAGCGGTTGAAGCTAACGGTGATGCTGTCTCTGATTTTAATAAGGGCAACGTTAAAGCTCGGACGCGGATGATCGCACAGTTCACCATTGCTGGTGCCAATCAAGGGATTGTACTTGGCACTGATCATGCCGCCGAGGCGGTGACTGGTTTTTACACTAAATTTGGTGACGGTGCCTCTGATATTGTTCCAATTTGGCGACTGGATAAACGACAAGGTCGTGCGCTTCTTGAGTACATTGACGCACCTAAAAACCTTTACGAGAAAACCCCAACGGCGGATCTTGAAGATGATCGTCCAGCTCTTCCAGATGAAAAAGCACTTGGGGTTAGTTATAAAAATATTGATGACTTTTTAGAAGGCCAGGACATTAGTTCTAGTGCAGCTAATGTGATTGAAAATTGGTATTTGAAAACTCAACATAAGCGACACCTTCCCATTAATGTTTATGATACGTTTTGGAAATAAATTTGATTACAATAACTCCGTTAATTATTTAATGGAGTTTTTATTTGAAAGATTATGGTGAAAAAATGGAAAAAACTTTAATTGATCAAACTGCAAAAGCGTTACCACACATTTCGAAACGACAAATTCAACAAACCTTAGAAATGCTTGAGGATGGTAATACCGTTCCGTTTATTGCACGATACCGCAAAGAGAGAACCGGTAATTTGGATGAGGTTTCCATTCGGGAACTTGAGGATACTTACCAGCGTCTAGCAAAGCTGAGCCACCGAAAGGAAGAAGTGGTAAAAAAGATTGACGAAGAAGGCCAATTAACCAAGCAGTTAAAACAAGACATCTTAAATGCTGACAGTATTCAGATTGTGGAAGACTTGTATTTGCCATATAAGCAAAAACGAAAAACAAAGGCGATGGTTGCAAGGGAACAGGGATTAGAGCCACTTGCAACTGCAATTTTAAAGTTTCAAAATGAGCCATTAAAACAACTGGCAAAGTCCTTTATAGATGATGATCACGACGTTAGTTCCGTTAATGACGCTTTAGATGGAGCCCGTGAAATCATTACGGATGCCATTGGAAACAACGCTAAGTTTCGGGAATGGATTCGAAACTATACCTTAAAAAACGCTATGCTGGCGGCAAAGGTTAAACCTAAAGGAAAGGTCAATGACGAAGGTGGCGTTTATGATGATTACTACGATTTTAGTGAGCGAGCCAAAACGGTTCCGAGTTATCGGGTTTTAGCAATCAATCGTGGTGAAAAAGCAAAGGTATTGACCGTGAAACTAGATGTTGATGTTAATGCCATTATGCATTACATTGATTTTCATGTGGTTAGTAATCATAATGGTCCCGCAGTTGACTTTGTTAAAGACGCTTCAAAAGATGCTTATAAGCGCTTCATCGGTCCTGCCATCGAACGTGAAATTCGTTCCACTATGACTGAAGCCGCAGAAAATCATGCCATTGAAGTGTTTGGAAGAAATCTGTATCACCTGTTAATGCAGGCGCCAATCAAGGGTAAGGTGGTTCTTGGTTTTGACCCAGCGTACCGAACGGGATGCAAACTAGCGGTCATTGATGCAAACGGTAAATTCTTGGCAAAGGAAATTATTAAAGCCACTAAACCGGCAACGGAATCACAACAAGCGCGTGCTAAAGAACAGTTGATTGACCTGATTAAGAAGTATCACGTTCAAATGATTGCAATTGGTAACGGAACGGCGTCACGCGAATCGGAACAATTTGTCGCTGATGCAATTAAATCCATTGATTATCTGGTTCATTACGTAATTGTTAGTGAAGCTGGGGCATCGGTATATTCTGCTAGTAACAATGCGCGAAAAGAGTTTCCTAACCTTCACGTTGAGGAACGTTCAGCCATTAGTATTGGAAGACGACTACAGGATCCACTTTCTGAGTTGATTAAGATTGACCCCAAAGCGGTTGGGGTTGGTCAGTACCAGCATGATGTCTCTGAAAGTAACCTTGATGCACAGTTGGATCGGGTGATTGAGACCGCCGTTAACCAAGTCGGGGTCAACTTGAACACCGCTAGTCCAAATCTACTTGAACACATCTCGGGATTAACTAAATCCACTTCACAAAATATTGTTGAATATCGAGATGAAAACGGTGCTTTTTCTAACCGTAATCAATTAAAAAAAGTTAAACGATTAGGACCAAAGGCTTTTGAACAATCAGTTGGATTTTTACGTATCATTAATGGCAAGAATCCATTGGACAATACTGATATTCACCCAGAAAGTTATCGGCAAGCTAAACAAATCTTGTCAGCAATGGGACTTACAATTGATAATTTTAGTTCTGATGAAGGTCGAAAAAAGCTTGAAAAAGCAAATGAAGTTGATTTATCACAATCACTATCAATTGATCAGCAGTTGGTCAAAGATATTTTAGCTAGTTTGAAAAATCCCGGACGTGACCAACGTGATACGATGCCGAAGCCGTTGCTTAAATCGGATGTCATGAAGATTGAAAACTTGAAATTGGGAATGAAATTACAGGGAACCGTTCGCAATGTTACTGATTTTGGTGCGTTTGTCGACATTGGAGTAAAACAGGATGGTCTCGTTCATATTTCAAAAATGAGTGATCGGTTTATATCGGATCCAGCAAAGCTTGTTTCTGTTGGTGACATTGTCGACGTGTGGGTGTTAAGTGTTGATTTAGATCGAAAACGAATTAAACTTTCCATGGTTGGTCCAGAATAGGAGCGAACTTATTTGCATGACGATGAACTACAGAAACTTGTGGAACAAATCTCGTTAGAGTCATTTGGGAAACCATTTAAGCACCGCGCATATTTTAATGGTCGATTGAAAACCACGGGTGGTAGATACCACCTTAAAGACCATAATATTGATATTAATCAGACGATGGCGAAGAGGATCTCTAGAGAAGAATTAGTGGGAATCATTAAACATGAACTCGTTCATTATCATCTTCATTTAGCAGGGTATTCCGCTAATCATCGTTCAAAAGAATTTAAGCAGTTGTTAAGAGCTGTAGGTGGTAGTCGTTATGCTCCAATTTTGAAAGCACAATCAGCTTATCATTATCTTTATGAGTGTACTAAGTGTGGCCAATTATATCGACGAAAGCGACGGGTTAATATCTCACGTTTTGTATGTAGTAAGTGTCGTGGTAAGCTAAAACTAGTTAAGAAGGAGTGAAGTATCATGGAAAAAATTATTGTGAGGGTCCCAGCAACTTCTGGTAATGTTGGTAATGGCTATAATTCGGTTGGGCTCGCTCTTCACATGTATTACACGGTGATCGTTGAAGAAGAAACTGAGAAGTGGCGGGTCAATCATGCGTTTGGCGATTCAGTTCCTCACGATGACAAAAATTTGGTGGTTCAAACGATTTTAAAGGTTAACCCTAAAATCATGCCCCATCAACTAACGGTAATGTCAGATGTTCCACTGGAAAAAGGACTTGGATCTAGTACCACAGCGATTGCTGCGGGAATTAAAATTGCTAACAAGCTTGAAAATATGAATTTATCAGTTAATGACCAAATTAATATTGGGAGTCGAATGGAGGGACATCCCGACAACATTGCATCAGCCATTCTGGGAGACATAACAATTTCTCACTATGAGGATGGAAAGACGGACGTTGTCAAAGCTCATATGCCCGATGAGATGCAAGCCTTGGTTTTCATTCGAAATGAAAAGATTACCCAACAGAAGGGAATGGAACGTTTCCCAAAGGAAATTACGTTTGGTCAAGAGGTACAGACTAGTAGCGCTTCGAACGTTTTTGTCGCTGCATTAATGCAAAATGATTGGAATAAAGCGGCCCGAATGATTGAAGCTGATAGTTTGGTTCGCACTGGACAGGGTAATGATTTTAAAGACTTCAAAGTAATTAAACAGACTGCTCATGAACTAGGAATCTACGGAACTTACATTAGTGGAGTGGGTTCATCGATTATTACGCTAGGAGATTATGACCAACTCACCAAGTTACAACAGAAGATTGAAAGTAACGATCAATTGGATGGAGTATGTAAGTTAGTTGACCTTGATAGGGATGGTGCCACGATTCGTGGTGAAGAATAATTAAAAAATTCATTGCGCTATCTCGTTAAATTTGCTATGATGTTTATTGTAGCAATGCGGCCATGGCGGAATTGGCAGACGCGCAAGATTAAGGATCTTGTCGGGATTTATCCCGGTGGAAGTTCGAGTCTTCTTGGCCGCATCATTTAATTCAAGAACACCATATCATTTTAAGATATGGTGTTCTTTTTAATTCTAAGTCTCTTTTGTTGACATTAAGTTGTGCACGATTAATCTAAGAAGTGAACGATTAATTAACAAGGATGGTGTGATAATTATGTCAGATAAATTAACAACCGAAGCTGGTCAACCGTGGGCTAATAACGAACATTCTCAAACAGCTGGTGTTCGTGGTCCTGTTTTGATGCAGGATTATCAATTACTAGAAAAGTTAGCTCATTTTAATCGTGAGAGGATTCCAGAGCGAGTCGTTCATGCTAAAGGTGCTGGCGCCAAGGGCGTTTTTAAACTTACACATGACATGAGTAAGTACACTAAAGCTGATTTATTCAATGGTGTGGGCAAAGAAACCCCAATGACCATTAGAATCTCGCAGGTTGCGGGTGAAGCTGGTTATCCTGACACCGTTCGTGATGTTCGTGGATTTGCGTTGAAATTCTACACGCAAGAAGGCAATTACGACATTGTTGGTAATAATACTCCGGTGTTCTTTGTTAACGATCCACTTAAGTTTCCTGACTTTATTCATTCCCAGAAGCGTGATCCTAAGACTCATTTACGTTCACAAGAGATGCAGTGGGATTTCTGGTCTCACTCACCAGAATCAGTTCACCAGGTCACCTACCTGATGGGTGATCGTGGTAATCCGGCTAGTTATCGAACAATGAATGGTTATGGAAGTCACACGTATAAGTGGGTTAATAAAGAAGGGACTCCATTTTGGGTTAAGTATCACTTCATTAGTCAACAAGGGGTTAAGAACATGACTAATGAACAAGCTTCAAAAGCAGCAACTGAAGATACCGATTATTTAATTCATGATTTATACGATGCAATTGAACAAAAGAACTATCCAACATGGAAAGTTTACGTTCAGATTATCCCTTATCAAGCAGGAATTGATTACAAACCAGATATTTTTGATGTAACTAAGGTGGTTTCTCATAAGGATTACCCACTACAAGAAGTTGGGGAATTTACCTTAAACCAAAATCCAACTAACTATTTTGACGATGTGGAAGAATTAGCTTTCTCACCCGCTAACCTAGTCCCTGGGATTGAAGCAAGTCCTGATAAGTTACTTCAAGGACGGTTGTTTGCGTATAAGGACGCGGAAAGATATCGTTTAGGCGCTAATTATGAACAATTAAAGGTCAACCGTCCATTAGACAAGGTTGAAAATTACGAACGTGATGGTCAAATGGCACAAGGACAAGACGGATCGGTCAACTATGAACCAAACGGTAAGGGTGGTCCAGTTGAAGATTTGAGTGCTTCAATCAGTCCCGATAAAGTGGAAGGTGAAACCGGAGCCTTTAAACCCTATGACACTGACTACTATAGTGCCGCCGGAAAGTTGTATCATGTAATGAAACCAGAGGAACGTGATCGCCTGATTAATACGATCAAAGAAACGCTTGGTTCCGTTGATAATCATGAGATCCAAATCCTAGAAACCAGACAATTTTATAAGGCTGACCCAGAGTATGGGACTCGAGTAACAAAGGCTCTTGGTCTTGATTTAAATGAAATTAGATAAAAGATCCCATAAATAAAAATAGACTTGCAAGATAGGTTATTAGCCCTATTCTTACAAGTCTATTTTAATATGCTGGTGCCGTTGAGTTTTGATCGGTGATACTCCCTGATGAATCATTGGTAGCAGTATTGTTGTTGAATGGATCACCATTACTAGGGGAATTGGTTTCTTGTTGTTTAGGAGTTAAACCCTTAGCTTGCGGTAAATTCAAGGTGGTTCGAATATGGTTTGAGACGTTCATCAATTCGTCTGGTTGGGCGACTTGATAACTGACTCCGTTAATCATTGCTTCATTCCCCTGAAGGGTCTCAGACTTGATGTGATGAGTGGCTGGACCATACTTAGATCTAATGGCAATCATGTCATCAAAGGATAAATCGGTTTTGAGGTTTCCATTTAATGATTCAAGAATTTGTTGGTACCTGGGAATGGAAGAAATTCCCATTCCTTTCATCACTAATTTTTCTAAGACTTGCCGTTGTCGCTGTTGGCGACCGTAGTCACCTTTCGGGTCATCATCCCTCATTCGAGAATAATCAAGGGCTTGATCACCATCTAGATGGGTCATTTTGCCCTTAACTACATTGGCATTCCCATACTTAAACGTCAATGGTGGCTTCACTTCGACACCCCCAACGGAGTCAACCATCTGTTTTAAACCACCCATGTTAACGATCGCAAAGTAGTCGATGGGAACGTTTAAGAGATGCTGGACAGTTGAAATGGCAGTCTTTGGACCACCGATGGTGTAAGCAGCGTTGATTTTTTCGTATGGCTGTGAGTCACCGTCGACCACGACCTTGGTATCGCGGGGGATACTGGTTAAGTAAGTGGTCTGCTTTTGCGGGTTAACGGTAGCAACGATAATGGTGTCGGTGCGGCCAACGTCGTGTCTACCAAGGGCGCCCGTGTCGGTTCCCATTAGTAAGATTGAAAACGGCTTTCGTTTCTTTAGAAGGTTTGAGACGTTTCTTGATTTTCCAATTCCATCGTCTTGAAACGTTCCTCCAAAGGAATGACGAGCCTGGGTGTAAGCACGGAAACCAAAAGCAAGGGCAATGATGACAATCAATAAGATGATACCCATAAAAGTCCAGGCAACTGGATGGTGCGGTTCGTTATCATAGTCGACGGCTGGCTCTGATTTTGGTTCGGAAAAATGTGGATTACCAGCTCTCCGGTTATATTCGCGATTGTCGTCATTATTATTATCGTAGTTTGACATTATTATTCCCCGCTTATTTATTAATACTGCCCCAAATTATATAGCAGTTATGGCAGCTAACGCTAGTTATTTCTCAACTTTTTAGTAGATTTTAATATAACCGTATTATTCTTATTGGGGCAATTTCTAGTGGTGTAAAATCGTGTGGTACAATAACTTAAGTAAAACTTACAAGAATAGGATGATCAAATGGGTATTTTTTTTAAGAGTATATCAGGGATATTAATTGTACTGATCATGATCGTGCTCGGTTTTGTTTTGGCTAAACGGCACTGGTTTAATGATGATTCAACTAACTTAATTGTTAAACTGGTTATTGACGTAGCCTTGCCGTGTTACATGATCTATACGATTGGTCGCGATTTTACGACCGACACGTTACTTTCAACGTTGCCAGACTTAAGATTTCCGGTCGTTAGTATGTTAATCATGTTTGGGATTTCGGTGGCAATTGCGCGGGTGATTCGAATTAAAAAGTATCATCGGGGGGTGTTTGAATCGATGTTTTTAAATTCAAACACCGTCTTTGTCGGATTGCCGGTTAATATGGCTCTGTTTGGGGCCAAAAGTTTACCGTACGTGTTAGTTTACTACATGGCTAATACGACCTTTTTTTGGACCATTGGTGTTTACTTAATCCAACGTGATGGGGACGCTAATTCCAAGTTTGACTGGAAAAAGACCGTGAGTAAAATTTTGTCACCACCACTGCTGGGATTTATCTTTGGGGTGATTTTGGTTTTACTGCGAATTAAAATTCCTGATTTTTTAATGAGTGATTTTCAATATATTGGTGGGTTAACCATCCCACTTTCAATGATGTTCATTGGAATTTCGATGGCAAATATCAACTTTAACAAATTTGACTTTAGTGCCTCTAATTGGGGAATTTTACTGGGTCGATTCATTATTTCACCAATTTTAATGGCACTGTTGGTTATTCCAACCGGGATGCCAGTTTTGATGAAACAGGTCTTCATTATGCAGGCTGCCATGCCGGTTATGACTAACGCACCGGTGGTAGCCAGAAAGTATGGTGCGGACGCAGATTATGCTTCACTGATGGTCGCTGAAACCACGATCATCAGTTTAGTTGTTTTGCCCATTTTAATGGTGATTGTGCAACAAATCCATTAAGACGAGTCAATTGAAAAATAGACAAGTAAAGAATGGGAGTAGTAGCTTAAAGTGAAAAAATCAGTGATTTATGTGTTAATTTCGACGTTAATGTTTAGTTCAATGGAGATTGCCCTAAAGGTGGCAGGAAGTGAGTTTAATCCAATTCAATTGAATTTACTTCGTTTCTTCATTGGTGGGATTGTTTTATTGCCGTTCGCTTTCTATGAATTACATAAACGACGACGCAAAATCAACTTAAAGGATTGGAAGACGTTTGCGTTTACCGGTTTTGCGTGCGTGGTAATTAGTATGACCCTGTACCAGTTAGCGATTGTGTACGATAAGCCAGCTATTGTGGCCGTCCTGTTTAGTTGTAATCCGGTCTTTGCCGTAATCTTTGCGTACTTCATTTTGCATGAACGAATTGGACGGGCCAACTTAATCTCATTAATCATTTCGGTCATTGGCTTAATTGTGATTGTTAATCCATTTAACTTAACTAATCCAGTTGGAATTATTCTGTCACTCTTATCGGCTGTTACTTTTGGCTTTTACAGTATTTTGTCGCAGTATTGCTCGGTCAAAAGAGAATTAGATGGAGTTACCATCACTTGTTTCACTTTTATTGCTGGTTCTTTGGAGTTATTTGTTTTATCATTGATTACCAATATCCCGTTTGTTTCAAGTGGGATGAAATCGGTGGGATGGTTGAGTCAATTTGCATCCATTCCGATCTTAAAGGACGTTAATTTACAAAATTTCTGGATTTTATTCTTTATCGGAGTCTGTGTAACCGGCGGCGGTTTTGCGTTTTATTTTTTAGCAATGCAAGAATCAGGGGTCTCAATTGCGTCCTTGGTATTCTTTATTAAACCTGGTTTAGCTCCAGTCTTAGCAATGATTTTTGTGGGTGAGAAGATTAATCTGCCTACCATTGTAGGAATTGTGATTATCCTGATTGGTTCGGTGGTTACGTTTGTAGGTGAGCGTTATAAAGAGACCGATTCAACCATGTTAGACGATCAGACGATTGAAGAAGGTAAATAAATTTAGTTTATTGAGGCGGTTGTATGAGTAAGTTAGTAATTATGAGACATGGTGAAAGTGTCGCAAATCACACTAATACCTTTACTGGATGGAGTGATGTTCCACTGACTAAGAAGGGCGTAGAAGAGGCAATTAAGGCCGGCAAACGCTTAGGTCAGACCGGGATTCAGTTTGGTGATGTTCATACATCAGTCTTAAAACGGGCGATTGTCACCGCTGACATTGTTTTGGACGTGATCAACCAGGATTTTATTCCTGAACATAAGACGTGGCGCTTAAATGAGCGACACTATGGTGCTCTTAGGGGCCAAAATAAAGAGGAAGTTAGAAAGCGGGTCGGAGACGAACAGTTTATGAAGTGGCGCAGGAGTTTTTACGCTGTTCCCCCTAAATTAGATCAGGTGTCCCCGATTCGAAAATATCGGCGCTTAGGTGTAATTGAGCCACCAGCTGAAAGCCTTAAAATGGCTTATGACCGGATGATTCCGTACTGGCAGGATTCGATTGCCCCCAAATTGCTGGATGGTAAAAATCAACTGATAGTTGCTCACGGAAGCACACTGCGAGCTTTAATTAAATATTTAGAAAATATCAGTGATAAAGGAATTGATGGCGTGGAAGTTAAAAACGGGAAGCCGATCATTTATACCTTTGACCCAGATTTAGATATTTTAGATAAGACCTACCTTAAATAACAAAAGGACGAAAACTCAATCAAAGTTTTCGTCCTTTTGTTATTTAGATTTTGATGATAGTTGCGTAGTTATTTTTGGGTCGGTTAAATCATTAGCGAGCTTTAATTGTTTCCGGTCCGTCGGGATGTTCTACGATAATGGTATTTACGATGTTCAAGAACAGCCCATGTTCCACAATTCCTGTCATACTATCAAGTTTTTTGCCCAGTTGAACGGGAGTCGTGATTTCAGGTAAGCCTAAGTCAATAATGTAGTCACCAGAATCGGTTGTTAATTTCCCTCCATTCGTGCTTTGACGAAATTTCGGATGAAGTCCCATCCGATTGAGACGACGATATAGTTGTCCACTGCCATAAGGGATTACTTCAAGCGGAAGTGGAAAATTGAGTTTTTTAACCATCTTACTTTCGTCAACAATCCACATGTTACGATCAGAATTAATGGCAACGATTTTTTCCATCAGGTGAGCGGCTCCACCGCCTTTAATTCCCTGAAAATTTTTGTCAATTTGATCGGCCCCATCAATGGTTAAATCAATGTGGTCGACTTCGTCAACATCCTTAGTAGTGATGCCTAAGCTTTCCGCGTGACGCTTAGTTTTACTGGAAGTGGGCACACCGATAATACCTAGATGTTCATTTTTGATGCGCTCTCCCAGTGCGTCTACCATGTACTTGATGGTGGTACCAGATCCAAGACCCAGTACCATCCCATCCTTAACGTGCTTAACAGCTTCTTTTCCAACGTGTTTCTTTAATTCTCGCTGATCTGCTGAATTCATTTGATTGTTCCCCTTCAAATTAAGTCGTTACTTTTAGTAACTTGACCACTATTATTAATTTTCAATGGTCTTTATGATTTTGTCAAGCAATGTCAAAATTTAAGAAATACTGGTAAAATAATAGTAGGAATTTTTGAGAATAAAGGGGTATTAGAAGATGCAAAGAGGCTTTGAGATTGTTTCAAAATATCAGAATGACGGCTTGACTTTGCCAAAACGAGCAACTGAAAAGGCTGCCGGATATGACTTTGCCAGTGCCGTTGACATGGTTATTCCGTCAATCTGGAAAACTGGTTTAATTCGGTCATTTGGTATCATTAAGGCTAGAAGAAAGTTAGATCAACAAGACATCATGGATTCAGAGAATGCTTTAAAGCCCTTTTTGGTTCCAACGGGAATTAAGGCTTACATGCAGCCAAATGAAGTGTTGATAATCGCGAATCGCTCAAGTAATCCTTTGAAACGAAACTTAGTAATTCCGAATGGGATCGGTGTTATTGACGCTGATTATTACAATAATGAAAGTAATGAGGGTGAAATTTTTGTCCAGATTCTAAACTTTGGAATCGTCGACCGTAAGATTAAAAAAGGTGATCGAATTGGACAAGGAATCTTTATGCCTTATTTACTTGCGGATCAAGATGAGGGACCAAAGCTGACTCGAAATGGGGGATTTGGTTCTTCTGGCAAATAGTTAGGAAATGATTTAATGGCTAAAGCAAAAACGCAATATGTTTGTTCCAACTGTGGATATATATCACCACGATATCTAGGTCGTTGTCCTAACTGTGGTGAATGGAACACGATGGTTGAACAAACGGTCCAAAAAAATGATACCAAAAAGGCGAACGTGAGTCGGGTTTCACTGAGCGGGACTAAGTCGCAACCCCAGCTAATTAGACAAGTTAGCGCTGAAAGTGCCCCGAGGATTCAGGTTGATTCAAATGAATTGAATCGGGTGCTTGGCGGAGGTGTGGTTCCAGGTTCACTGGTCCTAATCGGTGGTGATCCGGGGATTGGTAAGTCAACGTTACTTCTCCAAGTCTCCGGTCAATTAGCAGCCTCAGGACAAAAGGTACTGTATGTCTCAGGAGAAGAGAGTGCCGATCAAATTAAGATGAGAGCGGATCGCCTCAATGTTTCTGAAAAAGGAAACTTATACCTTTATCCAGAAACGGATATGACTTCAATCAGGAAGGCAATTGAAGAAGTGAAGCCGGACACCGTTATCATTGACTCCGTTCAAACCATGCAAGAAGATGAGATCCCGTCTGCGATTGGTTCCGTTACGCAGGTTCGAGGTGTTACCTCGGATTTAATGAACATCGCAAAAACCAACGGTATCACCATTTTCTTGGTGGGACACGTTACTAAGGGTGGTACGCTTGCCGGCCCGAAGACTTTAGAGCATATGGTTGACACCGTTCTTTATTTTGAGGGAGACAAGCATCATTCTTATCGGTTACTACGCGCCGTTAAAAACCGATTTGGATCTACGAATGAGCTCGGAATTTTTCAAATGGATGAAGATGGGCTAAAAGAAGTCAAGAATCCATCTGAGATTTTTTTAGAGGAGCGTTTGAAGAACGCTACCGGATCAGCAATTGTGGTAGCAATGGAAGGAACTCGTCCGATTCTGGTTGAACTTCAAGCCTTAATTGTTCCCTCGGTTTTTGGGAATGCGCAAAGAACTGCGTCTGGACTGGATCGAAATCGTGTTTCACTGATTATGGCGGTTCTTGAAAAGCGAGCCGGAATGATGTTACAAAACCAGGATGCTTATTTAAAAGCTGCTGGTGGGGTCAAACTTAATGAACCAGCCATTGATTTGGCAATGGCAATTAGCATTGCGTCAAGTTATGAGAATATTGGAACCGATCCAAAAGAGTGTTACATTGGTGAACTTGGTTTGACTGGTGAGATTAGAAGGGTCAATCGAATTGAGCAACGCGTTATTGAGGCCCAGAAACTAGGCTTTAAGCGCGTATTGGTTCCTAAATATAATCTAAAGGGATGGACTCCACCTAAAAATATTCAGGTCATAGGAGTTTCAACCATTACCGAAGCTCTTAAAACAGCATTAAAAAAGTAAAATATTTTCATTTCAATTGGTCTAGTTCATAATGAACTGAAGGGTTAATATTGAACAATCATTAGGAGGTTGGACATGTTAAAAGTTTATAATTCACTTACAAATGAAAAAGAAAAGTTTGAACCAATCACACCCGGTGTGGTTAACATGTATGTCTGTGGTCCAACTGTTTATAACTATATTCACATTGGCAATGCGCGAAGTGTGGTGGCATTTGATACCATTCGTCGTTATCTTGAATATTGTGGTTATAAGGTGAATTACGTGTCTAATTTTACCGATGTTGATGATAAAATGATTAACGAAGCCAAAAAAGAGGGAACCACGGTTTCTAAATTAGCCGATAAATACATTAAGGCTTTTATGGAAGATACGAAGGCGTTAAACGTGCAACCTGCGACCGTTAATCCTCGTGCCACGGATAACATTAAGGAAATTATTGCCTTTGTTTCTGACTTAATTGAAAAAGGGTATGCTTATAATGTTGACGGGACGGTTTACTATCGGGCTCGTAGGTTTAAATCTTATGGCTTACTAGGACACGAAAACATCGATGACCTTGAGAGTGGTGCAAGTGAGCACGTTTCAAGTGAAGAATTAGCCCAAAAAGAAGACCCGATTGATTTTGCACTTTGGAAAAAAGCTAAACCAGACGAAATTTCCTGGGATTCTCCGTGGGGAAAAGGCCGTCCCGGTTGGCACATTGAGTGCTCGGTAATGTCAACTAAGTACCTTGGTAACACCTTTGACATTCACGGTGGTGGGATTGATTTAGAGTTCCCTCATCATGAAAATGAACGGGCACAGAGCGAGGCCAAAACGGGTCAAAAGTTTGTTAATTACTGGCTTCACAATGGTTTTGTGACCGTCGGTGATGAAGACGAGAAGATGAGCAAATCTAAAGGGAACTTTGTTACGGTTCATGATTTGCTTAAGAAAGATAATCCTCAAGCCCTGCGTTTTCTCATTTCGACCACTCAGTATCGCCGTCCAATTCGTTTTAGCCAGCAGGGAGTTGATGAAGCTGCTACTAATCTGCAAAAAATACAGACGGCTTACGATAATTTGAACTATCGGTTAAAAGACGCTGATCCTTATAACGATCCGAAATTAGATCAAGAGATTCGTCAAATTCAGGCTGATTTTCAAGATGCCATGGATGATGACTTTAACGTTCAAAATGGGATTGCCAAGGTCTATGAGTTGGCTAAGCTTGGAAACGTTTATGCGGAACGACCAGTGGTTTTTAAGGATTCGATCAAGTTACTTATGAAACGGTTAGAACAGTTATCTGCTATCTTTGGGATTAAACTACAAAGTAGTGAGTTAAATGACGACAAAGTTAAGAAATTAATTAAGCAAAGAAACGATGCGCGAGCTAACAAGCAGTTTGCTAGAAGTGATGAAATTCGGGATGAATTAAAAAATAAGGGCATTATTTTAGAAGACACACCACAGGGAACCCGATTCAGAAGGGAAAATTAGTTTAATGAGTGAAGCGGACGATAATATCCAATATCGACAGTTAAATGGTATTGTACTAGCTTATTTAGGTGATGCGGTTTATGAGGTATACGTAAGACGGCATTTGATTGATGAGGGTATCGCTAGGCCAAATCAATTGCAGCATTTTGCTACTAAGTATGTGTCAGCCAAGGCTCAGGCTGGATTGATCGCTTTGATGAGTCAGGATGCAATCTTAAGTGATGAAGAAGAGTACTTTTTTAAACGGGGACGTAACGCCAAGAGCTACACTCACGCTAAGAATACGAGTGTTGTTACTTATCGGATTTCCACTGGCTTTGAAGCCCTCTTTGGTTTCCTGTCTCTTAGTGGCCAAAGTAAAAGACTTGATGAATTGGCGCAGTGGTGCATTGATCAAGTTGATTCTGGGAGGGTTAAGTATGAGAGATAATGAAGATTTTATTATTGGAAGACACCCAGCAGTCTCAGCACTGCGAAGTGAAAATCAAGAAATTAACAAGGTGTTTTTACAAAATGGAGTCAGTCAAGAAGATGACACCATTAAGGCGGTTATTCGTTTGGCCAAGGGTCGTCATTTAGTAATTTCTAAGGTACCAAAGCAAAAGTTAGACTTGATGTCAGACCACCAGAATCATCAGGGAGTCATGTTATCAATTGCATCCTTTAATTATGCATCGATTGATGATTTATTTAAAAATGCTGAATCAAAGGGTGAACCACCATACTTCATTGTTCTGGATAACATTGCCGATCCTCATAATTTGGGGTCAATTATTAGAACCGCAGATGCTGCCGGCGTCCATGGGGTGATCATTCCCAAGCGTCGTGCTGTTGGATTAACATCAACGGTAGCGAAAACCTCTGCGGGGGCAATTGAACGTGTTCCGGTCGCCAGAGTAACTAACTTGGTCAACACCGTTAAAGAATTAAAAGAACGTGGGTTGTGGGTCTTTGGTACTGATATGAAAGGAACTGATTATCGGCGCTGGGATGCTAAAAGTCCGAGTGCTCTTATCGTTGGCAGTGAAGGCAAGGGGATTTCGCCTTTACTTAAAAAACAGGTTGATGAAACACTTACCATTCCAATGGTGGGGGATATTCAGAGCTTGAATGCTTCGGTTGCTGCCGGATTAGTTATGTATCAAGGTTTTAACTCGCGCCATCCTTTATAATGAAATGACTGAACTAAAGAACAATGCCAGCACATTGTTCTTTTTTATTGGGCCGTTTAATATCGTAAATTCGATATTAAAAATTGGTTAGCAGATAATATCACATATCGAACGTTTGTTCGCTTGTTTGAGCTCAACTCGTTTCGATACGATACTAAGTGTTAATTAATTGATTAAGAGGAGGGCCAATTGATGAATAAAGAAGAGAAACGGGCTAAAGAATTAGAAATGGTTGAGGATGCAAAAAAGAACGACGTCGGTTTCATCAAATTGTTTAAAAAATATGCGCCAATTTATCTAAAGTTGTGGAACGATTTCTACTTATCAGGTATGGAACTCTCAGATTGGAAACAGGAAGCGGCCATTGTGCTTAGTCGAACAATTATTAGGTATGATGCCAGTCGTAAGGTTACCTTTGGCAGTTACTATAAAGTTAACTTAAAAAACCGCTTATATGATATTTTAAGAAAAAAGCGAGCTCAAAAGCGCGTGCCCGATTCTAAAAAAGCTTCTCTTAGTGCGTATTTTCAATTTTATTCTGATACCATTGCCGATATTCATGCTGCCAGTCCAGAACGAGTTCTTTCAACGTATGAGAATTTACAAGGCTTAATGAAAAGGAGTTCGGTAGTGGAGAGAATGGTGATTATTCGTTCGCTTGAGAATTATTCGTTTGAAAAAATGGCCCAGGTTTCTGATATGAATGTTGTGAAGTTGAAAAATGCGATCGCACGTTGTCGGCAGAAGTACTATAGATTTAATAAAATTGACTAACGTTGAAATTGATGATACGATTAGTTAGTTATTAAGGAGGTGCAGCTTATGGCACAGAAAAAGGTAGCATTAGCTTGTTCTGTATGTGGTTCAAGAAACTACACCATTTCCAGCAATCCGAATCGCGTCAAACGATTGGAAGTAAAGAAATTTTGTAAGCATTGTGGAAAATATACGTTGCACCGAGAAACTCGTTAAGAGGGGAATTTTACATGAAACGATTATGGAACTTTTTTAAGAGCGTTATTGCAGAGATGAAGGTGGTTGTTTGGCCGAACGCTAAGCAAACGAGAACCGATACTTCAATCGTTATCTGGACGACCATCTTTTTTGCAATCTTTCTTGGTGTAATTGATTGGGCAATTCAAACCATTTTGAAGTTACTAGCCTAAACTAGATTAGTGTGATAATTTCTGTTATAGTTAACTTGATGATAAGAACTTCGTTTACGCGAGGTTTTTTTATTTTGCTTTAAGTTAAAGGAGATAATCATTGTGGTAGAGACTGCAGAAAAGCAATGGTATGTACTACATACGTACTCTGGCTATGAAAACAAAGTTAAAATGAATCTTGAATCTAGAAAAGAATCCATGGGAATGGAAGACTATATTTTTGACATCGTTGTTCCAGAAACTGAAGAACACGAAGTTAAAAACGGTAAAGAAAAAGTGGTTATGAACAAGACTTTTCCAGGATACGTGCTGGTTCAAATGGTAATGACTGATAGAGCTTGGTACGTCGTTAGAAATACTCCCGGAGTGACCGGATTTATTGGTTCTCACGGTCAAGGTTCAAAGCCGAACCCGTTATTACCTGAAGAGGTTGAAAATGTTATGTCAACAATTGGAGTAAAGAAGCGAGTTAAGCCATTGAATAGCCACGTTGGTGATACGGTAACCATCGTTGAAGGGGCCTTTAAGGGACTTTCTGGCAAGATCACTGAGATTGACAACACTAAGGGTAAACTCAAGGTTAATATTGACATGTTTGGTAGAGAGACTAGTACTGAACTGGAATTTGACCAAGTTAAGCCCCTAGAAGCCGATTCTGAGTAAAATATTCATTGTCACGTTTCAATAAACGTGGTATATTTAACTAGTATGCGTATTGCATAAATTAACGTGGGAGAAGAAATTTTGATCTTCATTTACCACACACGGACTTAAGGAGGTATGTCTCGTGGCTAAAAAAGTAGCTAATGTAGTTAAACTACAAATACCTGCGGGTAAAGCAACACCCGCTCCTCCAGTTGGACCTGCTTTAGGTCAAGCTGGAATTAATATTATGGGATTCACTAAGGAATTTAATGCACGTACTGCTGATCAAGCAGGAATGCTGATTCCAGTTGTGATTACTGTTTACGAAGATCGTTCATTTGACTTTGTAACCAAGACCCCTCCAGCTGCTGTCCTATTAAAGAAAGCCGCTGGTGTTGAACACGGTTCCGGTGAACCTAACACTAACAAGGTCGCAAAAGTTACCAAAGACCAAGTTAAGCAAATTGCCGAAACTAAAATGCAAGATCTAAACGCAGCTGATGTAGAAGCAGCTATGCGCATGGTTGAAGGTACGGCACGTAGTATGGGATTCACTGTTGAAGGTTAATTTCACTATGCCCGGACAGCACAATGTCGAAAGATAATGTGCTAGTGGGAGGAAATTCCGTTATAACCACAATTGCAAGGAGGAAGACACAATGGCTCGTAAGAGAGGTAAGAAGTACGAAGATGCTTCAAAGCAAATTGACAAGAGTAAAAAATACGCTGCTCAAGATGCTGTAGAATTAGTTCAAAAATTAGATTCAGTAAACTTTGATGACACTATCAGAGTTGTTTATAAATTAAACGTTGATACTAAACAAGCTGATCAACAATTACGTGGTGCCGTGGTTTTACCTAATGGTACTGGTAAGGATCAGACAGTTGTAGTATTTGCCAAGGGTGAAAAGGCTCAAGACGCTAAGAACGCTGGTGCCGATTTTGTCGGTGATGACGACTTAGCTCAAAAAATTCAAGACGGATGGCTCGACTTTGATGTCGCAATTGCTACTCCTGACATGATGGCTCAAGTTGGTCGTTTAGGTCGTGTTCTTGGACCTAAGGGATTAATGCCAAACCCTAAGACTGGAACTGTTACCATGGATGTTTCAAAAGCGGTTTCTGATGCTAAGGCCGGTAAGGTTACTTACAGAACTGATCGTGATGGAAATGTCGCAGTTTCAATCGGTAAAGATTCATTTGACGCAGACAAGTTGGCCGAAAACCTTAACACCATCAACGATGTGATTGTTAAGAATCGTCCAGCATCTGTTCGTGGAACTTACATTAGTAACATTTCAGTTTCATCAACAATGGGACCTGGTGTCTCAGTTGATCCTGAATCATTTTAGTTACTGACTAATTAAATAATCCCTGATTGACTAATTTTTATCATTATGATAGATTATTAGTTGAATATGATTCGCCTAAGACTCAGGTGGTTTTTGACCTTAATGATGCCTGCCGAGGAGTAATACACTCTTTCTCTATGTTTTGGCGAACATAGGGATTTTTTATTAAGTCCCAAAATACATTGGGAGGTGAAATAATATGCCAAAAAAAGAAGTTATTGATACTAAAGCCAAAAAGGTTGATGAAGTTGCTGACCAATTTCAAAAAGCTGTATCAGCAATTGTTGTTGATTACCGAGGCTTAAGTGTTGCTCAAGATACTGATTTACGTAAACAATTGCGTGATAATGATGTCTCAATGAGTGTTATTAAAAATAAAATTTTAGAGCGTGCTGCTGATAAAGCAGACGTTAAGGATTTGAAAGATACTTTTGTTGGACCTACTGCTATTGCATTTTCTGATGAAGACCCAGTTGCTCCAGCCAAGATTTTGAAGAACTTCGCTGATGATAATCCTGAACTTGAAATCAAGGGTGGAATTATCGAAGGGAAGATCGCTTCACTTGATGAAATCAATGAATTTGCTGCTCTACCAAGCCGTGAAGAATTGCTTTCAACTCTTGCTAACATCTTGAAAGATCCTATCCGTAAGGTTGCTTATGCTGTTAATGCCGTTGTTGATAAAGATGACAATGGTGACGATAGTGATGCAGCTTAATAAAAATAGATTAAATGTCCTAATAGGAGGAAATTAAAATGGCTTTTGATAAAGATAATATTATTGCTCAATTAAAAGAAGCTTCAATCACTGATTTAAACGACTTGGTTAAGTCAATCGAAGATGAATTTGATGTTTCTGCTGCTGCTCCAGTTGCAGCTGCAGGTGCTGCTGGTGGTGAAGGTGCTGCTAAGGATTCATACGACGTTGAACTTACTGAAGCAGGTCAAGAAAAGATTAAGGTTATCAAGGCAGTTAGAGATATCACTGGTCTTGGTTTGAAAGACGCTAAGGACTTAGTTGATGGCGCTCCTAAAGCTATTAAAGAAGGCGCTTCAGAATCAGATGCTAACGACATCAAGGACAAGCTTGAAGCCGTTGGTGCTACTGTAACTCTTAAGTAGTCGATGACTAAAAAGAACGTGCAAAAGCACGTTCTTTTTTTTGCCTTAATATTGTTTAAATAAAGTTGTTTTATGTCATAAAAATTGAGAGAATGAAGTTAGCCGATTTTTTGGGGGTTAACAATTGAAAAAAGCGTTTAATAAAGTTATGGATTTCTATAACAAATATTCTGCCTGGATTAAGGGGATTTTTGTCACCCTGGTCCTTGTGTTTGTTGTTTACGAGGCGACCCACGTGCTTTCTGAGATTAATGGAAAGGAAATGCGAGCGAGCCTTGCCTCACAGTCACCAACGACGTTAATTATTTTAACGATTTTAGGATTTGTGGCTGTGTTACCAATGTTAATATATGATTTTACCATTACGGAGTTTCTGCCAGGCAAGTTTAAACCGTCCTACATCGTCAAGAGCGGGTGGATTGTTAACACATTTACCAATATTGCTGGGTTTGGTGGCTTTCTTGGGGCCAGTTTGAGAGCGATGTTTTACAGTAAAAATGCTAGTAAGAAACAGGTATTATATGCCATTTCTAAGATTGCCTTGTTCTTACTGGCAGGACTTTCCACCTATTGTTTGGTTTCGTTAGTTTTGATCTTTGGATTTGGAATTGGATCTCAGTACGCAAAGGATTGGATTTGGTTAGTAGGTGGGGGAGTTTATTTTCCAGTGATTTTCCTATTTACCAGATTCAGTAATTCTGAGTTTTTTAGTGATTTAACCTTAAAACGGGAGTTTCAACTGATCCTCGGTTCCTGCCTCGAATGGGGGAGCTGTGCCATGTTGTTTTTAATTATTGGATACTTCATGAAGATTAATGTTAATCTTTGGGACGTTTTTCCCATTTTTATTATTGCCAACGTATTTGGGGTTGTCTCAATGCTGCCAGGTGGTCTTGGGTCATTTGATACGATGATGATTGGTAGCCTGAGTTTACTTGGGGTGTCACCGACAATTGCTGCCGTATGGGTGCTGTTGTACCGAATTTTCTACTATTTTCTCCCGTTTTTCGTGGGGGCCTTTCTCTTTTTCCACGAAATGGGAGCACGAATTAACAATTTTCTGGATGATATTCCGAAAACGATTGTTCATAGGTCGGCCCAGCTGATCATTACGATTTTTATGTACTTTTCGGGAATCATGATGATTTTGTATGCGACTATTCCTAATTTGGCTCTTGTTAATCCACTCTATTTATCACTGGCACCATACACGCTGTTCTTTTTAGGACAGTTGTCGAACGTGATTATTGGGATTTTATTGATTGGATTAGCACGTGGGGTAGGATCAAGAGTCCACAAAGCTTTTTGGCCGACCGTTATCATTTTGTTGTTTGCCATTGCTAACACCCTGTGGAAAGAGGACTTTCCACTAAAATTAACGTTACTGTTAGGATTTATCATTATTTGTTTGTGGTTATCAAGAAAGGGCATGTATCGGCAAAAACTCACGTACTCGTGGGGAAATGCAATTTTTGACGGCATCATTTTCATTGGTACTTTCTTAATGTATTCCATCATCGGAATCTACATGAGTAATCATAACTTGTCTAGTAGTCACGCTCCCGTCAAAATGATGAATGTGTATCTTTTGCCATCTGAACAGGTCTGGTTAACCGGATTTGTGGGCATTATCATTGCCTTTATTATCCTGTTTATGTTGTACAAGTACTTAACATACGCTCGCATCCCATGGTTGAATCAATCCTTTGATGAAGTTAGAATTCGCAATGTTATTCGCAAATTTGGTGGAAACGAAGTTAGTCACTTAGTCTTCTTGCGTGATAAAAAGGTTTACTTCTATGCTGAAGATAGTGAAGACGAAGTCATTTTCATGTATAAACAGAAGGCAAATAAGTTAATTGTGATGGGTGAACCAATTGGAAATCAGGATAAATTAGATCCAGCGATTGACCAATTCATGAGTGATGCTGACAAAGCTGATTTCTCACTGGTATTTTACGAAGTTGGAGAATCACTAACAATGTTACTTCACGAAAAAGGCTTTGATTTTATTAAAGCTGGAGAGGAAGGTCACGTTGATTTAACGGACTTTTCCCTTACCGGTAAGCGACATCGAGGTGAACGGGCGTTAATGCACAAGTTCGATCGGGAAGGCTATCGTTTTGAGGTTTTAGATCCACCATTTTCTAAAGAACAGATGGGTGAATTTAAACGAATTTCTGATGAGTGGCTCAATGGACGTGATGAAAAGGGCTTCTCTCTGGGCTTCTTTGATCCATATTACTTAAACCAGGCTCCAATTGCGGTCATTCGCGATAAAAATGATGCGATTGTAGCTTTTGCTAACATCATGCCAACGGGTGATCGAGTGATGACTTCGGTTGACTTAATGCGGTCGGGAAATGATGCTCCGTCTGGAATTATGGATGGAATCTTCATTCATCTCTTCAGGTATTCAAAGGATGAGGGTTACAAGTGGTTTAACTTAGGAATGGCACCCCTAGCTAATGTGGGTGAATCAAAATTTAGTTTTATTAACGAAAAAATTGCTCACTTAATTTATCAGTATGGTGATGCGTTCTATAGCTTTCAAGGATTGCGGTCTTATAAGCAGAAATACGTCGATAACTGGGTGTCTAAGTACTTCGTATACCGTAAGGATAATTCATTGGTATTCACGATGCTACAGCTCTTATCGGTGGTTAGTGAACGTCCCACGATTGAAAATGTTGAAGAAAATATGCCATAAAAAAGAGGTTTCAGAATTAATTCTGAAACCTCTTTTTTAGTTGAACAATTATTTTGGGTTCTTTTTATTACCAATATCGTAGTCGGAATCGCTCATTGCTTCAACGTTACCAAGTCGATAACCGTTACCGACTTGGGAGAAGAAGTCATGATTGACCGTAGCGGTGGAGATTCCGTTCATAACGATTGGGTTAACGTCTGCTTCAGTATCAGGGAACATTGGATCTTGTCCTAGATTCATGAGGGCCTTATTGGCGTTATATCTAATGAAAGTTAAAACATCTTCAGACCATCCCACTTGGTCGTAAAGCAAATGGGTGTACTTTTCCTCATTTTGATAAAGGTCGTACAAGAAGTTATACATCCAATCCTTTAAATCATTTTGTTCATTTTCACCTAATTGGTTGAACTGAACTTGGAATTTATAGCCAATGTATGTTCCGTGGACCGATTCGTCACGAATAATTAATTTAATGATTTCAGCAACGTTTGGAAGCTCGTTATGACCGAGGTACCAGATGGGAGTATAGAATCCAGAGTAAAAAAGAAAAGTTTCAAGGAACACACTAGAAATTTTCTTTTTTAATGGATGACCATCGTCATGGTATAACGAATAGATCTTTTTCGTTTTGTTTTGGAGGAATTCTTCTGTATCACTCCAATGAAAGATTTCATCAATTTCATCAGGGGTGTTTAAAGTTGAAAAAATGGATGAATAGCTTTTGGCGTGAACGGATTCCATAAACTGAATGTTATTTAAAACCGCAATTTCATGTTGGGTAACAGCATCATTTCTAAGGGCGGCCATTCCGTCTTGAGACTGTAAGGTATCCAGTAAAGTTAAGCCACCAAAAACGTGACCAACAATCCATTTATGATCATCGTCAAGCGAACGCCAATCCTTTAAATCATTTGACAAAGGAATTCTGGTATCAAGCCAGAACTGTTCGGTTAGTTTTTCCCAGGTGGCTTTATCAATCTCGTCGCCAATGGAATTCCAATTAATGGCCTTGTAGTTTCCCTGTAACTTTCCGGTTAAAACTTTATTAATGTCCATAAATTCCCTCCTAAAGATTAAATTACACAGCTTTCACACTCGTTAGCACCAACTTCAGTGTTGTCGTCGGTAAATGTCCGAACATAATAGAGCGATTTAATTCCCTTTTTGTAGGCGTAATTACGAAGGATCGTTAAATCTCTGGTGGACATTTTGTTACTTCGACCGTCTTTCCATTCGTATAGCCTTTCAGGAATGGTTGAGCGCATGAAGAGAGTCAAACTCATTCCCTGATCGACGTGTTTTTGAGCGGCGGCGTAAACGTCAATCACCCTTCGCATGTCCGTGTCGTAAGCTGACTCGTAGTAAGGAATGGTGTCATTAGAAAGGTAGGGGGCCGGATAGTAAATTGTCCCGATTTTGGACTCTTGTCTGGCTTCAATTTTTTGAACAATCGGATGCAGACTAGCGGTAGCATCACCGATGTAAGCAGTGGAACCGTTTGGAGCAACTGCCATTCGGTTTTGATGGTACAAACCATATTCCATGATTGACTTCTTTAAATCTTCCCAATCTTTTTCAGTTGGAATAAAGACGCCATCAAACAATGACTTGACTTTTTTGGAAGTTGGCGCCCAACTTTTATTTACGTATTGATCAAAATAAGAACCGTCAGCGTACTTACTCTTGTCGAAGTTATGAAAGACCTTACCGCGATCCTTGGCCATTTGATTTGAGGCCTTTAAGGTCCAGTAATTTAATAACATGAAATAGGTGCTGGTAAATTCAATGGATTCTTTTGAACCATAATACATATGATTTTTAGCAAAATAAGAGTGAAGACCCATAGCTCCTAAACCAATTGAGTGACTTAATTCATTGCCACGTCTGACTGATGGAACAACGTTAATTGATGAATGATCGGTCACAAAAGTTAGAGCTTTGACCATGGCTTCGACTGATTTACCGAAGTCAGGAGAAGCCATCAAATTGACAACGTTCGTTGACCCTAAATTACAAGAAACATCGGTTCCAAGCTGTTCGTAATTTTGTTCATCATCAACAATTGATGGGGTTTGGACTTGCATAATTTCAGTACATAAGTTACTCATGACGATTTTGCCATCAACTGGATTGTCACGATTGGCGGTGTCGATATTGATAATGTATGGGTAGCCGGACTCTTGTTGTAACTTACCAATTTCTGTCTCTAGTTCACGTGCCCTGATCTTCTTTTTGCGAATATTCTTGTTGTTGACCATGTTGTCGTATTCTTTAGTGATATCGACGTAAGAAAAGGGAACGCCATACTCACGTTCAACGTCGTACGGACTAAATAAGTACATATCTTCATTGTTTTTAGCTAGTTCATAGAATTTATCTGGGACAACTACTCCCAGGGAAAGAGTGTTAACCCGAATTTTTTCGTCGGCATTTTCCTTTTTAACCCCTAAGAACTCGATGATGTCGGGATGGAAGACACTTAAATAAACAACCCCAGCACCGTTTCTTTGGCCTAATTGATTAGAATAGGTAAAACTATCCTCTAGTAACTTCATTACTGGAAGAACGCCGCTGGCTGCTCCTTGAATGTGTTTAATAGGGTCGCCGGCCGCTCTAAGGTTAGAAAGGTTGATCCCAACTCCACCACCGATTTTGGATAATTGAAGGGCCGAATTAATGGTACGACCGATGGTATTCATGTTATCGGTGGTTTGAAGTAGAAAACACGAAATCAACTCACCCCTGCGTTTCTTTCCAGCATTTAAAAAAGTTGGAGTGGCTGGTTGAAAGCGTTGATGAATTAATTCATCAGCAAGATCCATGGCAAGCTTTTGATCGCCATCAGCAAGAAACAAGGCGTTCATTGCGGTTCTGTCTATGTAGCTTTCTAAGTACATGGAATTGTCATCAGTTTTCATGGCGTATTGAGCATAAAACTTGTATGCAGCCATAAATGATTTGAAGTGAAAATCTTGTTTTTCCAAATACTTGTATAATTTTTCAATGAATGAAAAGGGATATTTATTTACAAAATCCTCTTCAATGTAATTATGCTTAATTAGATAATCAAAACGATCTTTTAAAGAATCAAACTTAACGGTATTTGGATTAACGTTTTCTTTGAAAAAGGCTTTTAAAGCCTCCTGATCTTTTTCCAATTGGATTCTGCCATCGACAGGGATATTAATTTCATTATTTAGTTCGTAATACGTAACATCGTGCAAATCTTTTAAAGACATATTGGATTACTCTCCCTTAATCGTGTCGTACGAAATATCTGAAACGTTGGTTTTGTATTATACTATAAATATGAAAAATTTAACCAACTAGTTTCTTTAATTGGTCAGGTTGAAACCCACTAAATGCTTCAAGTGCTTGACTCTCAACAACTGGAACAGCTTGAAAGCCTTCACCCTTCAGGTAAGCGACGTATTCCGGATTTTCGGATGTGTTTTTTTCAACGAAGTCAACGTTGTGTTCGCTAAGGAAACGTTTTGTCATCTTGCATTGGATACAATTGTTCTTGGTAAATACAGTAATTTTTTTCATTTTGTTTCATCTCCTTGATATCTTTCACTTGATGAGTTTACTCTCAAAAAGTGAAATTTTCAACAGAAAAAAACACCATATATAGTGAAATTGATAGGAATTAGACGCTATATATAGTGTTTATGGTTTAAATATTATTTTTTTAGGATGTGATTAATTTTGAACGACTTTTATTATACCGCAAATCCTGATGTTAAACATGAGGAAAAACATTGGAACTTTTCTTTACTTAAAACCACGCTAAGTTTTGTGACAGACAACGGTGTGTTTTCTAAAAATACCGTGGATTATGGTTCGCGGGTTTTGATTAATAATGTCGATGTTAATGAAATGCCTCAGGGAGCAATCTTAGACATGGGATGTGGTTACGGCCCGATTGGTCTGTTTTTGGCCAAGACAAATCCAGAACGGCATTTTACTATGGTAGACGTCAATAATTTAGCATTAAAACTGGCTAAACAGAATGCAGATCTCAATCAGATTGATAACGTAGATATTTTTGCTTCTGATGGGTACCAGAATATTTCCCAAAAGTATGCGGGCATTATAACTAATCCGCCCGTTCGTGCCGGAAAAAAAGTTGTCGATGAAATGATTACAGGTTCTTACAATCACTTAATTAATGATGGAACATTAACGGTTGTTTTACAAAAGAAACAGGGAGCGCCTTCGGCTAAAAAGTTAATGAATAAGGTTTTTGGTAACGTGCAAATCGTTAAACGGGATAAGGGATATTACATTTTAAAGAGCAGAAAGGAAGTCGTAAATGAATGAAAATGATGCGTATTTTATGGACCAAGCTTTAAATGAAGCTAATCATGCTTACGTCATTGGGGAGGTGCCGATTGGAGCAGTGATCGTTAAGGACGGTCAAATTGTTGGAAGGGGACATAATCTGCGTGAACACACGGAGATTGGAACCGAGCATGCTGAAATCATTGCGATTGAAGAAGCGTGTATCAATTTAAAAAGTTGGCGTTTAAATGATTGTGAGATGTACGTGACGGTTGAACCCTGTTTAATGTGTGCTGGTGCGATTATTAATACTAGGATTAAAAGATTAGTATATGGAGCAAAAAATGAAAAAGCAGGAGCCGTTGAAAGTCTTTATCATACCCTGAATGATTCAAGACAAAACCATCAGGTTCAAGTGACAAGTGGATTGAAAGCCACCCAATCTGGTAATATGATGAAGAAATTCTTTAAAGATAAACGCAAATCACGGTAATATTCCTAGACATTTGTGGATTTTTCGGTTATGATAATTAATGCCGTAAGGCCCTGAAGCAAGGGCAGACTTACGAACCGTGTCAGGTCCGGAAGGAAGCAGCACTAAGTATCTTTTGCCTTGTGCTTCTCGTTTTTAGAAATTAAACTCCTAGTCGTTTGACTGGGAGATTTTTTTTGGACAAATTGTCGTTTAAAGTTATTAGCATTTCGTCAATTTTCAAGATATAATAATTAATGGTACCAATTTTTGGCGAAAGGGAGCATTTCATGAGTTATCAAGCATTGTATCGGACCTGGCGTCCACAAAGATTTGATGAAATTGTTGGGCAGCCGGTCATTACTCAGACTTTAAAAAACGCATTGATAACTAACCAGATTAGTCATGCGTATTTATTTACGGGTCCCCGTGGAACGGGAAAAACTTCCGCCGCTAAAATTTTGGCTAAGGCGGTTAACTGTCCTAATTTAAAGGATGGCGAGCCCTGTAATGAGTGTGCAACGTGTCTAGCGATTAATAAGGGTGCGTTTAATGATGTCATTGAAATTGATGCTGCTTCTAATAATGGGGTCGAAGAGATCAGAAATATTCGCGATAAGGCGAAGTATTCCCCAACGGAAGGTAAATATAAAGTTTATATCATTGATGAAGTGCATATGTTGTCGACGGGGGCCTTTAATGCCTTGCTCAAAACGCTAGAAGAGCCGCCAGAACACGTCATTTTCATATTGGCTACCACTGAACCCCAAAAGATTCCTGCTACCATCATTTCACGAACACAACGTTTTGATTTCAAACGAATCAAGGCTAGTGATATCCTGCAACGAATGGAATACATCCTTTCAAAAAAGGGCATTGAGTACGATGACAAGGCATTAAAGGTAATCGCTAAAAGTGCTGAGGGTGGGATGCGTGATGCACTTAGTATCCTTGACCAAGCTCTTTCCTACAGTAATGATAAGGTAACATGTGAAAGTGCCTTGTCAGTCACTGGCAGTGTCACCAGGGATCGAATTCAGTCGTACTTTGAGGCTGTTTTTAATTCAGACGTTTCGATGGGGTTAAAAATGGTTCAAGAAATTCTTGATGACGGCAAAGACGCTAATCAGTTTATTGAGGACTTAATTGATTATTGTCAGAACGTTTTGTTATATCATCAGGATCCAGAAATGGTCCAAAAGAGCGAACTTGGACTTTTAGGCGACAATTTTAAAACGATTGCTGATAAGGTAGATAGTAATCTAATATATCATTACGTTGAAATTATGAGTGACGTTCAAAGTCAGATGCGTTATTCGTCTCATCCCGATGTTTATTTGGATATTTTAACGGTTAAACTGGCAAATCAAAAAGAAAGTAACCCAGATAACGAATCAAAAAGCGATGATAAGGATACGAAAGTTCTTAAAAAGCAACTGTCTGAGCTGCAAAATCAAGTTAGTGAGTTAAAGTCGGAGCTGGGCAATGGGTCAACGTCAACTGATGATAAGCAACCTAAATCAACTAAATCTAAGCCAATCGCTGATTCCCCTCATTATGATTCCACCAAACAGGTCCGAGTTAATTTGACGAAAGTTTACGATATCCTAAAAAAGGCCACTAGAAAAGATCTGACTACCTATCAGGATATCTGGCAGGAATTACTTCAGTCGTTGTCGGTCACGCAACGAGCCGTGATGCATGTCTCAAACCCCGTTGCTGCGAGTGATAAGGGAGTTGTTGTTGCCTTTGATTATGGCTTTTTGTATCAGAAGGCTGGAACCGATGGTGATTTGATGGATGCACTTCAAAATGGCCTTGATCGTATTTTAGGATTTGTTCCAATGGTGGTGTTTGTACCAAATGATGAATGGCCACAACTTAGAAGTAACTATCTTAAAAATCACCGGTCTCATAATGAAAAGACTAAGTCAACCCCCAAGTCAGAAAAAGCGGCTTCTAATACGAATAAAGCTTACGAAAAGCAAGAACAAACTGAAACGACCAAAGATAAAGATAACAATGATTCGGTTAATACTGCCAAGCAGATGTTTGGTGATGATATAATTGATGTTAAAGATGATTAATTAAAAGGAGAATAATTATGAACGGAATGAACATGGGAAAGATGATGCAAAAAGCTCGTAAGATGCAACAACAAATGCAAAATGAACAAGAAGAAATTGAGAAGAGTGAATTCACTGGAAAAGCTCCAGAAGATATGGTGACCGTTACCTTTACTGGTGACCGCAAGATGAAGGACATGAACGTCAAACCAGAGGCCATTGATCCAGACGATCCAGACATGCTCTCAGATCTAGTGATCAGTGCGGTTAACGATGCACTTTCACAGATTGAAAAGACCACTCAAGATAAGATGGGAAAGTATACCAAGGGAATGAATATTCCAGGTATGTAGAAGAAGGGATTTAAATGCAATACCCAGAACCAATTGCTAAGCTAATCGATAGTTACATGCATTTGCCAGGAATTGGCAGAAAGACAGCCACTAGATTGGCATTTTATACGGTTGATATGAATAAAACCGATGTAAAAAACTTTGCGGATGCCTTAACTTCAACTAAGAATGATTTGCGTTTTTGTTCAATTTGCGGCAATATCACCGAGACCGATCCCTGTGAGATCTGTACCGATGAAAGTCGTGATCAAAGTAAGATTATGGTAGTGGAACAGTCTAAAGATGTGATGACGATGGAAAAAATGAAGGATTATAATGGTCTTTATCACGTTTTACACGGAGTGCTTTCCCCAATCGAGGGGAAGGGTCCTGAAGACATCAATATCAGCTCTTTAATCAAACGACTGCAAAAAAACGAAGAAGTTAAAGAAGTCATCATTGCTACTAATGCCACTCCTGAGGGAGAAGCAACGGCAATGTATTTGGCAAAGTTAATTAAGCCAGCAGGCATTAAAGTTACCAGATTGTCTCATGGATTGTCAGTTGGAAGTGATATTGAATATGCAGATGAGATGACCCTTTCAAAGGCAGTTTCTGGACGCACCGAAATGTGAGGGATGAACGATGTTTTCGTTATTTAGATATAGTTCTATGAAGCAAAATTATGATGACCAATTGCTTGATACCATCAATTTTTTAAAAAATGATTGGGATCAGGCCGTGCAAACTGAACAAGCCGTTTCCGAAACGGACAGTCACTTATTTGCACAAACGATGCTTACAAAGCAAAAATACATGTTTATGTATCGGCAAGCACGAAAACGAAACATTAAAAATGATCGGATTCAACCGTCAGTATATGAAAACTAAACGTAAGCCAGCTAGATCCTAGCTGGCTTTTTAAATAGACAATAAATATAACTTAAAGTACAATGAAAATAGCAAAAATGCTGGGACTGAATCTAATATGACTGGACAATTTATTACATTTGAAGGCACCGATGGTGCTGGAAAAACCACCGTTTTAAATCAGGTGGTTGATAAAATTAAACCAATGCTTAAAGACCAATTGCTAACTACTCGTGAACCAGGTGGAAACCAAGTCTCCGAGCAAATTCGTCAGATAATTTTGAATAAAAACGAGTCAGATATGGATGACCGTTGTGAGGCGCTTTTGTTTGCGGCGGCCAGAAGAGAGCATTTAGTTAAGACCATTTTGCCAGCTTTAAAGGCCGGTCAATTAGTTTTGTGCGACCGCTATCTTGACAGTTCAATTGCGTATCAAGGAGCGGGACGAGAACTTGGTGAAAACGCCGTTTTATCAATGAATCAGTTTGCTACTGAGGGTTTAATGCCTGATACCACCATTTATTTTGACGTCCCAGTCGACGTTGGATTAGACCGCATTGCTGAACATCGGAGTGGGGAAGTTAATCGTTTGGATCTTCAAGAACACGATTTTTACGTTCGGGTTCATGAAGCTTATGATGAAATTGCCAAACAGAACCCCAAGCGGGTTATTAAGGTTGATGCTACTAAGCCAATTGAACAAGTAGTAGATCAGGTCATTTCCGTGTTGTATAAGAGAGCAGCTAGATATTTTAATGAAAGTAAATAGGAGGATCAGTTATGAAGTTAATTATTGCAATTATCCAAGATAAGGATGCAGCCAAATTACAATCTGAATTCATCAAACATAAGATCCAGGCAACCCAATTATCCACTAAGGGTGGATTCTTGAAGGCTAAAAACGTCACTTATTTGATTGGAGCTAAAGATGATAAGGTCGACGAGATTTTGGATATCATTAAAACAACCTGTGAAACTAGAAAACAATACATGACGCCACCGGTTAGTTTAGCTGGAAGCATTAGTGAGACGTCTTATCCGGTTGAAGTTCAGGTTGGAGGAGCAACGGTTATGATTTTGCCAATGGAATCATTAAATCGCTTCTAGTTAGTTAATATAATGGTAGAAGAAACTTTAGCTCAGACCATAATTAAACAGGCTACCCAAAAACAAGCTACTTTAACACAACACTTTATGGGCGTTATTTCGGCTCAAGATCTCAGTCACTCGTATCTTTTTTCGGGTTCGGATGGTTTGGGAAAATTAGCGGTTGCAAAGACGATTGCAATGCGTTTGTTTTGTAATAACGTTCAAAATGGCATGCCATGTGGCATCTGTAATGAGTGTGTCCGGATCGCAGAAGACGAACATCCTGATGTGGTGATGATCAAACCCGATGGCAGAAGTATCAAAGTTGATTCAATTCGACATTTAAAACATGAATTTTCTAAAAGTGCGGTTGAAGGAAACAAGAAGGTTTTCATTATTGACGGGGCCGATACGATGACTACTAGTGCTGCTAATAGTCTTTTGAAGTTTATTGAAGAGCCAAATGGGCAAGTTAATTCCTTTTTACTTACCAATGACTATCGAAAGATATTACCAACCATCATATCTAGAACGCAGTTAGTAGAATTTCCAAAAATTAACGAAGATAACTTGATTAAGTACGTAACTGATAGAGGGTTATCGAAAACGTCTAGTAATCTTATTTTAGAATTAACTGAGGACTTATCTTCAATTGATAAAATGCTTGAAGACGGTTGGTTTAACAAGGTTAAAGAGATAGTTGAGCACTGGTTTAATGAATTAGTTAATGATGATTATCGCGCTTTTACGAGCGTTCAAATTAGCTTTATACCTAATATAACGGGTCAGTTTGAACAACAGATGACTTTAAAAATGATTTATCAAATTTTTAAGGATGTCTTTGATGTCAAGTTTAGGGAATTAAAGCCTGATAGTTTAGGGTTTGGTGATCAGTATTCCCTTTTGAAACAGATGGCTAACCAGTTATCAGATGATCAATTAATTGAAATCATCACAACGGTCTTGAACAGTGCCAAAAAACAAGATCTAAACGTTAGCTTCCAAAATATTTTGGAGGTTATTACCCTGAAATGTTTAGCAGTCATTGAAGGAGGAGCAAAAGTCGATTGAAAGAATCAGATGTTAACGAAGAATTTAATAATTTGGAATCACAATCGGAATTAATGAGTGAAAAAATTGGTGATCTTCGGGATGAAATTGATAAAGTCATCGAGGAAAATTCAGAACTGAAGATTGAAAATGAACATCTTCGAGAGTTAATTTCGGGAAAAGATGGGAAAAACAAAAAGAAGCAGCAACTTTCGATGTCCAAGAAAAACTTGGAAAAATTGTATAACGAAGGATTTCATGTTTGCACACAGTTTTATGGAAAACGGCGTAACAGTAATAGTAGTTGTATGTTTTGTACCGATATCATTTACGGAGAAAGGTAATTCCATTGGATTTATCAGTTCAAAAAAGTTTTGCAGATCATAACAAGGGCAGTTTATATCTGGTTCCTACACCAATTGGTAATCTTGATGATATGACGATTAGAGCCATCAATATTTTAAAAGATGTTGATTTGATTGCCGCTGAAGATACGAGGAATACCCAGAAACTTTTAAATCATTTTGATATTACGACCAAACAAATTAGTTTTCATGAGCATAATACTGAACAACGAGCACCTGAATTAGTCGAAAAATTAATCAATGGGATTTCAATTGCACAAGTCAGTGATGCAGGAATGCCTTCAATTAGTGATCCTGGACGTGAATTAGTAAAGCAGTGCATTGAACATGATATTTCCGTGATAAGCATTCCGGGACCAAACGCTGGCCTTACTAGTTTAATTGCTTCAGGACTTAAACCTCAACCGTTTTTGTTTTATGGATTTTTAAAACGGAAACCCAAAGAGCAGGTTGATGAACTAAAGATTTTAGCACAAGAATATCCGACCTTGATTTTTTATGAAGCGCCTCATCGACTTAAAAAGACGCTCTTAAACATGCAAAAGGTTTTTGGCAATCGGCAGGCAGTGCTTGCAAGAGAGCTCACTAAAAAGTTTGAAGAATACGTTCGTGGTGGTCTTGACGATTTAGTGGAATGGTCCAAACAAAATGAAATTAGAGGAGAGTTTGTCATTCTAGTTTCTGGGAATCCAGCCGGGTTTAAACTTCATGAAGAGAAGCAAAATGAAGCTCAATTGTCGGTTTACGAGCAGGTTGATCAATTAATTAGTAACGGTGAAAAGCCAAATGGCGCGATTAAGCAAGTCGCTAAGCAAAATGGGTTAGTCCGTCAGGATGTTTATAATCAATACCACCACATAGAATAAGATAAGAGGAATTAAGATGACTGGAGATATTTTTTCTGAAGACCATGTAGTTGAGTACTATGAAACCAATTTACTGGGTAACATTACTCTTTCAATGTTAATTGACGTGATCATTATGATTTCACAGGACCAAGCAAAAGCACTCGGTGTAAGTACCAGACATGTGATTGAACATGGCGTAACTTGGGTTGTTGTTCAAACCGACATGGATATTACGCGTCTTCCTAAAGTTCATGAAAAGATTCAGGTTCAAACGAGGGGAACTTCGTACACTAAGTACTTTGCGTACCGTGAATTCTGGGTTAGAGACGTTGACGGCAATGAATTAGTTCATGTTGGCAGTTTGTGGGTTATGATGGACATTAAATCTAGGAAAATGGTTCGATTAGAGGAAGATATGATTACTCCTTATCACTGTGATCGAGTAAGAAGGATTCAACGGTTAAGAAAGATTCCTCAAATTCATGATGAACAAAATCTTATGAAGACTGAGTATCACGTTCGTTTTACTGACATTGATTGGAATTCTCATGTCAATAATGCCAAATACATTGGATGGATGGTTGATGATTTATCCTATGATTTTTTGGCAACTCACGTTCCAAAGCAAGTAAGTATTAAGTATGAAGATGAAGTTACATATGGTGATCCGGTCGTAAGTCGAAGCAAACTCATTAAGACCGGTGATCAAATTCAATCGATCCACGATATTTCGGTCAACGATGATACTAAATCGATTGCCGAAATTAAATGGAAGAAGCTGAATAAAGAAGGAAGTAAATGATATGCACGTTTTAGCAGTTGATACCTCTAATCAACCATTAACTGTGGCAGTTTTAAAAGACGAACAGGTGCTAGCAACAACCACGATGACAACGCATAGAAAACATGCTGAATACTTAATGCCGGTGGTTGAAAAGTTGGTTAAGTATGCCAATTTAACTCCACAAGATCTGGATCGGGTAGTCGTAAGTAATGGTCCTGGTTCATACACTGGGATTAGAATTGCCACCACGGTTGGAAAAGTTTTGGCCGATACATTGAATATTGATTTGGTTGGCATTTCAAGTCTCATGGCGCTTGTTTTAAACGTGCAAAAACACGACCAGTTGGTAGTGCCCTTATTTGATGGTAGAAACGATAATTTGTTTACTGGTCTGTACCGGACTTCCGATCGTGGTCCCGAGTCGGTAATTAAAGATCAACACGTTAATTTTGATAAGTGGATGACCGAACTGGACAAGTTTGATGAGCCCATCGTATTCGTTGGAAGTGATGTTGATCATTTTTCCGAGCGCTTAAAACAACATTTCGGGAAAGATTTCAAATATATGACTGGAATTGATAACCTGCCACAGGCAGCTAAAATTGGTATCTATGGGGAAAAGCAAGAACCAGTTGCTGATGTTAACAATTTTAATCCCAATTATCTTCGTTTAACCAAAGCACAAGCAGACTGGCAAAAGTTAAACCCGGGGAGGGAAAACGAGTCTTATGTTGAAGAAAATTGAGGCATGGTTAAAAAAGAACGTTAAAAAAAAGGAAGAAGCTAAGATTCAGCGTGGACTTCAGATTAAAAATCACATTGTTGATGTGAATGGAGTCGATTACTATTTTGGCAAGGGTTCTATTACTGACATCCCTGACATTGTGAATGTTGAAGAAGAGGTTTACGACAAAAAGGCAGCTTGGGATCGAGAACGTTTCCTAAATGATCTAAAAAAGCACAAAAACAGTTTATACTTGGTAATTAGGAAAGCCGACGAATTGATTGCTTTTGTCGGTTGTTCGATTTCTCGTGATAGTAAGAATTGTCACGTTGAAAATATTGCGGTGTTACCCAAATTCCAAAATCGCGGATTGGGATATTTTTTGCTTACCATGGTTATCAGAAGAGCCCGACTGATGAGACTTAAAAGTGTTTCAATCGAAATTCGATTAGGAAATATTAAAGCTCAAGATTTGAATCGGGATCTTGGGTTTGTTCAGGTTGGAATTGATCCAGATTACTATAATGATGGTGAAGATGCTGTGGTAATGAAACTGGATTTATCCAAGCAAAAAGTGGCACCAAATAATTTTGGAAGATAGTTAGAGACGGGTGAGTATTAATGCAAGATAATAGTGTGATCTTGGCGTTTGAGAGTAGTTGTGATGAAACAAGTGTTGCTGTTATCAAGGATGGTAAAGAAATTTTATCAAACGTCGTTGCAACTCAGATTAAAAGTCATCAGCGATTTGGTGGTGTGGTACCAGAAGTGGCTAGTCGTCATCATATTGAAGAGATTACCATTTGTATAAATGATGCTTTGAAACGTGCAAACGTCACATACGATGATTTAACGGCGGTAGCTGTGACCTATGGCCCAGGATTGGTTGGGGCACTTTTGATTGGAGTCACCGCTGCCAAAGTGGTAGCTTGGGCTCATCATCTACCCCTCATTCCAATTAATCACATTGCAGGACATATTTATGCTACTAACTTTATTAAGCCAATTGAGTTTCCGGCAATGGCACTTGTGGTATCTGGTGGTCATACGGAGCTTGTTTTTATGCCTGCAGAAGGTAAGTTTGAGATCATCGGTGAGACTAGAGACGATGCCGCAGGTGAAGCGTTTGACAAAATTGGGAGAGTTTTAGGAATTAATTATCCAGCTGGTCCAACCGTTGACAAAATGGCTCAAAAGGGAAGGGATACTTTTAATTTTCCACGCGCGATGGAATCAGATGGTAATTATGATTTTAGTTTTAGCGGACTTAAAAGTGCTTTTATCAATACCGTTCACCATGCCGATCAGATTGGAAAGACTCTAAATAAGAACGATTTAGCTGCTAGTTTTGAAGCTGCCGTAGTGGACGTTTTGGCAAAAAAATCACAAAGTGCGCTTGAAAATTATCCTGTAAAAGAGTTTATTTTAGCTGGCGGAGTTGCCGCGAATAAGGGCATTAGAAATCGACTAGATGCGATTGCCAGTAAGGAAAATGTGGAATTTGTCAAGGCTCCGCTTAAGTTGTGTGGAGATAATGCAGCCATGATAGGAGCTGCTGCAGCGGCAATGCAGCACCATCAGGAAAAAGGAAAAGCTTCACTAAATGCTGATCCAGGATTAGAATTTGAGTGGGCTCAAAATGAAAAATAAATCGTTAACAACAAATTATTAAATTAATTTATCCTGCCCTGTGGGGCTTTTCAGCTGATTTCATTTTTATATTATTTCACAAACAATTTCTTTATGTTAGAATTAATTTTGTGACTTATTAATCTCGACAATAATAATAGGAGATTTGAAAATGGCTGAGACAAAAATTCCACGTGCAACCGCGAAACGATTGCCGCTTTACTATCGTTATTTAAATATTTTACATGACGGTGGAAAGAAACGAATATCATCAAATGAATTGGCCGACGCAATTCAAGTGGATTCTGCTACAATTCGTCGTGACTTTTCATATTTTGGTGCCCTTGGTAAGCGAGGTTATGGATATGACGTAGACAGTTTACTAGAATTTTTCAAGAAGATCTTGAACCAAGATCAATTAACCAATGTAGCATTGATTGGTGTTGGTAACTTGGGTCATGCCCTTTTGAATTTTAACTTCCACATGGATAGTAATATTAGAATTTCCGCTGCTTTTGACGTTAATCCTAAAAATGTTAATACCATTCAAGGTGGGGTTCCAATTTACCCAATGGATCAATTGGTAAAACAGCTTAAAGATCAACAAATCAGCGTTGTGATTCTCACAGTTCCTGGTAAAGTTGCTCAACAAGTTGCTGATCAAGTTGCCAAAGCGGGTGTAAAAGGAATTTTAAACTTCACATCAGTCCGATTATCGGTTCCAAAGGAAATTAGAGTTCATAATGTTGATTTAACTAATGAACTGCAAACATTGATCTATTTTATTGATCATTATGATAAAGATTAAGCATCCAATTTTGGATGCTTTTTTATTTTTATCGGGCAAAGTTCTTGCATTAGTTGTGAAAAAATAATATATTAAGAATGTAAGTTAGCACTTGATAAGTGCAAGTGCTAAAATTTAATAAAGATATTTATTGGAGGGATTAACGTGTTAGAACCATTAGGAGATCGCGTAATTGTCGAAGTGCAAGAACCAGAAGAAAAAAACGTCGGTGGAATTGTTTTAGCAAATAACGCTAAAGAAAAACCACAGATGGGTAAAGTTGTCGCTGTAGGCGAGGGTCGAGTTCTTGATAACGGACAAAAAGTTGCCCCTTCTGTTAAAGAAGACGACATGGTCATGTTTGATAAGTATGCAGGGACAAAGGTTGAATATGATGGTACTCCATACCTTGTAATGCACGAAAAAGATTTGCTTGCAATCGTTAAATAATAAAAAATAAATTAATTAATATGAGGTGATAATATTGGCTAAAGAAATTAAGTTTTCTGAAAATGCTAGAAATTCAATGTTAAATGGTGTTGACAAGTTAGCTGACACTGTAAAAACAACTATGGGTCCAAAGGGACGTAACGTTGTTCTAGAAGAAAAAGCTGGAGATCCAACAATCACAAATGATGGTGTTACCATTGCTAAAGCAATTGACCTTCCAGATCACTTTGAAAATATGGGTGCTAAGTTAGTATCTGAAGTTGCTTCTAAAACCAATGACGTTGCCGGTGATGGTACTACTACTGCTACTGTTCTTGCCCAAGCAATCGTTAAAGAGGGTATGAAGAACGTTACCGCTGGTGCTAATCCCGTTGGAGTTCGTCAAGGAATCGAAAAGGCTACTAGAACAGCCGTTGACAGTCTTCACAAGATGAGTCACCAAGTAACTAGCAAGGAAGATATCGCTCAAATTGCTTCAATCTCATCAGCTAACGAAAAGGTTGGTAATTTGATTGCCGACGCAATGGAAAAAGTTGGCAATGATGGTGTTATTACGATTGAAGAATCACGTGGTGTTGACACTAGTTTAGACGTTGTTGAAGGTATGGAATTTGATCGTGGATACATGTCACAATACATGGTTACCGACCAAGAAAAAATGGAAGCTAACCTAGATAATCCCTACATTTTAATTACTGACAAGAAAATCACTAATATCCAAGACATTTTGCCATTACTTCAATCAGTCGTACAACAAGGTCGTTCACTCTTGATCATTGCTGATGATATTGGTGGAGAAGCTCTTCCAACCTTAGTTTTGAACAAGATGCGTGGAACCTTTAATGTTGTAGCTGTTAAGGCTCCCGGCTTTGGTGATCGTCGTAAAGAACAACTCCAAGACATCGCTACTTTGACTGGTGGTACTGTAATTACTTCTGATCTTGGATTAGATCTAAAAGACACTACCATTGATCAATTAGGTCAAGCTAATAAGGTTAACGTTACTAAAGACAGCACAACTATCGTTGAAGGTAAGGGTAGCAAAGAAGCTATCGACAAACGAATTGATGAAATCAAACAACAAATTGATGCCACTGATTCTGACTTTGACCGTGATAAGTTGAAGGAACGTTTAGCTAAGTTGGCTGGTGGAGTTGCTGTTATCAAAGTTGGTGCAGCCACTGAAACTGAACTTAAAGAACGTAAGTACCGAATTGAAGATGCTTTGAATGCTACTAGAGCCGCTGTTGAAGAGGGATTTGTGCCCGGTGGTGGTACAGCCTTTATCAACATCTTGAATGACGTTGCTAAAATCCCCGCTGAAGGTGATGAAGCAACTGGAGTTAACATTGTTGTTAAAGCCCTAGAAGCACCAGTAAGACAAATTGCTGAAAATGCTGGGATTGACGGTTCAGTTATTGTTGATCATTTGAAAGACGAAAAACCAGGCATTGGTTACAATGCATTGACTGGCAAGTACGAAGACATGATCAAAGCTGGTGTCGTTGACCCAACTAAGGTAAGCCGTTCAGCACTTCAAAACGCTGCATCTGTTTCAGCTCTTCTATTAACTACTGAAGCTGTTGTTGCCGAACAACCAAAAAATGATAATGATCAACCAGCTGCTCCACAACAACCTGGAATGGGTGGAATGATGTAATTTAAGTTTTAATAAAAAAGAGTCCGAATGGACTCTTTTTTATTTCCAATTATGATGAATTATCTAGTTTAATGTAGTACAATTGCATTTGACTTTAAAATTACGGTTTTACTAGGTTAAATATGACATATTAAAGGAGTATGGATTAAATGTGGCGGTATTTAAAAAGATTAATTATTGGACGTCCGCTTAAGACAACGGAAGGCTCTGGTCAATCTCTCACTAAGTTCAAAGGTTTAGCTTTGCTATCATCTGATGCCTTATCATCAGTTGCTTATGGTACTGAACAGATTACTGCCGTTTTGATTACCTTATCGACCGCGGCATTAATGTATCAAATGTGGGTCGCACTACTAGTGTTGGTTCTGTTAGCCGCAATCACATTATCTTATCGACAGATTATTTATGCTTATCCATCTGGTGGAGGTGCCTACGTTGTTGCTCGAACCAATTGGGGTGACACTGCTGGTTTAGTTGCTGGTGGGTCCCTATTAGTTGATTATATGTTAACGGTTGCCGTTTCAACGACTTCTGGGACTGAAGCGATTACTTCTGCCATCCCTGCGCTATATAATTATCAGGTTCCGATTGCAATCTTAATTGTAATATTTATCATGATTTTGAATCTTCGTGGAATGCATGATTCAGCTTCATTCCTGGTTATTCCAGTGTACCTATTTATTGTGATGATTATCATTTTAATCATTGTTGGTGCTTATAATATTTTAACTAATAAAATTACTTATCATGCGTATGCTCCACTGAATACCTCAGTTAAGGGAATGACCTTGGTATTATTCTTTAAGGCATTCTCATCTGGTTCAGCATCGTTAACTGGAGTTGAAGCCATTAGTAATGCGGTTCCAAACTTTAAACAACCAAAACGAAAGAACGCTGCCAATACATTAGGTATCATGGCCATTATTTTAGGAATCTTCTTTGCTGGGATTACCTTTCTAAGTTACTACATGGGAGTTATTCCTAACGCTAAGGATACCGTCTTATCACAGATTGGTACCAATGTCTTTGGTCACGGAATCATGTACTACTTGCTTCAGCTTGCAACTGCCTTGATTTTAGCTGTTGCTGCTAACACTGGTTTCTCTGCCTTTCCAATTTTGGCCTACAACATGGCTAAAGATAAATATTTGCCACATGCCTACCTGGATAAGGGTGACCGACTAGGTTATTCAAATGGAATTATTTCGTTAGCTTTAGGTGCGATTGTTTTAATTGTCCTCTTTAAAGGTAAAACTAATCTCTTAATTCCACTCTATGCTGTTGGTGTGTTTGTTCCATTTACGTTGTCTCAATCTGGAATGATTGTTCACTGGTTCAGAAATAAAGATGGCTTGTGGCCGGTGAAGGCTGTCATTAATTTTATTGGAGCGTTCATCTCAGTGATGTTAGTCTTCTTCCTGTTTGCACTTCATTTTGCAAACGTTTGGCCATATCTCATTATCATGCCGTTGCTCCTTTTGATGTTTTATAAAATTCATCTTCACTATCAGCGAATTGCTGAGCAGCTTCGTATTTCAACTGATCCGAATTATGAGAATCATACCTATGCTGGTTCAACGGTAATCGTGTTAGTGGGAAATGTTACCCAAGTTACTAGACAAGCAATTAACTATGCGAGATCGATTGGTGACAATGTCATTGCCATGCACGTTTCGTTTGCCGATAATCCGCAAAAAGAAGAGAAAATTTCAACGAAGTTTAAGGAAGAGTATCCAGACATTCGATTTGTCGATATTCATACTTCGTATCGTTCGGTTGTCGATCCAGTGCTTCGTTTCTGTGATGTTATTGCGAAACAGGATGAGGATCGCAATTATACTACGACGGTTTTGGTTCCTCAGTTTGTACCAAAACACTACTGGCAACAAGTCCTTCATAATCAGACCGCTGTTCGATTAAGAAGTGCCTTGAATTCACGTCAGGACATCATTGTATCGACGTATAACTATCATTTAAGTGAATAATAGAACAAAAAGCTAGGCTATGTTAAACATAGCCTAGCTTTTTTGATTTGGATTTAAAGGTGCACAATATGAGCAAATAGTGGGACGATGATATCAACGACCACCGAAATAATGACCACCGCAATCGCAGCCATGGAGCCCTGAACTTCACCAAGTTCAAGGGCTTTATCTGATCCAAGGGTGTGTCCTGCCGTTCCAAGCCCCAATCCAATTCCGATGGGGTTCTTCAATCTGAATATTTTAATGATCCAGTCGCCAAGTGCGTAAATAATAACAGCGTTTAAAATACATGCCATAGCGGTAATTGCTGGCACACCGTTAATGCCTTGGGCGATTGGCATTGCAACTGCGGTAGTGGCAGCTTGCGGAAGCATGGAAGCAATTTCCGACTTGTTTAATCCAATTAACTTGGAGACAAAGTACATGATGATTACCGAAATGGTTAAACCGATTATTAGTGATAACAAAATTTCAAACCAGTACTTTTTCACGATGTCGTTTCGCTTGAAGAGTGGGACTGCGAAAGCAATCGTGGTAGGGAAGAGGAACCAAAAAATAATATCACCACCTGGCTTATACAGATGAGTGTAAATCCAGGTAATGTTAATCCCCGTTGCTTTGCTCATTAACCAGAGAACAAAGATCCCGAGCACCATCCCAACAAATAATGGTTGAAAAAGAAAAAAACCGTTAAATTTTTTAAATAGAAATGATCCAACCAGATAGACCACCAATGATAAAGCAATTCCAAACATTGGATTGCCTAAAAATTTTAATAGTTCCGTTTGCATATTTGGTTACTCCTTATCAATGTCTTGTTTTTTGCCAAAAATTTTATTGCGGGCCCATATCAAAAAAGTAGCAACTAAAGCCACCGACACCAACATGACGACTGTCGAAATAATGATCATAATCACTAGTTTGACGCCAGAATGTTTCATAATGTCGAGGGAGGCCGCTAATTGAATTCCAGAAGGGACGAAAAGGAATCCTAGGATTCCAATAAAAAATGATCCGACCCTTTCGACCTGTTCTGGTTTAATGACTTTAAAGGTCAATAACAAATATAATATCACCAAACCAATTACTGGGGTTGGAACTGGAAAGTTGGCGGGAAAGAGTGCTGAGATTAGACTTGAGACGAATAAAATGACCCCAAAGATACCGAGTTGAGTTAACAATGGAGCATCTTTTTGGGGCTTTTCTTCTTTATTTTGCATGTTTTGCTCCTTTCAAAAGTATGTGATTTATTTAGCTATTTCTATATTTAATATAATATATGAAATGAACTAAAAAACAAACCAAAATTTTAATTGTTATCATTAGATTTAATTATCATTAAATTAAATAAAGGGAAGCTTGTGTTTGTTATTTTCCGTTTGTATAATTGAATATAAACTTAATCGTGGAAGGCCATACTTAATTGAAATTTGAAATATTCGTCTATTTGTTTGCAACGATGATAATGTCGGCGGTTTTAACCCCTTTTATCAGAATTTTAGCATTCAAAATTGGCGCCATTGATAAACCGAATAAAAGACGTGTAAATAAAATTCCAATGCCAACGTTGGGTGGTCTGGCAATTTTTATTGCTTATACCATTACGACTTGCGTTTTTTTGCGGAACCAAATTCCATCTAGTAAGTTGTGGGGAATTCTGGGCGGAGAAATTATTATCATTATGACGGGGGTCATTGATGATATTTTTGAATTGAAGCCACGGCAAAAGGTGATTGGGATCTCGCTAGCAGCACTATGGGTGTACATTTTTGCGGGCATTCAGATGAGCTCCATTACGCTCCCATTCTTTGGTGATGTTAGTCTGGGATGGTTAAGTCTACCAATTACCTGGATATGGATTCTCGGGATTACGAACTCAATTAATTTAATCGATGGACTGGATGGACTAGCGACGGGGATTGCCATTATTGCTCTGACTACGATGGGAATCATCGGCTTATTCTTTTTAAACGTCGGTAACGTTTACGTGTCAATCATGATTTTTACCTTTGCCGCTTCCTGTTTGGGCTTTTTACCGTATAATTTTTTCCCAGCTCGAATCTATCTAGGGGATACGGGATCCTTATTAATTGGCTTTATGATTTCGGTCTTTTCTTTACAAGGTCTTAAAAACGCCACCTTCATATCGGTCATTATTCCCGTTGTGATTTTGGGAGTCCCAATCTCGGACACCGCTTATGCAATTTTACGGCGGATTTTGAACAAGCAACCCATCTCTCACGCTGATAAGCACCATTTGCATCATCGATTGATGCAGATTGGTTTGACCCACCGACAAACGGTTTTGGTGATTTACGGGATTGCGTTAATTTTCGCTTTCATCTCTTTACTCTATCCATTGTCCAGTTTCTGGGGATCAGTCTTGTTGACGGTTGCCACTTTGATTGGGATTGAGCTTTTTGTGGAAGCCATTGGATTAGTCGGAAAGAACCGGCAACCCTTGCTTAATTTGATTAAACGCGTTGTGACAGGAACAACCAGTAAGGCTAATCACGAAACCGAAATCACTAAAACCAAGGCAAAGCATAAAACCAAATCAAACAAAAAAGAGTAGTTCATTGAAGGTGAACTACTCTTTTTAGACTAAACTGGACTCTCAAAATAAGCTTCCTTACCAATCTTGAATTGAACGTCTCCTGCAAGCAAATTGTTGATTTTTGTTTTGAAGTCATCAATCACATGATTTGAAATGGCGGTGCTTACCCGAACACTGGTGTCATATTCAACGTTAGTAATTGGTAGATTATTTTGTTTAAGAAAATATTGGAGTTTATCATTTAACTTATAGGATACTGAAATAGTAAGTGCAGTTTTAAGCGTCATTTTGCTGATTCCAACCCTTTCAATCACATCCGATGCCGAGTTACTATATGCTCGAATTAGGCCACCAGCACCTAGTTTGATGCCACCAAAGTACCTTGTTACTACGATTACTGTGTCGTGAAGTTCCATATTTTTAATGGCATCCAGGATTGGAATCCCGGCAGTCCCACTGGGTTCGCCGTTGTCACTTTCTCGCTGAACATCATCATTTGGGCCAATAACATAGGCAAAACAATTGTGGTTGGCCTTTTTATTTTGGTTTTTGATACTGGCGATGAATGCTTGAGCACTCGCTTCGTCCGTGACACGAGATACGGAAGCAATAAACTTTGATTTTTTGATAATAATTTCATTTTGACCAGCTTGTTTAATGGTTAAAAAAGAATTTTGCATTAAATTATTCCTGTTCTTCGTATTTAAAAATGGAGGCGGATAGTCAATGATCAAAGAGCAAAAAGAACTAATGGGAAGACTTACGCCAAGCACTTTGATTGATCCGATACTTTTAAGTGATCCACTTCTTAATTTTGAATTAGCGGTAACGGTTAATCAAACTACTATTCATTGTAACCGATGTGGATTCAATTGTGAAAAATCAAAATGTGAACTTCCCAATCATATTTTTTACTGCCCCAATTGCATCGAAATGGGGCGAATTGATTCGTCGATGAAACTGGTTAGTGTCCTAGAAACAAATCGTTTTGTGGTTCCAAGTAATGTTTTGACTTGGGATGGGACGCTAACTGTAAATCAAAAAGACTGTGCGTTAAGGATGATTGAATCAGTAAAACATCACCGTGATCATCTACTGTGGGCGGTTACTGGGGCTGGTAAGACCGAGATGCTTTTTCCGGTATTAACATGGGCAATTAAACGTAAATTTCGAATTGCCATTGCTTCTCCCAGAGTTGACGTGTGTTCGGAACTTTATCCGCGTCTTAAAGCGGCTTTTTCTAACCTTGATATGGTTTTATTACATGGTAAAAGTAAGGATGATTACCGATATTGTCAACTAACTGTCTGTACCACCCACCAACTCATGCGTTTCTTTCATGCTTTTGATTTATTGATTATTGATGAAGTTGATGCGTTTCCATTCGTTAACAACGTTAACCTGGAGTTTGCCGTAAAGCATGCCTTAAAGACTACGGGACAAAGAATCATGTTAAGTGCCACTCCAAGTAAAGGACTGAGAACCCAAATCACGCGTGGAAATGGAGATATGAGTTATTTGCCAATCAGGTTTCATGGTCATTTATTGCCCGTGATTAAAGTTCACTTGTCAAGAAAATGGCGGATGCAATTATCAAAGGGAAGGTTACCCCATCAATTAATTAAAATATGTCAGCGTAACGTTGCAATTAGAAGAAGATTTTTATTGTTTGTTCCTAAGATTAAAGATTTACCGGTGGTTGATCGGATTTTAAGCAAACAAATCCGTGGTCCAAAGGTATGGGAATGTGTTTATTCTGCTGACAAGAAACGAATGGAAAAGGTTCAAGCCATGCGTAACCAGCAAGTGTTATTTTTAGTGACTACGACCATCTTAGAACGAGGAGTGACGTTTCCAGATATTGATGTAATGGTACTGGGGGCTGACGATGAGGTCTTTTCTACGTCGTCATTAGTTCAGATGGCAGGAAGAGTGGGTCGAAAAAGGACCAGACCGACCGGTAACATTGATTTTTTTGTGGGCAGTTTTTCAAGACGAATTACTAGCGCCCAAAATGAGATTAAGGCTATGAATCGCAGAGGGATGAAATTAAAAAGTCATGAATAAATGTGTATGGTGTAATCAAATTATTAGAAGTGATGTGAGCATTTCCTTTATTTTAAGTTTTCGTTCCTTTGTCCCGCCAATTATGTGTGATGAATGTCAAAAACTTTTTTGTCCCATTGATTTAAAAACGGCGTGTCCAGATTGTGGCAAGCAGCAAGCAAAATTAGAGTTGTGTGATGATTGTAAGATTTGGGAAGATCAATCTGGTCCCAAATTAATTAACCACGCGTTGTTTCCATACGATGAAGTGAATGATTACATGGCTCGGTACAAGTTTCAGGGCGATTATCGGTTAAGGCGACTATTTCAAAGTCAGTTTCAGTCTTTTATATTTGCCCATAACGACGGCGGTATGATTGTTCCCATCCCAATTAGTAAGAAAACGTTTGAAGTGCGAAAGTTTAATCAGGTTGAGGGCTGGTTAACTGGTATAAAATATCAAAGGGTCTTAGGAGCGGTGTCAAAAAAGGGCTTACCCCAGTCTAAAAAAGATAAATTTGATAGGATGCACTTAAAACAACCATTTTACGTTGAGCCGGAGTGGTCAACTAATAACCTACGTGGGAGAAAGGCTTGTTTGATTGATGATGTGTATACGACTGGAACCACCCTGCACTTAGCGGCCAAACTGTTATATTCGTATGGGGTTAAGAAAGTCTCAAGTATTACCCTTGCACGTTAGTATTGATTGTTATTTAATCGATTAGAATTTATAATAGTTATAAGAGATTCGTTTGAAGACAATGATACTAAGCTTTGAAGACAATGATACTAAGCATAGGAGAGATTAAAATGCTTGAAACTAAATTAAGAGGTGATGATGTTGAAATCACCAGTGATCTCCGTGATTACATTAATCATCACGTCAAAACAATTGATAAACGTTTTGATGCAAACGTGAAAGGGACTGCTCATGTTGATCTCATGAACTATTCTAACGAACGAATCAAAGCTGAAATCACTATTATCCTACCGAACTTCTTACTGCGAGGTGAGGGCAACTCTGATGACATTCACGAAAGCATTGATATCGCGATTCACGATATCCAGCAACAGATCGATAAATATGGCTCAAAGGTAAATGAAGAATTAACTGAGCATAAGTTATCCCACGTTTTTAATGATCCCGATAAACGATTAGCTGAATCTAAGATCGTTAGGAAAAAGCGGATTCCTTTACAGAAGATGACTTCGGAAGATGCCATTATTCAGATGAATTTGATTGGGCATGATTTTTTTGTCTATGTTGATGTCACCGATGGCACCACTGATATTGTTTATCGAAGACATGATGGGGACTATGGGTTAATTAAAACCGATCGTTAGAAAAAACAGAAATATCATATTTCTGTTTTTTTGTGATGAATTTTTAATTGATTTGATAAAATGTTAGAATAAGAAAATAGACTGAGAATTCGAGAAACAAAAACGGTTTAGACACTAGAGGAGAAATCAATCAATGGCAACAAACCTTTTAAAGAAATGGGTTGAAAGCGACAAAAGCGAACTGAAACGATTAGGAAAGCTCGCCGATAAGGTCAGCTCATACTCAGAACAATATCGAAAATTAAGTGATAAGGAATTACAAGCTAAAACTCCAGAATTTCAAAAGCGTTATCAAAATGGTGAAAGCTTAGATGACATGTTACCTGAGGCTTTTGCGGTTGCCCGTGAAGGTGCCAGACGAGTGCTCGGACTAAATCCATTTCGAGTCCAGATTATGGGTGGAATTGTCCTTCATGAGGGTAATATTGCTGAGATGAAGACTGGTGAAGGGAAAACGTTAACGGCTACAATGCCCGTATACCTGAATGCTTTATCAGGAAAAGGTGTTCATGTCGTTACGGTTAATGAATACCTATCACAACGTGATGCCACTCAAATGGGCCAGTTATACAATTGGCTGGGCTTAACGGTCGGGGTGAACTCGGCTGATAAGAATCCGGAAGAAAAACGAGCTGCCTATGATAGCGACATCACTTATTCAACTAATAGTGAGATTGGATTTGATTATTTAAGGGATAACATGGTGGTTTATAAAGAAGATCGGGTTCAACGCCCACTTAATTTTGCCATCGTCGACGAAGTTGATTCGATCTTAATCGATGAAGCCAGAACCCCATTGATCATTTCTGGTGAAGCTCGTGGGTCAAACAAGCTTTACATGCAGGCCGATAAATTTGCTAAGACACTAAATCCTAAAACGGATTTTAAAGTTGATTTAGAGACTAAAACGGTCTCTTTGAAGGATGTTGGAATTGAAAAAGCTGAAAAGTACTTCAATTTAAATAACCTTTACGATACGGAAAACACTGCTTTAACCCACCATTTGGATCAGGCTTTACGTGCCAATTACGTGATGGAAAAGGATAAAGATTACGTTGTCTCAAAAGACGAGGTTTTAATCGTTGATTCCTTTACCGGAAGAATCATGGAAGGTCGTCGTTTTTCAGATGGGCTTCACCAAGCACTTGAGGCTAAAGAGGGTGTTACCATCCAAGAAGAAAGCAAGACGATGGCTAACATCACCTATCAAAACCTATTTAGACAGTACAGTAAGTTAGCTGGAATGACTGGTACCGCTAAGACAGAACAGGATGAGTTTCGAGAAATTTACAACATGGATGTCATTGCGGTTCCAACCAATAAACCGGTTGTTAGAATTGATGAGCCAGATGTTTTGTATCCAAGTTTGGAATCAAAATTTGACGCCGTTATTGCCAAAATTAAAGATTTACACAAACGGGGACAACCAATCCTGATTGGTACGGTTGCGGTTGAAACTTCTGAATATCTTTCAGAGCGACTTGATGAAGAAAAAATTCCTCACGTAGTTTTGAATGCAAAAAATCATGCCAAAGAAGCTGACATTGTTGCTAACGCCGGTCAAAAGGGAGCTGTTACCATTGCAACCAACATGGCCGGTCGTGGAACTGATATTAAGCTTGGACCTGGAGTGGTCAAATTAGGTGGATTAGCGGTTATCGGGACCGAACGACACGAGTCACGAAGAATTGATAATCAATTACGTGGACGTTCTGGAAGACAGGGTGATCCTGGTTATTCTCAATTCTATCTTTCACTTGAAGATGATTTGATGCGTCGATTTGGGTCTGATAAGGTTAAAAGTATTCTTGACTCAATGAAAGTTGAGGGCGATGATGCGGTTATCCGGAGTCACGTGATTACTAAGCAGGTTGAATCGGCTCAAAAGCGAGTTGAAGGTAATAACTATGATTCACGTAAAAACGTGTTAAAGTACGATGATGTGATGCGTCAACAACGTGACGTGATTTACGGTGAGCGTAGTAAGGTGATTGACGAAAATAAGTCACTTAAGTGGGTTATTATGCCAATGATCAAACGAACGGTTAATCGAATTGTCAACTTGCACACTCAGGGCGATCAAAAGAAATGGGATCTCCAAACCATCCTTGATTTTGCGATTAATTCATTAGTTAGTCCCGATCAAATTAGCATTGATGACTTGAAGGGAAAATCAAGTGATGAAATTAAGGCATACTTGATGGGACTCGTTGATACTGAGTATGATAAGAAAGAAAAAGAGCTCCAGGATCCAGAACAGATGCTTGAATTTGAAAAAGTGGTTGTGCTTAGGGTGGTTGATTCACACTGGACTGACCACATCGATTCAATGGACCAATTACGAGAGTCAATCGGTCTTCGTGGTTATGGTCAATTAAACCCGTTAGTTGAGTATCAACGTGAAGGATTTAGAATGTTTGAAGAAATGGTCTCTGATATTGACTACGATGTCACTAGGTTGTTTATGAAAGCTGAGATCAGACAAAATATGGAAAGATAGTTTAAGAACGGAGGACTTTTGGTCTCCGTTTTTTCATCTTCAGGAGTATGAAATGGAATTAAGTGAAGCACGTGGACAGGTCGAAAAGATTAAAAAAGCCGTAGCTGGCTTTAGGGGGTCACTTTGACCTGGATCAACTAAGTGAAAATATTTCGGTTAATGAGGCTAAAATGGCTGAACCGGGATTTTGGGATGACCAAAGAAAAGCCCAGAAATTAATTGATGAGAACAATCGATTAAAATTAAAATATGATAATTTTAATTCACTGGCTAAAAAGGTGGAAGATTTAAAGGTTAATCTAGAGCTTCTTGAAGAAGATAATGACACTGATTTAAAAAAAGAGTTTGATGATGAACTAACCAATACCCAAAAGGAACTTAGTAGTTATCAGCTGAGTTTACTTTTGAATGGGAAATACGATGAAAATAATGCAATTGTTGAGATCCATCCTGGAGCTGGTGGAACTGAATCACAAGACTGGGGGTCCATGTTATTTCGGATGTATCAACGATGGGCCGAACAAAACGGCTTTTCGGTTTCAGTCGAAGACTATCAACCGGGTGACGTTGCTGGGATCAACAGTGTGACATTTTTAGTGTCTGGAACCAACGCCTATGGTTACCTGAAGTCAGAAAAAGGCGTTCACCGGTTAGTGCGGATCTCACCTTTCGATTCAGCAGGGCGGCGTCATACGTCGTTTGCCTCCGTTGATGTTATGCCAGAGCTTGATGAAACCGTGAACGTTGACATTAACCCAGAAGATCTCCGGATTGATGTTTTTCGATCAAGCGGTGCTGGTGGACAGCATATTAACAAAACCTCTTCAGCGGTTCGAATTACCCACTTACCAACTGGAATTGTCACCTCAAGTCAGGCCCAACGTTCACAATTACAGAATAGAGTTACAGCGATGAATATGTTAAAATCAAAGTTGTACGAACGTGAACAAGAGAAAAAAGAAGAAGAGGAAGCCAAGATTGAGGGTAAGCAGCTTGATATTGGTTGGGGTTCACAAATTCGTTCTTATGTTTTTCATCCCTATACAATGGTTAAGGATCATCGGACCAATTATGAGACTGGTAATGGTCAAGCAGTGATGGATGGTGATTTGAATCCATTCATTAACGCGTATTTGCAGTGGAATTTAAAACAGAAGAACCCAAAATAACGAAAAAGGAAGTTCATTATGTCAGTTGCGACTAATATTTTGTTTTTTGTCTTTATGCCAGCTTTTTGGTTTGCACTTATTCGCGTTTTCTTCGTTTACAATCGAAGAGTAAATCGAGAACGACGCTTATTTGAAAGTGCTGTTAACCCTAAATTTCACGAAGGATGGGTCTTTTTTAAATCATTAATTGTGCTGGGAATTGTTGGATCAATTTTAACTGCTTTGGTTGGGATTGAAGTGTCCTTAAATTGGATTTTATTATATGAATTATTGATCGCCATTAGTTTACTGATCCCAGGAATCTTAGTGCCGACATTGATTTTATTTGGATCAATTTTTGTTGGGGTCTTCTTCAATGATTATTCAATCCCGATGATTAAGGGTGGTGACTTTATTGGTGCCGTGAATATGAACGCATCAAGATCGGCCAATTACTTAGCCTTAATCACAATCATGCTGGTTCTAATGTTTATCTTTTTGAAGATGAATGGTAGGACAATTAACTCACCGCAGGTTTCAAAGAATCGGCGCGGAAACCGAGTGGCATCTTATGGATACAATGAGTTAGCTGTGATTCCGCTGGTACTGATGATTCCTGGTAAATTAATCGAAACGATCGTACCAATGTGGCCAGTTTTTAATATTTTTGGTGCACATGTAACCTTCTTGGTTGTTCCGTTTTTGATTGGTTTTCGCTTCAAGTTTGTTAATCATTTGCCAAATGAATTAATGCCACGGATTTCAAACGCGATTGGAGAACTGTCATTGTTAGCCATTTTACTAACGGCGGGCGCTTACTTTATGAGAAATAGTTACTACGCTATCATCGCGATTGCTTTATTGGCAGTGGTTTATGTAATCATCATGTATCACTTCCATCGTGTTGACCGAAAGACTGGAAATCAGATTAGTCAAGCGGTTGACGGAATCCGAATCATTGGGATTAAACCCCGCACTCCAGCCGATAAGATGGGACTTAAAACGGGTGACTTAATTGTTGAAGTTAACAACGTTCCGGTAAATTCGGAAAGTCAATTGTATTCTGCTTTACAAGATGATCCGACCTTTGTTCACATGAAGGTTAAAAATCGTAAGAATCAATTAGAGATTAAAGAAACGGCAATTTACGATGGTTCACCGCATGAGATCGGAATTGAAATGTTTCAAAATAATTAGTTAGAAGCACCCAGTTAATGGGCGCTTCTTTTATTTTGCATAAAATTAAGAACCGCCTAAATTAGGTCTGATTGTGTTAGAATTAAGTAAATTAATTTTATTTGGAGGTAGGTCCAATGGCTCAGAGTGTAACGGTAGCTGATTTAGTAAAGAACACTCATCTTAGTGTCTTTTGGGGTCGTGAATATTTAGACCGTCCCATTACCACTAGTGACATTTCACGCCCGGGACTGGAATTGACTGGATATTTTAACTACTACCCAGCCAAGCGAATTCAGATCTTTGGGATAACTGAAACCTCATTTGCAAAGGGAATGAGTGATGAAAAATTAAAAGAAGTAATGACCAAAATGTGTCAACCAGAAACGCCTGCATTTGTTATTTCTACTCAACTAGAACCACCTGAGCAGTTAGTGGCAGCCGCCAAAAAGGCTCACATTCCAATCTTAGGTTCAAAGTTAACCACCTCTAGAATTCTAAGTAATATGACGACGTATCTTGAAGCTAAGTTAGCCGAACGAAAGTCCATTCATGGTGTTTTGGTTGAAGTTTATGGACTTGGTGTTTTAATTACCGGTGATTCTGGAATTGGGAAGAGTGAAACGGCGCTAGAACTTGTTAAGCGTGGTCATCGTTTAATTGCTGATGATCGAGTTGAGGTTTATCAACAAGATGAGCAAACCTTGATTGGTCAAGCTCCCAAGATTCTTAATCACTTACTAGAAATTCGTGGGATTGGCATTATTGATGTAATGAACCTGTTTGGTGCCGGTGCCGTTCGTTCCCAATCAAAAGTGGACTTAATCGTTCATTTGGACCAGTGGAACAAGGATACTAAGTATGATCGGCTTGGGACCGACCGTGAAACAACTCGAATCTTTGACGTTGATTTGAAGAAATTGACGATTCCAGTCAAGCCCGGACGAAACTTAGCCATTATTATTGAAACCGCTGCGATGAACTTTAGGGCTCGTTCAATGGGATACGATGCGACTAAGGTCTTTGATAACAACTTAAATGAGTTGATCAAAGAAAATGCTTCTAAAAACAACCAGGAGCAGAAGCACGAAGAACAAGCAGTTGAACAAAATAAGAAAGATATTAGCCAAGATGCTAATAAGGATCCTGAATAGGAGTGGAAGTTGTGTTTAGCATATTGGCATTAAATCCGGTTGCGATTCATCTCGGACCAATTGCGGTCCACTGGTATGGTATTTTTATCGCTGCCGCTGTCTTGATTGCAGTTTACCTTTCAATGAAAGAAGCTAAGCGACAACACTTAAATGAAGATGTTTTATATGATTTGATTTTGTGGGCGATTCCAATTGCGATTATTTCGGCTCGAATCTATTATGTGGTTTTTCAATGGGGTTATTATCGCCATCATCTAGATGAGATTATTCAAATTTGGGATGGTGGAATTGCCATTTATGGAGCTTTAATCGGGGCTGGCTTATTTATTTGGTGGTTTTGTTTTAAACATCATTTGTCAGTCTGGCAGATTTTAGATATTGCCGCTCCAACCGTCATTATGGCTCAAGGAATTGGCCGTTGGGGTAATTTCATGAATCAGGAAGCATTTGGAGCGGTAACATCACTTCAATTTTTACAGCATTTACATTTACCTGACGTTATCATCAATCAAATGTTTATTAGCGGGGCGTACCGCCAACCAACGTTTTTATATGAGTCACTTTGGGATTTAGCAGGATTTGCTGTCTTGATGATTATGAGACATGCTCCGCAGTTCTTTAAACGTGGGGAAGTCTTTTTAAGTTACGTGATGTGGTATTCGTTTGGACGTTTTTTCACCGAAGGCATGCGGACCGATAGTTTAATGTTATTCGGCGTAATCCGGGTATCACAGTTGCTTTCCATTGTATTATTCGTAGTAGCACTATTTGTTTTAATTTATCGTAGACGAAACGACCAGTTAGTCTGGTACTACGGTAGTTAAGTGATTTGTAGGAGATAATTTAAATAATGACAGAAAAAATTGCAGTACTCGGTGCAGGATCATGGGGCAGCATGCTCGCCGATATTTTAGTTGAAAATGGGCATGAAGTTAAAATTTGGTCGAAAAGCAAGGAACAGGTGGATGAGTTAAATAATCAGCACACTAACTCCCATTACATCAAGAACTTTACCTTTCCAAAAGAGATGAAAGCTTATGCTGACATGGAAGAGGCACTTAAAGGAGTCGATGATGTTTTATTCATTGTTCCATCACAGGCAACTCGTTCGGTTGCAAATCAAGCTAACAAAATTTTGGGCAAGTTAGAAATGAACCCGTATATCATCCATGGAAGTAAGGGCATTGAAAAGGGTACCTATGATCGAATGTCTCAGGTATTGCAAGAAGAAATTGATCCTCAAAAGCGTAAGTCGATTTCAGCCCTTTCTGGACCTAGTCAAGCTGAAGATGTTGCTAGACGTGATATTACCTTAGTTACAGTCGCCAGTGATGATATGTCATCTGCTGAGCATTTTCAAAAATTATTCATGAATGATTATTTCAGAATTTATACTAATAACGATATTATTGGGGTTGAACTTGGTGGAGCTTTGAAAAATATTATTGCATTAGGAGCTGGAGCCTTGGTAGGTTTGGGTTACGGTGATAATGCAAAAGCAGCCCTCATGACCCGTGGTATTGCGGAAATATCACGTTTAGGTGTATCATTTGGTGCGGACCCATTAACTTTTAGCGGATTGTCTGGTGTAGGTGACGTGATTGTCACCGCAACTAGTTCTGATTCTCGCAATTGGCGGGCTGGTTATCAGCTCGGCAAGGGTAAGAAATTGGATGACGTTGTTAAAGACATGGGCATGGTGATCGAGGGAATCGACACCAATCAAGCTGCATTTGAATTATCAAAACAACGTGGGGTAGAAATGCCCATTACATCCGCAATTCATGCAGTAATTAATAATGAAGAAACCGTTTCTGACGCGATTTCTAATTTAATGTCTAGAGAAGGACGTTCAGAACAAGGTTAATTCTAAAAGGGGTATATAAGAAGATGAAAAAAGTAACTAAAGCTGTTATTCCTGCCGCTGGTTTAGGAACAAGATTTTTACCTGAAACGAAAGCACTTCCAAAGGAAATGTTACCAATTGTTGATATTCCAACCATTCAATACATTGTTGAAGAAGCTAAGGCTTCTGGAATCAAAGACATTGTCATTGTGATTGGTAAGGGCAAGCGTGCCATTGAAGATCATTTTGATTCAAACGTAATGCTTGAAGAAAACCTTGAAAAAAAGGGTAAAGAAAAGATGCTCAAGTCAATTCAGAAGACTAATGATATGAACATTTACTTTATTAGACAATCTTATCCACGTGGACTTGGCGACGCTGTTTTAACGGCCAAAAGTTTCATTGGAAATGATCCATTTGTGGTTATGCTTGGAGACGACTTGATGGAAGATACGACTCCGCTCACCAAACAATTGATGAATAGTTACGAAAAGACGGGAGCTTCAACCCTTGCCGTTATGAAAGTCCCTCATAAGGAGACTTCTAAATACGGAGTAATTGAACCAGTTAGCGAGGTTTCAAAGGGACTTTATAATGTGAGAAACTTCGTTGAAAAGCCAGATCCTAAGGACGCTCCTAGTGATTTAGCAATTATTGGACGTTACTTGTTAACTCCACAGATCTTTGACGTTTTGGAACACACTAAGCCAGGTAAGGGGAATGAAGTTCAGCTAACCGATGCCATCAATACCTTAAATCAAACTCAAAGAGTGTTTGCTCATGAGTTTAAGGGTGATCGTTACGATACCGGCAATAAGCTTAGCTGGCTTGAAACTAACATTACCTTTGGTTTAAAACACCCTGAAATTGAGCAAGAATTACGTGAATACATTAAGAACCTTGGTCAAAAGCTGACTAAGGAAGACGAACAACAGAAAAATTAGATTAAAATGCCGACTTTTGCCGGCATTTTTTATTTTGAAGTATAATGATTAAACATTTAATTCAGTTTATGATAATATAATTTTGTACAATTGATATTAGTCAAGGAGGTTTTTGGTTATGAAAATTAAATTAGGTGGACTACCAGTATCATGGTTAATGGGTGATGATCAACCAAAGGTTGGCGATTATCTACCAAAATTTACCGTAAAAAATGCTGAAGGGAAAGATGTTACGACTGATGATTTAAAGGGTCAGACAACGTTGATTAGTGTGGTTCCTAACTTAAAGACAAAGGTATGTAGTTTAGAAACTGCTCGTTTTAACCAGGAAGCATCAAAGTTTAAGGGAATTAAATTTGTTACCATTTCAAATAACCCAATTGAATACCAAAAAAATTGGTGTGCCGCTCACGGTGTCAACAACATGGAAATTCTTTCTGATTTTAATGGTTCATTTGGAAAAGCCATGCACTTATACATCCCGGCTTTTGGTCACTTAGCTCGGGTGGTTTACTTGGTAAATGCTGAAGGCAAAATTTTGTATTGCCAAGCAGTTCCAGAAATTACTCATCAACCAAACTACGAACCAGTTCTTGATGAGTTAAAGAAAGTAACAAACAATAAATAATGATTGAGGCGATATAATGGCAAAAAAGTATGATGTAATTGTAATCGGTGCTGGTCCAGCCGGAATGACGGCAGCATTGTATGCATCACGAGCCGAACTATCTGTATTAATGCTTGATCGTGGGATCTATGGTGGACAGATGAACAACACCGCCGAAATTGAGAATTATCCTGGATTTAAATCAGTCTTAGGACCAGATCTATCTAAAAAAATGTACGATGGGAGTACTCAGTTTGGTGCTGAGTATGGCTATGGAACCGTTACTGGCATTGACATTGATGGCGATAAGCGGATTGTTAAGACTGAAGACGGTGACTATGAGGCTCCTTCTGTAATTATTGGTGCTGGTTCTGAGTACAAGAAACTCGGAGTTCCCGGTGAGCAAGACTACAGTGGAAAAGGTGTTTCTTACTGTGCGGTTTGTGATGGCGCCTTCTTTAAAGGCGAAGACGTTGTTGTCGTTGGTGGCGGTGACTCTGCGATTGAGGAAGCTACTTATCTATCCAATATCGTAAAGCACGTTACGGTCATTCACAGACGTGATCAACTTCGGGCCCAGAAGATTCTGCAGAAGCGGGCCTTTGATAAGGACAATATCGATTTTGTTTGGAACAGTAACGTTACTGATATTGAAGGTGACGGTCAAAAAGTAACCGGGGTTGCGGTTAAAAACAACCAGACTGGTGAAACCACTAATATTAAAGCTTCTGGTGTCTTTATTTACGTTGGTATTTTACCAATGACAGCTGCCTTTAAAAACCTTGGAATCACTGATGAACAGGGTTGGATTGACACCGATGATGAAATGAAGACTAAGATTCCCGGTGTCTTCGCAGTTGGTGACGTACGAAAGAAACATCTACGTCAAATCACGACTGCGGTCGGCGATGGCGGAACTGCAGGTCAGGGCGTCTTCAATTACGTCGAAGAGCTGAAAACTAAAGATTAAACGAAAAGGAGCAGAGTCGATCTGCTCTTTTTGTATGGAAGCTTTGGTCTAATTGCTTTGCGAAAGTATGTTCGTATGCTAGAATTATTATAAGTAACGGGAGAAAGTTAATGCTTTCTCCTTTTTTTCCGAGTTTAAGAAGAGGTGCCAATATGATTAAAAAAACGAATAATAATTTTGACCTAGTTTCGAAATTTACTCCAACTGGTGATCAGCCTGAAGCCATTAAGGAATTGACTCAAGGAATCAAAAATGGGGATCGTGATCAGGTCCTTTTGGGTGCTACTGGAACTGGTAAAACCTACACCATGGCAAATGTAATTAAGAACATTAACAAGCCAACGCTGGTTTTATCTCACAATAAAACTTTAGCTGGGCAACTTTATAGTGAGCTCAAGCAGTTGTTTCCTAATAATGCGGTCGAGTATTTTGTGAGTTATTATGATTTTTATCAGCCTGAGGCCTATGTTCCTTCTAGTGATACCTATATTGAAAAGGATGCTTCGATTAATGACGAGATTGATCAACTGCGTCATGCCGCTACCAGTGCGTTACTAGAACGAAATGATGTGATTGTCGTTGCTTCGGTTTCTTCAATCTTTGGTTTAGGAAGTCCAAAAGAATATCAGGACCATACGGTTTCGTTACACGTTGGGCAACAGTTAGAGCGTGATGTCTTTTTGCGTCAACTAGTTAACATTCAGTTTGATAGAAATGATATTGATTTTCAACGTGGTCGCTTTCGTGTACATGGTGATGTAGTAGAAGTCTTTCCGGCTTCTAGAAATGAACATGCCTATCGGATCGAATTTTTCGGTGACGAGATTGACCGAATTACTGAAGTTGACACGTTGACTGGTGAAGTTATCGGTGAACGAAAACAGATTACAATTTTTCCTGCCACTCACTTCTTGACTAACAAGGAAACGATGGATGTGGCTTTACCTGAAATCAAGGATGAAATGGTAAAACAGGTTGCTAACTTTGAGAAAAAGGGCAAACTACTTGAAGCTCAAAGATTGAAGCAACGGACCACCTATGACATTGAAATGATGCGTGAAATGGGATATACAACTGGGATTGAGAATTATTCTCGTTATATGGACCGCAGAAAACCTGGCGAAGCTCCATACACATTATTGGACTTTTTCCCCAAAGATTATTTGATGTTCATTGATGAATCACATCGAACGGTTCCGCAAATCGGTGGAATGTTTAACGGTGATAAGGCTAGAAAGCAGCAATTAATTGATTATGGCTTTAGACTTCCCAGCGCGCTTGATAATCGACCATTAAAATTACCTGAGTTTGAAAAACGGGTTAATCAAGTGGTTTATATGTCAGCCACTCCGGGTCCATATGAAGAGGGCAAGACTAATCACGTTGTCCAACAAATTATTCGTCCAACTGGATTACTTGATCCAACCGTTGAAGTTCGTCCCACGAAAGATCAAATGGATGATTTGGTTGGTGAAATCAATAAACGAGTTCAAAATAACGAGCGTACCTTCGTTACGACCTTAACCAAGAAGATGGCAGAAGATTTAACCGATTATCTAAAAGATTTGGGAATTAAAGTAAAATACTTGCACAGTGATATTAAAACCCTCGAAAGAACCCAAATTTTACGTGATTTGCGTTTGGGTAAGTTTGATGTTTTAGTTGGAATTAACTTGTTGCGTGAAGGGATTGACGTTCCCGAAACATCATTGATTGCAATCTTGGATGCTGATAAGGAAGGCTTTTTGCGTGACAAACGTTCTCTTGTACAAACAATTGGAAGAGCAGCTCGTAATTCACACGGACATGTTATTATGTACGCGGACAACGTTACCGATTCGATGAAGTACGCGATGGATGAAACTGCCCGTCGTCGTTCCATTCAGATGAAGTATAATCAGGAACACAACATTACCCCTAAGACCATTATCAAACCAATTCCTAAGGCCATTTCTGCGTATAAACAGGGCGAGAAAAACAACGATGATAATACTAATGGAAGCTTTGTTGAATCCAATTTTGACCAAATGAGTGCTAAGGATCAAAAGGAAATGATTGATAATTTAGAAGACGAAATGAGAGCGGCAGCCAAAAAACTTGATTTTGAGCAAGCTGCTAACTTAAGGGATACCGTGATGCAGCTTAAGGGTGAGAAAAAGAAAAAGTGAGGTGGTTAGATGGCAAATGACGTCATTAAAATTAAAGGCGCCCGTGAACATAATCTAAAAGACGTAAACGTTGATGTCCCCAAGAATAAAATGGTGGTAATGACCGGTTTATCTGGTTCAGGTAAGAGTTCTTTAGCTTTTGATACTCTTTACGCTGAAGGTCAACGCCGTTATGTCCAAAGTCTTTCCTCTTATGCTAGACAATTTTTGGGTCAAATGGATAAACCTGACGTTGATTCAATTGAGGGACTTAGTCCAGCCATTTCAATTGATCAGAAAACAACTTCAAAAAATCCTCGTTCAACCGTTGGAACTGTCACTGAGATTAATGATTATTTGCGTTTATTGTGGGCAAGAGTTGGGACGCCAATTTGTCCAAATGATGGAACGGTCATTACTAGTCAATCCGTTGATCAAATGATTGACGAAATCATGGCCCTCCCTGAACGTACTAAGTTGCAGATTATGTCACCAGTTGTCCGTGATAAAAAGGGACAACATAAAAAAGTTTTTGAAAAAATTAAACGCGAAGGTTTCGTCAGAGTCCGAGTAGATGGTGAAATCCATGATGCGACCGAAGATTTTGATTTAGATAAAAATAAGCGTCATAACATTGACGTGGTAGTTGACCGAATTGTCGTTAGAGACGGCATTAATTCACGATTGTCAGATTCACTTGAGACAGCTTTACGTCTAAGTGACGGATATGCCATTGCCGACTTTCTTGGTAAGCGAGAGCCGATGGTGTTTTCGGAACATTACTCTTGTCCGATTTGTGGTTTTACGGTTGGAAAACTTGAACCACGTCTTTTCTCATTTAATGCCCCATATGGAGCATGTCCTGAATGTGATGGATTAGGAGTTAAGTTGGAAGTCGATAACGATTTAGTGGTCCCAGATCAAGATAAGACGCTTAATGAGGGAGCAATTGAACCATGGAATCCAATTAGCTCAAAATACTATCCAGCAATGTTAGAGCAGGCTTGTAAAGCCTTTAATATTGATATGGATACTCCATACCGTAAATTACCAAAGAAACAGCGTGATCTATTGATGAATGGTTCCAAGGGGAAAACGTTCCATTTTCACTACAAGAGTGATTTTGGTGGAGTTCGTGATGTTGATGCTCCCTTTGAAGGAGTCCTTAACAACGTTAAACGCCGTTATCATGAAACCAACAGTAATTTCACTCGAGAACAAATGGAAAAGTACATGACAGAATTAACTTGTCAGACTTGTCATGGGTACCGATTAAACGAAAAGGCTTTGGCAGTTAAGATTAATGGCAAACACATTGGAGAAGTTTCTGATATGAATATTGCCGATGAACGCCAATTCTTTAGTAAACTTACTTTTGGTGAACAAGATACGGTTGTGGCTCATCCAATTATTAAGGAAATCTGTGATCGACTGGAATTTTTGGAAAACGTTGGATTGAACTATTTGACTCTGTCTAGATCAGCCCGAACGCTTTCTGGTGGTGAAGCACAGAGAATTCGACTTGCAACCCAGATTGGTTCAAATCTCTCAGGAATTTTGTATGTACTTGATGAACCATCCATTGGTCTTCATCAGCGTGATAATGATCGCTTAATTAAGTCCCTGAAAAAGATGCGTGATCTAGGAAATACGTTGGTTATCGTTGAACATGATTCAGATACGATGCGTTCGGCCGATTATTTAATCGATGTTGGTCCAGGAGCTGGAGAGAAGGGTGGTAAGATTGTTGCCACCGGGACTCCAGAACAAGTGGCTCAAAATCCGAAATCATTAACTGGTAAATATCTCTCTGGAAAGAAGTTTATTCCCGTTCCTTTAAAACGACGAAAGGGGAACGGCAAAAACGTTACCCTAAAGGGTGCTTTAGAAAATAATCTCAAAGACATTACCGTTAAATTTCCACTTGGTAAGTTTGACGTGGTGACGGGAGTTTCTGGTTCCGGAAAGTCTACGTTGGTTAATGATATCTTAAAACGAGCCTTGGCCCAGAAGCTGAATCATAATTCGGAAAAACCAGGCAAGTATAAATCAATCACTGGATGGAAGAACATTGAAAAACTAGTAAGTATTGATCAAAGTCCGATTGGCCGAACCCCTCGAAGTAATCCAGCTACATACACTGGAGTCTTTGATGATATTCGGGGCTTGTTTGCCCAAACTAACGAGGCCAAGCTTCGCGGTTATAAAAAGGGACGGTTTAGTTTTAACATCAAGGGTGGTCGTTGTGAGACTTGTCATGGTGATGGAATCTTGAAGATTGAGATGAACTTTCTACCCGATGTTTACGTTCCGTGTGAAGTTTGTCATGGAAAACGGTATAATTCTGAAACGCTTGAGATTCAATACAAGGGAAAAAATATCGCTGAAGTTCTTGACATGACCGTGAATGAGTCGTTAGAGTTTTTTAAAGCCATCCCAAAGATTACGCGAAAGTTGCAGACCATTTCTGACGTGGGACTTGGTTACGTGAAATTAGGTCAACCAGCTAATACCTTGTCAGGTGGAGAAGCACAACGAATGAAGTTAGCTTCTGAACTCCATAAGCGTTCAACTGGAAATAACTTTTATATTCTTGACGAACCCACTACGGGACTTCATACTGACGACATCAAACGATTAATTGGGGTCCTTTCTAAACTTGTTGATAAGGGAAATACCGTTCTGATCATTGAACACAATTTAAACGTTATTAAAGAGGCTGACCACGTGATCGACCTCGGTCCAGAAGGTGGAGCAGCTGGTGGATACGTAGTTGGAACTGGAACACCCGAACAGATTGTTAAACTGAAAAATAGTTATACCGGCGAGTATTTAAAACCAGTCTTAGAGCGTGATACTAAGCGAACCATTGAAGCTCAACAGCATCAGCAAAAGTAGATGTGGTAAAATATGGTTGAAACAAACTATTGGAGGTCATATTTATGATGTACGAAGATAAAAAATGGGGATTTGATTGGTTTGAATGTCTATTTGGCGTTGTCTTATTATTAGCCGCTGTTTTGATGTTCTTCCACCCAACTACAAGTGCTGCTGTTTTGGCGATCATATTCGCCGTCGTTGCATTAGTTGCCGGGGTAAAATCAATTTGGGTCTATCGAAAGTTAAGTCAAGAAATTGGCTATCGAAGTTTTACGATGTTAATTGGTGGTGCGATTGAAATCTTGTTAGCACTATTGTTCCTGTTTAACGTTCATGCTGGGACCTTTACCCTAGGGATCCTATTTGCAGTTTGGATTCTGGTTTACTCAATCTGTCAGTTGATTGTAGTTGATCACATTCGTAAGTTTAACGGTGGGGTCTTCTGGACGTCACTTGTTTTTGATCTTATTACACTATTTTTAGGAATTTTCTTACTGTTAGACCCAAGTCTAGCTGCTAAGGTTTTAGCTATAATTGTGGGAATTGTCCTGTTAGTGGCAGGAATTAACATGATTATGCTGGCATTTGCTCATAAACTATAAAATTAATTAAGACACCTTAAATTAATGAGATGTCTTTTTTGGATTAATTCTTAATTAATATCTTAATGGGGGAAGTCTTTACTAGTTATTATTTTACAGGCATGATACTATTATATTGAATTATTAATCAATATTAGGAGGGTCATTATGAAGAATTTACTTTTAGGTTTTAGTTTGGGTGCAAACATCGTGTTAGGTTACTTAGTACTTGAAGATCGTTATGATTTAGACGATATTGCTGACCGCATCGATAACTTGAGTGACGTTGCCCAAGGTAAGGCACAGCAAATTAAGGGTGCTATCTCTGGTGACACCATGGATAAGATCAAAGGTGACCTACAAAGCAGTAAGGGGAACTTTATGAACAAAGCCCAAGATGTTAAAGATGACATCGACAGTGACCTTGATAACGAATAATTAGATAGGAAAAAAGCGATTTGCAATAATAAAGCGTCGTATAATATTTAGATTTTTTATATAAATCTATACTTCTAAGGATTCATACCGATTTAAATTGGTATGAATCCTTTTTTTTAGAAATTCGTTTATCATCAAACCCTTTGAAGAGAGTTATTCACTAGCGAGAGTTGTTCTAACTCTTTCGGATAACTAAGGCTTTTTACACATTAAGAGAATAATGAATGTGAATTTAATTATAATTAATATAATGTGATTTCTTTTATAATTTTATTCACAAGCGACCATGTAACCCACTAAGAACCAATGTTGGTAAACATCACAAGAAATGATTTTATGTTTTGCTAATGATTTATTAGCAAATTAATTTTCACGGTAATTCTCACATAGTGCGAGTAAACGGGGCTTGCGGAGTATCTTGTTGCTATACTTGGCGTTGAATTTGGCTGTCATTTTCATTATGTACAATCATTAATTAACACTTAAAATTATTATTAGGAAAAAGTTAGAATTACGTTGCTATCATTGGACTTACGCAGCTAATGTTACAAAACCATTACGATTTTTCGTTTTATTTACACACAATGAGAAACAATTACCTCCATGCATTGGTTAATCGTGGAAAACACTGCTATGTATGCCTTTGTTTTACTCATATTGTATAAAATACGATTGTGTTCAATTTAATTTCAGATTGTGCAATAATTACTTAAGGCTAAGTAGGCCGGTAAGTATAGATTAATTTGAAATTAGAAGGGCAGGTTTTTATTTATATGTTTAATCGTGATAGCAAAACACATTATAAGATGTATAAAGCTGGTAAACGATGGCTGTTCAGTGCCATTACAGTCACCATGTTTTCAGCCGGGATTTCAGGCGGAATCCTTATGTCTAACCAACATAATGTGAAAGCGGACGTTACTAACAACGCTCAGATGAATTCACAAAATAGTGATTCGTCTGATAAACAAGTAACAGTACCGCAAAATCAGACTACCAATGATCCGGCAACTGAACAGAACGTCACCAAGAGTGATGAGGCAGCAAATACACAGGCTAATTCATCACAAAACGACACAACTGATCAAAATGTTACCAAGAATGATGACGCTTCAGCTAAGCAGACCGACTCATCACAAAATAAGTCTTCTGATCAAAACATAGCCAAAAATAATGACACCACATCAGATAAGCAAGCTGACGCTGATGCCACTAAAAATGACAACACTACCAATCAAAAGGCCGATTCAGCAAAAGACCAAGCAACTGACCAAGACGCCAATAAGAGTGACGATGCTTCAAGTCAGAAGAATGATGCATCACAGGACCAGTCTTCTGATAAAAAAGCTGACTCTGATGCCACTAAACAAGACGAAACTAAGAATGATGACACTACTAATAAAGTAGCCGATGCATTAAAAGATCAATCAGCAAATCAAAATTCCGATCAGAAAGCAACTACAAGTGATAACGCAGTAAACAAACAAGACGCTGCGGTAGCTGCCAACCAAAAGACTGATGATCAAGCAGCAGTCAAAAACCAAACGGCGGCAGCTTTAGCCACCGATGATGGTCAAGCTAAAGTTGCAACTACCAATCTTGCCGAAAGACAACCATTCAACGTTGACATGCAAGATCCAGATTATAAGACACTAGGAGTTCCTTGGGTCGATCCTGATGAAGAGCACTATACTTACGGATATGTAAGTGTTAATGCCCCAGAAGGCACAACCAAAGTTAAGTGGTTAGTTTGGTCAACTGATCGTAATGGTGATGGAACTGTTTATGTAAACGAAATTGATGCTGATGGTAATGTAATTGGAACTTATCTATTAAAGGATAATGGTACAACTTTGTCTTCCACTAACGTTGATGGATTGCATTACTACAAGTGGGATGATCATAATACTGGAGTTGGTTTCAATGCCGACCAACCAGATGGTTATTCACTTATTAAAGAGTGGTTCTATAACAATTCTAGTGATAGTGCTGTTCCACTTGGTCAGATGTCAATTATAACTCCAGAGGTTGTTGATCAAGTAGTTACATGGACTAACCGTGATACCGGGCAAGTAATGGTTACTAAAACTTACAAGGGAATTGCTGGTCAACATTATACGATAAGTGGATTACCACCAGAAATCCCAACCACTTATTATATTTCTACACAACCTACTAACGCGTCTGGCTCTGTTTCAAACTTTGGTGTTCCTGGTACTGTGTGGACTGAATATTATAGAGAGGGTTATCGTCTTGTTTATACTGAGACTGATGATCATGGTGGTATGAAAGTTCAACTCTTTGATAAAGATGGTAATTTAATTCAAGGTAGTGATGGTCAAGATACTTATTACATTGATGCAAATTATATGTATGATCCTGCTAACAAGCAGTATTCTTGGAGTATTGATGGATACGGTAGAATTATCCTTTTGTCAATTTATGTGCCACAATCACGGAAAATTGACTTTGGAGTTGCTCAACTGGGAAAATTAGTTCCAGTTGATTCCAATGGCAATCCAATTGACAATGGATCCCATGATGTTCCATACGAAACGCAACCAGACGATCCTACTAAAGCACAACAACCTCAATTACCCAATATTCCTGGCATGATTCCAATGGATCCCCATGATCCAAGTCAACCATTAAAACCAGGTCCAGATGGAACTTATCCATACCCAATTACGGATCCCGGTTCAGATACCAAGGTCCCTTATGGTCCCGCTACCAGTCAAGTGACTGATAATAGTGGTAAGGGAACCATTACCGTTCACTACAAGGACGCTAACGGCAACACCGTTGCACCTGATAAGACGATGACCGTGCCGTTTACGAGAACTGGGACTAGAGATAATGAGACTGGTAACATTACTTGGGGCGATTGGGAGCCAGCAGGAGATGCTCATCCAGTAATCACTTCACCAACCGTTACCAATATGACTCCTGATCAGCCAACGGTTACTGGAAATGCCACTGAAGGTAAGGATGATGTTCATACCGTTATCTACAGTGACACCATGAGTACAGTTACTGATGACAGTGGTAAAGGAACCGTGACCGTTCACTATGTTGATGCTAACGGCAAGACCATGGCAAAAGACCAGGTTGTTACCGTTCCATTTACTAGAACGGGGACTAAGAATGAAAAGACTGGTTCAATTACTTGGGGTGACTGGAAGCCAGCCGATAACGCTAACCCAGTCATTAATTCTCCCAAAATTACTGGTTACACACCAAGTCAAGCTAGTGTAACGGGTGATGCTGCTGAAGGAAAAGACGATGTTCATACCGTTGTCTACACCGCCAATGAAGAACAAGCTCACGTCGAATACATTGACCAAGATAATGGCAATAAAGTTCTAGTAACTGATAACTTAAACGGGAAGTTCGGTAGTCAATCTGATTACAGTACTGCGGATCGGATTGCTAGTTACGAAGCTCAAGGCTACGAGTTGGTATCCGACGGATACCCAAGTGGTTACAAATTTGGTGACAATAATCCCACATTCCAAGTTGTCTTAAAGCACAAGACCAAAGAAGTTACGCCAGATAACCCCGGAAACCCAGGTCAACCAGTGGATCCTAACAACCCAACGGGACCGAAGTATCCTGACGGCACTAGTAAGGACAACTTGACTAAGTCCATTACGAGAACCATCCACTACGTTTACGCCGATGGCAGTAAAGCCGCAGATGACAAAGTAGAAACGGTTACGTTCAACAGAACCGCCACCTTTGATGAAGTAACTGGTGAGATAACTTATGGTGCTTGGACATCTGACAATGATGTCTTTAGTTCGGTTGATTCACCAGCCATTACCGGTTATACCCCTGATCAGGCGACCGTTGGTTCCGAAACTGCCACCGCTGATACACCTGACGGAAGTGTTACCGTTACGTACAATGCAAACGAACAAAAAGCCGTAGTTAACTATGTTGACGAAGATAACGGTGATGCCGTTCTTCATACTGATGACTTAACTGGTAAGTTTGGTAGTAAATCTGGTTACTCAACCAAAAATGAAATTGCCACTTTAGAAGCTAAGGGCTACGAGTTGGTATCCGACGGATACCCTGCTGATGGCTTTACTTTCAACACTGACAATCCAACCTTTACCGTTGTTTTGAAACACAAGATGAAGACGGTTACACCAGACAATCCAGGACAACCAGGACAACCAGTTGATCCAAATAACCCAACTGGACCAAAGTATCCTGATGGAACTGGCGTAAATGATCTGACTAAGAACATTACGAGAACCGTTCACTATGTTTATGCCGATGGCAGTAAAGCCGCTGACGATCAAGTTGAGACCGTTACCTACACTCGAACGGCAACCTTTGATCAGGTTACTGGTAAGTTAACATACAGTGCCTGGACTTCAACTAACGCTGTCTTTGGTGAAATCAATTCACCTGAAATTACTGGTTACACCCCAGATAAGGCAACCGTTGGTGCTTTAACTACTACTGCAGACTCAACCGATTCAACCGATACGGTTACCTACACTGCCAATGAAGAACAAGCTCATGTTCAGTACATTGACCAAGATGATGGTAACCGGGTTATTAAAACTGACAATTTAAACGGTAAGTTCGGTTCTAAGTCGGACTACAGTACAAAGAACGAAATTGCCAGCTTAGAGGCCCAAGGTTACGAACTAGTCACTGACGGTTATCCAAATGGGTACGAATTTAATACCGACAACCCAACTTTCAAAGTTATCTTTAAACACAAGACTAAGACGGTTACACCAGATAATCCGGGTCAACCAGGTCAACCAGTGGATCCAAATAATCCAGATGGACCTCATTATCCTAATGGAACTGGTGTAAATGACCTGACTAAGACCATTACCAGAACGGTGCACTACGTTTACGCTGACGGTAGTAAAGCTTCCGATGACAAAGTTGAAACGGTTACGTTTACAAGAACGGCAACCTTCGACCAAGTTACCGGCAAGATTATTAGTTACGGTGACTGGACTTCAACGAACGCTGTCTTTGGTGAAATCAATTCGCCTGAAATTACTGGTTACACTCCAGATAAAGCTAGTGTTAGTTCTGAAACTGCCACCGCTGATACACCTGACGGAAGTGTTACCGTTACGTATAATGCTAACGAACAAAAAGCAGTGGTTAACTATGTTGACGAAGATAACGGCAATGCCGTTCTTCACAGTGATGACTTAACTGGTAAGTTTGGTAGTAAGTCTGGTTACTCAACCAAAAATGAAATTGCCACTTTAGAAGCTCGGGGCTACGAGTTGGTATCCGACGGATACCCTGCTGATGGCTTTACTTTCAACACTGACAATCCAACCTTTACCGTTGTTTTGAAACATAAAACTAAGACGGTTACACCGGACAATCCGGGTCAACCAGGACAACCAGTTGATCCAAATAATCCAACGGGACCGAAATATCCAGATGGGACCGGCGTAAATGATCTGACTAAGAACATTACGAGAACGGTTCACTACGTTTATGCTGATGGTAGTAAAGCTTCAGAAGATCGCATTGAAACAGTTACGTTTAACAGAACCGCAACCTTCGATGAGGTTACTGGCAAGGTAACTTACAGTAACTGGACTTCAACGAATGCCGTCTTTGGACAAATTGATTCACCTAAAATCACTGGTTACACACCAGATAAGGCAAACGTTGGTTCAGAAACAATTGGACCTGACGCAACGAATTCTAGTGTCACCGTTACCTACAACGCCAACGATGAAAAGGCTCAAGTTGAGTACATCGACCAAGACGATGGTAACAAGGTTATTCATACTGATGGCTTGAACGGAAAGTTCGGTTCTAAGTCGGACTACAGTACGAAAGATGAAATCGCTAAACTTGAAGCTCAAGGATACGAATTAGTATCCGATGGCTTCCCAGGTAATGGTTACACCTTCAATACTGATAACCCAACCTTCAAGGTTGTGCTCAAACACAAGACCAAGGAAGTTACGCCAGACAATCCAGGAAACCCAGGTCAACCAGTTGATCCAAACAACCCAACTGGACCAAAATATCCAGATGGTACTAGCAAGAATGACTTGACCAAGACCATTACGAGAACGGTGCACTACGTTTACGCTGATGGTAGTAAAGCTTCAGAAGACCGCATTGAAACGGTTACGTTCAACAGAACGGCCACCTTTGATGAAGTTACTGGTAAGGTAACTTACAGTAACTGGACTTCAACGAACGCCGTCTTCGGTTCAATTGTTTCCCCAACCATTACGGGATACACTCCAGATAAGGCAAGTGTTGGTTCACAAACTGCCACAGCCGACACACCAGATTCAAGTGTCACGGTTACCTACAACGCTAACGATGAAGTCGTTCACATTAATTACGTGGATCAGGATAAAGGTAATGCCCTTATCACTAGTGATACCGTTAACGGTAAGTTTGGTAGCAAGGCTGACTACAGTACGAAAGATGAAATTGCTAAGTTAGAAGCTCAAGGTTACGAATTAGTATCCGACGGATACCCTGCGGATGGCTTTACTTTCAACACTGATGGTCCAACCTTCACGGTTGTGCTCAAACACAAGAGTAAAGAAGTTACGCCAGACAATCCAGGAACTCCAGGACAACCAGTGGATCCAAACAACCCAACGGGACCGAAGTATCCTGACGGAACCAGCAAGTCCGACCTAACTAAGAACGTTACTAGAACCATTCACTACGTTGATAAGAATGGGAACAAGTTAGCTGATGATGTGGTTCAATCAACGACCTTTACTAGAACCGCAACGTTTGATCAAGTTACTGGTCAGGTAACTTACAGTGCATGGACGACTAAGAGTGACGTCTTGAGTGGGGTTAACTCGCCAGTTATCAATGGTTACTATACCAACACTGCTTCAGTTGGACAAGCAACGGTTAACGCTGATTCCAACGACTCCGAAGTAACGGTCGTTTACTACGCCTTAGGTCACTTAGTTCCTGATGTTCCGGGCAGTAACCCGATCGTTTATCCAAATGATCCCAACAACCCAAGTGATGCCGGTAACCCACTTATCCCTGACATTCCTGGATACACTCCGGTTGATAAGAACGGGAACAAATTGGTCCCTGGCACACCATATCCGATCGATCACAATGATTTAGGGAAAGATACCCCAATTCATTATGTGAAGAATGCTGAACCAGAAACTCCGGTAACTCCAAACAAACCAGAGAAACCTTCAGCACAACCGGAACAACCAGAACCAACTAAGCCAAGTGCACCAAAGGAAGTTCCGGCCGCACAACCGGAAACTCCGAAGGCAAAGCAGGCCCCACAAACTCCTGCTAAAGCACCGGCTCAACCAGCTAAGCCCAAAGCAAAGCAAGTTCCAGCAGCTAAGCCAGCTAAAAAGTCTGAAAAGAAGACGACGTTACCACAAACTGGTCAAAGTTCTGATAGCTTCTTAAGCTTGATCGGAACCATGCTTCTGTCACTTCTCAGCTTCTTTGGCTTAGGAAAATGGTTTAAAGACCGAAAAGAAACCAAGTAAGTCAGTTTGTGATTTAAAGATTAAGCGAGATTAATAAGTTTAAAGGCTAACATCCATTTTGGGTGTTAGCCTTTTTATAAATTCATACTTTCAAGGACTCATACCGATATTTAATCTGTGTGAGTCTTTTTTTCTTACCGGAAATGTGTTTGGTATTAAACCATTTACCATATTTCTGAAATGTTTGCTTTAATGTTAAAAGAATATTTAGTCATAATAAAAGGCTCCAAATCAGTTAGTTTTTACCTAACCTTTTTGGAGCCCATTAATATCTAACAATTATGGAACACTTCATAAATTAATAAATTGTTTTTTAATACAATTTATTAGTCAACGTTTTCACGTCGAACCACACAGGTACCTTCAGGAACTTCGAAATCTTTTTGAATCAAAGTTAATTTTCCGGTATCGGCGTCTCGTGAGTAAAGAGTAGCATTGTCACTGTTTTGGTTAGCAACGATAAACAGTGATTCATCGGCACTAAAGTTAAAGTCGCGAGGAAATTCACCTTCACTTGAAATCAATTGAATTCGTTTTAAATCACCATTTGGCTTAATCTTAAATACCGCAATTGAATCGTTACCACGGTTTGAGACATAGACAAAGCGATTGTCCTTTGAAACTTTGATTCCAGCAGCACCGTTGTGACTTTCCCAATCGTCAGGAATGGTTGAAACAATTTGTTGAACCGTGAATAATCCAGCCTCTTCGTTGTAGTCAATCACAGCAACTTTACTGCTTAGTTCACCAACAAGGTAACCCTTTCCAGTTCCTGGAACAAAAGTAATGTTTCGTGGTCCAAAGCCAGGGTGAGCGTTGACTTCGCTGACTAAGTTTAATTTACCTTGATCAGAAACATCATAGAGGTAGACGCGGTCAAGACCAAGGTCACACACTACCAGTCGATTATCAGGAGTTAGATTGGCATAATGAGGGTGTGGTCCGTCGGCCTGCTCAGGAAGTGGCCCAGGAATTCCATTATCTTGGGCACGATCGGTAAGCTTTAAAGTGCCATCTTCTTGGATTTTGTAAACGCTGGCGTGTCCCATGTGGTAGTTGGCGGTAAAGACAAATTGGCGTCTTTCGTCAATGGAAACAAAGGCGGCTGAAGTACCTTTTTCGATGCATTCCTGCATTTCTTTAGCTGGGATGGTTTTACCATCGAAAGTTGCTACTCCACCACGGAGTTCTGGTTCGTCCATATTACGATCAACGGAGTAGATCTTGTGGGCTTTTGACTCGGCAAGATATGTAGGACTCCCAATCTCGGCTACTAATTGAGTGTTTTGTAATCTTTTTTTGTCGGTATCTAACTCGATTTGGTAGATACCCTGGCTAGCATTAATGGTGTAAGTTCCAATTAAATATTTTTCAATCATGATCTCAATTCCCTCCTAATATATACAGTTTCATTTTGCCACAAAAGTGATCCTTTTGCAGTCGAAATGTATTTTTATTTATTCAAGTTTCAAATTTTATGGATGGCAAAAGTAGTAATCGTGACGGAAATGAAATTAGTTTAGTAAATCCTATTGACGTGTCACGTGAGCGGTGTAAACTATTGGAAATTTCACCTATCAACTACTCGTGAAATTATCAACAGGTTTGGAGGGATGAAAATGGGAAGCAAAGCAAAATTTGTTAACTCACCAAACGAACTTTTTGCTGGTTCGTTTGGCATCGAGATCGAGGAGGAACGGGTTGATCTGAATCGTGACAGTCTCTCTCGCTATGCTCACAGACGTGAACTAGGTGATCGACGAGGGAAAACACACTTTCAGACTGACTTTGCTGAGTGTATGGAAGAATTAGTTACGGATAAACACACGACCACCAAAGGAGTGCTCCTACAAATGCGATCACTTCAGTCTATTCTTCATGGAACACTAGAACCAAGTGAGATTATTTGGCCGATGTCGATGCCACCCAAACTTGATGAAGATGATGTTAATTTTGTAAGAAAGACGTTTAAGCGTTTTTGGATGGATGATTATCGCAAATGGCTCGTGAGACGCTACGGAATTTTTCGTCAAATCATGTGTGGCATTCATTTTAACTATTCACCCAGTGCTCAAATTATTGAGATTTTTCAACGAAATTATTCCATTGATAGTCAGAAAAGGGCACAGTCAGAGCTGTTGTTTCAAATTGCTCAACAATTGGTAGGATATCGTTGGCTTTTAACGTACCTTTTTGGGGCAAGCCCGTTATCAGAAAATCCAGAAGATCACTTATTCGGTGCTGAAAAAAAGATTGTCCCAGTCCGTTCTTTACGTTCCAGTCAATACGGATACGAAAACTTGGATAATATCCATGTTTCTTACGCTAGTTTGAGTCAATACGTAAACAACTTGCAGCATGAGGTTAATTCCCACAAATTATTTTCCGAGAGCGAGTTTTATGGTCCGGTGCGCTTGAAGGCTAAAGATGGGGTTAATTCTGTTAAGGAAGAGGGATTCGACTATCTTGAACTTCGGACCCTTGATCTTGATCCATTTGACTTTTTAGAGATTAATTTAAAAACTTTAAATTTCATCCATCTTATAATAGTTGACGGGATCATTAATCCTCAGAAATGGACTGACGAAAGTTTAAATGAAGCAAAAAATCAAAATAATCGGGTCGCTTTACAGCATCCAACTGCTCCGTTACCACCATCTTTACAGAGTAAGACTTATCGGGTCTTAGATCAGATTGATGAATTAATTGAACATGCTCCTAATGATTTAAAACCAGAGCTAGTTCAAGCTAATGAGGCCGCTAGAAATAAAGTTGATAATCCAAACTTGACACCATCCGCAAAACTAATGAAATATGCTGAGAATCGCTCATTAATGAATTTTGGAATTCAGCGCGGTAAGCAACTAAAAAAAGAGTATGAAAATCAGAGCCTTGAGGATGCTTTTCCTGGGGTTCAACCAGATACAGTTAATCAATACATTGAGAAACAAAAGGGAGTTTAATGAGTATTCATTAACTCTCTTTTTTGAATCATCCTGAGACTATATAAATGACACACCCGGTATGTTATACTTATAAGAGTTTGGAGGCATCAAAATGGCAGATAACGAACAATTTGTGATTATCACGGGCATGAGTGGAGCAGGTAAGACACTGGCCATGCAAACATGTGAAGATTTAGGGTACTTTTGCGTTGATAATATCCCACCTTCTTTAATTCCGAAGTTCATGGAATTGGTTCACACTTCTAGTGAAATTAAGAAGGTTGCTTTAGTAATTGATTTAAGGGCTCCAGCCTCATACCGCGAAATTGTTGATACTTTGGTTAATATGTCTAACGACAAAGACACTGAGGATCAGGTGATTTTTCTCGATGCCTCTGACGAAAAATTAGTGTCTCGATATAAAGAAAGCCGGAGAACCCATCCCTTAGCACGAAAAGGGCGGGTAGTTGATGGAATTGAAAAAGAACGAAAATTAATGAAAAGGGTCAAAGACTCTGCTGATCTTGTTATTAATACAAGTGATTTGACCCCACAGGAATTACGTGAGGAAATCATTCATAAGTTTAAGCTCTCTCATTCAGAGCCATTTCACGTTGAATTAATGTCGTTTGGATTTAAATATGGGCTTCCAATCGATGCTGACATTATTTTGGATGTGCGTTTTTTAAAGAATCCATTTTATGTGGTTAAGTTAAGAAGTAAGACTGGAAAAGATCAAGATGTTTATGACTACGTTATGAACCAAGATGAAGCTAATGAATTTTATGAAAAAGTCTTTGACCTCGTTAAATTTACGTTACCTAAATTTAAAAAAGAAGGAAAATCGACTGTCACCATGGCAATCGGTTGTACTGGCGGTCAACATCGTTCGGTTGCAATGGTTGAACGATTGGCTAAGGATATCAAGGATCAACTTGGATATCCAGTTAATGTTACCCATAGAGACATTAACCGTCACAAAGGGGTTAAATAAATGATTGATAAAGTAGGTAAAAGAATCGGACGTCCTAAAATGGTTGTAATTGGAGGAGGAACCGGTTTACCTGTAATTTTAAAAAGTTTGAAAAAGCGTGATGTTGATATTACCGCTGTTGTCACGGTGGCTGATGATGGGGGGTCATCAGGGATCCTTAGAAACTACATTAATGTTTTGCCACCGGGAGATATTCGCAATGTTATAGTGGCACTTTCGACGTTGCCTCAGATTGATTTGGATATCTTTCAGTATCGCTTTGAATCTTCCGACAAGTTTCTTGCTGGGCATGCCATTGGCAATTTAGTAATTGCGGCGCTTTCTGAAATGAGTGGCGGCTTTTTTGATGCCATCCAAAAGTTGACCGACATTATGAAGGTCGACGGGCATGTGTATCCGGTGTGTGATGAAAGTTTAGAGCTACATGCTGAGTTTTCCGACGGGACGACCATGTCTGGAGAATCTGAAATTACCAATTCTGACAAAATGATTAAAAAAGTGTGGGTTGAATCTACTGATGGCAATAAGAAGCCAGAGGCAGTTCCAAGTGTGATCAATGCGATCATGAACGCTGACCAAATTGTTTTGGGACCGGGAAGCTTGTTTACCAGTATCTTACCCAACCTGATGGTTGATAATGTTGGCAAAGCGGTTACTGAGACCGACGCGGAAGTTGTTTATATTTGTAATATCATGACTCAGAAGGGTGAAACCGATAATTTCACTGATGCTGATCATGTCCGGGTTTTAAATCGTCATTTGAAAACTAATTTTATCGATACCGTTTTGGTTAACAATAAAAAAGTTCCAGCAAGTTATATTGATCATCAACGCTGGGGTGATGAAGCTCAACCAGTGAAATCTGATTTTAAGGGTTTAAAGAAACAAGGTTGTCGGGTAATCTCTTCTGATTTTCTTGAATTAAGAGACCATGGAGCTTTTCATAATGGACTATTAGTGTCCGACGAACTGATTCGTTTATTAGGGCAACCTAAAATTCGCCATTAGGGGATGATTAGATGTCATATGCTAGTGACGTCAAAAAAGAATTAACTAACCTAGAAGTCCATCGAGCTAACGCAAAAGCAGAACTGATGGCGTTGATTCGAATGAATGGAACACTTAAAATATCCGAAAAACACCTGGTGTTAGATGTTCAGTCCGAAAATCCAGCAATTGCTAGACGACTGTATCAACTTTTACTTCAGTTTTATCACGTTGAAGGAGAAGTTCTGGTTCGAAAAAAGATGAAACTAAAAAAGAACAATCTATACGTGGTGCGTTTGAATCATCATGTAAGAGCAATCTTGGATGATTTGGGCATTTTGGATGGAAACAAGATTATTGAACGGGTGCCATTAGAGTTACTTAAAGATGATGGGCAGGTTCGTTCTTACTTACGTGGTGCATTCCTAGCGGGGGGATCCGTTAATAATCCAGAAACATCTCGGTATCACCTTGAAATTTATTCAACGTATGAGAATCATAACGAAATGATTGCGGAGATGATGAATCGTTATCATTTGGGCGCTAAAACTACCACGAGACGAAGCGGGTGTATTGCGTACCTGAAAGAAGCTGAAAAGATTGCGGATTTTCTGCAATTAATTGGGGCCACTAATTCTATGTTAAAATTTGAGGACATTCGAATTGTCAGAGACATGCGGAATTCCGTTAACCGACTTGTAAACTGTGAAAATGCCAATATGAATAAGGTAGCCAATGCATCAACTAGGCAAATTGAAAACATTCAGTTTATAAAGGAAACCGTGGGGCTTAAAAAGTTGCCACCAAAGCTTCGAGACGTTGCCGAGGTTCGCATGAAGCATCAAGAAGTGAGTTTAAAGGAGTTAGGTGATTTGGTTCCAGGAGGACCGATTTCTAAGTCCGGCGTGAATCATCGATTACGTAAGATTAATGAGTTTGCGGCTGGATTACGATCTGACGAGTAAAAAAAGACTGGTATATTTATCAGTCTTTTTTAATTAGGATAATAATACTTAAATGATTTTTGTGAAGTAAGGACCCAAATGGTAAAATTATTTTAAATAAGTTACGTATTAATTGGTATGTTATGGGGTATATAGTTTGAGTAATTTTGAATTTTTAAAAGAAGACTTAGATACTAAAGATTATTTTTTACCTGCTAAAAAAGCGGAGGATTTCTATACTCAAAATCATTATGATGATGAATTTGTTAATATTCGAAAGATTGTTGAGGATATAGCGTCTAAAGTTTTAGATTTTGCATATATAAATGTTGGTAATAGGGATACATTGGCAACTAAATTATACGAAATAAAAAGACAAAATCTTATTTCTGATGATGCAGTAATTGAAGATCTTTATAAATTAAAAAAGATAGGTAATAGCAGTGCACATGAATTGGAAGAAACTATTACTAAAAGTGATGCGTTAGATGGATTAAAAAAACTTCAGAGTGTATTAGTGTGGTTTAGTAATAAATATACAAATAATTTGAATAACAATATTTCTTTTGTAACTCCTAAAATGGTAATTTCTTATAATACTATGGAAAAAAGAGTTATTTATGCTCAAACAGCCAACAATTCAAATGGACAGTTCCCAGCTTATGATGGATTAGAAAAAATTGGAGAATCATCATTACCAAATGACGAAATGGAATTGGATACAACACCAGATAGTGTGGATTTGCGAAATTCAGCGGGAAAAAGAATTAATCAATATATGGAGACATCTGGTGTCCCACATATTTTGCAATGGGCTGAATTAGCCTGGAATAAAAAAACAAAAACTTTCTTTCATGATTATGATGTCCATAATGTTTTAAGCAGATCAGGGATTAAGAAGGATAACGGAACAGCTGGTCAAGAATGGTTTCGTACCGATTTAAATACAGTTAAAAAAGCGATTAAAGCAGTAAAAGACGGTAAGAGTGCTATTGGAACAGTGAAACCAAAAGCTCCCATAATTAAGTTGCGTCCTGAACAGAATGATGCAGTTAAGAAGACAAAAAGAGTTTTTGAAAAAAACAGCAAAAGTAATAATAAAATGCTTTGGAATGCCAAAATGCGATTTGGAAAAACTTTAACTGCTTTGGAACTTGTTAAAGAAGAAGAATATAAAAAGGTTTTAATAATGACTCACCGTCCTGTTGTATCAGATAGTTGGTTTGAAGATTTTAACAAATCAGGTTTAAGTAATGATGGATATCAATTTGGATCTAAGAAGAAGGGTGAATCTATTACCAACTTATTAAATTCAAAAGATCCATTTATTTATTTTGCTAGTATACAAGATCTACGTGGATCATTTTATGTAGGTGGAAAATCTAGTGATAAAAATAAGGAGCTTTTTAATACTGATTGGGATTTAGTAATTATTGATGAAGCACATGAAGGTACACAAACAGAACTAGCAGAAAGAGTATTAAATGCTGTTAAAAAAGAAAATACTAAAGTATTAGAATTATCAGGGACTCCATTTAATATCGTTGATCAATATAAGGATGATCAAGTCTATACATGGGATTATGTAGATGAACAGAAAGCTAAAGAAAATTGGTCTCAAAAATGTCCTAATGATGATAATCCTTATGAAGGTCTACCTAAGGTTTCAATGTATACATTTGAAATGAAGAATAAAGATAAATTTGAAACGTTGGATAAGTCTTTTGATTTTAAAGAATTTTTTAAGGTAAATAATGATGGTAAATTTATTTATGAAAAACGGATAGAAAAATTTCTTGATAACATTACTAGTACAAATAAAAATACCAAGTATCCATTTTCAACTGAAAATTTTAGAAATAAATTGAGACATACACTCTGGCTTCTTCCAGGAGTTAAAGAAGCTGATGCATTAGAAAAGTTAATGAAGAAACATCCTATTTTTAAAAATTATAATATTATAAACGTTGTAAAAGATGGCCATGAGGATAATGCTACTGATGGTGATTTACAACGTGTCCATGATGCCATCGGAAAGCATCCATCTGAAACAAAAACAATTACATTAACTGTTAGAAAGTTAACTACAGGTATAAATGTAAAAGAATGGACAGGAGTTGTATTTTTATCAAATACTAATAGTCCTACTCAATACTTGCAAGCAGCCTTTAGATCACAAACTCCGTTTTCTGATGAAAAAATGGGAATGAAAACAAATGCTTATATATTTGATTTTGCACCAGATAGAGCACTTACGATGGCATCTAGTATTACAAATTTACATTCAAATGCGGGTCAAGTAAACGATAAAAAACATACAGAGAAGATGGAAAATCTTCTTAACTTTTTCCCAGTAATTGGTGAATCAGGAAATGGAATGAAAAATTATAATATTGATGATTTAATGGGGCAGGTAAAGAAGGTTTATGCAGAAAAAGCTGTAAGGACTGGATTTGATGATGACTCGATTTATAGTGATCAATTACTGTTTAGTTTAGATGAAAATGACATTAAAAAAATTAATGGAATTAAAAAAATTATTGGAACTACTAAGAAAGAAAAAGCCCCTATAAAAATTACAGTAAATTCTACTGGGTTAGATCAGGAAGAGTATGAAAAATCTCTTGATTTTGAAAAAAAGTCTGCAAAATCACGTTCTCAAGCTGAACAAGAAATTATTAATAAAAAGAAAAATGCAAAGAAGCAAAGAGAAGCATTGATTTCTGTATTGAGAGGTATTTCAATTCGAATTCCCTTAATGATTTATGGTATGAATGTTGATATTTCTGAGGATGTTGATATTGATACATTTATAAATAAAGTAGATGATAAATCATGGATTGAATTTATGCCAAAAGGCATAACAAAGGGTAAATTCAGGGAAATAGTAAAATATTATGATCCTGATATTTTTGTTGGCGCAGGAAGAATAATTAGGCAGAAAGTTAAGGATTTAGATTTATTAGATCCGGTTGAAAGAGCCGAGCAATTAGCTCAAATCTTTGGTACTTTTAAGAATCCAGATAAAGAAACGGTATTGACTCCATGGCGTGTTGTAAATATGCAATTAGGAATGACTATTGGCGGATATTCGTTTTTTGATGAGGAGTATAATGACACTATGAAGGGTGGTATCCCAGCAAATCATTGGATTCAAACTAATAAAACTGATGATATATTTTATGATGATACTAGTATATTAGAAATAAATTCTAAAACTGGATTGTATCCTTTATATGCTGCTATATCTTTGTATAAACAACGCATTGATAAATTAAATAATAGAATGGCTGGCAAGTTTACGTCAAAACAAGAAGACGATATTTGGGAAAATATTTTATGTCAAAATATTTTTGTTATTGCAAAGACACCAATGGCAAAAACTATTTCCGAACGTACATTAACGGGATTTAAGACTATTAAAACAAATATTAAATATATTGATGGTATCGTAGAAAATTCTCGTAATGATATTAATGGTGAAGTAAAAGAAATTAGGGAGGATTTTAATAAAATGAAGTTTGATGTTGTAGTTGGTAATCCTCCATATCAAAAACCAGAAACTAGAGAAGGAGGGCGCATGGAACAGTTATATCCTCAGTTTATGGATTTATCGTATAAATTGGCGGATGTAAGTATTCTTATCACTCCGGCAAGATTTCTGGCTGGTAAAAATCAATGGTCGCAAAAATTACTTTCTGACAAACATTTTAAAATAGTCAAGTATTTTAAGGATGGTAAGCAAATATTTCCCAATACAGAAATTAAGGGTGGAGTTGTAATTACATCATATGATATTAATGAAAATAATGAACCCATTAATGTATTTCTTCCTAATGACAAATTAAAGGACATATTTAATAAAGTTTGGAAGTCTGATTCTAATAAAAAGTCAATAACAGAAATAGTTACACCAAGACCAGCATATAGATTTTCAGAAAAATTCTTTGTAGAAAACGTCGATGCTTACGCAAAACTAGGTAAGACCAAACATGATGGGATAAACTCAAATGCTTTTAAGCAATTTCCAAATATATTTTTAAGCCCAGACCAAATTGGCAACAAAGTAAATCAGAATAATTTCTATAGAGTTTTAGGACTAGATAATAATAAAAGAGTATGGAAATTTATTAGAAAAGATTATGTTAAAAATAATGATTTTACTCATAAATACAAAGTTATTATTCCAAAGTCAAACGGAAATGGGTTAATTGGTGAAGCACTTAGTCATCCTATGATTTGTGATCCTGATTTTATTGCAACAGATACATTTTTAAATATTGGTCAATTTGAAAGTAATATTGAAGCTAAGGCACTTCTTAAATATTTAAAAACTAAGTTTGCTAGAATTATGTTAGGAGTTTTGAAAGTAACTCAGGATAATCCGAAAAGTGTTTGGAAATATGTTCCTATGCAAGACTTTACTCAAAATTCGGATATTAATTGGAGTGAGTCTGTGGATTCTATTGATGCTCAATTATTTAAAAAGTATAAACTTTCTGACTCTGACATCAACTTTATTGAAAATCAAGCTTCTAGAATGGAGTAATTTAATAAATGTCAAAAAAAAAATTAGTAGGATCTGTTGACAGAGTTAAAAACAATGGTGAAGTTTTCACTCCACAAAAGATTGTAAAATTTATGCTAAATCAACCTGAACTAAAAAAAGCCTTTAACATACTAAATTCGACTTTTTTAGAACATTCAGCTGGACAAGGAGCATTTTTAATAGAGATTCTAAAGAAAAAAATGAAATTAGCAGAGAAGTTAAGCTCATCCAAAAAAGAATATGATGAAAAAGTTTTAATAGGGCTATCTTCAATTTATGGAATTGAGTTACTTGAAGATAATGTTGAAATGTTGGTTATGAATATGATTTTAGAATTTGATGAGGTTTATAAAAATGTGGTAAAAACGCATTTTGCTGACAAAACCAGTAGAGATGTTATTAAAAGTGCAAAAACAATAATTCAGGCTAATATGGTTCAAGGGGATGCATTAACAAAAGAAACTAGTACTGGTGATCCAATAATCTTTAGTGAATGGAAATTATTGCCTAAAAAGTATGGGGTAATAAAAGTAAAAAGAGAAGAAATTACGTTTGCATCTATATTTGATGAGAGTAAAAATAACGATTTGGCTTCTTCTCATGGTGTGGAAGAATATGATTTGTTTCAAAATGATTTTGAAACAAAAGAAAGAGAAGTAGAATTGATTAATTATTCCCCAGTTAAGATTACTAAAGTTTATCGTGAACTTCGAGATTCTTGATTAAACAAAAAAGCAGCAATTAGAATAATAATTCTAATTGCTGCTTTTGTTATAAACAGAAACTAATTATTTTTTGTCAGAACTGTTTTTCATGATACCATCAATCAAACCGTAATCGACTGCTTCGTCAGCAGTAAGATAATTGTCTCGTTCAGTATCACGGTTAACTCTTTCAAGGGGTTGACCGGAATTGTCGGCAAGTAATTCATTAATCATCTTACGAGCACGCAAAATTTCTTTTGCGGCGATTTCGATTTCAGTTTGTTGACCTTGAGCACCACCAGATGGTTGGTGAATCATGATTTGAGCATGTGGCAATGCAAAGCGCTTTCCTTTGGCACCAGATGAAGCCAAGACACTGGCCATTGATGCTGCCATCCCCATTACGATGGTTTGAACATCGGCGTGGATGAAGTTCATCGTATCGTAGATTGCCATTCCAGAAGTGATAACACCACCTGGTGAGTTGATGTACAAGTAGATATCTTTGTCAGAGTCTTGAGCATCCAAGAACAATAGTTGAGCAATAATTGCGTTAGCCATATCATCCTGGATTTCACCGGATAACATAATGATTCGGTCTTTTAGAAGACGTGAGTAAATGTCATATGCACGTTCACCTTGTGGTGAGTTTTCGATGACAGTTGGAACTAAATTCATATCCATACTCCTCCTTTGATAATTTCAAATTATATCAAGTTATAAAAGTCATTCTACATTAAAGGTCAATAAAGGTCAAAAACTTTGCTTGATGATAATTATGCGATTGATTCACGTGAGTATTTGTGTAAATCAACTTCTTTATTGTAGTTCATCTTGGTGTCTTCTGGGAAGTAGACGCCATACCAAAGAATGAAAGTGTAGATGGTAAAGATCTTTTGCATGCTGGATTTACCTTCCATGTGTTCTTTCAGGATGCGGTCTAATTCGTCCACATTAAAGAACTTTTGGGCAATATCGGAATGAAATGCTGTTTCGATTTTATCATGGTATTTGGGTTCTTTGATCCATTGTGCGATTGGGGATGGGAAACCTAGTTTTTCTTTGTCGGCAACGACCTTTGGTACTTGCGAGGAAGCCGCTTTTCGAAAGGCCACCTTAGTGATTGGATTGCCGTCTTTATCAAATGAAATTCGAGTTTTAGTTGGCATCGTTTTGGCGAATTCTGCTACGTCTTTGTCAACTAGTGGAGTTCGAACTTCAAGACTGTTAGCCATGCTCATCCGGTCAGCCTTTTGCAGGATATCAAAGGGTAACCAGGTGTTAATGTCAAAGTACTGTTCCTGCGTTACTTCGTCCCTGCCAGCCACTTCATCAAAGATATGCTTAGTGTACTGACCAGTATCGAAGTTAAGTGATTTATCTTTTAAGACGCGCTCACGATCGTGTTCGTCAAACACGTAGTTAACCCGATAGTATCGTTCATACAACGGTTGAGCACCACGGATTAAGAAACGACGACCGTGAAAACGTGGGAGTGATGAGGCGATTTTACCGAGAGCGGTTCTAACAAACTTTGGTACCATCTTTTGGTACTTCTCAAAGGTAAAAGCTTCAAGGTACGTATTGTATCCGCCAAAGAATTCATCAGCACCTTCACCGGATAATGAAACAATTAGGTCTTTTCTAGCACTATGTGACAGGTAGTAAAGTTGTGGAGCAGAAGGATTAGACAGTGGTTCGTCCATGTAGTACATCATAGTAGGAAGGAAATCGAAGTAATCCTCACCATCAATTGTGGTGGCCGTGTTCTTTTGTCCAATTTCTTTTGCAAACTTAGTTGACCATTTTAATTCACTGTACTTAGAACCGTTAAACCCAAGTGAAAATGATTGCATGGGTTTAATCTTAGCGGCTTCATTGAGCACATAACTGGAATCGACACCGCTTGAGAGAAAACTACCCAAAGGAACGTCAGACGCCATGTGCGCCTTAACACTGTCATCAACTAATCCTTCGATCTTTTTAGCGTCCCCATCAATGGTTTGCGAATTATCAATGTGATCGTAGTTGTACTTGTAGTATGTGTCAGTGGTAGTTTTACCATCTTTATAGATGAAATACTGTCCTGGCATCACCTTATAAACGTTTTTAAACATTGTTTCTGATGATGGGATGAATTCAAAACTTAAGTGAACTGGTAATAATTTGGTATTCAGTTCCTTTTTAAAATTAGGGTTTGCCAAAAAGGCTTTGATTTCGGATCCCCACATGAAGTTCGTTCCATCATCATAGTAGTAGAGTGGTTTGATACCAAAGTGGTCTCGAGCTCCGAAGACTTGGTGTTTCTTTGAATCGTAGATTGTAAATGCAAACATTCCGCGAAGCTTTGAAAGTAATTTTTTCGGACCCCATGCTTCGTATCCGCGAATTAAAACTTCTGAATCACAGTCAGTATCAAATTTTTGACCTACTGCAATTAATTCTTTTTGTAAATCTTTATAATTATAAATCTCACCATTAAAGGTTAAAACGTCGGTATCATTATCACCAAACATTGGTTGATGACCATTGGCTAAGTCAATGATTGATAAACGACGAAAACCCATTGAGATTTCATCATTTTGGAAGAAACCATCATCATCTGGTCCACGGTGTTTAATTCTTTTAGCCATGCTTTTGATAGTATCCTTCGGGATATTATTTTGGTTAATATAACCAGTAAATCCACACATAGTATCCTCTCCTTTTCAATTGCTTATTAAATTGATTATTTCTGCTAACCAAACTCCATTAACTATCTTAAGTTGTTCGCACACAAAAGGCTAGCTATGTATGGCTAGTCTCAATAAAATATTAATAAATTTGTCTATTTAACGGTTACATTATGGGTTACATTGCTTACAGAACAGCCCTTGTTAGCCGGAACTGTCTAATTAATTTTTAGACGAACGCTTAACCGTCATCCGCTTTAACGGAAACAAGATTCCAAGAATCAAGCCAATACTTAATGTAAATGAAAACATAATTATACCAATAATGGTTCCGACTTTCATCATTAAATCATGACTAAGCATGGCATCAAGATTGATAACACAACCAATTATAAAGATTACTACCCATAATATCGGAGATAAAATCTCGACCTTTTTCATTAAAGGTTTGTCTTGTGTAATGGTTTTCCAGTTCTTCTCATAGAGAATAATGATGCAAATGTCAATCACGAAGAGGGGGAGTAACCAAAGGTCACGTAAATTAAAGGGCAAAATAAATAATATTATCCCAATTACGAGTAAGACCAGCTCAAAAAAGTAAGCATACTTTGAGATATAACCATACCGTTTTATACGGATCATCTTTTGTCTAAAACTTAATTTTGGTTTGTGGTTATTTTCAGGGTTGTGACCGGTCAGGTTACTGACTGGAACTTGATAAAGGGTAGCAAGGTTGCTTATCGCATTTTGATCAGGTTTACTTCTACCATTTTCCCACGCTGAAATGGTTTTTCTTGAAACGTTAATTTTATTGGCAACTTCTGCTTGAGTTAATTGATTTTGTTTTCGATATTTTTTAAGGTTTGCGTTTAATTTCATATATAAGTTCCTACAGTTCGACTTAACCTCTATTATAACGGTAATGGTCAATTGAAAGAAATTAAAAGCAGTGAGCGAGACTCTCTCACTGCTTTATGCGCATGGACGGAATCGAACCGTCATCTCAAGAACCGGAATCTTACGTGCTATCCATTACACTACACGCGCAACACAATATTAAATATAGTAGATTAGAGGAAAAAACTCAAGATAATAATGGTTTTTAATTACAAATGGGGTTTGTTTTTGCTATACTATTTCTGGTAATGAATTTCGAATTCATTGTCACAATTTTATCGCTTGTAGCTTGTCATTTGGTGTTTTTAATCACTGACATGATTTGGCAAAAGTGTTAAGATGTGAATGTATTAAAATTTGATTATTCCAAAAGGAGGAAGCATATTATGACTACAAAAATTGGTCTTAATGGTTTCGGAAGAATTGGTCGTCTAGCATTCAGACGTATCCTTGAATTGAATTCAAGTGATATCGAAGTTGTAGCAATTAATGATTTAACTACCCCTTCAATGTTAGCTTACCTACTAAAATATGACTCAGTTCATGGTCGCTTTGACGGTGACGTTTCAGCTACTGAAGATGCAATTATCGTTAACGGTACTCGTATCCCAGTTTATGCAGAACGTGACGCAAAGAACATTCCTTGGGTTAAAAATGATGGTGTTGACTTCGTACTTGAATGTACCGGCTTCTACACATCAAAAGAAAAAGCACAAGCTCACCTTGACGCTGGTGCAAAGCGTGTCTTGATTTCAGCACCTGCTGGTCAAATGACTACTGTTGTTCCTGGTGTTAACATGGATGATTTGACTTCAGAAGACAAGATCGTTTCTGCTGGTTCATGTACCACTAGTTGTTTAGCACCTATGGCTTACTGGTTGAACAAAGACTTTGGCGTTAAGTTAGGTACTATGACTACTGTCCATGCTTACACTGCTTCACAAGCACTTCAAGATGGTCCACGTAGCGCTAAGTTACAAAACAACCGTGCCGCAGCTATTAACACTGTACCTCACTCAAGTGGTGCTGCTAAAGCTATCGGTTTGGTTATTCCAGAACTTGATGGTGTCCTTAAAGGTCACGCACAACGTGTTGCCGTAGCTGATGGTTCATTAACTGAATTAGTAGCTGTCTTAGACAAGAACGTCACTGCTGAAGAAGTTAACGATGCTATGAAGAGTCATGCAAACGATGCCTTTGGTTATGCTGATGACTACATGGTTTCAACCGACGTTATCGATGACTCACACGGATCAGTATTTGATCCAGGTCAAACTGAAATCACCCAAAGTGGTGACACTCAATTAGTTAAAACTGTTGCTTGGTACGATAACGAATGGGGCTTCACTTGCAACATGGTTCGTACCTTGTTGAAATTTGCTACTCTATAATTTTAGATTGCAACTTTGAAAAGGCGGAGGAGGGAAATCTCTTCCGTCTTTTCCTTTATAAAATATAACTAACACTGGAGGCAATCACGATGGCAAAAGTAATCGTTGATGATTTAGATGTTCAAGGTAAAAAAGTTCTGATGCGTGTTGATTTTAACGTTCCAATTAAGGACGGTAAAATTGGTGATGACAACAGAATCGTTGCTGCTCTTCCAACAATCAAGTATGTAATTGATCATGGTGGTAAAGCAATCTTATTCTCTCATTTAGGCAGAATTAAAACAGAAGATGATAAACCCGGTTTATCACTTCGCCCAGTTGCAGAAAAATTAGCTGAATTGCTTGGCAAACCAGTTACATTTGTTCCTGTTACTGAAGGTCCGCAGCTTGAAGAGGCAATTGACAACATGTCTGACGGCCAAGTCCTTTTGGTACAAAATACCCGTTATGAAGATGTTGTTAATGGTAAGAATGTTAAACGTGAATCTGGTAATGATCCTAAGTTAGGGGAATACTGGGCTTCACTTGGTGATGAATTCATTAATGATGCGTTTGGAACTGCTCATAGAGAACATGCTTCAAACGTTGGGATCGCTAAAGCAATGGAAAAGGCTGGTAAGCCAGTTGCTGCCGGATACTTGATGGAAAAAGAAATTAAGTTTTTAGGTAACGCTGTTGATAATCCAAAGCATCCATTTATCGCAATTCTTGGTGGTGCTAAAGTTTCCGACAAAATTGGTGTGATCGATCACTTGTTGGACAAGGCTGATAAGATTATTATCGGTGGTGGAATGACCTATACATTCTATGCCGCTAAGGGAATCCCAGTTGGTAATTCACTTGTTGAAAAAGATAAGATTGATGTTGCTAAAGATATCCTCAAAAAAGGTGGAGACAAGATCGTCTTACCTGTTGACTCAGTGGTAGCCGACAAGTTTTCAAATGATGCAAAGGCTGAAGTCGTTGATGGTGGAATTCCAGACGGCATGATGGGTCTTGACATTGGTCCTAAGAGTATTAAATTATTCGAAGACGTTTTAAAGGACGCCAAGACCGTTGTTTGGAACGGACCAATGGGTGTTTTTGAATTTCCTAAGTTTGCTAAGGGAACCTTGGCAATTGGTAAATTCTTGGGTACATTAACTGATGCTACTACCATCGTTGGTGGTGGAGACTCAACTGCTGCTGTTAAGGAATTAGGTGTGGCTGATAAGCTTACCCATATCTCAACTGGTGGGGGAGCTTCGCTTGAATATCTTGAAGGTAAAACCCTTCCAGGGATTGCATCAATTTCTGATAAAAAGTAATTTAAAAGTCATCGATTTTAATCGGTGACTTTTTTGTTTGTATCAATTTTCTAGCTTATTGCTTCTCTTTCGGCTAAAATATAGGTAAAGATGAATTATGAGAGGAGAAGTATCATGCGTATTCCCTTTATTGGTGGGAACTGGAAAATGAACTTGTCTTTAGATGAAGCAGTTCAATTTGTGATTGATATCAAAGATAAAATACCAGATCCTAAAAACGTTGAAACAGCTCTTGCAGCTTCACCGTTATTTCTTGAATCAATGCTTAAAGCCAATGGATCGAGTCCATTGCACGTAACAGCTGAAAATTGCTTTTACAAAAATGAGGGTGCTTATACTGGAGAAGTTAGTCCTAAAGCTCTCAGTCAGATGGGAATCCCGTACGTGATCGTTGGTCATTCTGAAAGACGTCGTTACTTTAACGAGACTAATGACATCATTAATAAGAAGGTTCATGCGGTTTTAAATAACAATATGAAGCCGATATTATGTTGTGATGAAACGATGGGACGACTTGAGACTGGTGATCGAATCCACTGGGTAGTTAACCAGGTTACCGCTGGTTTGAAGGGCGTTTCCGAAAAAGACGCTTTAAAGGTCGTTATTGCCTATGAACCAAGTTGGGCAATCGGGACCGGTCATAGTGCTTCAACTACCGAAGCGGAAGAGGGATGTTACCTAATTAGACAAACTTTAGCTGACATTTACTCGGATGATATTGCTAACCAGATTCGAATCTTATATGGTGGAAGTGTGGACCCAAATAACATCATCTCGCTTATGAAACAAATTGATATTGACGGGATTTTAGCCGGTAAAAGTAGTCTTGAACCAAAGGAATTTTTGGAGCTTGCGAATTACCAAGATTTGCAAAATAATTAGTTATTATGATTGCAAGTTAAAGCCTAAACTAATAGAATTAAGTTGACCTTTAAATATAGGTAACAAATTCACTAAGGAGAGATAACATGTCAATTATTTCTGATATTTATGCTCGCGAAGTATTGGATTCACGTGGAAATCCAACTGTTGAAGCTGAAGTTTACACAGAAGACGGTGCAATGGGCCGTGGAATCGTCCCATCTGGTGCCTCAACTGGTGAACACGAAGCCGTAGAACTTCGTGACGGAGACAAAAATAGATATATGGGCAAAGGTGTTACTAAGGCTGTTAGCAACGTTAACAACATTATTGCCAAACAAATCGTTGGTTTCGATGTAACTGATCAATTAGGTATTGACCAAGCTATGATCAAACTTGATGGCACTCCAAATAAGGCTAAGTTAGGTGCTAACGCAATCTTAGCCGTTTCAATTGCTGCTGCTAGAGCTGCAGCTGATGAACTTGGCGTTCCATTATATAACTACTTAGGTGGTTTCGATGCACATGTTCTTCCAACTCCAATGATGAACGTTATCAATGGTGGTAAGCATGCTAACAACAAGGTTGATTTCCAAGAATTCATGATTATGCCAATTGGTGCAAAATCATTTAGAGAAGCTGTTCGAATGGGATCAGAAACATTCCATAACTTGAAAGCAATCTTAGCAGAACGTGGATACTCAACTGCTGTTGGTGATGAAGGTGGATTTGCACCTGATTTGAAGAATAACGAAGAGCCATTTGAAATCTTAGTTGAAGCAATCAAGCGTGCTGGATACAAGCCAGGTAAGGACATTTCAATTGCCTTTGACTGTGCCGCTTCAGAATTCTACAATGCTGACACTAAGAAGTACAACTTGGTTGGTGACGGTAAATCATACAATGCTGATGAATTCATCACTTTGCTTGACAGCATCGTTGAAAAATACCCAATCATTTCAATCGAAGACCCACTAGATGAAAACGAATGGGAAGATTGGCAAATGGCAACTAAGCGCTTAGGTAAGAAAGTTCAAATCGTTGGTGATGATTTGTTCGTTACTAACACTGAGTACTTATCAAAGGGTATTAAGATGAACGTTGCTAACTCAATCTTGATTAAGCTTAACCAAATCGGTACTTTAACTGAAACTGTTAATGCCGTTAACATGGCTAAGGAAGCTAGTTACACTGCAATTATTTCTCACCGTTCTGGTGAAACTGAAGATACCACTATTTCAGACTTAGTTGTTGCTTTAAACACTGGTCAAATCAAGACTGGTTCAATGAGTCGTGGTGAAAGAATTGCTAAGTACAATCAATTGATGAGAATTGAAGATCAATTAGGATCAGTTGCTGTGTACAAGGGAATTAACTCATTCTACAACTTGAGTCCAGAAGCAAAAGAAGCAATCATCAAAAAATAATTGATTTAAAAACACCTTCGTTATGAAGGTGTTTTTTTATACATAAATTTCGTGAGTTCGTAAACCTTCCTCGTATTTAATCACAGAAAGAGGAGGAGAAACATGAATATTACAAAACAATTTTCATTATTTTTAGCATTAATTGCAATTACAGTTGGATTATCATTGAGGATTTTTACTCCAAATGTGAGGGCAAGCGAATACACCATTACTGCTCATAAACATTGGGTAAATAAGGACGGAGAAAAGGATTCATCGTATGCCTTTGACATTGCCAGAGTGAACGTCAAAAATCGAGCTGATATCAAGGCGCCACTAATTCCTGGGTTTCATTTAGATAAAAGTATTCCACCAATCTATGTGGGAAGTGACGTGGTCGTTTTTAACTACAATAAAGACGAAGATTTGCCGATTCCGTCACCTCACATTCCGATTAAACCAATTCCAAGTAACGATCATCCAGATTCTGGTGGAACAGTTCCATCCAATGATCATAAGCACGATCGTCCAGTTGAACCGGCTGATAATCGTAAACCAATCGTACCAGCTGAACCGACCAAAAAACCCGCTCATTCTCAAGATCTGCCAGATAAACGACCTCATGAATCAGGTAGAATCGCCCCAGATAAAAAAATAGTTGGTAATCACAGTGAGCCAATGGCAAAACGTATCAGTCAGAGTAGTAAGAAGCAGAAAGATCAGTATGAACCCACGAAGAAGGTACTTGAAAATGGGATGAATCCAATGTTATTACGTGGTAAAAAAAGATCTGGGCGTCATCCTGTTCAAATGCCAAATGAAAACGGAATGAGCAAGTATAATCGACGTAATTTCACTCATCACGCTCCGTACCTAGATGCGAACCACGATTCAATTGCAACGGTTCACGTGAGAAGAAGTAAACATGGGGTAAACAGAACCCATACGAATCGCCAACCTACTAAAAGGTTACCTCAAACCGGGGAACGCACCAGCGAACTTCTTTCACTGATTGGAATGGTAATTTTGCTGTTCAGTTCGATTTTGTTTATTAGGACCAATCGAACTGAGAAATAATGATGGACTGGAAATAACTCCTAGTTTATGCTAAACTAATTAAAGTATTGATAAGCCTGTTTAGCTGATGGGTAGGAGGCATTTTTTTGAATAATCTTTTGATGATATTATTATGGATCGTTAGTATTCTCATTATTGGTGCAGTTTTAATGCAACCTTCTAAAAATAATGATGCAATGTCATCACTCTCTGGTGGTGCAAACGATTCTTCCTCTGAGTCCAAGCCGAGGGGCTTTGAGGCATTTATGCAAAAAGTGACTGTGGTACTAGGAATCTTTTTCTTTGGTATCGCATTAATTCTAATGTGGATTTCATCACATTAATAAAAAACCTCCTGTTAAACAGGGGGTTTTTGCATTTAAAGCGGATTACTAGCGTTTATTAAAGAATGAGATTTATAATTGACGTATAAGTCAATTGGATTGTAGAGGAAAATATATTGCAAGATAATAAGTTAAAAAATGAAATTGAGCAGGAGTTACAATCACATCCTGATCAAAGTTATAGTGTCGAAAAATTAGCTGATGATTTGAATTATCATGGATCATCAGCTTTCAAATTAATCGTTTCAGAGCTCGCTTCACTGGAACGAGACCGTGCCGTTGTGGTTACTGAAAACGGTGATTTTAAGGTTAATCCAAGTGAGTTGAAGCTAGAGGGGATTTTCCACTCTAATCCAAAGGGATTTGGCTTTGTTAGATATGATGATGAATTACCGGATGCCTTTATCGCACCTGATGAAACGATGCATGCGATGAACCTGGATAAGGTTGAGATTCAGATTACTAAGCCAGGTGAAAAAGATTCTGATCGGGGTCCACAAGCTAAAGTGGTTAGTATTTTAGAACATCATTACACTCATGTGGTTGGTGAATTTCGTAAGACTGATGATGATCATGGTTATCTTGGTCAGGTTGTTTTAAAAGACAAAAAATTAGCAGGATTCAAGTTCTACGTGGTAGATGCTGGTCTTCATCCTACTCCAGGAGAAGTGGTTACTGCTGATATTACGGAATATCCAAGTAACGAGCATCCAGATTACATGGTTGGAATTGTGAAACAAGTAATTGGAAGTGTTGATGACCCTGGAATTGATATTTTACAGGTTGTCTATGCTCATGATGTTCCTTCCCAATTTCCAGAAGATGTTCTAGAAGAAGCAGATGCTATTCCGGACCATGTTTTGCCTGAAGAAACCAAAGGACGAGAAGATATTACCGATCAGACGTTAGTTACCATTGATGGAGAATCATCCAAAGATTTGGATGATGCCGTCACGGCATGGAAGTTACCAAATGGCAATTATCATTTAGGGGTCCACATCGCTGACGTTAGTCACTACGTTAAACAAGGAACACTACTTGATCGTGAGGCGTATAAACGTGGAACCTCAGTTTATTTAACCGACCGAGTTATTCCAATGCTGCCTCGCCGTCTATCAAACGGGATTTGTTCGTTAAACGAGGGACAATTACGGTTATGTTTAAGCTGTGATATGGAAATTAATCCCCAAGGGAAAGTTGTCAAAAAGCGGATTCATCCGAGTGTTATGAAGTCGAAAGCTCGAATGACATATACAGCTGTCAATAATATTCTTGAATCACATGATAAGAAGACGAGAGAAGAATACCATGATTTAGTACCAATGTTTGAAACCATGGCTGAGTTACACCGAATTTTATACAAGCAAAGAAAGCGTCGTGGGGCGATCGACTTTGATGATGACGAAGCAGAAATTATCATGAACAAAGAAGGTAAACCCGTTGATATTAAACTTAGAACGAGAGGTTTAGCCGAACGAATGATTGAATCATTCATGTTGGCTGCAAACGAAACTGTTGCTGAAACTTACTATCGACTTAAAGTTCCGTTCATTTATCGTGTCCATGAGACGCCAGATCCAACGCGAGTTAAGGACTTCTTTGAATTCCTAACTGCCTTTGGAATTGAAGTAAAAGCTGACCCCGATCATTTAACTCCCAAGACTTTACAGAACATTTTAAGTAAAGTACACGGACTTCCTGAAGAAACAATGGTATCAGTAATGATGCTTAGAAGTTTACAACAGGCCAAATATAGTGATAAGTGTGTGGGACACTTTGGATTAGGTGCCAAATACTACACCCATTTCACTTCACCAATTCGACGTTATCCTGATTTGTTTGTCCATCGTTTAGTTCATTATTATGAAGATAATGGGATTAATGATGTTACCAAGCAAACCTATGCTGACCAGGTTGGAGAAGTTGCGGTTCACTGTTCAGAAACTGAGCGTCGCGGTGTTGACACCGAAAGAGACGTTGATTCGATGATGAAGGCTGAGTACATGACTCAACATATTGGTGAGGAATACGATGCAGTTGTATCTTCAGTGATGAAGTTCGGAATGTTCGTTGAACTTCCAAACACCGTTGAAGGTCTTATTCATATCAGCAAGATGAATGATGATTACTATGAGTACGTTGAAAAGTACTTGGCGCTTGTTGGTAGAAATACCAGAAGAACTTATAAGATTGGACAAACGTTACGGGTTAAATGTGTTGCGGCCGACGTTGATCAGATGACCGTTGACTTTGAGATCGTTAAACCAGAAGATGCTCCATTGAGTGAACTTCTCCCAAAACAGGAACATAAAAATGATAAGCACCATCACAGTGGCAAACATTCTGATGGGAAAAATCGTCGTCAGAGTTATAAGAATCAAGATCGTAGAAAGAACGGTAAAAAAGGTCATTCGTTTAAAATCAGAACCAAACCATCTAATAGTCGCAAAAAATAGGGGATGGGAACATGGCTAGAAAAAAGCATCAACCAACTGAAAAGAACGTAATGGCAACTAACCGAAAGGCCCGACATGATTACTTTATTTCTGATACTTATGAAGCTGGCATCTCACTAACGGGAACTGAGATTAAATCAGTTAGAGAACGCCGTATGAATCTAAAGGACGGATTCGTGCAGGTGAGAAACGGACAAGCTTATTTGATGAATGTCCACATCAGTGAGTATGCGCAAGGAAACCAGTTTAATCATGATCCATTGCGTAATCGAAAGTTGTTGTTGCATAAAAAAGAGATCAAAAAACTTGGTGAAGCGACTTTGACTAAGGGAATTACCATTGTTCCCTTAAAAGTTTATTTAAAACATGGCTACGCTAAGGTGCTGATTGGGGTTGCTAAGGGGAAGCGTGAATATGATAAACGTGAAACCATAAAGCAACGTGATACCCAACGGCAAATTGATCGCGTTATGAAACATTATTAATTAAAAGAGAGTGCAATAGCACTCTCTTTTTGCTTGCCTAAAAATTCACATTTTATGGTAGAATAAATTGGAGGTGTTAATAGTGAAACCGTTTATTCATAACGACTGGTGGCCGATTCTGGAGCCAGAATTTGAGAAACCATATTATCAAAAGTTAAGGCGTTTTTTGGTTGAAGAGTATAATAACAAGACGATTTATCCAGAAATGCACCATATTTTTCAGGCATTTGAATGGACCCCATTTAGTAAGGTGAAAGTCGTTATTCTGGGACAAGATCCATATCATGGTCCTAATCAAGCCAATGGTCTTAGCTTTTCGGTAATGCCAGGCGTAGCTGTTCCACCATCTTTAAAGAATATTTATAAGGAATTACAAAGTGATTTGGGCATTAAACCAGTTAATCACGGTTATCTAAAGAGTTGGGCTGAACAAGGGGTATTGTTGTTAAACTCCGTTTTGACCGTTCAAGATGGAGTGGCTTTTTCTCATCGTGGTAAAGGATGGGAAAGACTCACTGATTATGCTATTGAACAATTGTCAAAGCGTCCTGAACCGGTTGTCTTTATCTTATGGGGAAGGGCTGCTAGGGATAAGATTAAGTTGATTAATACTGACGCTAATATTGTGATTCAGTCGGCTCATCCCAGTCCCCTTTCTGCGAATCGAGGTTTTTTTGGCTCAAAACCGTTTTCAAAGACGAATGAAGCACTAAAAGCCATGGGTGAGACGCCGATTAACTGGAAATTACCGGAACACGTCACTGCCACTAATAAGGAGAGTTAATTATGGACCTTTTTGATAGTTTGAAAGCAAAGATTAACGATAAAAACATTAAGTTAGTATTCCCTGAAGGGGAAGATCCAAGAATCATTGAAGCAACTAGTCGGCTTAAAAAAGATAATTTGGTTGAACCAACGTTATTGGGTGATCCCCAAAAAATCAAACAAGTTGCTAAAGAAAACGGAAATGATTTAGACGGAATTACCATCATTGATATCCAAAACGTTGATTCTGACACGTTCAACGAGATGGTTAGATCACTTGTTGCACGGCGTAATGGCAAAACGGATGAAAAAACAGCTCAGCAATGGTTGAAAGATCCGAATTATTTTGGCACGATGATGGTATACATGGGAACCGTTGATGGAATGGTGTCCGGTGCAGCTCACCCAACTGGTGATACGGTTCGTCCAGCACTTCAGATTATTAAAACTAAACCAGGTGTGAAGTTGATTAGTGGTGCTTTTGTCATGCAAAAGGGTGATACTCGTTACTTGTTTGCAGATTGTGCCATTAACATTGAACTTGATGATCAACAACTTGGTGAAGTTGCCGTTGAAAGTGCACATACCGCCCGGTTGTTTGATATCGATCCCAAAGTTGCCTTACTTAGTTTTTCAACCAAGGGTTCAGCTAAGGGACCAGAAGTCGATAAAGTTCAAAGTGCAACCAAGATTGCCCAAAAGTTAGATCCAGATACTCCAATTGATGGGGAACTCCAATTTGATGCTGCGATTGTTCCCGCGGTTGCAAAGAGTAAGGCACCTGGTTCAAACGTTGCTGGTCAGGCAACTGTTTTTGTCTTTCCAGAGCTTCAGTCAGGAAACATTGGTTACAAGATTGCCCAACGTTTAGGTGGATTTGAAGCCATTGGTCCAATTCTTCAGGGATTGAATCAACCAGTTTCTGATTTGTCGAGGGGATGCAATGCTGAAGATGTTTACAAGGTAGCCATTATCACGGCTACTCAAGCACTTTAATTTGAGGCGATTGAATTGATTAAATTTAAGGTTGATAGTCCCGATCAAACCGAAAAATTAGGCGAAGAACTCGCCCCGGATTTAAAAGCTGGAGACGTTATTTTACTCGATGGCGACCTTGGCGCGGGAAAAACCACCTTCACAAAGGGACTTGGGAAAGGTCTCGGAATTAAGCGAAACATCAAAAGTCCGACTTTTACCATTATTCGGGAATACAAAAATGGACGGTTGCCCCTTTATCACATGGACGTTTATCGTCTTGAAGAGGGAGGAGCCGGCGAATTAGGTCTGAATGAATATTTTAACGGTGATGGAGTCAGCGTCGTTGAATGGTCCAAATTTGCGGAGGACGAACTTCCCGACCAGTACTTGAGAATCAGATTTACTAGAAATGATGATCTGGGGGATAACGATCGGACAATTGAAATGACTGCTAAGGGACAGCATTTTGATTCGATTTTAAAGTCAGGAGACTTAGTGCTTGGCAAAGGATAATGAAGAAATTACGATTCGTGCTGCTAAATCGGACGATTCCGAAGCACTAATCGAGTTAATGAAACGATTAAGTCAAGAATCTAGTAACTTTACGACGGATGTTCAGATTGATCAATTGACCGCTGAAACCGAAGCAGATGCCATTGACGCGGTGAATGCCACTGGGACTAACATCATTTTAGTGGCAGTTGCTGGGACGAAATTAATTGGAGTCTTGAGCGTTAGTCAAGTTGACGAGACTGCCGGGGAACTTGGTGTCGCCGTTTTAGCTGATTATCAGGACATTGGACTTGGGACCAATCTGATTCGGGAAGCAATTGACTGGGTGGGCACTTTTAGTCACCTTAATGAATTGCGATTGACGGTCTTAAAGTCCAATTTAGGGGCGTTTCGATTGTACAAAAAATTAGGATTTATCACTAGTGAACATGACGATCATGTAATTGAAATGAAAATGAACGTAAAAAAAGACTGAGAAAAAATTCTCAGCCTTTTTATATTAACTTGACGAACGGTTTAACGGCGTTTTTACCAAACTGCTGGTATTCATAAATTAAGATGTTAGCACACGCTAAGCTGTCATCTAGCGCATTATGATGGTGTTTTAATTCGATCCCTAAGTTCTCGCTAACCGTGTTCAACTTATGGTTAACAAATCCAGGGTAAAACTTTTTGGAAGTCTTAACGGTATCAAGAGTCTGATAGTGTGGTTTTGATAAACCATACCTTTCCAGACTCTTTTTTAATACACTATTATCAAAATTATTGTTATGGGCAATCACCAGCTTATTTCTATCAAAGAGGGGGCTAATTTGATCCCACACCTCTGGAAAGGTTGGTGAGTCAATTACATCTTTTTCATGAATACCATGAACATTGATATTGCGCCAGTTAAACTCACATTCGGGGTTAATTAATGAGTAAAACTCATCAACGACTTCGTTATTTCTTACTACCGTTAATGCGACCGAACAAGCACTGGCTCGTTGACCCGCAGCAGTTTCAAAGTCAATTGCCGCAAAATTCATTTAACGATTCTCCTCTAATCAATCTTAAGTCCATCAGTAATTAATTGGATCGGAGCATGATCTGAGCCGGTTACCTCACCAAGAATGTTTGACTCGGCAACGTCATCTTGAATTGAGTTAGAAACCAAGAAATAATCCATTCTCCAACCACGATTTTGGGCTCGCTCGTCGTAACGGTAACTCCACCAAGTATAGGCACCACTTTGGTAAGGGTGAAGTGCTCTAAAGGTATCTACAAATCCGGAAGCTAATAATCGACCAAAATCGTCACGTTCCTGTTGGGTGTATCCAGCCTTGTGGTGATCTTCTTCTGGGTCATCAATGTCAATTGGTTGATAAGCAACGCTCATATCGCCGCCAATCACGACCGGCTTTCTTTCAGCAAGTTTACTTACAAGGGTAATAAATTTTTGGTCCCAATCAAGACGGTAGTCGAGTCTTTGCAGCTCTTCGCCTGAATTGGGTACGTAGGTATTAATTAAATAAAAGTCAGGATATTCGAGTGTCAAACAACGGCCCTCGGTGTCAGTATCGCTTCCATCAACACCATAAAACACGTTATCAGCTTTATGCTTTGTGAAAGTAGTTACGCCTGAGTAGCCGGGGCGTTCCGCTGAGTCCCAGTATTGGTAATAGTCACCTGGTACTTCTAAAGCAATATCATTTTCGTGAACTCGAGTTTCTTGAACATTAAAAAAGTCAGCATCAGTTTCATTAAAAAATTCGTAAAAATTCTTTTTAACTGCTGAACGTAAACCATTTACGTTCCATGAGATAAAATTCATTGTATCCCCTCCTTTAATGCCAGTATAGCACGATCAGAAGTGTTTAAATAATGATAACGTGCTAGAATGTAATATGGATAATTAGAAAGGAAAATGACGAATGACTGAAGATTTAACAAAAAAATTCAAGGATATTAAAATTTTAAAAGATGAACCACTTTCCAAGTATTCTTGGACTAAAACTGGTGGGAAAGCTGATTTTCTTGCATTTCCTTCATCATTTAAAGAAACCGAAGAATTATTAAATTATACAAATGAAATTAAAATGCCGCTTACTGTGCTGGGAAATGCCAGTAATCTAATCGTACGAGATGGTGGAATTCGTGGGTTAACCATGATTTTGACCCAAATGAATAACATTAGAACTGAAGATCATCGGGTAATTGCCGAGGCTGGGGCTGCTTACATTGATGCAACTAAGGCTGCTCAAAAAGCCGGTTTGACTGGATTAGAATTTGCTGCTGGGATTCCTGGCAGTGTCGGTGGCGGAGTGTTTATGAATGCCGGTGCTTATGGGGGAGAGACCCAGTATGCACTTGAATCAGCCACGGTTTTGACGCGTAAGGGTGAGATTATTGTTTTAAACAACGACCAGTTAGACTTTGGTTATCGTCATAGTAGTATTCAGGACTATGGGGACGTTGTTTTGGAAGCGACCTTTAAACTTGAACCCGGGAATAAACGTGAGATTCAAAACGAGATGGATCATTTGAACTACCTGAGAAGGTCAAAGCAACCTTTAGAATGGCCTTCATGTGGGAGTGTTTTCAAGCGTCCTAAAGGATACTTTGCTGGAAAGTTGATCCACGATGCTGGACTACAGGGATATCGCTCTGGCGGAGCTGAAGTGTCCAAAAAACACGCCGGATTTATCATTAACGTTGGTGGTGCCACCGCTACTGATTATTTGAATGTGATTAAGCACGTTCAGGAAACTGTGTATAAAGATAATGGGGTTCACCTTGAGACTGAGGTTCGAATTATTGGTAAGCCGAAATAGGAGGAAACATAGCTTATGGTAATAGTTGAGGCAGTCATCACATTAATAGTTTTAGTCCTGCTTTCTAGCATTATCTCTCACTATGTCACTAAGATTCCAGTTAGTTTGATTCAAATTTTGCTTGGTTTAGGATTAGCATTATTCTTTAAATTCAAAATTGATTTAAACACGGACTGGTTTTTATTGCTGTTCATCGCACCATTGCTATTTAATGATGGTCGTGATTTTCCAAAACGAGAACTTTGGGAATTACGTGGTCCCATTTTTGAAAATGCCATCTGGTTGGTGTTCATTACAACCATTATTGGCGGTTATTTCGTTAATTTGCTGGTACCATCAATGCCACTGGCAGCCTGTTTTGCTCTAATTGCGATTTTGTCTCCAACCGATCCAATTGCCGTTCAGTCCATCTCAAAGCGTGTTCATCTTCCAAGTAATATTTTGCATCTAGTATCAGGTGAGAGCTTGATTAACGATGCCAGTGGGCTAATTGCGTTTAAATATGCGATTGCTGCAGTTGTCACCGGTTACTTTTCTTTGGAACACGCTGCGGTTGATTTTGTTTATACCGCACTAGTGGGTTTGATCATTGGAATTGTTGGAATGTCTTTAATTATTGTTCTTCGTAATTTGTTATTAAAGGTACACTTCAATGACGTGATTTTTAACGTCGTCCTGCACATCTTGACACCGTTTATTATTTATGTAATTGCTGAAGATCTTCTTCATGCTTCGGGAGTTATTGCGGTGGTTGCCGCTGGGATTATTGATCACTTACAGACTAACGTTACCAATACCAAGTCACCAGAAGTCAACTTGTTGACTAATCGTACTTGGGATGTCATTGTTTACTGTTTAAACGGGATTGTGTTTTTAATCTTAGGTATTGAATTACCGGTTGCTACTAGGGTGGTCATCAATGGATCGGAATATCGAACTTTAGCTTCGTTTGGGATTGCTTTTGCCGTTTGGGTGGCTCTTTTGGTAATTCGAGTGGTCTGGATTTTAGGATACGAATTCTTTTCGTACTACATTACTAAACGGTCCAATAAGAAGCCCAGTTTGTCGGTTGCGCTATTGGCTGGAATTTCCGGGGTTCGTGGTGCCATTACCATGGCAGGAATTCTTTCGGTTCCCGCATTTTTATCGAATGGAAAGGAGTTTCCCGACCGTTCTTTGATGCTTTTTATTGCCGCAATGGTTATCGTGATCAGTTTAGTTGCGGCTACCATTATCTTGCCAATCATTTCCCCAGATGCTAGTTCACTTCAGACCCGAGCCTCATTGATTGATAAGGATGAAGATGATGATGAGACGGAAGATGAAGAAGATGAGCAGGAGGGCTATATTTCGGAAGATGCTGCTCGGATTTACATCGTAAAGAGTGCCATTGTCAGTCTTGAAAATAATAAGACCAATGATAATGAACGAGCGGTATATGATATTGTTTTGGATTATCAGGTTGAGTTACGAAAACTTTTAAGAAAGACGAGAGACGATAGTGCAGAAAGTACGTCTCTCAATGAAGAACTTAGTTTGAGACGAGTTGCTTTAAAAGGAAAACGTGACGCGGTTAAAGATTTGTATCGTGAACAACAAATCTCAAAAGATACTTACTGGATTGCAAATCGAAGGATTAATCGTGAGGAACGTCGAATGTTTGCAAATGGTTACGACGGCTATCGCAAAAATCACTGGTACTATCCGGGATGGTTTTCATCGATTCTTCATTCCATTAAAACCTGGCAGGTAAGTGAATCAGAAAGTAAAAAGACCAAGAGTGAATTACGCCTTGTTACGATTGTTGGTGATCAGGCCGCCATTGATGCTATTTCAGACTTTTTAAGTCGAAGCGATATTAATGGTCAGGACTTTGACTCACAAATTGTTCACTTTATTGTCACTTTCTATCAGAGTCAGATTGAACGGGCCAATTCATACGATGATCCCGACGAAGATGATGAAGTCTTTGAGTATCAGTTATTAAGATTGCGGTCGGTTGCACTGGAAGCAGAACGTCGCGCTGTGGAACAATTGATTAATAATAAAAAAGTTAGTCACGCGATGGGGCTTCACTTGCGTCAGGACATTAATTATAAGGAAACGCTAATGTTGAATGATAACTAAAAAATCCTCCACTTATTGATAAGTGGGGGATTTTATATTATTCCTTATTATTACTGATAATGGAATAAATCCAGTAGATCATTAACTGTAGAACGGTCATCAAAAATACGAATACGACCATGTGCATATTCCACATGTTTAAAAATGGTCGAATGTACATCCTAGGTGAAAGGATGAGGTAAATTGTGTGGACTCGCATAAACCGTCCAATGAATAGTCCGATGGAACTTGCAACCGTTAGAATCACAATTGTAACGAAGTTAGAAAAATTACCGGATAAATGAATTTTAACGTCAATGGCCTTAGCAACGTGGACTAAACTCCAGAAACCGATAAAGGCACAGCTTAATGCACTGATCATCAGGCATGTGTATAAAAACCAGACGTGCGGATCAAGTCGAAGTAACCCATTGGCTTCATCAGGATGTAGCCAAGCGAGATGAAGTAGGTCGGTCAGAATGTAGGGTGAATTGGGATAGAACAATAACCACAGAAGTGATAGGATCCAGAACACGAAACTATTTTGGTGTGGTTTGTTACCGATGTGGAAACTAAGTTCAATTGGGATGTATCCTAAAAGGGTGTTGAGCGCTAAAAAACCGAAACGTGTATCACGTAGAAACATGAATAAAAGCACGATCCACCCAATGAAAAATATTCTAACTTGCCATCTTTTATTTTGTGACATTATAATTTGACCCCTTTTCTTCTATATATAAATTAAACCCCAAATTAGCAAAAAAAACTAGAAATTTAACCATAGAATTTAATTTTTTTAACATTTGGAATTAGTTAACTGCCTTTATTTCAGCAATAATTCAGTGATATAATAATATACAAATTGGAGGTCGTTCTATGGGGATTGATTGGAGTAGCTTATTTACATTACATAACCTAAGCAACTTAATTGATATATTGGTTGTCTGGCTCGTGATATACGAGTTAATCATGCTTCTTCGTGGCACTCGGGCAGTGCAACTTTTTCGCGGCATTATTGTAATTATTATCGCTAAAATTGCCAGTTGGTATTTAGGACTGACGATGGTATCTTGGATTCTGGATCAAATTATCAATTGGGGAGTTATTGGATGCATTATCATCTTCCAACCTGAAATTAGACGCGGACTTGAAAAATTAGGACGCGGCTCACTCTTTAGAGCAACCCAGAATCAGGATGAAAAAGCCAAAAAGATGATTAATGCTTTAGATGGAGCAATTCAATACATGTCTAAGCGTCGAATTGGAGCGTTAATCACCATTCAAATGCATACCGGGCTAGAAGAATACATTGAGACCGGGATTAAGCTTGATGCTGACATTTCAAGTCAGTTATTAATTAACATTTTTATTCCCAATACGCCTCTTCATGACGGAGCGGTCATCATTAAGGATGATAAGATTGCTGCAGCGGCTGCCTACTTACCGTTATCGCAGAGTAATTTGATCCCTAAGGAATTGGGAACTCGTCATCGTGCTGCCGTTGGAATCTCGGAAGTTTCCGATGCTTTAACGATTGTTATCTCAGAAGAAACGGGAGAAGTTTCAATCACTAGAAACAATGAGCTTCTTCGTGGGATGACTCAGGAGGATTACCTGAAATACCTGAGAAGTCAGTTGATTCCTCGTGATCGACAGGAGCAACATCCAACGATTGTGACTCGTGCGATTAGTTTCTTTCAGAAGCATTTCGGAGGTGACAAGTAGCCATGAAAAAATCTTTTCGGAGTAAATTATTCTATGCTATCTTGGCACTAGTCTTTACAATTGCACTGTTTTTCTATGTTCATGATGGCAAAAATGATATGGGTCTCACTAACAGTACCAGTAATTCGACTAAAAGCACCCAGATGGCAGCTAATAAAACCAAGACACTGTCAGTTCCATTACAGCTCAACGTAAACTCAGACAAGTATTTTGTAATTGGTTATCCAGAAAAAGTTAACGTCCAGTTGTCAGGACCATCGGCGTTAGTCACTACAACCGCTAATACCCAGAACTTTAAGGTGTACGCTAACCTTAGTAATTTGGGGCCCGGAGAACACATCGTTAAATTACAACAGCAGGGGCTAAATTCTGACATTAAGAGTAAGATTAAACCTGCTCGCATTAAAGTTAACATTCAACCACGCCGGACCGTTAAGTTCCCCGTAAAAGCTGTCTACGACAAGAAAAACATTGCTTCTGGTTATAAGGCCGGAAAGCCGTCGTTAGACGTCAGTTCTGCAAAAGTGACTGGACCGAGTGATCAAATTAATCGAATTGATTCAGTAGTTGCTAAAACTAACTTGAAGCCTAACACCAAGCGTGATATAAAACAGGATGCGGTGATTGAGGCTTTAGACAAAAAAGGAAAGACCATCAACGTTATTATTACCCCATCAACAAGTTCGGTTGATTTACCGGTTTCAGCGGGTGATAATAAGAGAGTACCAGTCAAGGTTAATTTAGTTAATAAGCAGGCAAGTAAGACCTATGACGTTAAGTGTGATCCATCTGATGTGTTATTGTTAGGTGATAAAGACACGATTGATGGGATTAATTCGGTTAATGCCGACGTTGATGTCGAAAACATGTCTGGTGATAATACTAAGACGGTTTCACTTGATGCGGGTAACTCCAAAGTAAGTGGCTTGGATCCGGAAACGGTTAAAGTACAGATTAACGCAAAGAATAAGTAATAAAGTGAGGACTATATATGAAATATTTTGGAACAGACGGAATTAGAGGAGTTGCGAATAAAGACTTAACCCCAGAATTGGCTTTTCGGGCTGGTCGTGCAGGTGGTTATGCTCTGACTAAGCACAGTGTTCAAGATCATCAGCCACGTGTCTTGGTATCAAGAGATACACGAATTTCTGGACAGATGTTGGAAGATGCTTTGGTAGCTGGAATGTTGTCCGTTGGAATTGAGGTGGTTCAACTCGGAGTTGTCACTACCCCCGGAGTAGCATACTTGGTTAGAGATCAAAGTGCTGATGCCGGAGTTATGATTACGGCTTCACATAATCCCGCTGAGTTCAATGGAATTAAATTCTTTGGCGGTGACGGATATAAATTGTCCGATGACATCGAGGCTGACATCGAGAAGATTCTTGAAAGTGATACTGATGACTTACCACGTCCCTCAGCAAAGGGATTAGGCACTTCAGCAGAGTACACCGAAGCATCGCAAAAGTATCTTCACTTTCTGTCCCAAACGATTCCAGATGAATTAAGTGGGATTAAGGTGTCAGTTGATGCCGCAAATGGGGCTACCAGCAACTTGGTTCCCCGTCTTTACGCTGACCTTGGCCTTGACTTTAAAACAATGGCGACCTCACCTAATGGACTAAACATTAATGATAACGTCGGTTCCACTCACCCAGAACAGTTGCAAAAAATGGTTGTTGAAAATGGTTCCCAGTTAGGAATTGCCTTTGATGGTGATGGTGATCGTTGCATTGCTGTCGATGAAAAGGGAAACATCGTTGATGGTGATAAGATTATGTACATCTGTGGTAAGTATATGGATGCTAATGGTCGATTAAAGCATGACACCATTGTTACGACAGTGATGAGTAACCTCGGAATGTACAAAGCCATGGAAGCCAACGGCTTAAATAGTGTGAAAACTAAAGTTGGAGATCGATACGTGGTTGAGTCAATGAAAGCCAATGGTTACAATCTAGGTGGCGAACAATCTGGTCACATTGTGTTTTTGGATTTTAATACCACTGGAGATGGGATGCTAACCAGTCTGCAATTAATGCATATTATGAAAGAAACCGGTAAACCTCTTTCCGAATTAGCAGACGAAGTGAAAAAATATCCTCAAAGTCTTGTTAACGTGAAGGTTTCTGACAAAAAGCACGCGATGGATCATGATAATGTTAAAAAGGCCATTGATGATGTTGAAGATGAAATGAATGGGAATGGTCGTGTCTTGGTTCGACCAAGTGGGACTGAGCCGCTGCTAAGAGTTATGGTGGAAGCTCCGACTCAAAAAGAAAGTGATAAGTATGCGAACAAAATTGCCGACGTTGTTAGAGACGACATGGGAATTGAATAAAGCAATCACGAATTAATAAAAGAGTTAACGTTTGTTAACTCTTTTATTATGCTTAAATTTTTATTAAATTTCGTTCATCGGTGCTATACCAATTCTAACTTATATTTGACAAACACTTGTGAAACCATTATTATCAAAGATGTTAAGTATATAAATAAAATTTAAATACATCTATACCAATTTTAAAGAGAGGTCATTCCCATGTGTGGAATCGTTGGAGTTACAGGCAATAAGAATGCGACATCCATTTTAGTTAATGGATTAGAAAAATTACAATATCGAGGATATGATTCAGCCGGAATCTTTGTGGAAGGAAAAGACCACAAAGATTATTTAGTGAAAACGACCGGAAGTATCGACGATTTAAAGAAAAAGATTGGGCCAGAAGTACAGGGAACTGCCGGAATTGGACACACTCGTTGGGCTACTCACGGTGGGGTAAACATTGAGAATGCTCATCCACAATTCTCAGATGACAACCGGTTCTATCTGGTTCACAATGGTGTGATTGAAAACTATGAACAATTGAAGAAAGAATACTTATCAGACGTTAAGTTTCATAGTCAAACTGATACCGAAGTGGCGGTTCAATTGGTTGATAAGTTTGTGACTGAAGACAAAATGAGTACAAAGGATGCCTTCATTAAGATGCTTTCACTCCTTAAGAATTCTTCATATGCTTTCATTTTAATGGATAAAGAAGATCCAGATACTTTATATGCAGCCAAAAACAAAAGCCCCATGTTGATTGGATTATGTGACGGTTTCAACGTAGTATGTTCTGATTCAATTGCTATGTTAGACGTTACTGATACTTTTCTTGAGGTGGTTGATGGTGACGTTGCGATTGTAAAGCCTGATAAGGTAACCATCCTTGATGAAAACCGTAAGCCAGTAGAGCGTCATCAGTTCAAGGTAACCATTGATCCAAGTGCGTCTGATAAGGGGACTTATCCTTACTACATGCTTAAAGAGATTGATGAACAACCCAATGTCATGAGAAAATTAGTTAAAGAGTACTTTGATGCAGACGGAAACATGAACGTTGGTTGTGGCGTAATGGATACCATCCTTGATTCAGATCGAATCTATATCGTGGGTGCTGGTACCAGTTATCATGCTGGATTAGTCGGTAAAGATTTGATGGAGAAGTACACTGGAATTCCAACTGAAGTGCATGTCTCATCCGAGTTTGCTTACGAAGATCCATTGCTTTCTAAGAAACCATTTTTTATCTTTTTGACTCAAAGTGGGGAGACCGCTGACAGTCGGGAAGTTTTAGTGAACGTTAACAAGCATCATTTTCCTAGTTTAACCATTACTAATGTTGCTAATTCGACATTGTCGCGCGAAGCAACTTACACGATGTTGCTTAATGCTGGTCCAGAAATTTCAGTTGCTTCAACTAAAGCATATACTGCTCAAATTGCAATCCAAGCCATTTTGGCAAAGGCCGTTGGTATGCGGGGTAATCGTCAGGTCGCAAAAGATTTTGATTTAGCACGACAATTGGGTTTGGTTGCGACTGGGATGCAGTCAATTGTTGAAGAAAAAGATAAGATTGATGAAATTGCTAAGAAATATTTCGTTGATGCTAAACAGGCCTTTTACATCGGCCGTGGGGTTGATTACACTGTTTCCCTTGAAGCAGCGTTGAAGTTAAAAGAAATTTCTTATGTCCATGCGGAAGGCTTTGCTTCTGGTGAACTTAAGCACGGAACAATTGCATTGATTGAAAAGGGCACTCCAGTGATTGGTATTATCACCCAAAAGAAGACCGCTGGATTAACTCGTAGTAATCTGGAAGAAACTGCAGCTCGTGGTGCCAGTGCTTTGACGATCGTGCGACAAAGTCTAGCTCAAGATGGTGATACGTTTGTGATCCCGGACGTTAATGAGTTGTTAACGCCGCTGCTTAGTGTCATTCCAGCTCAACTAATTGCTTATTACACTAGTTTGAACAAGGGATTGAACGTTGATCGTCCAAGAAACCTTGCTAAAAGTGTTACAGTTGAATAATATTTTTAAGGGCTACCATTCTTGGTAGCTCTTTTATTATGTTGTTGAAGCATCGTTGAGTACTGAACTTTCTTTACATTTTAGTAATTTTCTCGTATTATTTTATTATCGTGTCAGTTGTAATTTTGAATTTAGGAAGTAAACCATGACTGAAAAAAATTATAAAATTAAAGTACAAGATGTCACCAAAGAGTATGACATGTTCAAGACTCAATCTGACAAATTAAAGTCGTTTTTCTCATTATCAAAGAAAAATAAAACCCCACATTTTTGGTCTTTGATGGGAATTTCATTTACCGTTCAGCCTGGTGAAGCATTGGGAATTATTGGTGTAAATGGTTCGGGAAAGTCGACCATTTCTAACATTATTTCCGGCATTATTCCGCAAACGACCGGCCAAGTTGATGTGCGCGGAGACACTTCGATTGTTGCGATTAACGCTGGATTGAGAAAGAATTTAACTGGCCGTGAAAACATCCGCATGAAGTCATTGATGCAGGGACTTACAAACCGCCAAATTGACGATATGATGGACGACATCATTGCCTTCGCGGATATTGGTGATTTTGTTGACCAACCAGTAAAAGACTACTCTAGTGGTATGAGGTCCCGACTTGGCTTTTCCATTGCCGTTCACATTAAGCCAGACATTTTGATTATTGATGAAGCCTTATCCGTTGGTGACGATACTTTCTACCAAAAATGTGTTGATAAGATTGATGAATTCAAAGAAGAAGGTAAGACCATTATCTTTGTATCTCATTCACTAAAGCAGGTTCGTTTGTTGTGTGATCGAGTTGCTTGGATTAACTACGGGAAGCTACGGAAAATTGGTCCGATGGAAGAAGTCGTCTCCGAATATCAGAAGTTCATCAAGTGGTTTAAATCGTTAAGCAAAAAAGAGAAAAAACAGTTCCAGAAAAAAGAAAAGACCATTCAGAAGAATTTTGATATTGATAAGTATCAAAAGGAAATTACTAATGAGTATGCTGAGGATCACCCGAATGATCCTAATCCAGCACGAACCATCCATAAGCGGTTCTATAGTGAAGTTATTCAAGAAAAGATGCCATTGACCACTAAGATTATGACGTGGGCGGTTTTCTTTGCCATGATTTTCTTTTGCTTGGTAAATGTATCTGGTCATCCAACGATGGCGGTTGTTAGACATCCAAGTTATATCATTCACCCAAGTAAGAAGATGAGGTACCAGAAGAAGAATGGTAAATCAGTAATGGTCACCAAGCATGAATACAAACAACTTGAGAAACATGCCTGGGGACAACGATAAAAATTTTGCTATTATTCAAAGTGAATAATAGCATTTTTGTTTAGGAGGAAGATTTAGATGGCAATGAAGAGTCATGAAACATTTACATTGATTGAGGAAATTACGCGATTAGATGGTTCTAAGTACCTTGAAATCAGCAACATGGTGCAGAACGGACGAGCTGAGCTTGCTGCAGAACGAAAAATGATTAAACAGGTTCGGATCCTTCAACTAAACATTCCTCACTCCGTTCATGTCATTAATTACGAGAACTATGTTAACCAGAATTATGTGATGCCAAAGGAAAACTTTGACCACTTTGAGGAGTGGAAACGAACCCCAGCAATGGATCATGAAGTCCAGATGATTTTAAAAGAGAACCATATTGGTTAAATCAATTGGCTAATCATTTTGTGAATTAAATCATTAATATTTGTTATCACCAACCATCAAATATGGCATAATGAGTATGAATAATATTTGGAGGTGTTGATGATGACTGAAAAATTTTTAATTGGAACTTATACCCAAAAAACTAGTAAGGGCGTTTACCAAATTGAATTAGACAAAGACAAAAAACAGCTGGAAAATGCTCAGTTAATTGCGCAAATTAGCTGTCCAACTTACGTTGTGGAATCTAGTGACCATAAAATCTATGCGATTGATCGTAATCAAGATGAAGCGGAAACACGTGGTGGGATTGCTGTTTTTGATAGCAGTACCATGCCAGCTAAATTAATGCAAGAAGACATTGAAGTTGGTCCCTCACCAGCCTACATTACTGTAGACGAAGGACGCCAGATGGTCTATACAGCAAATTATCATACTGGTAATGTCATTGCGTATCACATTGAAAGTGACGGGACTGTCAAAGAATCACAGCGAATCCATGACGATGGAATGACCGGTCCACTACCAGAACAACAAAGTGGTCCTCATCCACACTATGCCGATCTAACTCCTGATGATCGCTTAGTGATTTGTGACCTGGGATTGGATCGAGTTTATTTGTATGATGTTTCTGACGCGGGTGAGATTACTCCTGTTAGTGAGATTCAGTTGTCACCTGGATTTGGTCCAAGACACATTGCTTTTGCTGAATCGACGGGAAAGGCTTACTTAATTGGTGAACTAAGTAGTAAGATTGCAGTTCTTGATTATAATGAAGAAGCTGGCATCTTTACCGTCCAACAGGTTGTTAAAACTATTCCCAATGACTATAAAGATGCCAATGGTGGAGCTGCAATTCGAATAACTAACGATGAGAAGTTTGTGTATGTTTCTAATCGTGGCAATGATTCGATTGCTGTTTTTAAGGTCCTAGGTGATGGTGACTTAGAGCGAATTCAAGTAATTTCAACTGAAGGGGAATTCCCACGTGATTTTAACTTTAATTCAGATCAATCCTTCCTAATTGCTGTAAATCAAAACACTAATAACGCAACCTTGTACGAGCGAAATCATGAGAATGGTAAGTTGTCTGTCATTCAAAAGGATTTTGCGGTACCAGAGGGAACCTGTGTTGCTCCTCGAAAATAGTTAATTTAATTAAAAGTTAATGCTTTTATAGCGTTAACTTTTTTCATTCCCTTAACAAATTGATATAATTAATTTAAACAGGTGGGGTGGAGATTTTGATTAAATTAATTGTGACAGATATGAACAAAACCTTTTTAAATGAAGCTAATCGATATGATGAGATTAAGTTTTTAAAAACGTTTCAAAAAATGAAACACCAAAACGTTAATTTTGCCGTAGCTAGTGGCGGACCGAATGATAAATTACAAAGCCTGTTTATTGATTATCGGGACCAAATGGATTTTATTTCTCAAAATGGTTCAGTAATTTATCGTGGGAATGATTTAGTTCATGCCGAATCGCTGAATGATGATCAGATTAAACAGACTTTAAAGATGCTTTATGATGATTTTGGCCCTGACATTGTCGGGGTTAACGTATCTGGGCTTAAGCGTACTTATGTAGATAAAAGGCTACCCGAAAAAATGTATCAGTTAATGAAACAATACTATAGTAATACGGTCCGTTTGAATGATTTGGCTAACATCACAAGTGAGAACACTGATGATCAATTAGTAAAAGTTGGTGTGACGTTTAAGCAAGGTGCAAACGTGATGCGAAAAGTTCATGAAATGCGACAGATGCTTCCAGATAATCTTGAGAGTTTAAACTCTGGCTTTAATACCGACCTAATTGGTGTAAAGGGGGTTGACAAAGCAACTGGCGTGCGCTATTTGATGAAAAAATATGATGCCAATCCTGAAGAGGTTGTCACATTTGGGGATAATGAGAATGATTTAGGAATGTTGGATTTAACCCCGAATAGTTATGCTATGAAGAATGGCATTCGGGAGGCAAAGGACGCCGCTGGTCACGTTACCGAGTTTGATAATAACGATGATGGGGTTCTAAGGACAATTGATACCATTTTAGATAATCAGTAGTTTCATTTAGTAAGGTAATGACAGTACAAATATACGTGAGGCGATTAAAAATGAATAACGAAGAATTAAATAACATTGTTGAAGGACGTTTGGATAAGTACTTTGAAAAATATCCAAGTACTCCTGATGTTGAGATGTACAAGATTGAGTTGAAACGTTCAATCGTAAAAGATGCATTAGCTAAGATTTCAGATGAAGTTACGATTAACGATGCAATTAACCAGGCTTTTTCTGACTTTGGTGACATTGATCACGCTATTAATCAGATTGTTTTTAAAAGTCATGGAATCAAGGATTAAAATGAATTAGCCGTTGTGGCTTTTTTTATTAGGATACATATGATAATGTATTCATATGAAATAAATTACATATATAAGGAGAAAATCATGGATTCTAAGATTAATCCCAAAAAATTAGAAGAAGCTCATGAGTTATTTAAAATTTTGAGTAATCCGGTTCGGATTCAAATGTTAGTGTTGTTAGAAAATCACTTACTCAACGTTGGTGAGATTAGTGAGGAACTTGGGCTTGAACAATCAGCTACTTCTCATCAATTGGCAATGCTTAAAAAGCATCAATTGGTAAGTAGAGAACGGAAGGGCAAGTCAAATTATTATCGCCTGGATGATCCTCATATTATGGACATTGTAAATGAAGGACTAGCTCATTCGGATCATGTGGTAAGGGGTGTCAAACATGGAAACTAAAAACGTGGTTGGATATGGAATCATAGTTGAGTTGGTTGCGATTGCTTGGATGATAGTAGAATTTTCGGTTGGCTTAAAGGCCGGGATCGATGCCCACTCAATTGTATTAATTGCGTTTGGTCTTGATAGTTTGATGGAGATTATTGCTGGATTTGTTTTACTATTTCGTTTGGAAATTGAGTTTAAAGGGAGTTCAAAAATTGACATTAATCGAGTGGATAAGGTTGCCACGAAGATCGTTAGCATCATTTTGCTCCTTCTGTGTGTCTATATTCTAGTTACTTCTGGATATAATTTGTTTCAGCATGAAGGTGCTGATGGCAGTCTGATGGGGATCATCATTTCTATTTTGTCTCTTATTATCATGCCAATGATCGCCTATGCTAAGTATTGGATTGGGAAAGTAATTGGTTCTAACGCTTTAATTCAGGATGCCATGTGTAGTGTTACTTGTGCTTATCTTGCTGGGACGGTGCTTATCGGAGTTTTGCTTAATTATTTTTTCCATATTTGGTGGATCGATTCAGCAGCAGCAATTCTAATTGTTTTCCTTATTGGTAAGGAAGCATTAGAATGTCTTGTGGAGAGCTAATCTTGACAAGTGCAATTATAGAACTATAATAATAATTGTATAAAGTTTAGTTGTACAAAACTAAAAGGTGAGGTGTTAAGTATGAGTGAAAACAATTATCAATTTGATGTATTGTATTTAGGAAGTGGACATGGTGCTTTTAACGGTGCTATTCCATTGGCCCTAAAGGGTAAAAAAGCTGGCATTATTGAAGTTGGCAAGATTGGTGGAACTTGTCCTAACCGTGGATGTAACGCTAAGATTGCTTTAGATTTCCCAGTTAAGATGAAAAAAGACGTTGATAACTTCCAAGGACACGGCTTAGATGGAACTACTAAGATCAATTGGGCCGATAACGTTAAGCATGAAAAAGAAGTTATCAGTCAATTACCTGGTGGAATCGAACAAGGTCTAAAGAGTGTTGGCATCGATGTGATCCATGGGTATGGAAAGATCGTTGATGCGCACACCATCGACGTTGACGGTACCAAGTACACCGCTGATAAACTTGTTGTAGCAACTGGAGCTCATTATCACAAGATTGATATTCCCGGTGCTGACTTGGCATACGATGGAACTGATTTCTTGAACTTAGAAAAGCAACCAGAACACATGACCGTTATCGGTGGTGGATACATTGCCATTGAATTTGCTACAATCGCAGCAAATGCTGGAACTAAGGTTACCATCCTATTGCACCATGACAAGGCTTTAAGAAAGTTTTATCAACCATTTGTTGAGTCATTACTTAAAGATCTTGAATCTCAAGGAGTTCAAATCATTCGAAACGTTGATCCTGAATCAATCGAAAAATCAGGTGATGGTTTTGTAGTCAAGACTAACAAAGACGACATTGACTCTGATTGGGTTCTTGACGCAACTGGCCGTGATCCGAACGTTGAAGGATTCGGTCTTAAAGAAGTTGGCGTTGATTACGATAAGAACGGAATCAAAGTTGATGATCATCTTCAAACTTCAGTTGACAGCATTTACGCTGCTGGCGATGTTCTTGATAAACAAGTTGGTAAGTTAACTCCAACTGCCATTTTTGAGTCAATGTACCTTACCAAGTTATTTACTGGTGCTACTACTGATCCAATTAAGTATCCAGCTGTTCCAAGTGCAGTTTTCTCATCACCACGAATTGCTGAGATCGGTGTTAGTGTTGACGAAGCTAAGGCCAACCCTGATAAGTATGATGTTAAAGAATCAGACCTTGCCACTGATTGGTTCAGATTTGCAATGCAGGAGAACAAAGGTAAGACCATTTCAATCACCGACAAACAAGGTTACCTAGTAGGTGCTACTGAAATCAGTTCTGAAGCTGATAACGTTATTAGTACTTTGGCACCATTTGTTGAGTATCACATCTCACCAGAAAAGATGAGCGAATTGATCCCATTGTTCCCAACCCTTGGTTCTGAGACTTTGAATCATCTATAAAATTAAAAATCTATAAAATAAAAAGTTCGTCAAATGGCGAACTTTTTTTGTATCTAATTCTATTTAAGAAATTCCGGTTTTCTGAAATCAGGATCTGGATAAGTGTAAAAGCCCTTACCAGATTCAAGACCAATGTTACCTTGGTCAATCATATCCTTGAATTTTTCGGAAGCTTTTTTAACTTCTGGGTTAGTTGACATCTTAGTGATATCATACATGGTTTTCATCCCAATAATGTCCATAATAGCGAAAGGACCAAGTGGTGCACCAGTTCCAATCATCCATGCCTTATCGATCGTTTCAGGATCAGAAACGCCATTGTTCCAGAGGACTAAAGCATCTGATAGAAATGGTACTAACAGTGAGTTTAATAGGTAACCCGGTTGTTCCTTGTTAACTAGGATTGGAACCATTCCAATTTCACGTGAAAACCGTTCCATCTCTTTTGGAAGATCCTTATTAGTTTTAGATTGTGACATGATTTCAGCGGTATTGTTTTTCCAAATTGAGTTAGCGAAGTGGTAACCCAAATACTTGTCAGGACGACCAGTAGCATCAGCAAACTGTGATGGTAGTAAAGTCGAAGTGTTAGTAACGATAACAGTATCTGGATCAGCTAAATCGTTGAACTTTTTGTAAAAGTCATTTTTAACATCTGGATCCTCAGAAAGAGCCTCGATAACTAAGTCAGCACCCTTAAGAGCGGCCTTTAAATCAGTGGTGTAATGGAGATGTTCCTCTGCGTTCTTGACCTGTTCATCGGTAGCTCCAATGTCTTTTTTTACTGCTTTTTCCCAACGAGCTACTCGCGCCTTAGCACGATCGAGTGAGCCGTCTGAACGGCCCCAAATAGTAGTGTTTTTTCCGTGAAAAGCCGACATGAAAGCAATTTGTGAGCCTAAGGTGCCTCCACCGACAATGACAACGTTATTGAATGTCATGGTGATTTCCTCCTATATATTTACTTATTATCCACTTCTATTCTATGCTAGTGAAAGCGCTTAAGCAACCTTCTTTATCTGTTATAAATGACAATGGTTGCAAGCCAGAGTAAATTAGTTAAAATATTAACTAAATTGTTAATGGAGGTTCAAAATGATGAGTGAGATTAGAAGGGTAACGATTGATGATATTAGTGCTTTACGAGCCATTAGTCGGGAAACGTTTGCCGAGACGTTTGGAACCGAAAATAAACCTGAAAATTTAAATCAATACTTGGATAATGCCTACGATCCGGAAAAATTAAAGAATGAAATTTCTGATCCTAATTCTCAATTTTATTTTGCCTACGTTGATGGAAAATTAGCTGGTTATCTAAAGTTAAACGTTGATGATGCTCAATCTGAAGAAATGGGTCCGCATCTCTTAGAAGTGGAACGAATTTATTTGAAAAAAGAATTTAAACGTCACGGTCTAGGAACCGAATTGATTGATTTGGCTGTTAATGAGGCGCAGAAAAAAGGGAAAGGAAAGGTTTGGCTTGGCGTGTGGGAACATAATAATGCTGGACTGAAGTTCTATCAAAAAATGGGATTTAAGCAAGTTGGGGATCATGTTTTTCAATTGGGCAAGAGTGCTCAGCGTGATTTGATAATGGAAAAACCAATTAGTGGTAACATTAAGTAAGTAGTTAATAATCTTAATTGGGAAAGTTGGTTCTTTCGTTGTTATTTAATGGTATTTTTCTTTTAATTGCTAGCATCATTGCCGGAACGTTGAGTAGTGTCGTTGGCATGGCAAGTGTGATTCTTTATCCGGCACTTTTGTTTGTTGGATTACCACCAATTATGGCAAACGTCACGATTACGGTGGGAATTATTTTTAGCGGAACGAGTGCCGTCTTGTCATCGAGACGAGAGCTCAAAGGACAGGGTTCGGTCACTCTTCACGTTATGCTATTTGCGGTCATTGGTGCGGTTATTGGATCAATTATCCTGTTACATAGTTCCAATAAAAGCTTTCAAGATGTTGCTCCTTTTGTCATCTTACTGTCTGGAGTTTTAATGTTAATTCCAAAACGACAGTCAACGTTTGCTTCTGAAAGTATTTCAAAAACAGCGAGTGCAATTGCCGCGATTGCCATTGTGATTGTCGGGATTTACGTTGGCTACTTCGGTGCCAGCGGCGGAGTGCTAATGGCTGCCATCCTGATTCGAATTATCGATGCACCATACGCTATTTGTAATGCGGTCCGAAACGTGACGACTTTAACCATGAACGCAGTATCAGCTGTCATCTTTATTTTTACGACACCAATTAGTTGGAGTGCTTTAGTGGTGCTTGCCATTGGGCTGTTTATTGGTGGGTACATTGGTCCCATTATTGTCAGAGTGATTCCATCAGCTGTAATGAAATACACGGTTGCGATCGGTGCGATTATCCTGGCTGCTTTCTTAGCATATCAGGCATATTTTTAAAAAAGATGAATGTAGGGAAAATATTATGTGGAATTTAATTTTTTTAGTAGTGGCAGGAGTTGTTAGTGGGGTGCTTGAAAGTACGGTTGGACTGGCCAGTTTGGTTGCTTATCCAGCGATGCTTCTGGCAGGATTTGCACCGATCGTTGCAAACGTTACCAACACGGTTGGCTTTGCCTTTAGTGATTCAAGTGCCATTTTAGCGTCCCAAAAAGAACTTAAGGGACAAAGCAAAGTCATCTTTAAGGTTACCATCTGTGCTGGAATTGGGACCATTATTGGTTCTTTAATTTTACTTAACAGTTCGAATAAAAGTTTTGAAAACGTTGCCCCAATCATCATTATGATTTCGGGAGTTTTGATGTTGCTGCCAAAGAGTCAAAAACAATTATCTGAGACGCATATGACCGTGTGGGGGAAAATAATTACCGCCATTGCACTTCTTTTTGTTGGGATGTATTTAGGTTACTTTGGTGCTGGCGGAGGAGTCATGTTGATTGCGATTTTACTTCGAGCCGTTAATCAACCCTATGCTGTTTGTAATGCAATCCGAAATTTTGTTTCTTTAATTTTGAACTGGATTTCGGCCATCATATTTATGTTTACGATGCCAATTAATTGGGTGGCTTTGATTGCCATCACAGTTGGGTTACTAGTAGGTGGATATATTGGGCCGTCAGTCGTACGTCATATTCCATCCAATGTTATGAAGTATGGGGTTGGGATCGGTGCCATTGTATTAGCGATTTGTTTGGGAATTAAGACTTATTAATAAAACAAGGAGAAAGTGGAAGTTTGATTTTAAAGTATTTCTTATTGATTTTTGCTGGGATTTTAAGCGGAATTATGGGAACCGCTGTGGGACTTGCTAGCGTTGTTTCATATCCAGCAATGTTGGCTTCCGGACTATCACCAATCGTTTCTAGTGTGACTAACATCGTTGGTTTTGCGTTTAGTAACATGAGCGCAGTGGCTTCATCTCAAAGAGAATTAAAGGGTCAAAGTAAAACCATTCTAAAAGTGGTTATTTTTGCCGGAATCGGATCCGCACTTGGTTCTTTAATCCTTCTTCATAGTTCCAACAAGAGCTTTGCGGATATCGCACCAGTTGTCATCATGTTGTCTGGGATTTTGATCATGCTACCAAAGAGTCAAAAGCAGTTAATGAAAACCCATTTGGGATTATGGGGTAAGACCATTACCGCCATCGCACTGACGTTGGTTGGAATGTACTTAGGTTATTTTGGTGCTGGTGGTGGAATTTTGATCATGGCGATTTTAATGCGAGCCTTAAATGAGTCATATGCCGTGGATAATGCCATTCGAAATGTGATATCACTAGTTATGAATTGGATCTCGGCTTTGATCTTTATTTTTACAATTCAGATTAACTGGCCAGTTCTGATTACGTTAACGATTGGATTGATGATTGGCGGATACATTGGACCAGCCATCGTACGTCTCATCCCATCCAATATCATGAAGTACGGGGTCGGAATCTTGGCAATTTTATTGGCCATTTATTTAGGAATTAAAACTTACTAATCCTGTTGCAACCAGCCTATGATTATGGTATTTTTAAATCAAATAAGATATGACAATAAAGAGGACGAGTACCATTAATTTCTTTTATAGCGAGTCGAAGTTGGTGAGAGTTCGATAAAGAGTTAATGGGAAAAACACCTTGAGTTTTAAAGCTTGAACGAAGTAGGGCTAACGGTCGCAATCCGTTATCATTGTGTGAGTTGGTTTATGTTACATAAACAATATGGGTGGTACCGCGATGACCTCGTCCCTTTTTGAGATGAGGTCTTTTTTATTGTCTAAAAAGGAGTTGTTAAGTATGAAAGAACAAAACGTTTTAGCAAAAGATTTGTACACTAAGAAACACGATTTTGGTAATGAATCAGTAGTTCTAGAAGGATGGATTCGAACCATTCGTAATTCTAAAAAAATTGCCTTTATCGAAATCAACGACGGTTCATACATTAAGAATGTTCAGGTAATTGTCAAGAGTGATCTAGATAACTTTGATGACATCATCAAACTGCCGATTAGTTCAACTCTGAAAGTAATTGGAAAACTCGTGGACACCCCAGACGCCCCACAGCCATTTGAAATTCATGCGGAGCAAGTTAAGATTGAGGGTGTTTCTGATCTAGACTATCCACTGCAAAAGAAGAAGCAATCACTTGAGTACCTTCGTTCTATTGCACATTTACGTCCTCGAACCAATACTTTTTACGCTGTTTTCAAGATTCGTTCGATGGCAGCCTTTGCGATTCATGAATACATGCAAAAACACGGCTTTATCTATGTAAACACTCCCATTGTTACTAGTAGTGACACGGAGGGTGCTGGTGAGATGTTTCAGATCACTAGCTTAGATCAAAATGACCTTCCAAAGGATAAAAATGGTAAAGTCGATTACTCAAAGGATTTCTTTGGTCAAGAGACGAACTTAACCGTTAGTGGACAATTACCAGTCGAGGCCTTTGCTTTGGCATTTAGAAACGTATATACCTTTGGTCCAACTTTTAGAGCTGAAAATTCGCATACTAAACGCCACGCTGCCGAATTTTGGATGATTGAACCAGAGATGGCCTTTGCTGATCTTGATGACATTATTAAGACGTCTGAGGACATGTTAAAGTATGTTATTAATTATTTACTTGAAAATGCTGCAGAGGACCTCCAGTTCTTAAATGATAACGTCGACGGCAACTTACTTAAGTTGCTTCAAACTACTGTGAACGAGAAGTTTGCGCGGATCACGTATACTGAAGCCATTGACTTGCTTGAAAAAGCCGACGTTGAGTTTAAATATCCGGTTAAGTGGGGGATTGATTTAAAGGCTGAACACGAACGTTATCTATCCGAAAAAGTGTTTAGCAAACCCGTGTTTGTCACCGATTATCCACGCAATATCAAAGCCTTCTATATGCGTGATAACGACGATGGTAAGACCGTTGCTGCTTCAGACCTTCTGGTTCCAAGAATTGGTGAACTAGTTGGAGGAAGCCAACGAGAAGAGCGTGAGCAAGAATTGGCTGACAAAATGGATGAATTTCATTTATCAAAGGATGAGTACGAGTGGTACCTCGAATTACGTAAATACGGTGGTACTAAGCACTCTGGCTTTGGAATTGGCTTCGAACGATTACTGATGTATGTCACTGGGATGGATAATATTCGTGATGTTATCCCTTATCCAAGAACCCAAGGTAGTATTAAATTTTAGACTAAAATGAGCCCATGAGAAATCATGAGCTTTTTGTTATCTTTTGTAACAATTCAAATGAAAAAATGATAGTCTATAAATAGCTATTAAATTAGTACAAATCGAAAAGGAGCGCTTTATATGGCAAAAAGTAATGGACTTAGTAGATTAGAAAGATTTTGGTTTATTACCATCATGTTAATCGGTACTTTCACCATGTCGATTAGTCAGTCATCACTATCGACGGCTTATCCCACGTTGATGAAGTACTTTGATATCTCAGCATCAACCGTTCAATGGTTAACGACTGGTTTTATGATCATCATGTGTATCATGATGCCGATCAGTCCTTGGTTGTTGAACAACATGAGTTTTAAGAAACTCTTTATGGGAGTTTTACTGATGTTTGATCTCGGGACGTTAATCATTTTAATCAGCAATAGTTTTACGTGGGTGCTGATTGGGAGAGCCTTAGAGGCAATTGCCGTTGGAATTTTGTTTCCATCGTATCAAACGGTTTTACTAAATATCACACCGGAAGATGATCGAGGAACAATCATGGGAGTTGCCGGACTGGTTATGGGTTCAGCTCTGGCGTGTGGACCAATCATTTCGGGAATCGTTTTGAAGTTTACCACTTGGCGTGGTTTGTTTGATGTCTTCATTGTGATTATCACTGCTGTATTCCTGATTTCATTCTTTGTGATGAAAGACGTTATGCCACGAATTAAATCAAAGTTAGATTGGCTTTCAATCATCTATTCATTTGGTTTGATTGGGATTTTGTATGTAATTAGTGAAATTGCTAAACCAAACAATAACTATGGAATGCTTTTACTCATCCTGATTATTAGTATCGTTTTGATTGCGTTGTTTGTTTTCCGTCAGTTTAGAATCAGCAATCCACTATTGAACTTAAACGTTTTAAAGACGTTTAACTATGATTTGGCGGTACTCTTAACCGGATTCTCATACATTTCATTGATTGTGGTTACCATTATCTTCCCGTTGTATTATCAACAGGTATTGGGAGTATCACCATTCATTTCCGGGATGGCACTAGTTCCTGGAGCTGTTTTCTTAAGTATCTTGAACCCAATCACGGGTACGATTGTTGATAAAATTGGATTTAAGCCAGTTATGTTAACAGGAATGTTGATGATTGTGCTGGGATGGGCCATTTTAGCATTTTTCCCAATTTACAATATTTGGGGCATGATGGTTCTGGCAATGCTCATTGAAGGTGGAAACGCTTTTGTCATGATGCCTGCGGTTACGCTTGGGGCCGATTCACTGCCGGAAGATTTGATTTCTTATGGAACGGCTTTAATTACGACGGTCAGACAGGTACTTGGGTCAACCGGAGTTGCGGTTGCTACGATTGTATTAGTGAGAGCAACTGGATTCTTCAAACTCAGCATGCCGGCGATGCCAGCTCAGGTTAATGGATTCCACATGGTTTACTGGGTCTTCTTGGTAATTGCGGTTATCGGGCTACTGTTTGCGGTTATGATTAGAACGCCAAAAAAAGATCAAAAATAATTAAAAACGTATTTTAGGTGGAAATCAAATGATTTCCATCTTTTTTTGCTGAAATAAGCTTATTTCACAAAGTATTGCTTTAATTACTTAAATTAATGGATTTGCAATCGTGATGTAATCATTTGGTATTAATCCTAACCTATCATAGAAAGTGTAGGATGATTGTAAAATAATGCACAATAAATTAATAAAGGAGCTGGTAAGATGTTCAAAGGATTAATCAGAGGTGTAACAGTAGCGATTGCGGCGTTAGGTTTATTTGATGTCGTAAACATCGCCACTAACCAAAATCAAGTATCCGCAAGTAGAGCCCATTTTTCAAACGTTAAGCGGGTTGCGACTAGTGAGCTTGGTAAATCATATTCGTACGGTGCAGTCGGACCCAACAGTTTTGATTGCTCTGGCTTTACTCAATATGTCATGAAAAATGGTGCTAATCGTAATATTGTAAGAACAGCACAGGCTCAATACGATGCTTATAAGCATGTTAGAAAGAGTAAAATCAAAAAAGGTGACTTAGTCTTCTTTGGTTCAAGTAAAAGTGACATTTACCACGTTGGGATTGCTTTAAACAAACATCAAATGATTGATGCACAAAATCGCGGAGTGGTGGTTGAGCCAATTCACGCCCCGTGGTGGCATTTAGTGGGTGTTTCGCGTCCAGTTTCATTTACTAAGAAAACAGTTCAAAATTCCGTCCGGTTTTAATTAGCCTGACGGCTTTTTTGACTTCTCCAACTTTGCTGATTACTATGTAGGCAAATGTTGAAGGGAGTGCATTTCAAGTGCTAAGAAAAGACGAGCCATTTTTACCGATTACATCAAGAAAGGAACTTCGGGACTGGTTTACCGAAAACTGCAAGAGAGAAGATTGTCTGTGGATCCCGGTCAGTATGAGTAAAACGACTGAAGAAAAGATGTTTTATTTGGATATCGTCGAAGAAGCACTGTGCTTTGGCTGGGTCGATGGTCTGCACAAAAGTTCAGATGAGACTGGACTAGCTCAACGTCTTACTCCTCGAAAGGAAAACAGTAATTGGACCGAGCTCAACAAGGAGCGGGCTCGAAGACTAATTAAATTAGGTTTAATGACTGATGAAGGTCAAAAAGTGTTACCAGATTTGTCGCCTAAATCGTTTAAGATTATCCAGCCAGTTAAACGGGCTTTAAAACGTGACCCGAATGTATGGAATAATTTTAACCAGTTTCCTGATTTGTACCAACGAGTTCGTGTTGATGGCGTTCAATCACGCTTGAAATTTAGTAAACCTCAATCATATAAACATCGGTTGCATAAATTGGTAAAGAAGACGAGAGCCAATGAGATGTATGGTGGTTGGTGTGATGATGGAAGGTTGTTGCATTATTAATTTCTTAATTATTAATAATAAATGAATCTTTCCATACTTTTGAATATTGCTGATTAATTTGTTTTGCTGTAAGAATATTGTTATCAAAGGTAGAAAATGAATTATCCGGAACAGTTATCTTAAATCCCAAATGAAATCCTACTTTGATGGTAGTATCAACACAATACTCAGTTTGTGCACCACATGTTTCAATGGTATCCACTGATTGACTGTTTAAAAATGATTCTAAACCAGTTTCATAAAATGAATCAGGAACATACTTATTAAAGTATCTGTCCTGAGGTAGGTTATTAATATTGTGATTAAGCTGCCATTCTTCACTGTTAATGTGCATTGATTCACTGATATGTTGCATAAAAATGATTGGTGAATTATGTTTTCGGTAGTAGTTTATTCTTTTGTTTATATTGTTTATAATTGAGTCCATCTTATATATTTTTTTTAGACCTTCTTGCATATCAATTATTAATAGTGCTTTCATAATTTCATCTCTCAAACAAATAATTTACATCATTGTACAACGATTATTTGAAATAGGTATATTGTAGAATTCTTTTTGTTTGTGTAATATATAAATATGTAAGTAGATATTTAAACAAGATGATAAAGGAATTCAAATGCCTAAAAAATATTTAACCAGTGGGACACGTACCAGTCATACGTATCAGTTTTATAAGGAACGCAGAAATGATCCAAGTTGGCGGGAAGATTACTTAGAGGTTAAATCAAAACGAAGACGTAATTTTCTGATGAAATTAGTTTCAGGGGTTGTGATTGTATTGATTGGGTTCTTTCTGTTTAACCATTATGCTGGTGCTTTAATAAGTAGAATACAAAATGAGTTTAGACGGAATCCTTCATCAATAATTTCAAATCGAACTTCCAATCAACATAATTCAGCACAAATAACTCCTAATTCTTCTCAAGCAGAAACAGGAGCAACTCCAGCAAATAGTAACAATAATCAGGCTGAAAATGATGTTAAGCAAACAAGCACTTTGACAGAACCAATTGCTAAACAAATATTAGAGAAAGAAACACCTTATTTCCAAAATACGACTACTAATAAAATTAGTTATTGGAATTATGGTGGTAAACTATCTGGAGATCAGACGGGATATTGGTTTATAACTCAAAACGCTACTAGTGATATTGGATTAGAGGGGACCGTTAAAGATAATGGGGACGGAACTGCTCACATATCAGAAAACGTTGTTTCAAAAGCAACCGGTCCACATTCTTCAAATTTAGAAAAAGATGTGACAATTCCACGTTAAGCTTATAAAACACAAAAAAGCGAACCAATCAATTTAATGACTGGTTCGCTTTTAATTATGGAGGCGGCGGGATTTGAACCCGCGTCCGAGCATATTGCCTCCTGAACGTCTACATTCGTAGGCTAATCATTTGAAGTTCACTGTACAATCCGCAATTAGTCAATGCTAGCATGCACAGCTAATCTGATTAATCTCTTCATACTACTTCAGATGGGAGCAGTAAGCGTATCCTATTAAAGGTAGGACCTAGGACTGATCCATAGGAAAAATCAGCTAGATCTACGTCAAGCGCTTATTAGGCAGCTACGGCGTAAGAATTGTTATTATTTTTTGCAGTTATAATTAAACTGAGCGATTTGACGCATCGTCGTACGGAATGCAATTCAGGCTCAAACTATACCCGTCGAATCCATAACGCCCCCGACAGACACATTATTACTATACCATGATATCTGCCTAATTTACAGTAATTTAGATCAGGTTAAAATGCTTCAGTCCGTTGACAATTCCGTGGTCGGTATTTTTGGTGGTAATGAATTCACCATGTGGTTTGACGTTTGGAAGTCCATTACCCATTACGACCGGATGATCAACGTAGTCTAACATTGGGATGTCGTTATTACCGTCTCCAAACGCGTATGTTGGGATTCCAGTTAGTCCAGCAGTGTTTATTAATTGCTTGATTCCAGTAGCCTTAGAAACGTCATGAACGACCACATCAATTGAATAGGGCGAGTTACGGTAAAAGGTTAGGACATCTCCAAAGTTTTCTACGTAGTCAGTATCCAGATCAGTGTTGGTAACCACCATCATGTTAATAGGATTTTCGTGCCAATACTTTTTTGTGACAATGGTTGGAAGTGGAGCATGGACGTGTTCAAAGGCTTTAACTGCCAATTCATCGTGATTGGTAATGGCACCACGTTTTTGGTTCAGTAAAACTAATGTATTATCGTGTTTTTTAACAAAGCTATACAAACGATCAATGATTTTGGGGTTGATTGTATTAGAAAAGACTTCTTGGTTTCTTAACATTCCAAAATCACCGTTTGCGGCTACCACGGAATCAATCTTGGTTTTCTCTAACGTATCTCTGATTTCAAAAAGATTCCTTCCGGTTGAGATTACCGGAAGGCCACCGTGTTTTCTGATTTCATCCATTGCGTTTGCAACTTCATCGTTCACCTTTGAATTTTCATCAAACAAGGTTCTATCTAAGTCAAAAAATACTAAATATTTATACATAATCGAATCTCCTTTGCTTATTATTTTAACATATGACCTACTTTGCAATCCTACTAATTAATCGTGATTACATGTACAATGAGATAGGAAGCGATTTTTAGAGGAGAATAAAATAATATGAAAAAAGTTGAAATAACCGGTAAAGCCGTCAAAAAATTTGAGGGCGGTTATCCACAAATTAGTGAAAAAGATTTAGTTAGCGAAGCGGATTTTAGCAACGGCGAGGTCGTGGCTTTAATTAAGGGAGATCATTTCGTTGCCAGTGCTTACTTTGGCAAACAAGCTGGGGGAATCGGTTGGATTTTGGATCGCAGGAAAAATCAATCTATTGACGATCGTTTCTTTGGTCATTTATTTAGTCAGGCTTTCAGTAAACGCATTTTACTTCAAGATGAAGGCATTGATATTCATCGCCTGTTTAACGGACAGGGAGACGGTTTGGCCGGAATTACGATTGACAGCTACGATGGTCAAGACGTGATTACTTGGGAAAATGCTGGAATTTACCAATTGCGAAATCAGTTGATTCCAATCATTGTTAATCAATTGGGGAGTTACCAGAATTTATACGAGTATCAGCAGTTTGAACATGGTTCTGAAATCAAGTCAGTTGAAAACGCTAGTCCCGATCCTGTAGGCTCGGCTAATGTCTTGGAGGGTGAAGTAACGTATCCAATTAGTTTACAGAACGCCAAAACGACAGGATTAGACATTATTTATCGCGATGTAAGACAGGACGTTTTTGATCAATCACAAGATAAAGTTGGTCTAAATTTATTTTATGAGGGAACCGGAGTTGCTAGTGCCATGATTGGTGGTGGTAGCGTTAAGACCGTTAATGTTGACGATAGTAATCGTGCTAAATCTCAATTGATTAATGAAATTGATGCTAATGGATACATGATCGGTGCCCAAGAGGTCAGAAAAATGAGTGTCTTTGGGTACTTAGATTATGCGCAAAAACATGATTTGAAGTTTGACTTAATCACCGTTAACGTGCCTGTCTTTGTTAGAGATAAAAAGAATCGGTTTGAGATTAAGCGTGACTTACAAGCTCTCGTTAGTGCGGTAAGTCAAGTTGCTAGTAAGGATGCGTCCGTCTTCTTTACCACAGATACCAATAAAATGAATTCGAAAAGGTTTCGGTCTGAAATCTCGGATGCATTTGCCGCAAACGGTGTTAACGTTAATTTTGGAAAAACTTACTCTAACCCAAATGATTTTCCGATTGACCATGATTATGAACGTGAGGGATCGTTTAAAGGGATCAATGTGCGGATTAAATAAGAACTAATATAATAAAATTAACAGAGCAAAAACATCATTATGTAATTAATTTTTGTTGTATAATGTAAGCGATATTATAGAAAGTGGGGATAGTGTAATGGCTTATTTGAAATTTGATGATTCTAAGTTAAGCAAGTTTGTACATCCGGATGAGTTGCCTGAGATTCAAGCGATGGTGACTGCAGCGGATAAAGAGTTAAGGGATGGCACTGGTGCTGGAAATGATTTCCGGGATTGGTTAGATCTTCCAGAAAATTATGACAAAGATGAGTTCGCAAGAATTCAAAAAGCGGCTGACAAAATCAAGTCTGATTCAAAGGTTTTAGTTGTAATTGGAATTGGTGGTTCATATTTAGGTGCCAAGATGGCCGTTGATTTTCTAAATGGAACCTTTTATAACTCTGAACCTGACGACAAGCGTCGTGGTGTCAAAGTTGTCTTTGCGGGTAATTCACTTAGTGCTCCATACATTCATGATTTGTTGAACTACATTGGTGACGATGACTTTTCAATTAACATCATTTCTAAATCTGGGACAACCACTGAGCCAGCAATTGCTTTCCGAATTTTCAAGGAAAAGTTAGTTAAAAAGTATGGTGAAGATGAAGCTAACAAACGAATTTATGCTACTACTGATGCTCATCGAGGTGCTTTGAAACAAGAAGCCGACGCTAACGGCTACGAAACCTTCGTAATTCCAGATGGTGTTGGTGGACGTTACTCAGTTCTTACCCCAGTTGGTTTATTACCAATTGCTGCTACCGGTGCTGACATTAGTCAATTAATGAAGGGTGCACTTGATTCTTCCAAAGAATACACCAATCCAGATGTTAATAAAAACGATGCCTATCGTTACGCTGCGTTGAGAAATATCCTTTACAGAAAGGGTTATACCACTGAATTACTCGAAAACTACGAACCAAACATGAGAATGTTCTCAGAATGGTGGAAGCAGTTAATGGGTGAGTCAGAAGGAAAAGACCAAAAGGGAATTTATCCATCATCAGCTAACTTTACAACTGATCTTCATTCATTAGGTCAATACATTCAAGAGGGGTTACGTGATCTGATTGAAACGGTTGTTAAATTAGATAAGCCTGATGACGATATTGCGATTCCAAAGGAAGAGTCAAACCTTGATGGTCTTAAATACCTTCAAGATGACACGGTTAACGAAGTTAATACCAAAGCCTATGAAGGGGTTGTTTTAGCTCATACCGATGGTGGGGTTCCAGTTATGACCGTTCATATTCCTGATCAATCAGAATATTCACTAGGTTACTTGATTTACTTCTTTGAAGTTGCGGTTGCTATTTCTGGTTACCTAAATGGCATTAATCCATTCAATCAACCAGGCGTTGAAGCATACAAGAATAATATGTACGCACTATTAGGTAAACCTGGTTACGAAGAATTAACCAAGAAACTGGATGCAGAATTAAAAAAGGAAAACAATAACTAAATAGACAAAAAGAACGGATTCAGTTGAATCCGTTCTTTTTGTATGGTCAATGATTTGATTGTAATAAGAGGGTTATTCCCATTTTCCTTCAAGAGTACGTAGCTTCTTAATTAAGCGTTGTTGTGCTCTTTCAAGATCATTCATTTGATCATCAACGTGACGGTTTTTGTCCATTCCACGTTTATCATCTCGAGTCGGCTTAGCAACCTTAGTATCACGTAAGTTATTGGTCTGATTTTCGTTTTCAATCAACTCTTTCACAACGTCCATTCGTTCGTTGTAATTAGATAATAAATCAGCGTTGAATTTATCTGAGTTTTCTTTTTGGAACTTTTCTTGATCCTTGATTAATTTTTTAAGTTCTTTTTCTTTTGAGTGTGCGTCCATATTGTCATACCTCCAATATAAAAAGAATAGCACTAATGCTGTTTCAATAGCAATCTAATTTTATAAATAAAAATGGTCTTCCGATTAATCGGAAGACCATTTATTAGTTTAGATATTATTTGTCAGTATCTTTACGTCTGAAACCAAGTACTGCGGCAAGAGCAACCATGATAGAACCAATGGCACTCATAAGTAGTGTACTTGCTTGACCAGTTTGTGGCAAGATGTGACCATTCTTTTGGTCATTGTTTTTAACTGCAGAAGCTTGACCGTTATCCTTAGTAGCAATGTGTGAAGTTGTCTTATCATCATTGTTTACCTTAGCGGCAGTTTCTTTGTTTGAAGCATTCTTGTCAGAAACTTCTTTGTTTGAAACAACCTTAGCAGAAGTCTTCTTGTTAAGAGCTGCCTTTTGGTCAGTTGACTTCTTTGAAGCGTTCAAATCAATCGTGTTCTTCTTAGCAGTAGTGTCATTTGACAAGTTACTTACTTGTTCTTTAGGTGCTGCTGGAGTTTGTTGAACATTTTGTTGAACGTTAGGAGTCGTCTTTGAAGTTTGAACAGTCTCGTTAGTGTTGGCACTAGTATTTGATGATGCCTTTGTTGGTTGAACATTCAAGTTAACAGTCTTAGTGTTATTTTGTGATACAACACTAGTAGTTTGTTGTTTGCCATTTGAAGCAGTTGAAGTTGGTGTAACACTAGCTGATCTATTAACAGTGTTCAATTGAGTAGTAGGGACATTAGCTCTTAAGTTGTAAGTGTATGCTCTGTTATTAGCAGGTCTTGCAGCTGGAGTACTTACGTTTTGTTGAACGTAGTTAACTCTTGGAGTATATGAATTGTTGTTAGTGTTTTGACTTGGTGCGTAAGTACTTGCGCTTCCACCGTTAAATCCGTTAACACGTCCGAATAATACGGCACCAGGGAAATAACTAAGTGAATCGTTGTAAATAACACCACGGTTTTGAGCATCAAGCATTAAACCGTTACCTAAGTAGATTCCAACGTGGTAAAGATCGCCACCTTGAGAGAAGAATACTAAGTCACCCTTTTGAGCTTGACTACGTGAAATGTGTTGTGTAGCAGGGTATTGACTGTAAGTAGTTCTTGGAAGACTGTATCCAGCCTTGCCAAATACGTATTGAACGAATCCAGAGCAATCAAATCCAGCTGGTGTACTGCCACCCCAAACGTACGGAGTTCCAACATATTGTCTACCAATGTTAACTACTTGATCGGCATTAGTGTTTTGAGCTCTAAAGCTGACATTTTGAACTCTAAAGTTAGTTGCGGCTGCACGAGCGGCACTCAATTGAACGTTTGAGTAAGAATGAGCGGCTGGGGTAACATTGTTGGTTTGAGTGTTAGTCTTAACAGTTTCAGTCTTAGCTGATTGTGCGGGAGTAGTAGTTTTAGCATCAGCTTGTTTTGCATCATCGTTTGAAACTGGTGCTTGCTTAGCAGGTGTTTGTTGAGTAGTTTTAGTAGCTGGGGTTACATTATTTTCAGCTTTTTCAGTATTTACTGATTGTGCTTGTGTAGTAGCTTCGGCTTTAACTGAATCGTTGTTAGTAGTCTTTTGGTCAGCGTTGTTGTTTTGCTTGTTATCTGCTTTAGCAGAAACAGCGTTGTCTAAATTATTAACGTTAACATCAGTTTTAGCTGATTGTGCAGGAGTAACAGCTTCTGCAACCTTGTTTTCAATCTTGTTTGGTGTAACAGTTGATGTTTGGTTATCGTTTTTAACGGCATCATTGTTAGCATCATTTTGATTGTTTTGGTTGTTTTCAGCTACTTGATTATTATCAGTAGTTGCTGATTGATCGTTAGTAGTTGTAGCTTTTGTTGCATCATTAGTAGTGTTGTTTACATCATTGTTTGAAGCAACATTAGTTTGAGTAGTGGCATCTTTAGTAGCATTAGCATCGTTTGTTTGATTATCAACGTTAGTGTTAACTTTGGCTGCGCTCTTAGATGAGTCATTTTTAATAGTGCCGTTATCTTTCTTGGCACTTTGAGTAGCTTGTGCGTTATTTCCTAAGGCGTCAGCGTTAACAACGCTACTGGTAGTTAGAAGGCCACCGGCAACCATCGTAGTTGCAAGGGCAGCAAACATCCATCTCTTACCAGCTTTGTACATTTTATAGTGTAATTTATCATTATTCATATATTTAATTTCCTCCTTTGGAATATATAAACAATAACATCAAAACTATGTGAAAAAAAGAGTTAAACTCAAGCGTAACTATAATGATATAGTGCGAAACATTCAGGAAATGGTTTGTTAAACTAGTAATGTTTCAGTAACATTGGTGTAATATAACTGTGCTACTTATAAAATGTGACTAAACGGCTTGACCACGACGTTACGTAACGGTTAACAATGATTTATAAAGATGCATCATTCATGCTTAAAATAAAAGAATTAGCCGACATGGCGGGCGTTATAGCTCGTTCCCTTCAATACTATGATTGAATATATTTATTGGTTCTCAGAAGAGATATTGATTCTGGTTATCGAAATTATAATTCTAACGATGTTTTGAAATTACAGGTGATTTTATTTTACAAAAGTTTTGGTTTTGACTTAAAAGAAATTAAAAAAATTATGAACAATCCAGATTTTAGTTTTCACAATAAAGTACTGATTCAAGAGATGTTTTGTCTGAAAAGATCCAATTAATGAAAAGTATTTAAAATTATTTGCTGTTAATTTATTAAAATAATCATTAAGGAATAAAAATACTTATTATAATGGAAGAAAAATTTACAAATTACACAAAAATCAGTTTTAAAAATATTATGATGGTAGGATTGGAACTGGTGCCACAGAAATTTTGGTTCAATCAATTCAAAAATATGCAAAGTAATGATCCTAACCCTAAAGACGTTTTATTAAACACTGATTAACCGAATTGTTCAATGTTTGGTAGAATTAGTGTAAATACATTTAAGGGGGGATTATGATGGCATATGGAAACTTAGACTATTATTATGCAATATTAGGATTACCCACAACAGCAGACAAACAAGAAGTTGATCGAGCTTATCGCAAATTAGCTAAGAAGTATCATCCCGATGTTAACCATTCCCCTGATGCTGCCTTCAAGTTCAAAGAAATTACCAGTGCGTATGAAATTATTAAAGAAAATAATTATAGTTCTGGATCATATGCAGGATCAAGTCAGTCTAGTTATGAATCACATTCTAATGAGTCTAACGCTAACAATGATTCTTATCAGCAAAACACTAATTATAATTATTCTAATTACCAGCGACAAAATCAAAGTCATGGACCTCATCATTTCACTGAAGCCGACATTGGTAAGGTAATTTTCTGGATTGCAATCGCAATTTCAATTGCGACGGTAGTGATTGTCATTAAGGTCTTACCTCTTAGTATTACTTATGCGGTTTTGATTGTGTGTGGAATTTTGTATTACTTCTATCAGAAAAAGTGATTAATTATAAAGATCGAGCATTAAAATGCTTGGTCCTTATTTTTATTAATTAAGTTTTTATTGTAATAAAAACTTACATGAAAAAATTCTTTATGGTAGATTAATCATTGCTGAAAAATTAGGAGGTTAAGTATGCCAAAGGATTTTAAGGAAGAATTATTGTTTACTGGATTAATGGCAGGTATGATGGTGATCGTGATGGAAGCCTATAACATTGCACTCGGGAGTGGGGTTGATTCCACTTTTGTTAAAAGTGTGTTAGTGGGTTATCCATTTGCGTTAGTTATTGCGGCTGTTTGTGATTTACTTTTTGTGGGACCACTTGCAAAAGGAATCTTTTTCAAATTTATTTTTACTGAAAAAATGGAAGAGAAGCCACTTTTGATTTCTTTAGGAATTTCAATTTTGATGGTTTTAGGGATGGTAACTTGCATGTCAATTTTCGGAATTGTAGTTGAAGGCGGATTTTTAAGTCTTAATCTAGCAACGTTTGGGATGACATGGATTAGAAACTTGATTTTGGCTCTGCCATTACAACTTCTGATCGTTGGACCAATTGCTAGAATGGTTTTGGGTAAAGTGCAAGAAATAAGAAGCTAAAATTTAATTCATTAAAAAACACCATTTCAATAATTATTGAAATGGTGTTTTTGATATTTATAGTTGAGTATACTGGGCTCGAACCAGTAAATTGCGGATTCAGAGTCCGCTGCCTTACCAATTTGGCGAATACTCAATAATTGAACACCTAATATACTACAATTCTTTATGGACAGTTGTCAACAGAAAATTTTGCATTACTTTGTTGACAGACCGGTTTAAATTGGGTAAACTATGTAATTGTTCAGTTTATTGCCCGTTGGTCAAACTGGTTTAAGACGTCGCCCTCTCAAGGCGGAGCTATGAGTTCAAGTCTCATACGGGTAATTCAAAGATGATGGTGCCTTCAAACATAGTTATGTTTGAGGGCATTTTTTTATAAATAAATCTGAGGAGGATTTGGATATGTGTACTTCAATTATTATTAAATCTACGGATGGTCATCCGTTTTGGGGCCGTACGATGGATTTTTTGGTTCACCTAACGAAAAAGCAGCTGTCTCAACTAAAATCGTAAATATTCCCGCAAATCAGACAATTCAGTCAGAATTAAAAAACTGGCGTAGCAAGTATGCAGTTATGGGGATTGGCCCTGACGAAGGAAGTCTTCTGTTTGATGGTATCAATGAAAAAGGAATCACCGGAGATCTTCAGGTTCTTCTGGAAACCACTCATGGAAGTGAAGCAGATTTAAAAGCTCGTAATCTAACACCAGTTTTTGGTGAGGAATTTGGGACATATGTTTTAACTCAATGTGCGACGCTTGATGACATCAGAAGACTCGCTAAGACCACTGGATTAATTGATAAAGCTTATGTTTTTCATGGAAAAGCTGGTAAGCTTCATCTTCATTACACCTTTTCTGATGAAAACGGTAATTCCATTGTGCTTGAAGCGACGGATAATGGTGGATTTAAAATATACGATAGTATTGGAGTGATGACCAATAGTCCACAATATTCATTTCATACTACTAATAACCTCAGAAATTACGTTTCGTTAAATGCTTATAATCAGAAGCCGACTAAGATTGGTGGAAAATTACCGGTTAATCCAATCGAAGGTGGTACTGGATATGGAATGTTTGGGCTTCCAGGAGATTATTCTTCACCATCGCGGTTTATTCGGGCAACTTTTATCTCGAAAAACATTGATGAATTTTCCGATGCTGAAGGAATAAGCACTTTATACAATTGTTTTAAGCCATTCACTGTTCCAAAGGGTATCAGTCGAAATCTTGATTTGCCGCAACAATGTGATTCTACTCAGTATTGGGTTGGTTATGATGTTAAAAACAGGACCTTGTATTTACAAACACCAAGCTGTCCGACGATGACCCGTGCTACTCTTGATCCCAACCGCACTGAAATTGAGAAATTTGACGTTGATCAAACTTGGAAAGTTAATGATCCTCAGTAAATTCAATCTGGAGGCAATTTGCTCTCTTAATTTTTAGAGAAATTGGTATAATTGAAGTTATTAGGAGAATAAAAATGAATTTTTCAAAGACAAAAGCTAAAATAAAAAAAATGATTGAAAAGCAGAGTATCCCGGGCGCGGCATTTTCGTTTATCACTGGGATGAACGTTGAAAGTGATGAGATGGGATTAAAGCAAGTGGAGCCAACGAAAGAAGCCGTTGGACCAAACGACGTTTACGACATTGCTTCTTTGACTAAAGTGGTTGGTACCCTACCGGTTATCATGCGATTACTTCAAGATGGGCGAATTCACTTAGATGATTCTGTTTCTGACTATTTACCAGAATGGAAGTATCCAGAGGTTACAATTCGTCACTTGTTGACTCATACTTCTGGGATTGAAGGGTACATTCCCAATCGAAATCTGATGAACATCAATCAGCTTCGTGAGGCTCTTTTAGGTCTTCATGTGGGCGATAATTTTAACAAGCAAATGAAATACGAAGACGTGAACTATATTTTCTTAGGATGGATTGCTGGGTTGGTAATGGGAATTCCTATTCAACCACTGATTACGCAAATGGTCCTAAAACCACTTGGTTTAAATGACACGACTTTTCACCCAGAAGTGCAACGTTCTGTTCCTACTACATACAATGAAGAAACCCGTACTAATTTGCAGGGTGAAGTTCATGACCCGAAGGCGCAAATCTTGGGCGATGATTGTGGTTCAGCTGGGATGTTTAGTACTTTAAATGACTTGTCTCGTTTTGCCCAGTGGATGCTTCAGGTTAATAGTCGTAGTAGCATCTTTAATAATGAGACGTTTGATGAATTGTATACCGATCAGACGCCGATGGAAGATGGCACCCGGTCATTTGGATGGGCTTTAGCTGATTACGAAGGTCATCCGTACATTTGGCAGTCCGGTTACACAGGGGTGGTAATCGTACTCAATCGGGACCAAAAGAGTGGCTTTGTCTTTTTGTCTAATCGGGTTCACCCTCACTTAAGTGATCATTTCATGGAAGATCGAAATGACTTAATTAACACCTATCTTGATGAATTATTTAATTAGATTAAAAACACGTTTGCTTTAATTTAAGACAAACGTGTTTTTCTTATTTATAAGGAACTTTAAGATAACTGTTTTCTAGATCAATCGTGTACTCAATATCTTGGTTTCCACGCTGAGTCATCTGAAAATCAGTTCCGTATAGTACTAGTCCAAGCTTTCTGCCAGCTGGAAGGTGATAGAAGGTTGGTTGTAAAGTTAAGTCAACATCATAAAATTGGTTTGGGACCAATTGATCGTTTTGATAAGCGGAATGGCGATTCTGAAGGTTCATATGTCCAAACGAGATCATTTTATTTGGTGTTGAATGCTTATTTAAGGTGAATTCCCGTAGATCATCCGTGTACCATCTGTGTCCTAGTAGAATTCCCTTGGGCTCAAGAATAGTAGGGGTAACATTCAATCTTTTAGCGTCCCCGTAATCGACCAATTGGGCTGACAAGAGTCCGACGTTCTTAGACGTGGCGATGCGTAGATGAAGGGTACTAAATCCCGAAATGATTTGCTCTTCACTAAGAGGTAAAGTCTTAAAGATCAAACGGTGTCCCTTTAACGGACTGTTTGGATCAAGTAAATCTTTTTCCCACCGTGTTGGATGAGAACAGTATGCCTTAAATCGCGACGAATCCAACTGGTCTTGGTATTTAAGTTGGCCTTTGTTTGGGGTTTTGCTTAGTTTTTCATCATTTAAATAGTATTTTTTACTATGATTATCAAGCCAGTTATTCTTTTTGTTCCACTTTTCCGGCTTGACGTTGTCTTGTACAATCATATTTGGAATTTTATTCATTACATCGTTTTCAATCCCATATAACTCATGTGAAATCCACATGTTGACGATATCGTTGAAATCAAACGAACGAAAGGCGTTGATATAGATATGTTGACCCTGGTGAAGGATAGTCTTTTGATTGATTGGAAGAGACTTGATTCCTTGCCATAGTTTAGCTGCATTGACTGGTTTAACATTCCAGTCGTTTAAGCCCTGCACAAGCAAGACATCGGCTTTAATGTTTTTAACATTGTTTCGATAGTTTCTTTCGTCCCAAAATTCGTTGTAATTTCCGGTAGTACGGTCCATCTGTTTTTGCATAATTGATAAGTAGCGATCAAAGAAGGGCCGGATCTGTAAATTATCACCAGGATTGAGACTTCTACTGAATGTCTCAGCCGCTAAAACGTCAGCGTCTTCTCCCTGAAATCCGCCGGGAGCCATTACAAGGCCATTTTCACGATAATAATCGTACCAAGAAGAGATGGCGGCTTCTGAAATAATGGTTTTAAGGCCGTTCACTCCAGTGGTTGCTGCAGCATTGGCAAGGGTTCCTAGGTAGGAACGTCCGGTCATTGCTACGTTACCATTGGACCAGTCAGCTTTGATCTCGATATTGTCCGTTCGGTTGGTGAATGCTCGCCGTTTATGATTAAGCCATTCAATTACTGCAACTGTTGAATCTGTTTGTTCGGGGGAACCACACGTCTGAATTCCGTCAGAATCTTTGGTTCCAATACCAGCTGAATAAACCACTGCATATCCCCGCATTAAGAAGTAGTCATTTAAGGTATAACCCGGCTTTGCAACGTGTCCCTCAATGGCTTCATCGGAAAAACCCTTTGGTGTTCTAGTACTAAATTTTTGGGGTTGTTCTTCATACATAATGTCAGAATAAATGGTATCATCTGGTTCCTTTCGAATAATTGGTTTGTTTACATCATGAGTGATTTGGTCTCCAAGCGCATCGTTTGTCCCTTGATCGTATGGACTAGCCGTGTAAAGGGTTCCTAGCTTAAAGCTAGTTTGGGGACGGGTGATCTCAGCTTTAACTAGATCAGCCCTCCCGTCTTTATCAGAATCAGTGTCGGTTTCAACGTAGACTGTTTCATAAATGAGGTCTTCTGGTTCAAAAATAGCCTGCGCTTTGCCATTAAAGAAGAGGGGCTTATCTTTTGGAAATCCCTTAAAGAATCCCTGGTTTGCTAAGTGATCAAGGTAGGTTTGACCAGTCTTGTTATGGGTGGTTAGCAGAAGGTACCAAGCTTGAAGTAAGTCGTCTATGTCCCACTGACCAGGTTTATTAAAGTACTTCAAATGAATTTCTTTCATCGCTTTTAGTTGTTCATCAACCTGAAAGTCGACGTTTGCTTGAAATTCAAGCAATTGGAGGGCCACTAGATAAAAAACCCGTTGGTTGACTTCACCATTATTTTGCAAATAATCGCCAAGTCGTTTATCTGGAGCCGCTAGTCGGTTATTCAATTGCTCCATTTGACCACTTTTATTGTTTACGTTAATAAGCGTTTTACTAAGTAATTTCAAAAATGCTTCTGAAACGGTTTTAGAATTTTCGATTTCGGTTGGATCAAAGCCAACTTGGGCTAACTCCCGTTTAGCGGTGTTAAGGTCAACTAGTACTTGTGCGAACTGATTATTTTTCATGTCATCCACCACTCCTTCTTTTCAGTAATTATGCCATAACCAGAGAAGGGTGTTAACGAATTATGACTAAAAGTCCTTATGGATTGTGTATAATGGAGTTAATCTAAATGGGGAAGTGTTATTATGCTAATTTGGATTCATTTATTAACGTGGTTGGTTCTTTTTATTGTGGTCTGTATCGCTCTTTTTTCGAACTGGCATTTTAAAGTTATGACGATGATTGCCAGACTCTGTTATGTGATTTTAATTATTTCGGGAATTTTTCTGATCCCATTTGCATGGGGACGTGATCCAGTCTTGACGATTATCAAGGTTGTTTGCGCGTTACTATTGATTGGTCTGATTGAGATGGCGTTTGCCTTTAAATCACAACAGAAACTTTCAGGATGGTTTTTGTGGATGACCGTGATTGCAATTATAGTGGTGGCAATTCTTGGATTGCTTCTAGCAGGTGGTCGACCGTTTATTCATTTTATGTAAAAAAAGAAGCACTACCAATTTAATCGGTAGTGCTTTAATTTTAGAATGATTCAACTTTTACTTTTTTCGTATCACCCGAAAAATCAGTATCGGGATACTTCTTTTCAAGGGCATTAAACATCATACGCTTAGCCAAGTTACCGTTTCGGGCTAAAATAGGGCCATGAAAGTAGGTACAGACGGTGTTTTTGTAAATGGCACCTTCTGTACCATCCTTGCCGTTGTTGCCATGTCCCTTAATGACTTTTCCCAGTGCTCGTTCACTTGGTCCTAAGTAGGTCACTCCAGCGTGGTTTTCAAAGCCATGGTATTTTTCCTTGGTTTGTTCGTTTTGAATTTCAATGTTTCCAATGAAACGATTGTCCTTCATTGCATCCGTGTAGTGATCAAGGGCACCAATGCCAGGAAGCTTTTCGCCATTAGCTGCAACGTAGTAGTTTCCAAGTAACTGGAAGCCACCACAAATTGCAATAACAGGCTTGCCTTGTTCAATGAAACGTTTAATTTCGTCCTTTTTGGTTTGAATGTCTTTTGAAACAATGGTTTGTTCAAAGTCTTGTCCACCACCGAAAACCATGAAATCATAATCGTCAGCGTTGAACCCTTCTTCTAAACTAACAACGTCAGAGGTGACCTCAACGCCAATCTGTTTAGCGTAATATCGTAACGACAAAATGTTACCGATATCACCGTAAGTATTCATTAAGTCACCATATAAGTGAGCCACTCGAATGGTTTTTGTCATTAGTCCATTCCTCCTTTAATGAATCCTTTTTGTGCTAGTAAATGTCTGAATTGAAGCATAGCCGTGTAAGTGGCCAGAACGTAAACCTTTTTAGTGGGCAGCTGCTTAATTTGTTCCAAGACTTTTTCAATGTTTGGTTCAATGATGTGATTGTCGTCATGAACCCCGGCAACCTTAAGGCGGAAGGTAATGTCTTTGTATCGTTCACCACCGGAAATGAATTTTTTAATGTTCATCTTTGGCAGACGTTCAAAGTCGCCATCCCAGATCCAACTCGTGTCAATTCCGTCAGCATAGTTAGCATTTTCAAGAAAGACAAATGAAAATGGTTCTTTTTCATGAGAAATCATATCAATGACTTGGTTAAGTCCCACTGGATTTTTAACTAACACAATGGTTACTTCCTTGTCACCAACTTTGATTTCTTCTTGTCTTCCAAAGAGTCGCTTGTTGGTTTCAAAAGCGTGTTTAATTTGATCAGGACGAACTCCCATTTGTCGACCCGCCGCATAAGCTGCGAGAGCATTGTAAATATTGTATGTTCCACCAACATCAATTGAATACTGGTTTCCATCAATGTCAAAGGTTGAACTAGTGGGGGTTTCGTCCACCACTTTAGTGACTTTGTAATCTAGTTCTGGACGATGGAAACCACAGTTAGGACAGAAGTAGTCACCTAAATTTCCGTAAGTGATGTAATGGTAGTGCATAATGTGCGAACAAACGGGACAAAGGACCCCATCCGTGTTGGGAGCTGCCTTGATATCTTTATCAGCTGGTTGATCTTGAAAGCCATAGAACACTTGTTGATTTGGCATTTTTTTAGAGTTAAAAATGGCGGAATCACCGTTTGCAACCACTAGGGCATTTGGAGCTAGTAAGATCCCATTTAAGATTTTTTGGTAGGTAGTGTAAATCTCACCATAACGATCCAGTTGGTCACGGAAAATATTGGTCAAAACAAACATCTTTGGTTTGATAGCCTGAACAATCGGTTTTACGTTGGCTTCGTCAACTTCTAAGACTGCAATTGGATTTTCACCATATTTGGGATGCTTTGCTTGTAAAAAGGTTGAGACAATTCCCTGAGTCATGTTAGATCCAGTTGGATTAGTCAGAATTTGATCATATTCTTCCTTTAAGACTTGAACGATCAGTGCGGTAGTCAAAGTTTTACCGTTCGTTCCTGACACAATAATCACATCGTAATTTTTACCCAGCGTCTTTAAAATATTGGGATCAATTGCAGTGGTTATTTTTCCTGGTAATGAGCTACCACGGTGCAAAAAATTATGCAGGAACCAGTAAGATGACTTACCAGCCATGGTGGCAATTCTACTCTGAAATGACATAATGAGTTCTCCCTTAGAAATGATTAGTTTTGCACAATTAAAATAATTCTATCATAAAACTACGCTTATAAGTAAGAATAGTAACTAATTTAAGAAAAAGCAATTATTCAAATGGTAGAACAAATTTTGAATTTGGATGCGAAAAAGTGGTAAATTCGATATAATGAAAAAGTTAGTGAAAATAGAGAAAAGGTGATAACTTGGCACAACTATTCTTTCGTTACGGAGCCATGAATAGCGGAAAATCAATCGAAATTATCAAAGTCGCTCATAACTATGAGGAACAGGGTAAATCAGTTATTTTGATGACAAGTGGCCTTGATACCAGGGAAAAGAAGGGAACCATCGCTTCTCGGATTGGGTTGACTCGTAAAGCCCTTTCAATTAATTCCGATTCAAACGCATTTAAAATGGTAAAAGATGAAATTGAAAAACGCGATGAACCCATTAGTTGTGTGTTAGTTGATGAAGCCCAGTTTTTAAATAAGCATCACATCTTCGAATTAACCGAAGTGGTTGATCAATTACATATTCCGGTCATGGCATTTGGACTTAAAAATGATTTTCAAAATAAATTGTTTGAGGGATCGAAGTATTTACTATTGTATGCGGATAAGATTGAAGAAATGAAAACGATTTGTTGGTTTTGTGAAAAGAAAGCAATTATGAACTTAAGAGTCCATGATGGAAAGCCCGTTTACGAGGGCGAGCAGATCTTTATGGGTGGTAACGAGTCATATTATCCTGTTTGTCGTTATCATTATTTCAATCCTCCGATTGAAGCACAAAAGAATAAGGAGTAATAAGAATGGCTGAAGCCGATATGGATAAAATTTTTGATAAATTACAATCCGTTTCTGACAGATATGATGAATTAAACGAACTAATCAGTGATCCAGAAGTGATTGCTGACACCCAAAAATTCATGAAACTCTCAAAAGAAGAGGGCAGTCTCAGAGAAACGGTTGAAACTTACAATAAGTATAAAAAGATTAGTAAACAATTAGATGATGATGAGACCATGTTAAGAGAAAAACTTGATAGCGAAATGGAAGACATGGTCAAATCCGAGATTAGTGATTTAAAGGATCAGAAAACACAACTTGAAGATCAAATGAAGTTGTTGTTGATTCCAAAGGATCCTAATGACGAGAAAAATATTATCATGGAAATTCGTGGAGCAGCTGGTGGAGATGAGGCCAGTTTGTTTGCAGCGGACTTGTATAACATGTACACCAAGTATGCTGAACGTCAGGGATGGAAGATTGAAGTGATCGATGAAACTGATACTGAAGTTGGTGGTTTTAAAGAGATTGTTTTAATGATCACTGGTGATAAAGTCTATTCCAAGTTAAAGTACGAAAATGGTGCTCACCGAGTACAACGAATTCCTTCGACAGAATCGGCTGGACGAGTTCACACTTCCACAGCTACCGTTGGTGTAATGCCTGAGGAAGAAGATGTGGACATTGACATTGATCCAGGCGATATTCGAACGGATGTCTATCGCTCCTCTGGTGCTGGTGGTCAACATATTAACAAAACTTCATCAGCCGTCCGAATGACCCACCTTCCAACTGGGATTGTGGTTGCAATGCAAGATGAACGTTCTCAACAACAGAACCGTGCTAAGGCAATGCGAGTTTTGAAAGCTCGTGTTTATGACTACTACAAACAAAAAGAACAGAATGAGTACGATGAGAAACGGAAAGATGCCATTGGAACGGGTGACCGTTCTGAACGAATTCGGACTTATAACTATCCCCAAAATCGAGTTACTGACCATCGAATTGGATTGACCTTGAACAAGTTAGATAAAATCATGGATGGTGACTTAGATGACATCATTGATGCATTAATTGTTTCTGATCAAGCTAAAAAGTTGGAGAAATTGAATGACTCAGAAGCTTAGAAATAATGCAACTGTTTTTGAAGCCCTTAAATGGGCTTCTTTGCGTCTGGAGCAAGAAAATTTGGATCCTGATCAAGGACGCCAGGTGATGAGGTCTTTGATGGGATGGAATTTGACGGATTTGCTGATGAATTATCGGTTTAATTTGTCTGATGATCAGGAAGCTAAGTTTATTGAAATGATAGAACGGGTTCTAAATCATGAGCCACTGCAATATGTAATTGGAACTGCTAATTTTTATGGATACACGTTTCAAGTTAATCCTAGTGTTTTGATTCCAAGGCCTGAAACGGAAGAATTAGTGGAATGGATCTTAAATGATTACGATGATCATCCTATTAACGTATTGGATGTTGGAACTGGTAGTGGTGCCATTGCGGTTTCATTAAAAAAGCAACGCCCAAGTTGGAAAGTAACTGGTTCTGATATTTCACTTAATGCATTAAAAATTGCTCAAAAAAATGCAACGTCAAATCACACCGAAATTAATTTTGTTCAGAGTGACCTATTTGGCGCTTTTAGTGAACAAAAATTTGACCTGATTGTCTCTAATCCACCATATGTGGGTCAAAATGAGATTAAGTATATGGATGAAAGTGTCTTAAAATATGAACCACGTCAGGCTTTGTTTGCTGATAATAATGGACTTTCAATCTATCAGATAATTTCGCGTGATGTTGATGCTCATTTAGAGAGGGATGGCTCTCTTTATTTAGAAATTGGCTTTAGACAGGGAGATCCGGTTCAAAAGATTTTGATGAATGATAATAAAAGGCGGTCGGTTCGTCTTAAAAAGGACATGGCAATGCGTGATCGAATGATTAAAATGAAATAAAGGAGAATTTTTAAAATGGATACAAAGATATTTACGCCGGATCAGATTGATGCGGCCGCAGAAGAACTTAAGAAGGGGAACCTCGTTTCTTTTCCCACCGAAACAGTTTACGGACTAGGGGCCGATGCTACTAATGTCTCAGCGGTTAAAAAGGTTTATAAAGCTAAGGGACGTCCAAGTGATAACCCATTAATCGTTCACGTTGCTGATGTTGAGACGGTTGAGAAGTATGCTCAACCGTTAGACGAAGAAGTAAAAAGATTAATGAAAACGTTTTGGCCAGGTCCATTGACAATCATCTTAAAGTTAAAAAGGGGTGCACTTGCTAAAGAAGTTACTGGTGGACTTGATACCGCTGCTTTTCGAAATCCTGATAAACAGTCAACTCTAAATTTGATTAAGGCCGCTGGTGTTCCATTAGTAGGTCCATCAGCAAATACGTCTGGCAAACCCAGTCCTACCCTTGCAAAGCACGTTTATCATGATTTAAATGGTAAAATTGCGGGGATTTTAGACGACGGTGCTACTGACTTTGGGGTTGAATCGACAGTTATTGATATGTCAACGGGGAAGCCAGCAATCTTGCGTCCTGGTGCAGTTACCGTTGACCAGATTGAAAAGGTCGTAGGCCCAGTTGACGATGCCGTTCACCATGTTAGTGCGGATCAGGTTCCAAAGGCTCCTGGAATGAAGTATCGTCATTATGCCCCAGATGCTCAGGTTCAAATTGTTGACCATAAAGATGACTGGAAGCGAGCGGCTGATTGGATTAAAAAACAAGATGGGACTGTGGGAGTTATGGCAACTGACGATGTAATTGATGCAGTTGACTGGCCAAGCAATGCAGAAATTTACAGTCTTGGAAGTGATATTAATACTGCCAGTCATTTACTATTTGCCGGACTTCGTCAATTTGATTTAGAAGATGGCGTTGATAATATCTTGGCACAAGGATTTACCCCAACTGAATTAGGGGAGGCTTACATGAACCGCTTAAACAAATCCGCAGGACAAAAGCACTTTGAATAGTATACTTAATTCAAATAGTGAAATGAGGTAGATATCATGTCAGACAAAGAGTATGAAAAGATGGATCCTGAACTTTGGGACGCCATTTACGGTGAAAAAAAGCGTCAAGAGGACACAATTGAGTTGATTGCATCCGAGAACATTGCCTCAAAGGGTGTCCGAGCCGCCCAGGGCTCCGTTTTAACCAATAAATATGCGGAAGGCTATCCTAGTCATCGTTATTACGGTGGCTGTGAGTATGTTGATAAAGTGGAGACGCTGGCCATTGAACGAGCAAAAAAGTTATTTGGTGCTGAGTATGTAAACGTGCAACCTCATTCCGGCTCTCAAGCTAATCAGGCTGCATATGCCGCTTTCTTAAATCCGGGAGATAAGATCCTTGGAATGGACCTAAATGCCGGTGGACACTTGTCACATGGTGCTAAGGTCAACTTTTCTGGTAAGATTTATCAGTCGTTTACTTATGGAGTTAATCCAGAGACTGAACAACTTGATTACGATCATATTCAAACAATTGCAGAGGAAGTAAAACCGCAAATTATCGTAGCTGGTGCATCTGCCTATAGTCGAATTATTGATTGGCAGAAATTTAGAGAGATTGCTGATAGTGTGGGAGCCTACTTAATGGTAGATATGGCTCACATTGCTGGTCTGGTTGCAACCGGATTACATCCTAGTCCAGTAGGAATTGCCGATGTAGTGACAACTACAACACATAAAACCTTGCGTGGTCCTCGTGGTGGAATGATTTTAAGCCAAGATAAGTACGCCAAAAAGATTAAATCAGCTGTTTTTCCTGGAACCCAAGGTGGTCCTTTAGAACAAGTAATTGCTGCTAAGGCGGTTGCCTTTCATGAAGATTTACAACCCGATTTTGTTACTTATTCCAAGCAAATTCTTAAAAATGCGAATGCCATGGCTGACGAGTTCAATAATTCCGAACATTTACGAGTAGTTTCTGGTGGAACTGATAATCATTTAATGACCGTTGATCTGACTGATACCGGTTTAAATGGTAAACAAGTTCAAGATATGTTGGATTCATTAATGATTACCACTAACAAGGAAGCAATTCCAAATGAAAAGTTGAAACCAACTTTAACTAGTGGACTACGAATTGGGACTCCCGCGATCACTTCAAGAGGGTTTGATGAGAATGATTCAAAGAAAGTTGCTGATTTAATTATTAAAGCCATTGACAATTACGATCAACCCGATGTTTTGGCTCAAATCAAGAGTGACGTATCCAAATTGTGTAAAGAAAACCTAATTACACGATAAGGAGCTAGAAATTTTTTGGTATTCCTTGTGTTATAATAGGCATAAATATAATACGAAGAGGAGAGTGCGTTATGGGCGAGTTTCACGTAATGGATCATCCGTTGATCCAACATAAATTAAGCATTATTAGAGATAAGAATTGTGGGACACGTGAGTTTAGAGAAGTCGTTAATGAAATTGCTAGTTTGATGGTTTTTGAAGTTGCTCGTGATATGCCACTTAAAGACGTCGAAGTTGAGACACCTGAAGGAACTGCGCACGCTAAGAAATTAGCTGGTAAAAAAGTTGCTGTTGTTCCGATTCTGAGGGCTGGAATTGGAATGGTTGATGGGGTACTTGATCTAATTCCGACAGCCAAAGTTGGTCATATCGGGATGTATCGTGATGAAAAAACCTTTCAGCCTCACGAATACTTTTTAAAGTTGCCAAGTGATATTGGTGAGAGGCAGATCTTCGTTGTTGATCCAATGCTTGCTACGGGTGGATCTGCAATCATGGCGCTCGATGCATTAAAGAAGCACGGCGCTAATCCCAAAAACATTAAGTTTGTTTGTCTAGTTGCCGCTCCTGAGGGGGTTAAAGCGGTTCAAAAGGCTGAACCAGAAGTTGACATTTATGCCGCTGCACTTGACGATCATCTTGATCATGGTTACATCGTTCCTGGGTTGGGAGATGCTGGTGACCGTTTGTTTGGAACAAAATAAAAATAATAATTTTAAGTGAGAGTTAATGAACTCCCACTTTTTTGTTAGATTGCTTTACGTAAAGGCCGGGTTTAAGTTTTGCCAATTTCGATTGTGAAGTAATTGTTATAAAGACTATAAAATTAGAATTTTTGGTGCTTTATAGCTTTGAAATTTGCCTGAAATGGTGGTATTATTTCATCAGATTTGAATAAGTGAGCTTTTGACTTGTTTGAATATAGAATCGCAATTATTCAACTACTTTTTATGGCACGTTTTTTATTGCGAGTGATAATAGTTGCGAAAAGAGGTGATATCTGTGGAGCCAACTCGTACTTTTCAATTTTTAGGTCTTACTTTCAACGTCAGCAATATGATTTCTGGTGTGATTGTGGCTGTTGTTTTGTTCGCTTTTATATTCGTCTGCTCGAGAAACCTGCAGTTGAAACCAAAGGGGAAACAGAATTTATTGGAGTACATGATTGATTTTACAAATGGAATTATAAAGTCAACGATTGGTAATGATGCGCCTAAGAATTATGGACTATGGGCATTTACGCTATTCTATTTCATCTTAATAGCTAACTTACTTGGTTTGTTCTTGCATATTCAGGTAGGTAATATTGTCTATGTCAAGAGTCCTACGGCCGATCCAATCGTCGCTTTGACGTTCTCATTAATGTCTCTGACATTTGCTATGTATTGTGGTGTTGAGAAACTAGGTTATAAGGGACACTTTAAGGGATTCTTACAACCTGTCTTCTTGTTCCTACCAATCAACCTACTTGAGGAGCTTACGAACTTCTTAACACTTGGAATTCGTGTTTATGGGAATATCTTTGCTGGTGAATTGTTGGCCGGGATAATTGCTAATTTAGCATTTTCAAATGGATTGTGGCTGATTCCAGTCGCTGCCCCACTTGAGTTAGCATGGCAAGGATTCTCAGTGTTTATTGGCTGTATTCAAGCCTATGTATTTGTAACATTATCATCTGTATATGTTTCTCAAAAATTATCAATTGAGGAATAAGAAAATAGGAGGATTATATTATGGGAGCTATTGCTGCTGGAATCGCAATGTGTGGTGCCGCTATTGGTGCCGGAATTGGTGACGGTTTAATTATTTCCAAGATGCTTGAAGGTATGGCACGCCAACCAGAATTATCAGGAACACTTAGAACTAATATGTTCATTGGTGTTGCCTTAGTTGAAGTTATGCCCATCTTGGCCTTTGTTGTTGCCTTCTTGGTTATGAACAAATAGAGAAAACATTTTCTTAGTTTAGAAAAAGGAGGTGTCAATAGATGTATACACATTTAGTTATTGCGGCTGGATTCAATGTTGGTGATATGCTGTTTTATGCCATCTTGTTCTTACTCTTGATGTGGATTGTTAAGATTTTCGCATGGAAACCCGTCACAAAGATGATGCAAGATCGTGCAACTAAAATTGCCAACGATATTGATTCTGCTGAACAATCACGTAACGATGCTGCTAAGTTAGCCAAAGAACGTGCCGATGCATTACAAAACTCGCATGACGAAGCAACTAAAATCGTTAGTGATGCTGAACAAGCTGGTCAAAAACGTCGCGACACAATTATTTCCGATGCTCAAGATGATGCTAAAACCTTAAAGGATAAAGCTCATAAAGATATCGAACAAGAACGTGAAGACGCTTTAGCAAGTACTAAAGATGATGTGGCAGATTTATCTATTGAGATTGCTTCCAAAATCATTAAAAAGAACTTAAATGCTGATGATCAAAAAGCATTAATCGATTCTTATATTGAAGGGCTAGGTAATCCAAATGAGTCTAGATAAGGTTACGCTTGCCAAAAGATATTCTAATGCGCTCTTTCAAGTACTAGAAGAACATGATGAGTTAGAAACTGGGAACGCTGATTTAATGGCGATTAAAGACATTTTTCAAAGTGACCCTGGTTTATCTATCGCATTAGCAGGGCCAGTACTTGATCTTAAGCAAAAAGATTCGATCATTAATTCTTTGATTGATGGCGCAACTTCTCAGTACGTCAAGAATTTTGTAAAGATGGTCTATGACTATGGGCGTATTAATGATATGGTCGCGATTATTGATGAATTTGGCAAATTATATGATAAGAAGCAAGGAATCGTGCGTGCTAGCGTAGTTACAGCAGTTCCAATGAATGACGAAGAGAAAGACAAGTTAACCAAGACATTTGCCAAAAGGGTTGGTGCTAAAACAGTTGACTTATCTGCGAAAGTAGACAGTAGTATTATTGGCGGTGCGATTTTGTCGTCAGATAACGTTGTTTACGACGGAAGTGTTCGTACTAAAATTAAAGAAGTACGGAATTTGCTCTCTTAGTCGATAAGATATCTATATTGAAGAGGTGAAACTTTTATGAGCATTAAGGCTGAAGAAATTAGTGCCCTAATTAAAAAACAATTAGATGGCTACAAAGACGAACTTAACGTCGACGAGACTGGTGTCGTTACCTATGTTGGTGACGGTGTTGCTCGTGCATATGGTCTAGATAATGCTTTATCCGGTGAATTACTGGAGTTCCAAAATGGTGTTTATGGAATGGTGCAAAACCTCGAAAGCAACGAAGTTGGTATCGTTGTTTTAGGTGACTTTACAGGTATTCGTGAAGGTGACAGTGTTAAAAGAACCGGAAGAATCATGGAAGTTCCTGTTGGAGACAATATGGTTGGACGAGTTGTGAACTCATTAGGCCAACCAATTGATGGTAAAGGTGAGATCAAGACCGATCAAACTGCTCCAATTGAGAAAAAAGCACCTGGAATCATGCAACGTCAAAGTGTTAAACAACCACTACAAACTGGGATCAAGTCAATTGATGCCTTGGTTCCAATTGGTAGAGGTCAACGTGAGTTGATCATTGGTGATCGAAAGACTGGTAAAACTTCAATTGCGATTGATACAATCTTGAACCAAAAAGATCAAGATATGATTTGTATCTACGTTTCAATTGGACAAAAAGATTCAACTGTTAGACAACAAGTAAACACCCTCCAAAAGTACGGTGCGATGGATTACACAATCGTCATGTCAGCTGGTCCATCTGAACCTGCTCCCTTGCTTTACATTGCACCATATGCTGGTGCAACCATGGGTGAGTACTTCATGGATAAGGGTAAAGATGTTTTGATTGTTTTCGATGACTTAACGAAACAAGCTAATGCTTATCGTGAACTTTCCTTAATTTTGAGACGTCCACCTGGTCGTGAAGCTTATCCTGGTGATATTTTCTACACCCACTCACGTTTACTTGAACGTGCTGCTAAGTTGAGTGACAAGATGGGTGGCGGTTCGATGACCGCTCTTCCAATTGTTGAGACGCAAGCAGGGGATGTCTCCGCTTATATTCCAACCAACGTAATTTCAATTACTGATGGTCAGATCTTCTTAAACTCTGACATGTTCTATTCTGGAGACCGTCCAGCCGTTGATGCTGGTACTTCAGTTTCTCGTGTTGGTGGAGATGCCCAAATTAAGGCAATGAAAAAGGTTGCTGGTACATTACGTTTGGATCTTGCTTCATATCATGAACTTGAATCGTTTGCTCAATTCGGTTCTGATCTTGATGAAGCTACTAAAGCTAAGCTGGATCGTGGATCTAGAACGGTGGAAGTCTTAAAGCAACCACTTCATTCGCCACTACCAGTTGAAAAACAAGTTTTGATCTTGTATTGCTTAACTCATGGCTACCTAGATAAAATTGCCGTTGATGATGTTTTAAGATTCCAGGATGAGATCTTCAAATTCTTTGATACAAATTATCCTGACCTACTTGAAAGCATCAAGAAAACTGGTGATCTTCCAGATGAAAAGAAGCTAAACAGTGCAATCCAAGAGTTTGCAAGCACCTTTAAGCCTTCAGCTAAGGGTGACAGTATAGTTAATAGTAATTAACTTGAAGGGAGGATAACAACTAATGGCTGAATCGATGAATGATGTAAAGCACAGAATCGCATCGACCAAGAGTACACGTCAGATTACCGAGGCGATGCAGATGGTTTCAACGGTTAAGTTGAACAGAATTCAGGCACATACAGAGAACTATAATCAGTATGTATCTAAGGTTAAGTCTGTAATCGCTCATCTGGCTCAGTCCGATTTGTTAGAGGATAATAAACCTTCAAGTCAAGATTCAAAAAATGCTAAGAAAAAGACCGCCTATATTGTAATTTCATCTGATCGTGGAATGGTGGGAAGCTACAATAGTAATGTAATCAGAGGTGCCAATGAGTTTATTGAAAAGCACACTCCAAATACTGATGATTATATGATTTTAGCAATTGGTGGTAATGGTGCAGACTTCTATAAGAAGCGTGGAGCAAACGTTGCATACGAAAATCGTACCGTTTCAGATGTTCCTACTTATACCGAAGTTCAAGGGATCGTTAAGGCCATCACCTCCATGTATAATGATGGAATTTATACTGATTTGTACATTTGTTATAATCACTTCGTTAACCGAATTTCCTCTGATTTTAGGGCTGAAAAGCTTCTTCCCATGGATAAGGAGTCAATTCAATCATCTATGGATGATAAGAATAGTGGTCAAGCTGGATCTGATGTCAAAGTTAAAAACTTGATTGAAGATTATGATATTGAGCCATCCGCTAAGGCTGTGCTTGGTGTTGTAATTCCTCAATATGCTGAAAGTTTAATGTATGGAGCGATCTTGGATGCCAAGACAGCTGAACATGCTTCCAGTTCAACCGCAATGAAATCAGCCACTGATAATGCCGATGATTTGATTTCATCACTTGAACTCAAATATAACCGGGCACGACAGGCAGCTATCACTACTGAAATTACAGAAATTACTGGTGGTCAAGAAGCATTGAACCATTAATAGATGGGAGGAATTAAAGCATAATGAATACTACTGGTAAAGTACAACAAGTTATCGGGCCAGTTGTTGATGTTAAATTTCCCCTAGACGGTGATTTACCAGAAATTAATACTGCTTTGAACGTTAAAAAGGGTGACAACAAGCAATTAGTTGTTGAAGTTGCTCTTGAGTTAGGTGACGGAGTGGTACGTACCATCGCTATGGACGGAACCGATGGTTTACGTCGTGGGATGGATGTTGAAAATACTGGTGCTCCAATTGAAGTGCCAGTAGGTAATGATACTCTAGGTCGAGTATTTAATGTTTTAGGTCAGCCAATTGATGGTGGACCAGAATTTGGTCCTGATCAAACGAGATGGGCCATTCACAGACAACCACCTAAGTACGATGAGTTAAACCCATCGACTGAAGTTCTTGAAACTGGAATTAAAGTTATTGATTTATTAGCTCCATATATTCGTGGAGGTAAAGTTGGATTATTCGGTGGTGCCGGTGTTGGTAAGACCGTTTTGATTCAAGAATTAATTCATAACATTGCTCAGGGTCATAACGGTATTTCCGTTTTCACTGGTGTTGGTGAAAGAACCCGTGAAGGTAATGATATGTACTTTGAAATGAAAGGATCGGGTGTGTTAAAGCATACTGCCATGGTGTATGGTCAGATGAATGAGCCACCTGGTGCTCGTATGCGTGTGGCATTGACGGGTCTTACACTTGCTGAGTACTTTAGAGATGCTGAAGGTGATGATGTTCTTTTATTCATTGATAACATCTTTAGATTTACCCAAGCTGGTACGGAAGTTTCAGCTCTGTTAGGACGTATCCCATCAGCCGTAGGTTATCAGCCTACTCTGGCTACTGAAATGGGACAACTTCAAGAACGAATCACATCAACTAAAAAGGGTGCGATCACTTCAATTCAAGCTGTTTACGTTCCAGCCGATGATTATACCGACCCTGCTCCTGCAACAACGTTTGCCCATTTGGATGCTACCACTAACCTTGAGCGTTCATTAACGCAACAAGGTATTTATCCTGCCGTTGATCCATTGGCATCAACATCATCTGCCCTTTCTCCAGAAATCGTTGGACAAGAACACTTTGACGTTGCAAGTCAAGTTCAACACGTTCTTCAGCGATATCGTGAATTACAAGATATCATTTCAATTCTAGGAATGGATGAATTATCCGACGAAGAAAAGACGATTGTTGGTCGTGCTCGTCGTATTCAATTTTTCTTATCACAAAGTTTCACCGTTGCCGAACAGTTTACGGGTCTTCCAGGTAAGTACGTATCCGTTAAGGATACTATCGCCGGCTTCAAGGGAATTCTTGAAGGTAAGTACGATGATATTCCTGAAGACTGTTTCAGAAACTGTGGTGGAATTGATGATGTCGTTGCAAACTACAACAAACTGAAAGAACAAAAAGCAAGTCAAAGCAAATAGGAGGCTGATCTAATTGGCTGATAATAAATCGTCAGTATTAACCGTTAGTATCGTTACTCCTGATGGCGAGGTTTATTCCAATGATCAAGTCACCATGGCTATCATTGAAACCATGATGGGTGACCTTGGAATTTTAGCTAACCATGTTCCAGTGATTGCTTCTTTAAAAATTGGTGAAACGAGGTTTAAGTTTAACGGAAATGACATGGATACCGTTGCGGTCAATGGTGGATTTGCCGAATTTTCCAATAATACTTTAACCATCGTTGCTGATAGTGCTGAACGTAAAGGTGACATTGATGTATCGAGAGCTACTCATGCCCGAGAGCGTGCAGAACAGAAGATTAAAGATGCTCAATCTAAGAACGATACGGATGCATTGAAACGTGCACAAGTTGCTTTACAAAGAGCTGTTAATAGAATTAATGTTGCACAACATTAATTAAAAAAGAGGAACTTTTTAGTTCCTCTTTTTTGTTACAATTTTTTACATGGACCTCCGATTTACGACAATTGAATGATTTTATGATAGTATATAGTAAGAATGAATATTAGGAGTATCGCGTAATGAATCCATTTGGAGTTGAATCTTTAATAACAATAATTAGCCAGCTATTCTTTATTGCATTAGCTTTTTGGTCTATACAAGGAATTCACTTTGAACGGTTTTTACCAATTCAAGAACGACAGGGGAAGGTCTTGATTGTCCTCCTTTCGATCGTAATTGGTTTTATATGCAGTTCGTTCTTTATGTCATTCATTGATAACTTAAAAAATTTAACAGTACTATTTAAATAATACGTAATAGGAGAGAGTACCATGGAAAAAATTGTTGTGCATGGCGGAAACAAACTTAATGGTCGAGTTCACATTGAGGGTGCAAAAAATGCCGTTTTACCGATTCTAGCTGCTACTATTCTTGCAAGTGATGGCGAGACTGTTTTAACCAACTGTCCCATGTTGTCCGATGTGTTTACTATGAATGAAGTTTTAAAACATTTGGGCATTCGAGTTGATTTTGATAAAAGTAAAAATAAAATTACAGTGGATGCTTCTGGGCAAATTTCACCAGAAGCTCCGTACGAATATGTTTCAAAAATGAGAGCCTCAATTGTTGTGATGGGTCCACTTTTAGCTCGCTTAGGTCAAGCAAAAGTTGCTTTACCAGGAGGATGTGCAATTGGAAGTCGTCCCATTGACTTACATTTGCGTGGCTTTGAAGCCTTAGGTGCTCACATTGAACAACATGATGGTTACGTAGAAGCATCTGCTCCTAACGGACTTACTGGAACCGATATTTATTTCGATTTTCCAAGTGTTGGTGCTACTCAAAATGTAATGATGGCCGCTACCCTTGCAAAGGGAACTACCAAGATTCAAAACGTTGCCCGTGAACCTGAGATTGTTGACTTACAAAAAGTATTGAACAAAATGGGAGCAAAAGTTTCTGGAGCAGGCACTGATACGATTACAATTACCGGAGTACCAAGTGTTCATGGTGCTAGTCATGAAGTGGTTCAAGATCGAATTGAAGCTGGGACTTTTATGGTTGCCGCAGCGCTTACTGAAGGAAATCTTTTAATTGAAAACGGGATTACCGAACATAACTTACCATTAATTTCCAAAATGAAACAGATGGGGGTTAAAGTTGAACAAGAACGCGATGGTGTTCGTGTCATTGGACCCGCAAAATTAAAACCAGTTAACGTTAAGACTGCCCCATATCCAGGCTTTCCTACTGACATGCAGCCTCAAATGACAGTATTGCAGTTAAGGGCCGATGGTGTCAGCAAGCTAACGGAAACTGTTTTTGAAAATCGGTTTATGCACATGGAAGAATTACGCAGAATGGGTGCTAAGTTCGACATTAATGGCGAAACGGTCACCATGTATGGACCAACCCATTTTGAGGGTGCTAAAGTTGCTGCGACTGATCTTAGAGCTGCAGCTGCATTGATTTTAGCTGGTCTAGTTGCTGATGGTTATACGGAAGTTACTAATCTGAAGTATCTTGATCGTGGCTACTACGAATTTCACAAGAAACTGCAAAAACTTGGCGCAGAAGTTGAACGAATCCCAATTAAAGAAAGCGACGCAATTGCTAATGACTAACTTGATCGTTAGAAAAATTTAGATAATTTCGTATGTGATAATTCTCTTTTGCTATTCTGGATATGCTATAATTTAGTTAAACGATGTTACGGAAGGAAGTATTTTTATGGCACAAGATATTGGGATTGACTTAGGAACTGCTAACGTTCTTATATACGTTACGGGGAAGGGTATTGTTCTTAATGAACCATCTGTAGTTGCCGTTGATACTAAAACAAATAAGGTATTGGCGGTCGGTTCTGAAGCTTACCAAATGGTAGGTAGAACTCCTGGAAACATTAAAGCCATTAGACCTTTAAAAGACGGAGTTATTTCTGATTTTGACATTACTCAAGAAATGCTTTCGTATTTTATCAGTAAATTAAGCGTTAAAGGCGTTGTTTCTAAACCACAGACGATGATCTGTGCTCCTACAAACATCACTAACATTGAACGAAAAGCAATTATCCAAGCAGCGGAACGCGCAGCTGGTGGCGAAGTTTTCATTGAAGAAGAGCCTAAAGTAGCTGCCGTAGGTGCTGGTATGGATATCTACCAGCCTCATGGTAGCATGGTAATCGATATGGGTGGTGGAACCTCAGACATTGCGGTTCTTTCACTCGGTGATATCGTAGCCAGTAAATCACTTAAAATTGCTGGAGATGTGATGAACGTTGATATCGTTAACTTCTTGAAACAAGAACATAACCTTATTATCGGTGAACACACCGCTGAACGAATTAAAATGCAGATTGGAACGGCAGACGTTTCCACCCAAGATGTTAAAGAGATGGAGGTTAGAGGTCGTGACTCAGTTAGTGGGATGCCTAAATCGGTAACCATTACTAGTCAGGAAGTTGCGAGAGCTATTAGTGGTTCAATTAACTCCATTGTGTCAGGTGCAAAGGCAGTCTTAGAGACAATTCCACCAGAAATTTCAGCTGATATTATTGATCGAGGAGTAATGTTAACCGGTGGTGGTGCACTTCTTAAAGACATTGATACTGTAATTTCAAATGCGTTAACGGTTCCGGTTTATATTTCTGAAGATCCTTTAGATAACGTTGCAAAGGGTGCTGGTGAAATGCTTGAGCACATGAGTAGCAATAAAAAGAGTCGTGGATTTTTCAGTAGAAAATAATTGAGAGAAAAAATTGAAACGAGTATTTATATCTTTAATTAAGTTTTACCAGCGCTTTATTTCACCATTGTTTCCGCCTAGTTGTCGGTACTCACCAACCTGTTCGCATTATATGCTCGAAGCGATCAATCGCTTTGGAGCATTGAAAGGGACACTGATGGGGTTTACACGAATTTTGAGGTGTAATCCACTGGTTAAGGGTGGATACGATCCAGTTCCCAAGAAGTTTTCATTGGGAAGAAATAAAAAAGCTGAGGAAGATTATCGTCGCTCAATGAAGCTAAAATAGTTGATTTTATCAACTATTTTTTATTCTAGGAGGTTTTTAAGCGTGACTCGAAAGGAAAAACGAATCGGTGTTAATATTATTGATGATCCAGAAGAAAACGCGTTGAAATTGGTGCAAATTGGCGGTCATACCGTGGGCACCATTGAAGAAAAGAACGGGAAGTCAATTTGTGTGGTTGGTGACAAAACTTTCCATGAAAACAGCGAAGAAGATGCTGTTGCTGAGGTAATAAGAGAGTATAATTTGCACCAAAGATAAGTATGATTTATGAAAAAAAGGAGTTCTAATCGTGTTTAATAGGTCGGAAAGTACAGACGAGAATCGAATCGATTGGGGAATCATTTTTTGTGTACTGATGCTTGCTTTGGTGGGCATAGGGTCGATCTTTGTAGCTGCCAGTCATGATACAAGTCAAACAAGTGTCGTAAAGGCGGTTGTTTCACAATTAGTGTGGTACGCAATTGGTGCAATTGCCATCGTTGTGATTATGCAATTTGATTCCGAACAGTTATGGAAATTAGCACCTTATGCGTATTGGTTTGGGATCTTTCTTTTAGTTGCTGTTTTGTTCTTGTATAGTCGTTCCTATGCGGCACAAACTGGTGCTAAAAGTTGGTTTCAGTTAGGGCCACTGACATTTCAACCATCTGAAATCATGAAACCTGCGTATATTTTGATGTTGGCTAAAGTCATTGCTTCTCACAATAATGAACATCCAATTCATGAAACTCGAAGTGATTGGGCGTTACTTGGTAAAATGATTCTATGGACGATTCCAATTGTGATTTTACTAAAGTTGCAAAATGACTTTGGAACTACCATTGTGTTCATTGCCATCCTGGCCGGGATGATGATTGTATCCGGTGTTACGTGGAAAATACTGGCGCCAATCTTTGGTGTTACAGGTGGTCTTGGTGCCATCGCACTGACACTTGCCATTACTAAAGAGGGTCGGATGTTACTTGGTCATTTTGGCTTTAAGTCTTATCAATTCGCTCGAATTGATACTTGGTTGCATCCTGAGTCAGATACGAGTAACCAAGGATTTCAACTATGGCAAAGTATGAAAGCAGTTGGATCAGGAGGTCTTACTGGAACGGGATTCAATGTTTCAAAAGTTTACGTTCCTGTTCGTGAGTCTGATATGATCTTTTCCGTGATGGGAGAGAACTTTGGATTCATTGGTGGGGTATTATTGATTCTTCTTTATTTCTTATTGATTTATGAAATGATCAAGGTTACTTTTGAGACTAAGAATGTTTTCTATGCCTATATTTCTAGTGGAGTTATTATGATGATTTTATTCCATGTTTTTGAAAACATTGGAATGAGCATTGGGTTGCTGCCAATGACTGGAATTCCGCTCCCATTTGTGAGCCAGGGAGGTTCTGCCTTAATTGGTAACATGATAGGGATTGGGTTGATAATGTCAATGCAATACCATAACAAGAGTTCAATGTTTAGTACAGATAAGAATTTCTCATAAAGCATGTTCATTCATGCTTTTTTATTTGTGATTATTTATCGGTTAATTTTTGTGTTATAATTAAGGTTCTATTATGAACGACAGAGGTGCGAATATGACTAAAAATAAGAAGCACGTCGCGTTATTATTTGGTGGTAATTCATCAGAACACGACGTCTCAAAAAGATCCGCGCATAATATTTATGATGCGATGGACAAGGATAAGTATGAAGTCAGCTTATTCCTAATTACTAAGGATGGAATCGTCTTGAGCGATGATGCTTCACATCGTGTATTTGATGGTGAAGATGAAACGGATGTGGAAAAAGATGAGATTTTAAATCTCGACATGAATAATCCGCTAGCTCCCATTATTAATTTCGATAGTGCTAAAAATATTGACGTTTTCTTTCCCATTATTCACGGAAACTTAGGGGAAGATGGAACCATACAGGGGCTATTACGTCTAATGAATAAGCCCTACGTTGGAAGTGGAATCTTAGCTTCTGCAATGGCTTATGATAAGGATATTACTAAGAAAATCCTGGATGAAGCAGGTATTAACAATACCAAATACGTCTTATTGACTCCGGATAATCGTAAAGATTGGAATTATGCTAAATTATCTAAAAAGCTCGGTTCATTAATGTTTATCAAACCAGCCAATCAAGGTTCTTCCATCGGTATTCATCAGGTGCATAATCAAGAGGAATTGGATAGCGGACTAGAAGATGCTTTTCGTTATGACAACAAAATTTTGATTGAGGAAGCAATTGAGGGACCAGAAGAAGTCGAAATTTCTATTTTAGGAAACGAAAATCCAAAGGCATCAAAATTAGGGGCAATTAAAGTTCCAGCAGATGACAAATTCTATACCTATGACAACAAGTTCGTGGATGCCAGTCAGGTCCAATTTACCATTCCAGTTGAATTGCCAGATGGTGTCGATGATCAAATCACGAACATGGCATTAGACGCTTATAAGGCACTTGGATTAAAGGGAATGGCACGAATTGATTTTCTTGTTTCAAAAGATTTTAAGCCATATTTGAGTGAAGTTAACACATTACCGGGCTTTACAAATATTTCTTTGTATCCGCAACTTTGGGAAGCTTCTGGAATTAGTTATACCGAATTAATCGATAAATTGATTGAACTAGCTTATGCTGAATTTGACCGTCAATCCAAAATTTTGCATGACTTTAAGCCGCTTCAAAAGGGCGATCAGAAAAAAGTATATAAGGATAAGTAATAAAAAAAGATTATGACATAGTCATAATCTTTTTTTATTTGAGGACAGTTCTTCGTATATACTTATAAGAGGTGATAATAATGGAAAGATATAGCTGGGCAACTAAGAGTCCACAATTGATGAATTATCATGATACGGTGTGGGGTGTTCCAGATTATGACGAAAAAGCATTATTTAGAGAACTGTCACTAGAAATAATGCAAGCAGGACTTCAGTGGAATTTAATTTTGAAGAAGTTAGATGGACTGGATAGCATTTATCATAATTTTGATTTTAACTATTTGTCTACTCACGCAGAAACCATCAAAGACACTGCAATGAGTGACAAAGGTGGAATTAGAAATCGATCGAAACTTGATGCCATTTTAACCAATGCCAAGATTGTTTTTGAGTTAGAGGGAAAGGGGATTCATTTTTTTGACCAATTATGGCAGCAGGTGAATTATACCCCCGTTGATCATTTAATTATTGATGATCAAATCGATATTTCGGAAATGAAACCAATGATTAAAAAATTTAATCAGGTTTTTCAAATGTATCATTTTAAAAGAGTTGGGCCCACAACACTCTATTCGTTTTTACAAGCTTCGGGGATCATTAATGATCATAACGTTAATTGTTTTAGACACGATGAAATTTTGAATCGTCAAGGGAGATGACGTGCAATTGGAAGTCATAATGCCCTCAAAAGCGCTATTGAAAAAGATTGGAGCGAGAATTAAAAAACGCCGAATTGATATTCATATGACGCAGTCGGAGCTTGCCAAAGGACTATGTACTCAGTCAACCATCAGTGCGCTTGAAAATGATGGGTGTTTTAATCAATGGGTGATTATTCCAGAAATTGTGTCCCGATTGGGATTGAACTTAGACGAAGTTTGTTCTGATGAAAAGTATTGCTATGCTAAAAAAATACTGAAGAAAGTTGAAAGCATTCTACTTCATTATCATTTCAAGAAAGCTAATACGATTATTGAAACAATTAAAGTTGAGAATATTGATTCAAGAGAAATCAAAGGAAGATATTATTGTGAACGTGGTTTTGCGGAACTATTTTGTGGTTTTTCTTTAGATGAAGTAATCCTATGCTTTCATACTATGATTGACTCGTGTTCCGTCAAAACAAATTTTATTTGTACTGCATGGAGTTATTTGGGCATTGCAATCTCATATCGGAGATTGGGATGCCAAAAATTGGCTCGTAAGTATTTGGATGATGCTTTGGTGAGGATGGGGCAATTGCTACATCGAAGAGAAATGAATACAATTGATCGATATGTTGTCATTAAGTTAGGACTTGCCATTGTCACTTTCGCATTTGTAGCTAACGATAATCAACTAGTGATTTCTGAATCCAATGTTATGATATCTTGCCTAAAACGCAAGTATTCCTTCTATTGTTTGAAATCATTTTATAGTTTGAAATATTTGAGTTATAAACGAGAAAAACTGTTTGAAAAGGCAGAAAGCACCCAAATTAAAATCAATCTTTTGAAAGGAGTAAGAGATAGCGGGCGGATTGATAAATTATTAAAAATTGCTAAAACAAAAAATCATTCGAAATAATCATCGAATGATTTTTTGTTTTACTTAGAAACTTTTTGTTTTCCTTTTTTAGGATCAACTTTTTGATTATTTAGATTTGTTCTTACAACTAATACATCACAGACCGCCATCCTAGTGACATATTCAGTTACTGAACCAATTAGTAACCGTTCAACACCATTTAACCCGGTTGCACCGATCATGATTAAATCAATATCGAGTTTGTCTGGAATTTCCTTTGAGATGATTGTTTTCGGTGCGCCATATTCGATTGAATAATCAACTTTGTTAACGCCATCATCCTTAGCTTCTCTGGCGTACTGTTCGAGTGTTTTTTTAGCGTTTTGAGTTACTTCTTCAACTACTGATGTATCAAAACTAGAGATATTTTGAAATGCTCGTGTGTCTACAACGTGGACAATGTGTAAATGAGCATCATTACGTTTGGCAACGGCAACGGCCTTTTTAAAAGCCAACTCGGATTCGTATGAACCATCAACGGGAACTAAAATATTATTGTATTCTTGTAGCATAAAAACCACCTCGATGTTTTATTTAACTTAATTCTAGTATTTTTTAATTGAAAAGTCAGATATAAAGGCTATTTATCCATGTATTGAATGATGAATAGTTCTGGAATCACAGCACACAAACACCCCGCACATAAGACTAGCAGAGTAAAAACAGTGTTATTGAAGAATATTGAAATAATTCCTAAAATTGCTACCACAATTAGAATGACACCACTAATGAGTAAGATGATGCTTAATGATGTAAACTTTTCGGGATGAAATAGTAGGAAACTTTTATGAGCATGGGTTAAAAAATAAATTCCGTTAATAATTAAAATTACGGAGAAAAATAACATTAAAACTTTGATGAGCATCGACAATTATTCCTTTCCGACATGCTTTTCAGCCTCGTTGATTTTTTCATATTGATCAGCTAGAGCTCTTTCGTATTTACCGTTCAGCTTTGGTTGGTAGTACTTGGCATTCTTAATTTTGTCAGGAAGATACTGCTGTTTAACCCAATCATTGGGATAATTATGTGGGTATTTATAACCGACGTGTCCTAGTTTTTTGGCACCCTTGAAATGGGCATCTTTTAAGTGATCAGGAATGTCTCCATAATTGCCAGTTTTTACGTCAGATAAAGCCTTATCAATCGCTGTAATTCCTGAATTTGATTTTGGTGAAAGACAAAGATCAATGATGGCATCAGATAGCGGAATCCGTCCTTCAGGGAGACCGAGTTTATCAGCAGCTTGCACTGCCGATACTGTTCTGGAAGCAGCAGCCGGATTAGCTAACCCAATGTCTTCATACGCAATTACCATTAATCTTCTTGTTAGGGAGTTTAAATCCCCTGATTCAATTAACCTCGAGGCATAGTGTAGGGCCGCGTTAACATCGGAGCCACGAATTGATTTTTGAAGTGCTGACATCACGTTGTAGTGAGCGTCGCCATTTTTATCTTGACTTAGTGCTTTCTTTTGTAAACAAGCTTCAATATCAGCCAGAGTAATGTGAATGACGCCATCTTGGTCAGGCGTAGTGGACTTAGCTGATAATTCTAGGGCGTTTAAAGCACTTCTCAAATCGCCGTTGGTACTGTGAACTAAAAAGCTCATGGCGTTATGGTCAAGTTTGATCTTTAGATTACCTAAGCCATTTTGCTTGTCCACTAGTGCTCGCTTAACAGCTTTGGTTATGTCATCACTGGTTAATGGATGAACTTGAAATATTTCTGTTCTAGAACGAATGGCCGGGCTGATATTGATGTAAGGATTTTCTGTCGTTGCCCCGATTAAAATAATTTGGCCACTTTCTAGTAGTGGTAACAAAAAATCCTGCTTGGTCTTATCTAACCGATGGATTTCATCTAGTAATAACACTACCGTTCCACTCATTTTAGCTTCTTCAGCTACCGCCTGAAGGTCTTTTTTGGTATCAGTTGCTGCATTTAACATCCGAAAAGCATATTTAGTCGAACCCGCAATTGCACTTGCAATGCTGGTTTTTCCGGTGCCAGGTGGCCCATATAAAATCATTGATGAAAGCATTTTAGCTTTTACCATGCGATCAATAATCTTGCCCTTGCCAACCAAATCCTGTTGGCCAACAATATCTTCAATTTTAGTGGGCCTCATTCTGTAGGCGAGGGGCTTTTGCATTTTATAGCTTCTTTCTACTTAAATAACCGTGAGAACCATGATTGATGTTTTTTAGGTTGATCGTCATCATGTTTGGCGTTAACCTTACTAGGATCAAAATCAATATGGTCTTTATTAATTGCGTCAGGTGCAACTAAGACCACAGCGTATTGATTAGGCATCGTACCATAAGCGCTGTTATTTTTTAAAGTGAACTTAGTGTTATTTTGGCTAGCCAACTTCATGTACGGTTGTTGCTGTTCTTCAGCTATATTGCCGTTAATGAAGAGTTGATAAGTGGGATGTTGTTTCATTTCTTTACTTAACTGATCGATTGCATTCTGGTTTTTATCTTCAGAAACCGTAATGGCGAAGTCGACCCGTTCTCGAAAAGTTCCCAAGTATTTTCGTTGCTCATCTGGGTTAATTTGAGGGGAGTTTCCACTCATTGCTTGATCAAGTCGATTTTGAACTGATCCTTTGTCATCTGTCATAATATTTGCTCCTTATTGAGTATTTACTACATTTTAACATTAAAGAAATTGGAGATACAAAAAGGCGGTCTCAATCGAGATCGCCTTTTATCTAACAAACACAATATTTTAACGGTTGTAGTATTCAACAACTAATGAAGTATCGATGTCTGCATTTAATTCATCTGGTTGTGGATATCTAGTCAATGAACCCTCAAGCTTATCAGCATCAAATGATACATAAGCAGGGCGGCTCACAACTGATTCGACAGCTTCTTTGATGATGCCCATGTCCTTATCCTTTTCACGAACGCCGATCACTTGACCAGGCTTTACTTCGTAAGAAGGGATGTCAACCCGCTTGCCATCAACGGTAATATGACCGTGGTTAACTAATTGTCTAGCTTGTCGTCTAGTGGTAGCTAAGCCTAAACGGTAAACCATATTATCTAAACGGCTTTCAAGCATAATTTCAAAGTTATCACCATGCTTACCCTCACGGATTTTACCAGAGCGGTTAAACAATGAGTAAAATTGACGTTCAGTTAAACCATACATGTAACGTAATTTTTGCTTTTCACGTAATTGAACACCATATTCTGAAAGTTTTTGACGACGACCTTGGCCGTGAACACCTGGAGCATATGGACGACGTTGTAATTCTTTACCAGTACCTGATAAAGAAACTCCAAGACGACGAGAAATTCTCCAACTTGGACCTGTATATCTTGACATAAATGAATCCTCCAATAAAATATTTGGAGTAAAATAACGATGTACGCTTAGTATTCGTGCATATCCCTCTGAACTTTCGCCTCAGCAGCCAGTGGGTTACTAATTAAACTACAAGTAGCAAGGACATGTTGACGAGCTTACCGCATACTGCTGCATTATTTTACACAAGCCCAATTATATGAAATTAGCACCTAAAAGTCAATGCAACGTTGCAATTGATGATCTTAAAACTCAGAATGCTATCATAAATTTTTCTCATTTATGATATAATTACTTTAATAACGAGGAAAAGTTTATACATAATTAATTTGTTGAAGGACGGGTATTTAATGGTTAACGTCATTATTGGAATTTTAGTTGTAGTAGCTGTAATTTATTGTGCCGTGGTCATGTATCAGCACCATTTATTAAAAATTGCTGAAACAATTGAAAAACGCGTTAAGCGCCTAAATGATTTGAATCTGCAAGATGAGATTAATAAGGTGAAAGATATTGGCCTCACTGGTGATTCATTAAGTAGCGTTAATAGTGCTCAAGCTGATTTTGATAACGTTACTAATCACTTACTTCCTTCCGTCAAAAATAACGTTGAAGCGGTAAAAAGTGACGCAAAGGGAATTAACTTTGTTAAGACACGGGAAGTTTGCTCAGATGCAGAACAACAAATTAAAACCTCAGAAGATGATGTAAAGGTAATTCGTCAGTTTTTAGCTAAAATGAATCAGCTGAATTCTGAACATAAGAAAGCCATTACTGATCTAGAGGGTCGTTATAAGGAACTTCGAAAAGAATTGCTTACTAAGAATGCTTCCTTTGGGCCCGCAATTGATGCGCTTGAAAATCAGTTGTCGACGATTGAAGGGACCTTTGATGATTTTTCTAATCTATCAAAAAATGGTGATCACGAAAGGGCTGATAAAATTCTTGGTGATTTAAATAAGTCAACTAATCAGTTAGAAGCTGATGTTCAACAAATTCCTCATTTATATGCTACTAATAATGTAGAATTTAAAAATCAAATTGATGAGATTAGCTCAACTCATTCTAAAATGAATGCAAGTGGGTATGAATTTGCTGATGATGAATTTGACGTCTCTTTAGAGGAATTAAGAACAGCCGTTTCCGATAACCTTGAAAATATTGCTCACCTTGATTTAAAATTGGCCAAGGATTCTGATAGTGAGATTGAGACCAAGATTGATCGTCTTTACGATTTAATGGAAAAGCAATTAATTGCTAAGAAAAAAGTTGATAAAGGATTTAAGATAACTGGAGAATATATCCAACACGCCAAAAAACAAAATCAGGTTTTAATCGATGAATTAGATCGACTCAGTCATAATTACTCACTAGAACATGGTGAGATTGATAAGGCCAATGCTTTAGGAAAACAAATTGATGAAATTGAAGCTACCTATAAAAAAGATCGTGAGGCAATTGACAACAAGAAAGCCATTTATACTCACATCCTTGACAACGTTACTAGTAGCGATAGTCAATTAACGGAGATTGAAAAGAAACAACGGGCCATTAATGATTCGGTTGCTGACTTTAAGGATGAAGAGCAGAAGGCCCATCAGGTCTTAGATGATCTTGATTTGGAACTTCATGGAATTCAGCGTAAGATTGATGAGTTGAATTTACCGGGCATATCACAGGATTACATTGACTACTTTGGCATTGTGGCTGACGAGATTAAAGATCTTAATCGGACGATGGATAAGGTCAAGATTAGTATGGATGATGTTCAAAAACAGTTAAGCGTGATTAAATCAGATCGGGATACTCTTGAAGAGAAGACTGATGATTTAATTGATAGCTCATCGCTTGCTGAGCAAGTGATGCAATATGCCAATCGTTATCGAAATTCTGATCCAGAGATTAACAGAGCACTGGTAAAAGCTAAGCATCTGTTTGACGATGAATATAAGTATCCTGAAAGCTTAGAAACGATTGCCACTGCGATTGATAAAGCCAATCCTGGATCCTACAAGCGAATTGAAAATACTTATTACAAAAATAAGCAAGATTCACAAAATCAAAAGTAAGCACGAACAAGCTGAATTAGAGTTGGAACAATTCAGCTTGTTTTTATTATGTTTCAATGCTGGTATAATAAATCTTGTTGTAATTTGGACGAATTAGAAAGAGAGGGTACCAAATGATTTACTTTGATAATAGTGCGACGACTAAAGTAGATAGTCAGGTTTTGGATACCTATAATCAGGTAAGTGAAAAGATCTGGGGAAATCCTTCCAGTCTTCATAACTTTGGTCAACAATCGTTTAATTTATTGAATCAATCAAGAAATCAAATTGCGAGAATTTTAGGAGTAGAACCTAACGAAATCTACTTTACTAGTGGAGGAACTGAAGGTGACAATTGGGTTATAAAGGGGACCGCCAAAGAGAAACATCAATTTGGTAAGCATATCATCACTTCTTCTGTTGAACATGCAGCGGTGAAAAATTCAATGCACGCTTTAGAAGATTTGGGATTTGACGTTACTTATTTACCAGTTGATAAAGAGGGACGAGTTTCAGCAAAAGATTTAGAATCCGCTATTAGACCGGATACTATCTTGGTGTCAATCATGGCGGTTAATAATGAGATGGGCGCTATTGAACCCATCAATGAAATTAGTGATGTCTTAAAACAATATCCCAAAATTCATTTTCATGTTGACGCCGTCCAGGCTGTTGGTAAAGGTCTACACGATTTGGTTTTCAATGATCGAGTTGATTTTGTCACATTTTCTGGGCATAAATTTCATGCTCCCAGAGGAATTGGTTTGATATATGGGAAAAACGGTCGTAAGATTGCTCCATTAATGGATGGTGGTGGCCAAGAACGAGGGCAACGGAGTGGGACTGAGAATCTGCCTGCAATAGTAGGGATGGCTAAAGCACTCAGAATCATTTCGGATCATGAATCTGAAAGCATTGCACGTGAACAAAAGATCAGAGAACGAATTTATGCTCATATTACTAAGTTCAACAAGGTTCATCCTTTCTCCGGTTTATCAGACCACTTTGCTCCACACATTCTTTGCTTTGCAATTGAAGGAGTGAAAGGTGAAACGATCGTGCATGCCTTTGAAGAACATGGGATTTACATTTCTACTACGAGCGCTTGTTCATCCAAAAAAGAGGAAACGGCAGGAACTTTAGATGCTATGGGAGTAGACCCAAGCATCGCTCGCAGTGCCGTTCGAATCTCCTTAGGAGACAAAAATACTTTAGATGAAGCTGATAAGTTTAATCAAGTATTTGATGAATTGTACGAAGAATTCAAAAAGTTAAGTTAGATAATCATTAAAGAATAGTAAAGGAGTGAGGGTGTGAAGTATAGTGAGATTATGGTTCGTTACGGCGAACTGTCCACAAAGGGAAAAAATCGCAGGGTCTTTATTGGGCAGCTGGGACATAACATTAGGCAAGTTTTAAAACAGTTTGATGGAGTCACCGTTGACGCCCAACGGGATCGGTTACATGTCAGTTTGCATGGTCAAGATGCAGCTCCAGTGATGGCAGCCTTAAAAAAAGTCTTTGGAATTGAGACTTTTTCACCAGTTGTTAAGTTGGAAAAAAATACCCCAATTGAAGACATTCAGAAAAAGGCACTCGCAATGATTTCGAATCAATTCCAGAGTGGTCAAACATTTAAGATTTCAACTAACCGTCAAAATAAAGATTATCCACTAAATACTTATCAAGTAAATGATGAGGTCGGCGGGTATGTCTTAGATCATTTGGATGGGATTAAAGCTCAAATGAAAAGACCTGACATTAACTTACAGATTGATGTCAGAATGTCTGGCATTTATTTATCAAGTGAGACGATTCAGGGAGCATTAGGACTACCAGTTGGAACTGGCGGACGTGGTACCATGATGCTTTCAGGAGGCATTGATTCACCCGTTGCGGCGTACATGGCCATGAAGCGTGGGGTAAAGTTAGATATGATTCATTTCTACAGTCCTCCATACACTAGTGAACAAGCGCTAGCAAAAGCTAAGGATTTGACGGCTAAACTTTCGGCATTAGGTGGAACCGTTGATTTTATCCAGGTCCCATTTGCTAAGATTCAAGAAGAGATTAAAGAAAAAGTTCCAGAGGGTTACTTGATGACGGTTCAGCGCCGGATGATGTTGAGAATTGCCGCAGCAATTACCATTGCACGTCATTGTGATGGAGTATTTACCGGTGAGTCGTTAGGACAAGTTGCTTCACAGACTTTAGAAAGTATGCGAGCTATTAATGATGTGACTAATTTGCCAGTTCTACGTCCGTTGCTTTCTTTGGATAAGACTGAGATTATTAAGATTGCTGAACAAATTGACACCTATGATTTATCAATTCTTCCTTATGAGGACTGCTGTACGATCTTTACCCCACCAGCACCGAAAACGAAGCCGGACGTGGAGAAAGCCAGAAAGTTTGAAAGAAACATTGACGTGGATGGTTTAATGAAAGAAGCCTTTGACGGTATTACGATCAGTAAGATTCACCCAAATGATGATTATTTGAACGCTAATGAAGATGTTTTTTCAGAATTACTTTAATGTGATTGACTAAAGATTATAAATTGAGTAATATTTATTATGTTAAATGCTTTGATCAAGAGGTTGGTTGTTATGACGCGCAGAGAGTGGACACGTGCTGGAAAGTCCATGCGTTAAAACTGTCATTGTTGCTTGTGAGCAGTTATGTTGAATGAATTAAGATGTAATCGGTACTAGCCGTTATCTAGTTAAGTTGGAATTAGCAATAATTCAATTTAGGTGGTACCGCGAGCATTCGTCCTATTCTGGACGGATGCTTTTTATTTTAAAAATGAGGTGAAGAAATGGCAAAAGAAGTAGATATGTCAACGAAATATGATCCCAACTCAGTTGAAGCAGGGATGTATAAGAAATGGCTTGATGAGGATGTTTTCAAGCCAAATGGGGATAAAAAGGCAAAACCATATTCAATTGTTTTACCTCCGCCAAATGTGACCGGTAAACTTCACTTGGGTCACGCCTGGAATACCACTCTTCAAGACATGTTAATTAGACAGAAACGGATGCAAGGTTATGATACAGTTTGGATTCCTGGGATGGATCATGCGGGAATTGCAACTCAAGCAAAAGTTGAAGCCATGCTTAACGAGAAGGGGATCTCGCGGTACGATTTGGGTCGTGAAAAATTTGTCGATAAGGTTTGGGAATGGAAAGACGACTTTGCTGATACGATCCATAAACAGTGGGCCAAACTGGGGTTATCACTTGATTACAGTCGTGAACGCTTTACGTTGGATGATGGTTTGTCAAAAGCCGTCAGGAAAGTATTTGTTGACTTGTATAATCAAGGGTTAATTTACCGTGGTGAATACATTATTAATTGGGATCCAAAGGCTCGGACTGCTTTATCTGATATTGAAGTTATTCACAAAGATGATAAAGGCGCTTTCTATCACGTTAAGTATCCGTTTGCTGATGATACGAAATTTAATGGAAAGAATTACATTGAAATCGCTACAACTCGTCCTGAGACTATGATGGGTGATACTGCTGTCGCAGTGAACCCAAGTGATGATCGTTATAAAGATTTAGTGGGTAAAAAAGTGGTTGTTCCACTCGTAAATCGGACCATTCCGATTATTACCGATCAGTACGTTGATCCTGAATTTGGGACTGGAATGGTTAAGATTACGCCAGCCCACGATCCTAATGATTTTAAAGTTGGGAACAGACATGATTTAAAACGGATTAATACCATGAATAAAGACGCTACGATGAACGAAAATGCTGGGAAGTATGAAGGCATGGATCGTTTTGATGCTCGAAAGGCAATGGTCAAGGACCTTGAAGATCAAGGCTTGATGATTAAAATTGATCCCATTGTTCACTCGGTTGGTCATTCTGAAAGAACCGGGGTTCAGGTTGAAGCTCGCCTTTCGACTCAATGGTTTGTAAAAATGAAACCATTGGCCAAAAAGGCAATGAAGAATCAAAAGACCAATGATGCGGTTAGTTTCATTCCAGAACGATTTGAGCATACCTTTATGCAATGGATGGAAAACGTTCATGATTGGGTTATTTCAAGGCAACTATGGTGGGGACATCGGATTCCTGCCTGGTACAATAATGAGACTGGCAAGATTTACGTTGACGAAAACGCTCCTAAGGATCCCGAAAACTGGACGCAAGATCCAGACGTGTTGGATACCTGGTTTTCATCAGCTTTATGGCCATTTACAACCCTTGGTTGGCCTGATACTGACTCAAAAGATTATCAACGCTATTTTCCTACCAACACGCTTGTAACTGGTTATGATCTGGTATTCTTCTGGATCTCAAGAATGATTTTTCAAAGTTTACATTTTACCGGTAAGCGTCCATTTAAAAACGTGCTGTTACATGGTTTAATTCGTGATGAACATGGGGTTAAGATGAGTAAGTCTTTAGGTAACGGGATTGATCCAATGGATGTTATTGATCAGTACGGAGCCGATGCCTTGAGATGGTGTCTTTCAACTGGAACAACGCCTGGACAGGACATGAAGTTTAGTTATAGTAAGGTTGAATCAGCCTGGAATTTTGTCAATAAGATTTGGAATGCCAGTCGTTATGTCATCATGAATTTAGGTGATATGTCTAAACCAGAGTTACCAGCTCAATCAGAATGGAACTTATCCGATCGATGGATTCTTTCGAAATTAAACTCTGTTGTTAATCGTGTTACCGAAGAATATGACAAGTTTAACTTTGGTGAAGCCAACCGTTCACTTTATGATTTTATTTGGAATGATTTTTGTGATTGGTACATTGAAATGAGTAAGGAAATTTTGACTGGCTCAGATGAAAAAGCCAAACAAAACACGCGAAATATCCTAGCTTACGTTTTGGATCAAATTTTGCGATTACTCCAACCAGTTATGCCATTTGTTACTGAAAAAATTTGGCTTTCAATGCCGCACGTTGGTGAATCATTGGTGGTAGCTGAGTATCCAGTAACTCATGATGAGTTTGATGATAAAAAAGCAGAATCAAATATGAATCATCTGATTGACGTTATTAAAGCAGTCAGAAATATCCGTTCGGAGGTTAATGCACCACTATCTAGTCCAGTTGACATTCTAGTTAAAACTAAGAATTCCGATTTGAAAAGGGTACTAGAAGATAACAGTGACTACATTGAACGATTTGGTCACCCTGATAAGTTAGAGATTGGTTCTGACATTAATATTCCTAAATTGGCTATGACATCGATAATTACTGATGCTGAGATCAGCATCCCACTGGATGAACTGGTTGACCTCAATGATGAAAAAGAACGGCTACAAAAAGAAGTCCAAAAATTTGAATCGGAAGTCAAACGAGCACAGAAAAAACTAGCTAATAAAAAGTTTGTAGACAATGCTCCGGAGGCAGTTGTCAACGAGCAAAAGGAAAAGCAAACCGACAATGAGGCTAAACTTAAAGCCGTTAAAATCCGACTTAAAGATGTAATCGATGCTTTAAATAAGTAAAAGACGAGGCTCAGCTAAACAGCTGAGCCTTCTTTTTAGAGGAGTGGAATGGTGATTGATAGTTACAGTGCAGCATTAAAGTATATCCATGGTAGACCACGAATTAAAAAAGAACCACCTACAAAGCGGATGGATCACTTTATGAAGAAATTGGATTTTCCAGAAAAAACGCTAAGCTGCATTCACGTAGCGGGAACTAATGGAAAGGGCTCATGTGTTGCTTATTTAAGTAACATGTTAATGGCTTCTGGACTCTCAGTTGGAACCTTTACTTCACCATTTATGATTAAGTTCAACGAGCGGATCAGTGTGAATAATCAACCAATTTCAGATGATGAAATTTTAGAGTTGGTGCGTGAAATTAAGCCGATTGTCGATGAAATTGATAAGAATGATCCTGATTTAGGTCCCTCTGAATTTGAAATCATTTGCGCTATGATGTTCATCTATTTCCGTGATCATCCCGTTGACGTTGTGATTGTAGAGGCCGGAATTGGAGGAAGATCCGATTCCACCAACGTGGTTAATTCCAAAATGTCAATTATTACTACCATTGGGATGGATCACATGGCACTGCTTGGTGATTCGGAAGAAAAAATTGCGGATAATAAGGCTGGAATTATTCGCAAAAACCGTCCATGTGTGATTGGAGGGATCAAAGCAGGTCCGAGAAAGGTGATTGAACGAGCAGCTATAAAATTAGATAGTCCGATTTGGGAATTAAAGCGTGATTATCAATTCGTGCCGATAAATCAAAATCATTTTAATTTTTCAAGTGATCATTTGAACATTGATAACATTTCAATGAGACAAATTGGAAGCTTTGAAATGGAAGATGCTGCGATTGCGATTGAAGCTTTCTTGGTTTATGCGTTCAATTATTTAAATATGACAGAACCATCCATGATTTCTTCGGTCAAAGCGGGAATTAGTTCAACAAAATGGATTGGAAGGATGGAAGTAATTAATAATGATCCCACGATTATGATTGATGGGGCACATAATGTCCCAGCAATTCAGAGCCTTTTGTCGTCGCTTCGTTTTAGAAGTAGTAAGTGGAGAAATTCTCATCTTACAATTGTGATGGGGGTTTTCGCTGACAAACAGTATCCAGAAATGCTAAAAATTGTTAAGTCTTTGTCTAATAGTGACGTTATTTTGACACGGTTTTCTGCGGGAGAAAAGCGGGCAAGTGCTGACTTTTCTAAACTTGATATCAATAACTTTCCTAATGTTTCATTAGTTAGCGATTGGCATAAAGCACTGAACAAATCGGTAAAAAAGGTCCGTGACAGTAAAAATGATAATCAGTTAATTTTGGTTACTGGATCGCTGTTATTTATCTCGGAAGTTAGAAAATATATTAAAGAAAATGAAGAAAAACTTAAGTAACTAATTTTGGCCTTATATTTCTGACTGATATAAATGCAGTATGATATACTAGTCTTATCAAAGTAATTACTTAAAAATTAAAACTTAAAATTGAAGGGATGAATAAATTGTTCGGATTAGGTACAAAAAACATCGGAATCGATTTAGGAACCGCTAATACCATTGTTTATGTTGATGGAAAAGGAATCGTTTTACGAGAACCCTCTGTGGTTGCTAAAAATACAAAAACTGGCGAGATTGTTGCTGTTGGTCAACAAGCCGAATCTATGATTGGTAGAACGCCTGCCAGCATTGAAGCTATTCGTCCAATGAAAGACGGTGTAATTGCTGATTATGATACTACTGTGACCATGATGAAATATTATATCGATAAAGCATTGGGAAGCCACGGTGGTAAGCCTTATGTAATGGTTTGTGTTCCAAGTGGTATCACTGCTGTGGAAAAGCGTGCCGTAATTGATGCTACTCGAGTTGCTGGAGCAAAGGATGCTTATGTAATCGAAGAACCATTTGCTGCTGCAATTGGTGCCGGTCTACCAGTTATGGATCCAACTGGAAGCATGGTTGTTGACATTGGTGGTGGAACTACCGACGTCGCTACTATTTCTCTTGGTGGAATCGTATCATCACGTTCGGTGAGAATGGCTGGTGATAAGTTGAACGAAGTGATCGTTACCTTTATCAGAAAAAATTATAATGTGCTAATTGGTGAACCAACTGCAGAGCATTTGAAATGCACCATTGGTTCTGCATCAATTGGTGCCGCAAAGGACATGAATGATGAAACCGTTCGTGGAAGAGACTTATTGACCGGCCTTCCTAAGTCAGTTGAAGTAACTGCGGAGGATGTGGCTTCTGCAATGCACGAAGACATTCTTGAGATCATCACTACGATTAAAGAAACTCTAGAAGAGACATCTCCTGAAATTTCTGCTGATGTGATTGATCATGGAATTGTTCTTACCGGTGGCGGTGCTCTACTCAAAAATCTCCCAGAAGTAGTATCAGATGCCACTCAAGTTCCTGTGACAATTGCCAAAGATCCGATGGATTGTGTAGCAATTGGAACCGGTGAATCGCTTAAAAGTATTGAGGCAATGAATAGAAAATAAATTGGATAAGCGGGGATGAATTCCCGCTTATTTATTTTAAGCACGTACGGAGGATTATTATGCACAAGTTTTTTTCAAGTCGAAAGCTAGTAATCATTGTCGTTTGCTTAATTATTGGCTTAGGTTTGATTAGTGGGTCAGTGGCAGTGCGAAAAAATCGTGCTACTCCTCCATTGATTCAACAAGTTGGAAATGATGTTGTTGGATTTGGCGATCGAATTGTTAGTATTCCTGCCAATGGCGTTGGCTCATTGTTTGGTGCCACTGATAATTTGTTAAATACTTATCAGGAAAATAATCATTTAAAGGGTCAGGTTGAACAATTAGCTCAAACTCAAGTTAAAAATCAAGCACTGGAAAATGAAAATGAAAAATTAAGACAACAGTTAAATATCAAGGGGACTCCCACGGACTACAAGGCGATTAATGCTAGCGTAATTACTCGGACGCCATCCTCATGGCAAAATCAACTGATCATTAATAAGGGATCGGCTGCAGGAGTTCAAAAGAACATGTCTGTAATTGTTAATTCTGGATTAGTTGGTCGGGTTGCTGAAGTTAATAAGACCAACAGTAAAGTCGAACTAATCACCGACAAAAGTGATACTGCTAGTCGTTTTGCGGTTCAGGTTCAAGGAGAAAAGAAAGTCGTTAATGGATTAATTGACGGTTATAATCGTGATACTAATGAGTTGGTAATGGGAAGTGTTACTAATCAAGACAAGATCAAGACTGGGACGAAAGTTATGACTAATGGTCTTGGTGGCGTGACTCCTAAGGGACTTTATGTCGGAAAAGTTGCTGGAACTAAACAAAATAGTGATGGTATTTCTGAAAAAGTCAACATTAAACCAGCTGCAAACATGGATGATATTGAGGCGGTGACCGTAATTGGCAAGAAGGATTAGAAGAGGAAGTCCAATGAGACGTCCTTCCCGGTTAAAGTTCTTATATCCAATTGGGTTGGTCATTTCATTTCTACTGGAAGGAACGATTTCTAAACTTTTTTCACCAGTACTTTTTGGCAAATTTTCAATGGTACCTTACTTAACCTTATTGTGGTTGGTAATGGCCACTCTTTTTGCGCGCCATGAGAAATTACACATGGGCTGGTGGGCCTTAGGAATTGGAATCGTTTATGATATTTATTACGTTGGAATTATTGGGATCTTTACGTTTGCATTTCCGCTGGTGGTTTATGTTAATCGAATGGTTTTAAAATTTGTGCGTGAAAACATGGTCACTTCATCTCTACTTTATGTTGGGGATGTTTTGGTGGTATTTATTTTGAGCTACTTAGGTGACCGAATTGCACATATTGCCTCTCTTAGTGGTGTACAGTTATTGATTTATACTTTAGGGCCAACGTTAGTGTTGAACCTGATCTTATTTGTAATTCTGTATCTCCCAATCAGGGCACTTTTCAATTATTTTAGTTAAACTAGGAGCATTGACTGTATGGAAAATGTAGTTTTAAAGGGTACTCAAAATGGTTATGAAATTAATATTTCTGATACCAGTAGTTTTGATAGTGACATTAATGAATTCAAGAACTTGATGGAACAACTTAGTAGTGGAAAAGAATTAGGGAATGCTAAACAATTTTCTTTTGATGTTTTTACCGGGAATCGGATTCTCACTGGAGCGCAAAAGCAAACGTTAAGGGAGATTGTTTCTAAATATCCAAGGATGAGTATCAGGCGATTTATGGCTGATGTAGTTACTACATCAGAAGCATACCGAATCCGGGACTTAAATAAGGTTTCCGTCATTGGGAGAACCATCAGAAATGGTGAAGAGATTACAGCCAAGGGCGACGTCCTTTTTTTTGGTGCCATTCATGAGGGAGGTAAATTACTTGCGGGCGGTAACGTTTATAATTTAGGATATGTGAGAGGAATTGTGCACGCTGGATTTCCGAACGATGAAGAGGCCATTGTAATTGGCAACTTAAACGATGCCCAGCAGGTTCGGATCGGAGAACAGTTTGATATCGTCAGCGATAATAAGAATAGAATTTCTGAAAACAGCCGTACTGTTATTTACATTAATGACTTACATACTATCGAGTATGGCAATTTAGATCAGATTAAAGACATTAGTCCGAAGTTTTATAATCGAATAGGAGGAACCGAATAATGGGAAAAGCAATCGTTATTACCTCTGGAAAGGGTGGAGTTGGTAAAACAACTACTTCAGCTAACATCGGGACTGCTTTAGCCTTAATGGGGAAGCGCGTCTGTTTGATGGATTTGGATATCGGCCTTAGAAACCTTGACGTGGTTCTTGGACTAGATAATCGAATTATGTATGACATCGTTGACGTTGCCAATGGACGGGTTCCACTGCAAAAAGCATTGGTAAAGGATAAACGCTTTGACGATAATTTATACTTATTACCAGCCGCTCAAAATACAGATAAATCGGCCTTAAAAGAGGACCAAGTTAAAGATATTGTTGATGAATTAAAGCCACAATTTGATTTCGTGTTGATTGATTGTCCGGCAGGAATTGAACAAGGGTTTCTCAATTCTGTTGCTGGGGCAGATAGTGCCATTGTGGTTACCACACCGGAAATTTCTGCAGTTCGAGATGCAGATCGAATTGTAGGGCTATTAGGGAAGCATCCTTTAAAAGAAGCTCCAAGGTTGGTTATTAATCGAGTTCGACCAAGTATGATGGACAATGGCGATGTAATGGATATTGACGAAATTACCCATCACCTGGGAATTAGTTTACTTGGAGTTGTAGTTGATGATGATAAGGTAATTACTACTTCAAATCATGGCGAACCAGTAGTTTTAGATACTGATGATCCTGCATCAACGGCTTATCGTAACATCGCACGACGCTTGCTTGGAGAAACCGTTCCATTGATGAAAATTAAGCCACAGAAAAAAGGTTTTTGGTCTAAATTCAAACACGTATTTACAAAGAATTAGTTATACTAATTGATAAAGTTCTCTTAGAATTCTTTCTATGGGAGCTTTTTATTTTGGAGGAATTAGTTTGAAAAAAACAATCACAGATGGGGTTCATTTAAATGTTCATGAGAGTAATAAATTCAAAACAACAGCGATCACAATTGACTTTGTTGCCCCGTTAAACTATGCAGATTATTCTGCTAGAACCATGATTTCTGAAATGATGGAAAATTATAGTCACAAGTACGATTCAAAATTAAAGTTGGCTAGAAGACTTTCCGAACTATTTGGTGCCAGTTTTGGCACGAATGTGTTTAAAGTTGGCAATCGCAGTGTGTTGAGAGTGGTTATGAGCTTTGTTAATGATGAATTTACGTTGGATAATTCTGATGTTTTTGACGATGCGTTAACTTTTCTTTCAGAAGTTATTTTTCATCCCAACCTTAATGGTGAGCATTACGTCAATGAACAATTTGAAATTCAACGAAAAAATTTAATTCAGTATCTAGATTCTCTTAATGATGACCATCGTTATTATGCAGCGAAGAGAGCTCGAGAGCTTTACTTTTCCGACCAACCCAATTATGCCAATTCAATCATTGGAAATCAGGAGCAAATTAAAAACTTAGAAAATGCAGCCGTTGTGAAAGAGTGGGGGAACCTTCTTAAAAACAACGAGATTTATATTTCGATTTTAGGCGATCTTTCGGAGAAACAAACTCAGATGATTGAGACGCATCTACCGTTTTTACCCAGAAGGGAATTTAATGAGTCAATGAATCGCAATTTTAGCCCCTTACCGATCAGGACTCAGGTTGAAAAAATTAATGGAGAACAATCCAAGTTTGATTTAGCTTTTGATTTTCCTATTTTCGTAAATGATGATGACTATTACGCAGCAATTGTTTTTAATGCTTTGCTTGGGGGAGCCCAACAATCATTAATGTTTCACAATATTCGTGAAAAACATAGCTTAGCATATTACATTTCGAGTAATTATAATTCTACTTTGGGGTATGTGTTAATTGAAAGTGGCATTAACGCGGTGGACGTGGATCAAGTTAGCCAGTTAATTGGTGAGCAAGTTAGTTTGATTCAGAAACAAGAGTATTTGGATCAGCGATTTTTAGACATTAAATCAGCATTGATTGATGGATATTATTCTAAATTTGATAGCCAACGCCGAACGCTTAATGGTGATTTTATTAATGAACTATATGGGATCGATTTGAGCCCCAGTCAATGGATTAATAGAGTTAGAGGGGTTACCAGTGACGATGTAAGTCAAGTAGCTTCGAAGTTTAAATTGCGGGCTAAATTTTTATTGGAAGGAATTAATAATGGTTGAAATTAAGTATGACAAGCTAAATGAAACGGTTTACCGCTATCAATTAGATAACGGAATGAAAGTATTTATTGACTCTAAGCCAGGCTTTCATTCAACCTACGGCATTTTAAACGTTCATTTTGGTGCAATTAATAATTTGATTTTGGAAAATAAACGATCCCGAAAGATGCCGCTCGGAATTGCTCATTTTTTGGAACATAAAATGTTTGATAAACAAAATTATGATTCAAGTGATCAGTTTGGCAAATTTGGATCGGATTCAAATGCGTTTACGAGTTTTGATCAAACCAGTTATCTTTTCAATACAACTAATCATGTTGGTGATAATTTAGATGTTTTAGTTGACTTGGTTCAGCATCCGTATTTTGACGAAAAAAAAGTTCAAAAAGAGCAGGGCATCATTGGACAGGAAATTATGATGTATCAAGATGATCCCGGTTCTAGAATTTATTTTGATACGATCGGAAATATGTATCATAACTCTCCACTTGATCATGATATTGCGGGCACAATTGATTCAATTGCCAAAATTACGACAGAAGACTTGTATGCAATGTATAACCAGTATTATGTTCCAAACAATATGGATTTAATGCTCGTTGGAAATGTCAACGAGAGTGATGCGATTGAAAGGATTGAAAGACTTGAAAGAACCATTCCCTCAATTAGTCAATCTGAGATTTTAACCTTGAAGCGGCAAACGAACGATGCCATTAAGAAAAGCTCGATTATATCAGATGAGCATACTACTATGAATTTGACAACAGGGAAAGTTGCGGTTGGATTTAGAGGACCTGACGAGATTAGTAGTGGGGTCCAATTCACTAAAAACGAATTATCACTGGGATTGTTTTTGTCGATGATTTTTTCTGAAGATGCTGAGCCATATCAAAAACTCTATTCCAAGGAGATCATAAATGATTCGTTTGGTTATGACTTTGATCTAGAAGATGGTTATCAATTTGTGATCTTTGTAGAGGATTCAAATCGTCCAGAAGAGTTTCGAAAAGCCGTTGAACGTGAAATTAAGAATGGATTAAATGACGACGCAAAATTGTCTAAGATTTTTAACTTAATTAAACGAGAAGAAATTGGACAGTATATTTCACTTATGAATTCCAACTCGGCTATTGCGAATCAAATGGGAGATCCACTAAATGGATATATCAATCTTTTTGATGAAGTTCAAATCTTAAACCAACTTTCCGTTCATGAGGTAATTGATTTTGCTAGTAAATTCTTTGACTTTAATAAAACAACTTTGAAGGTTATTTCCTAATGTATATCTTTTTTTAAGGTAACGCGTTGTGATATACTGACAATGAAATCTAAAATGATGGGGTTTTACATATGGATAAAGAAGAAAAAAATCAAAAAAGTGTAAACATTGGTCAATTATTGCGTAAGGCTAGAGTTGACTCAGGAATTTCAATTGATGACGTTCAAAAGAAAACTAAAATTCAAAAACGTTATTTAGAAGCAATTGAACAAGATGACTTTAAGGCACTGCCTGGTGATTTTTACGTTCGTGCTTTTGTTAAACAGTTTGCAGATGCAGTTGGTTTAAACGGAAGCGAGTTTATTCAAAAATATGACTCCGAGCTTCCTGGTGGAGAAAAGTTTGGCTCTTCTGAGGACGATAACGGTGAGGGTCAAAATAACATTAAGGAAAATCCTCAACCAGTTCAGTCTGAGATGCCCAAACAACGTTCTGTTAGACATCACTCAACGAGTCCAGAATCAGGCCCTTCAGGATCTGGTGTGAAGAAACTAATTCCGATTGTTGGAATTGTGGTCATTGTGATTATTATCATTGGCGTCATCTGGGTTGGAGCCGGAAAGTTAGCTCATCACAATTCAGATACTACTTCAAGTACAACGTCTGTTTCCGTATCTTCGGATAGTTCAAGTTCGATGGCCAGCTCGCGTTCGAAGAAGGCCGCTCAGGATAAGGCCAAAGAGGCCAAAACAAAGAATCAGAATAACCAAGGAACCCAGATTGCTAAGGGTGCTAATGAGAACGAGTACAATGTTAAAACCAATGAAAAAGAAACAAAGGTCACTTTAAAGGGAAATGCCAAGTCTTGGTCAGCTGTTTCGGTTAATGGATCACAGGTTTGGCAGGGAACTTTAAATCCCAACCAGACTCATGATGTCACCATTCCTGCTAACACGAAAGAATTTAATGTTAACCTCGGCAATGCCCCCGCTACTGACATCACGATTAACGGTCAAAAAGCTAATTTAGAGAAGCCCGCTAACAATGGGAATGCTCAAGTTAGAAATGTCACTTTTAAAATTACAAATAAACTTTAACCCAAACCTAAATAACGATCTGTTAAAGATAGCAGGTCGTTATTTTAGCGTTTAACCTCAGGAGGATAAACTTTTGAACTTACCAAATAAATTAACTTTATTTAGAATAATTTTAATACCAATATTTTTAATTTTACTGGTTGTGCCAATGGATCTTGGCAGCGTGATGATCGTGGGAACCATGATTCCAGTTACACAGGTTTTAGCTACCGTGGTATTCATTGTGGCAGCGTTAACGGACTTTTTGGATGGTCAAATTGCGAGAAGACAACACCTAGTGACTAATTTTGGGAAATTCGCTGACCCGTTAGCGGATAAGATGTTGGTAATGTGTGCCTTCATTGTCTTAGTTGGTCTTGGCAGTGTTGCTAGTTGGATTGCGGCTATCATTGTTTGTCGTGAATTAGCCGTGACTGGTTTACGTTTAATTGTTGTTGAAAATGATGGTGAAGTTGTTGCGGCTGCGTGGCCAGGCAAGATTAAAACCTTTTTCCAGATGATTGCGATTATTATTCTGTTATTAAATAATGCATTATTTAATAACATTAATCTTCCGATGGGCCAAATCTGTTTATACATCTGCTTATTCTTTACCATTTACTCTGGTATTGAGTACTTTTACAAGAACCGAAAAGTTTTTTCTGATTCATTTTAATTAATACAGTTAGGAGTGGTTTGATGAATGCTGAAATAATATCAGTTGGGACGGAAATTCTCCTTGGTGAAATTACTGACACCAGTGCGCCCTTTATTGCGCGTCATCTGGCAAATTTAGGAATTGATGTTTACTTTCAAGACACCGTTGGAGATAATTACAAACGGTTAGAAGCTGTTATAAAGCTTGCTGAAAGTCGAAGCAACTTAGTGGTTTTAACAGGTGGGTTAGGTCCTACCGAAGATGACATTACTAAGATTGTGCTAGCTAAGCATTTGGGTCTTGGGCTAGATACGGATCAAAAAGCACTGGAAAAAATTAATCATTTTCATAAAAATTATCCAATGGAAAAGCCTCAAAATGCTGATATTCAAGCTGAATATATCCACGGTGCGACTGTATTACCAAACGATAATGGCTTTGCCGTTGGTATGTTTTTAAGGACTAAAAACTGTGATTACTTGGTTTTACCGGGACCACCAGTTGAGATGCAACACATGTTTACTAAATATGCACTTCCAATTTTGACTAAATTAGCTAGTGGTAATCCCGTTATTGCTTCCAAAGTAATGCGTTTCTTTGGAATTGGTGAAACAGAACTTGAGGACCAATTAAAGCCCTTGATTTCTCATCAAACGAATCCAACTTTAGCAACGTACGCCAAGCGAAATGAAGTTACCCTAAGAATTACTGCGAGCGGAAAGAAAAAATCAGATGTCGATCATTTAATTGATGAAATGATCTTTAAAGTAAACTCAATTGTAGGGAAATATTTCTATGGTTTTGGTGATGACAACTCATTGGCTAAAGTAGCTGTTAATATCCTTAAAAAGAAAGCATTGTCGATCACTGCGGCAGAATCACTTACTGCTGGGATGTTTCAGAGTCGGCTTGGTGATGTCTCAGGTGTCTCTGAGGTTTTCCCAGGTGGATTTGTGACTTATTCGGTTAAAGTGAAAGAGGATGTCTTGCACATTCCAAGCGAAGTGATTGATAAGCATGGAGTGGTTTCATCTGAGACGGCTGTTTGGATGGCTAAAAATTCGAAAGCAATTCTCAATACTGACGTTTCGGTTTCTTTTACTGGAGTTGCTGGACCTGATGAATTGGAAGGACATCCTGCTGGGAATTTCTGGGTAGGAATTTCATTACCTGATGGTGAGGTTAAGACCCGTGAATTTAATTTTGGCAAGGATCGAAATGAAATTCGTGATTACGCTACAAAATGCGGTCTTAAAATGATTTATGATAATTTAAAGTGAAAATAGGAGGATATTGGTTCTCCTATTTTGTACATACTAGTTGACACTAATTTTTCTAAACTTTAGAATTAAGAAGTGAATAACGTTTATGCTAGTTATTTAAATAAATTTTTTATTAGTGATACGGAGGCATATGTAAATGATAGTTACAGTTGTTTCCGCTGTTATCGCTGTCGTTGTTGGTTTTTTGATTGGTCAGTTCACCTATAAGCAGGTATCTGAGAAGAAGTTAGATGCTGCTCATGAAAGCGCAAAAGATATCCTTTCTGATGCTGAAAAGCAAGCTGAGAACTCGCTTAAAGAAGCTAGTTTAGAGGCAAAAGAGAAGGGGAATGCTTATCGACTTCAAGTAGAAAAAGAGTTGAAAAAGCGTCGTCTTGAAGTTCAAAAACAAGAAGATCGTTTGTTGAAACGTGAAGAAACGCTTGATCGAAAGGATAGTGCGTTTGAGAAACGTGATAATTCTTTGGAACGGCAAGAAGAAAAACTTGAAAAAGAAAAGCAAGAACTGACAAAGAAACAACAAAAAGCAGATTCACTTATTGAAAAACGGCAACAGGAAGTTGCCAGAGTTTCTAATTTAACTAAAGAGGAAGCTCGTACGATGGTAATTGATGAGACTAAGCAAGAATTGGCTGATACCCGTGCTCAAATGATTAAAGAGAGTTACGATGCTGCTAAAGAAGCTTCTGCTAAGGATGCTAAAAACTTGATTGTTGAAGCACTTCAACAGAGTTCTGCTGATATTGTCTCAGAGACTACTGTGTCTGTAGTAACTTTACCCAATGATGATATGAAAGGTAGAATCATTGGACGTGAGGGTCGAAACATTAGAACCTTTGAATCATTGACTGGGATTGATCTAATTATTGATGATACTCCCAATGCGGTGGTTTTAAGTGGTTTTAATCCAGTTCGACGTGAAGTCGCCAAAATGGCACTTGAAAAGTTGATTAAAGACGGAAGGATTCATCCAGCACGTATTGAAGAAATGGTTGAGAAGAGTAAAAAAGAACTCGATGCTCAAATTCAAGAGACTGGGGAAAACGTTGTCTTTGATTTAGGGATTCATTCAATGAACCCTGATTTGATTAAATTAATTGGTCAATTGAAATATAAAATTTCATATGGACAAAATGTTTTATCACGCTCCATTCAAGTAGCAAAATTGGCGGGAGTGTTTGCTGCTGAGTTAGGTGAAGATGTTACATTAGCGAAAAGAGCGGGATTGTTGCGTGAGATTGGTCTGTCGTCAAATAGTGGAACTGATGTTTCATACGTTGATGCTGGGATTGATATTGCAAAGAAATATGGTGAGAGCCCAGAAGTAATTGATACAATTCAGTTAGGTGGTCAAAAAAGTGAGCCACATTATATGATTTCAGAATTAGTTGATGTTGCCGATAAGATTTCAATGGCACGACCTGGTGCAAAGAGTGATTCACTTGAAAGCTTCGTTCATCGTTTAGATAAACTTGAAAAAATTAGTAATAGTTTTGACGAGGTTTCCAAGAGTTACGCTGTTCAGGCGGGTCGCGAAATTAGAGTGATTGCCAAACCCGAAAAGATTTCTGACACAGAAGCAATTGTACTTGCCAGAGATATTAAAGATAAGATTGAAAAGGAAATGAATCATCCTGGTCATGTCAAGGTAGATGTGATTCGGGAAGTCCGCTCAGTTGAATATGCCAAGTAAAAGATCAGAGATTATCCTGGTCTTTTTTATTTTGATTTATCAGTGTAAAATAAGGGTATTACAGTAGAAGATGGAGAGCGGATATGCGATTTTTATTTTTAGGTGACACGGTTGGCAATATTGGGGTGGCAACGGTAGAAAAATATTTACCCTTGCTAAAACATGACTTAAAACCACAGGTAACCATTGTGAATGGCGAAAATGCAACAAAGGTTGGACGTGGGATTAATCATGACCTTTATTTAAAAATTATGCATGCTGGAGCAGACGTGATTACTTTGGGGAATCATGCCTGGAATAATCCAGAAATTTTTGATTTTATTAATCAAACTCAAAATTTAATTCGTCCCCTTAACTATCCTGGAAAAGATGTCCCAGGAAAGGGCTACATAGAAATGAACGTTAATGGTAGTAAGGTAGCTGTGATTAACCTTCAAGGTCGCGTGTTTATGGATGAAATTGATGATCCATTTAGTAAAGTGGATGCGCTTCTTGATAAGCTACATACCAATGGGTTTAATATCATCTTTGTGGATTTTCATGCCGAAACTACTAGTGAAAAGAAGGCCATGGCGCTTCATTTGGATGGGAAAATCTCCGCATTAGTGGGTACCCATACCCACGTGCAGACTAGTGATGGGCAAATCTTACCAAGTGGGACGGCCTTTTTAACTGATGCAGGGATGACTGGACCAGATGATGGAGTGATTGGAATGAAGTTTGAACCCGTTATTAATAAGTTTATGACGGCACGCCCTAATCGGTTTGAGGTTCAAGAGACTGGCGCAGCAGTGTTGTCAGGTTGCTACATTGATGTCGATAACCAGTCTGGCAAAGCTAAAAAAATTAAGAATATTTTAATCAACAAGGATCACCCATATCAAGAATTTTAAAGAGGAGCGATGTTAATGGCAAAATCAAAACAAGCTACGCCAATGATGCAACAATATCAAAAAGTTAAGGATCAATATCCTGATGCTTTTTTGTTTTATCGAATTGGCGATTTTTATGAATTGTTTAACGAGGATGCTATTAAGGGTGCGCAATTGTTGGAGTTAACTTTAACCAAACGAAGTAGGAAGTCAGATAATCCCATTCCGATGTGTGGCGTTCCTCATCAATCCGTTCAAAATTACATTGATACCTTAGTAGATAAGGGATACAAGGTAGCAATTTGTGAACAGATGGAAGACCCTCGGACTGCTAAGGGAATGGTAGATCGGGATGTTATTCAGCTAATTACGCCTGGAACTCAAACTGATGCCAATGCCGAAAATGCCAAGGTCAACAACTACTTAACCGCGGTTACTTATAATAAAGATGAGCATTCTTTTGGATTTTCTTACATTGATCTTTCTACAGGTGAGTTAAAGGTTAGCTTGTTAGCAAGCGATGAAGCTGTCTTAAACGAAGTGATTAATCTTAATTCAAAAGAGATTGTAGTTAACGACTCGATCGATGATAATTTGATTCATCAACTAAAGGAAATCGGTGTTCTTATTTCAAAAGAGAATCAAACTTCTGAGGTGGGGTCAAATGTCATTACTAATATTGATGATCCAACGCTAATTGACTCCCTTAAAATGTTATTAACTTATATTTCGGACACACAAAAGCGTAGTTTATCTCATATTCAACCAGCAGTTAGATATGAGCCAAGTTCTTTTTTGAAAATTGATCATAATTCGCGATATAATCTGGAACTAACTAAAAACATTAGGACCGGCAAAAAGAGTGGCACGTTGCTATGGATCGTTGACGATACTAAAACGGCAATGGGTGGTAGAAAACTTAAGCAATGGTTAGAGCGGCCGCTAATTAATCAAAAAGAGATTGAGCAACGCCAGAATCTAGTTGGGACGCTCTTAGATAATTATTATGAGCGGAGTGAGCTTTCCGACAATTTGATTAAAGTTTATGATTTAGAGCGACTTTCTGGACGAATTTCATTTGGCGGAGTAAACGGTAGAGACTTGATTCAGCTGGAGACTTCACTTGAACAAATTCCCAAAATTAAGCATGTTTTAAATGACCTAGATACTCCAGAGTTTGATGAAATTTATCAAAAACTCGATGATGTTAATGATGTGTATGAATTAATAAAAGACGCCATCGTTTCAGAACCCCCAATTTCTGTCACGGATGGTGGAGTCATTAGAAATGGTTATAATAAACAACTTGATCGGTATCGGGATGCCATGAAAAATGGTAAAAAATGGTTAGCTGATATGGAAGCTAAAGAGCGTCAGGAAACTGGGATCCATAACCTCAAGATTGGTTATAATCGAGTATTTGGCTACTATATTGAGGTATCGAAAGGTAATCTTGGTAAACTTGATGATAGTAGGTATGAACGTCTTCAGACACTTACCAATGCGGAACGTTTTTCAACACCAGAACTAAAAGAAAAAGAATCGATTATTTTAGAAGCAGAAGAGAAATCTAAAAGTTTAGAATATGAAATTTTTACACAGGTCAGAGATAAGATTAAAAAGCAGATTCCGCGAATTCAGAAGTTAGCGAGTGGGATTTCACGTTTAGACGTTTTGCAGAGCTTTGCGACTATTTCTGAGAAGTATCAATTTGTAAAGCCCAAGTTTAATAATGGTCATGATTTGAACATTAAAGCAGGACGTCATCCCGTTGTGGAGCGTGTGATGGGGGCTCAAAGTTATGTTCCAAATGATGTGATAATGAATCCAGATATTTCTGAATTATTAATTACTGGTCCGAACATGTCCGGTAAAAGCACATACATGAGACAGCTAGCTCTAATTGTAATCCTGGCACAAATGGGGTGTTTTGTTCCAGCTGATGCAGCCGAGATGCCCATATTCGATCAAATTTTCACTCGAATTGGTGCTGCCGATGACCTTATTTCGGGTAAAAGTACGTTTATGGTGGAGATGAGGGAAGCCAATGAAGCCTTGAAACATGCTTCCGCTAATTCATTGATTTTGTTTGACGAAATTGGACGAGGAACTTCCACATATGATGGCATGGCACTTGCACAATCTATCATTGAGTATATTCATGATAATATTGGTGCTAAAACACTATTTTCGACTCATTACCATGAATTAACCGAATTAGATCAAGAGTTAAAACATTTAAAGAACGTTCACGTTGGGGCAGTCGAAAAAGATGGCAACCTGGTTTTTCTTCATAAAATTATGAATGGACCAGCCGATCGTTCCTATGGGATTAATGTTGCTAAGTTAGCTGGCCTTCCTGATCAGTTGTTGAAGCGGGCTAGCACGGTTCTTTTAAAGCTAGAAGATGATGAGCAACAAAAAAGTAATGATAATCATGCTACTCAAGCTCAAAGTCCCGTTCATAAGGATAACCCAGCATCTACCACGCCATCTAGTTCAATTGATTTAAATGATTCAGAACAAATGGCATTGTTTAAAGTGGATGATCCCAAAAGTGATAAGTCATTAGATAAAAATAAAAGTAAGATTATTGAGGACATTGAGAATACTGATCTTATGAGTAAGACTCCAATTCAGATTATGAATTTGGTGTATAAATGGAAAACTAAGTTAGAAAATTAAGGTGGTGATATTGTGTCCGACATTCATCAATTACCGACAATTCTTTCCGATCAAATTTCGGCTGGAGAAGTTGTTGAGAGGCCAGCATCGGTAGTTAAAGAACTAGTTGAAAATTCAATTGATGCCAGTAGTAGTAAAATTGACATTGAAGTGGTTGATTATGGCCTTAAAAAGATTAAGGTGATTGATAATGGATCTGGAATTGCTCCTGATCAAGTTGAGTTGGCGTTTCGACGTTTTGCTACGAGTAAAATTAATAATAAACGTGATTTGTTTCGAGTTAAATCATTAGGATTTCGTGGCGAAGCTTTGCCTAGTATTGCCTCTGTCTCTGATGTGGAAATGAGGACTTCGGATGGTAGAGAACAGGGGTCTGAAATTAAAATTCATGGTGGCAAGGTTGTAAAGATAGAGCCATCACAGGCACGAAGAGGGACATCGGTCGTCGTTTCTGATCTATTCTTTAATACCCCTAACCGGCTAAAATATTTAAAGGCACCATCTACGGAACTATCTAAGATATCTGATATTGTCAATCGATTGGCTCTTAGCCATCCTGAAATTGCTTTTTCTTTGACTCATAATGGTCGCGAACTCCTACGGACTTCGGGTCGAAACAACATGCAACAAGTCATTGCTGGAATCTATGGCAATCGAAGTATGAAGCAAATGATTCCGATTAGTGCTGAAAATCCGGACTTTAAGTTAAGTGGGTACGTCAGCTTGCCAGAGTTAACTAGAGCAAGCCGTAAATATACATCTGTGATCGTTAATGGGCGATTTATTCGTGACTTTGGCATTGATCACGCGATTATTGATGGGTACGGATCAAAACTGATGGTTGGAAGATATCCGATTGTCGTTTTAAGTATCGAGATGGATCCAACTTTAGTTGATGTTAATGTACATCCTTCAAAAGAGGAAATCAGAATCTCCAAAAAGAAGGAATTAAGTTCATTCGTCTCACAAACAATTTATGATGCTTTAGCAAAACAAAATCTGATTCCGGATGCTATGAATAACCAGACTTTAAAAAATGGGGTTGCACGTCATAACTCTACGGAAATTTCACTTAATTTAAATCAACTCTATGAAGATCAAAATACACAAAAAAGTTCGATTCCACAGGTTAGTAAGTCAGACTCGATGAAGTCAGTGGCTAATCACAATGCTTATCCAGCTCATCATCAGCCGATTATGATTTATCGAAAAAATGATTTAGATTCGAATTCCGCTCGTAAATTTAAAGCAAAGTACGAAAATGAAGAGGTCGACTTACCGTTTGGTGACAATCAGCAAAGTCCAAATTCGTCTCATGATTTTCCACAATTACGGTATGTTGGTCAAGTTCATGGTACGTACCTAATTGCTGAAAGTTCAGATGGGATGTATGTTGTTGATCAGCACGCTGCTCAAGAACGGATTAATTATGAATACTATCGAAGACAAGTTGGCAATGTGAGTGAAGACGAGCAGAAATTATTGGTTCCAATTGTTCTTGATTACACTTACAGTGATGCTTTAATTATTTCCAATCATTTGGATCTTTTAGAGCAGAATGGAATCCGTTTAGAGTCATTTGGGAAAAATAGTTTTGTCATTAGGCAGCATCCGGTTTGGTTTAAAGCTGGTCAGGAAGAAGATACCATTAAAGAAATGATTGACTGGGTTTTGAGTAATCAACAGCTTTCGATTGCACAGTTTAGAGAAAAAGCTGCCATCATGATGAGTTGTAAACGAGCAATTAAAGCTAATCATCATCTGGATAAGCGCCAGGCTCAGGCCTTGTTAGATAAATTACCACAGTGTGAGAATCCTTTTAATTGTCCCCATGGCCGTCCTGTTTTAGTTCATTTTTCTAATTCAGATCTGGAGACCATGTTTAAGCGAATTCAGGACCCGCATCAAAGTAGAGATGTGAATTTTTAATCCAATAGGAAATGAGTTGATTGTATGTATGAATACTTGTATGGGATGATTACGGATGTGACCCCCAAGTACATTGTTTTAGACGTTGATAGGGTTGGTTACTTAGTTTATGTAGCTAATCCCTATCACTATAGTACTGACCAACAGGTGCGAGTTTATATCCACCAGTCGGTTTCAGACAATGGGATTGCATTATATGGATTTATTTCGTTAGCGGATAAACAACTTTTTGAACAATTACTGAATGTTTCAGGGATTGGATCAAAAAGTGCCTTGGCAATTATGGCTGGTAATGACAGTAATGGTTTAATTAGTGCCATTAATGCTGGAAACATTAAGTATTTAACTAAATTTCCCGGAATTGGGAAAAAGACTGCCCAACAAATTGTGTTGGACCTAAAGGATAAGATTACATCTAATGACGTATTTGTTGGTAGTGTTTCGGTAAATGACGTTGAAGACACTGGAAATAAGCAATTAGATGATGCACTGAGTGCATTACAAGCTCTTGGCTTTAAGCAACGCGAGGTTGATAAAGTTAAAACAAAACTACAGAAAATAGAAGCAGACTATACAACTGATCAATATATTAGTTCAGGTCTCAAACTATTGACTAAGTAGATTAGGAGGAAGTTAATGGCAGATGATCGAATAGTTTCTGGATCAAGTGATGATGAAAACGATGATTCTTTTGAAATGTCACTTCGGCCCCAAAGTTTTGATCAGTATATTGGTCAAGATGATTTAAAAAAGAAACTTAAGATTTACATTCAAGCCGCTAGGCAGCGAGAAGAATCGCTTGATCATGTCTTATTGTATGGACCACCTGGTCTTGGAAAGACCACACTAGCAAACGTGATTGCAAATGAGATGGGCGTTGATATGAAGACAACCACCGGTCCCGCCATTGAAAAAAAAGGTGACTTGGTGGCTCTTTTAAACGAATTAAAACCCGGTGATATTCTTTTTATTGATGAAATTCATCGTCTACCTAAAGAAGTTGAAGAGATGTTATATTCCGCGATGGAAGACTACTATGTTGATATTATCATTGGAAATGACGATTCAACCAAGCACCCCGTTCACTTTGAATTACCACCGTTTACGCTGATCGGAGCTACCACAAGGGCTGGATTGCTTGATTCACCATTTAGAGATCGGTTTGGTATTGTTGAACGGATGAATTATTATAATGATCGTGATTTAGAAAAGATTGTGAAACGTTCAGCTAAAATCTTTCATAGTAAGATTAAAGAAGATGGTGCTCACGAAATTGCGCTGCGCTCCAGAGGAACTCCTCGAGTTGCTAATCGATTGTTAAAACGGGTGAGAGATTTTGCACAGGTGGCCAATCATGATGAGATTGATGTTGATAGCGTTGATACTGCACTTAATGCCTTAGGCATTGATAAGAACGGATTAGATCGAACTGATCTCAATTTGCTTTCAACGATGATCGACTTTTACGATGGTGGTCCAGTTGGATTAAATACCTTAGCCGCCAATATTGGCGAAGAATCAGAAACAATTTCTGAGATGTATGAACCATATTTGTTACAGATTGGATATCTCAAGCGGACTGCTCGAGGACGGATGGTAACAAGAGCTGGTTATAAACACTTGGGCCGAAAATATCCTGAAGCTAATTAAATTAATTGGAAATTTTATCGACAATTTGGTAAGCTATTGTTAAATAAAGAATGAGGTGAAAACATGCAGAACATATCACAATATGCTGGAATTATTGTATTAATTCTTTTGTTCGTTTTAATGTATTTTATGATGATCAGACCACAAAAGAAGCAACAACAAAAGCATCAAAACACTTTGAAAAACTTGCGTAAGGGTGATCATGTGGTTACCATTGGCAGACTTCATGGAATTGTTGATCAAATTAATAATGAAAAGCGAACGGTTACTTTAGACTGTGATGGTCTTTATTTAGTATTTGACCTCAACGCGATTGCAAGTGCAAGTCGTCCAGGAGAAGATAGTGCTTCAGATGATTCAAAAAAGAAGGATACTTCCAAAAAAGACGAATCAGAAAAAGCATCTGATGTAAGTAATAATTCAAATGACGACAACGCTTAATAAGAGGGTCGGATGAGTCCGATCTTTTTTATTGGATGAACAAGAACGTACGTTTGGGACAGAAGGTGAACTTTTGGAAGAATCAATTCAAATCAATCATTCACGTCGGATTTTACATGTTGATATGGATGCTTTTTTTGCCTCAATTGAGCAACGTGAGCATCCTGAATTTGTTGATCAACCACTCATTATTTCTAAAGATCCAAGGACGACTGGTGGTCGTGGAGTAGTGACCACTGCTAATTACCCAGCGAGAAAGTTTGGCGTTCATTCAGCAATGCCTGCTAGTAAAGCACTTGAACTTTGTCCTAAGGGAATTTTTAAGGCACCCGAATTTGAATTGTATCGAAGCGTCTCGCATCAAATTCATGCGATTTTTCATGAATATACCGACCGAATTGAAACCGTTGCGCTTGATGAGGCTTACCTTGACATCTCAGATAACAAAAAGGGAATTGATAATCCGGTACTGATTGCTCATTTGATTCAAAGTGAAATATGGGAAAAGACTCATCTAACTTCTTCCACCGGGATTTCTTACAATAAGTTTTTGGCCAAGGAGGCTTCTGATTACCGGAAACCTGCTGGAGTTTCTGTGATCGATGTGGAAGATAGTCACGAATTTTTGATGAAACTTCCCATTGAACGTTATCGGGGTGTTGGAAAAAAGACGCTTCAAAAAATGCAACGATTAAACATCCAAAATGGTTATGATTTATACCAACAATCAGAGATGGATCTTATCAAGAATTTTGGTAAGTTTGGTTATTTTTTGTATCGTCGAGTTCGCGGATCCGATGATCGACCGGTTGAGTATCAAAGAGAGCGCAAATCAATTGGAAAAGAAAGAACTTATGGTCCTGATTTAAAAAGCCGACAGGAAGTGGAATCACAACTCCATAAGATTTCTGAGATGGTGGAGCAGTCATTAAATCAGCATGAGAAACATGGAAAAGTTTTAGTCTTAAAGGTCAGGTACAGTGACTTTACTACGTTAACCAAAAGAGTTTCGTGGAATGATTTTATGGAAAACTATGCCCGTCTTTTTTATGATTTGGCAATGGAGCTTTTTGATTTGCTTCCTGATGCCACTAATGGCATTAGATTGTTGGGAATAACACTTACTAGTCTCTCAGACTTAGGGTTTCAAAACGTTAAGCTTCCCTTGTATTCAGATCCTCACTTTGAATTATAGTGTTTGTGGGTTATACTTAACTGTTAAATAATTAAGATTATTAGAGGCTATTTTAATGAATACAAAGCAGCAAATTAACGAAAAAATCAAGGAATATCCGACGATTATTATTCACAGACATCAGAGTCCTGATCCAGATGCGGTTGGTTCTCAAATTGGGTTGGCTAGCATTATTAAGGCATCTTATCCGAATAAAAAGGTTTTGACCGTTGGAAAACAGTATCCAGGCTTTGATTGGTTAGGAAAAGTTACGAAAGCAAGTGACGATGATTACAAGAATGCTTTAGTGATTGTGGTTGATACTGCTAACCAGCTGCGAATTGATGATGATCGTTATACAAAGGGAAAATATTTAATTAAAATTGATCATCATCCAAATGACGATCAATTTGGGGATTTGATGTGGGTTGAACCAGAAGCATCAAGTACTTCCGAATTAATTTATGATTTATTTGCTGCTAATGATGATTTAAAGATGACAGATGATGCAGCTCGTTTATTGTATGCTGGAATCATCGGAGATACCGGTAGGTTTAAGTATTCATCGACTTCATCGCATACGTTTGAGGTGGCAGGCAAATTAGACCAGTACGATTTTTCGATTACCGACGTGGCCCAAATTGAAGATGAAATTGATACTGCCCAAGCTCGTTTGGCTGCTTATGTATACAATAATTTGAAAATTGACGACAATGGGGCTGCATATGTAGTTTTGACTAATGAAGTAATTAAGGACCTCAACTTAGGTGATGATAGTACGTCATCAGTGGTTCCGTTGCCCGGTAATATTGGCACTGTGGTTTCTTGGGCGATTTTTGTCCAACAAAAAGAAGGAAATTATCGCATTCGATTGCGTTCTAAAGGACCATCCATTAACGAATTGGCTAAAGAACACAACGGTGGTGGTCATGCGCTTGCAAGTGGAGCTAAAGCTGCTGATGAGGATGAGATTAAACAAGTTGTTAAGCAGCTAGGAGAAATTGTGAAACAGTACAAAAAGGAGAACAATTAATGGGAGCTTCATTTAAAGATTATCATTTTCAACCCTTCATTAGTGATGCCATTCAGGACCTGGGATTTCATAATCCTACTCCAATTCAAACTAAAGTAATTCCAACCATTAAACATGGAAAAAGTGTGATTGGTAAGTCTGCTACTGGTAGTGGAAAAACTCATGCCTTTCTTTTGCCCATTTTTGATGGTTTAGATCTTAATAAAGAAGATGTTCAGGTTGTCATTACAACCCCCAGTAGGGAATTAGCATATCAAATTTATGACAATGCAAAACAAATTGCTAAATTCTCTGATAAAACCATTCACATTGGAAATTATGTCGGAGGAACTGATAAGGAACGCCAAGTTTCAAAGCTTGAGCATGAACAACCTCAGGTAGTGATTGGCACTCCGGGTCGCATCTGGGATCTTGTTAAAAATGGTGATCTTGAAATCCATCGTGCTCGTCAACTAGTAATTGATGAAGCCGATATGACTCTAGACTTGGGTTTTTTAGATACAATTGACAAGATTGCTTCTAAAATGGCCGAGGATTTACAGATGATGGTGTTTTCTGCCACTGTTCCACCAAAGTTAAGGCCATTTCTAAAAAAGTACATGAAAAATCCGGTCATGGATGATATTCCCACCAAAACGGTTATCAATCAGGATGTTTCTAACTGGTTGATTTCGACTAAGGGAAAAGATAAAAATGATTTAATTTATCAGCTGATCACGATGGGTGAGCCGTATTTGGTACTTATTTTTGCGAATACGCGTGAGCGGGTAGATGAGATCTATGATTATCTAAAACAACGTGGATTAAAAGTTGCTGAAATCCATGGAGGAATGCAACCGCGAGTTAGGAAGCGGGTTATGAAGCAGATTCAAAACCTTGATTATCAATTCGTGGTGGCGTCTGATCTAGCGGCCCGTGGAATTGATATTTCAGGAGTTTCTCATGTTATTAATGATGATATTCCAACTGATCTAGAATATTTTATTCACCGAGTTGGAAGAACCGGTCGAAATGGAATGAAAGGGACTGCCATCACTCTATATGCACCAGGTGAAGAACAAAAGATCTCTGAATTGGAGAAAATGGGGATTAAATTTACTCCTAAAGAAATTAAACATGGAGAAGTAGTTGATACTTATGATAGAAGACGGCGAGCTAAACGTCGTGAGCCCCAAAATAAATTGGATCCTACTATGATTGGTTTGATTAAGAAAAAGAAGAAAAACGTTAAACCTGGATACAAAAAAAAGATTCGCCGTGCTATTAAGCAAAAAAGTGATGAAGATCGTAAAATTGAGATCAGAAATCAAATTCGAGCCCGCAAGAAGCAAAAAAAGCGTAGCTCGCAGCGTTATCAGTAAGAGTCTAATTGACAGTAGTTTATTTTCTGGATATAATTTAAATTAGTTGGATATGTCAAATTAGTGAAGTACTACAGGAAGGTTTGAAAAATGAAAACAGACCGTACTTAGTTATTTTGATGCTACCAAACAGTAGATCGTTTCCCACGTTATAGGGACTAAAGAGGTAATGACAACATCGTTGCAAGTAAAGTGGTACCGCGTCCCGGCGTCTTTGCTAGCAAGGGTGTTTTTTATTTTTTATTATTATGGAGGATATCATGAAAAAGCTCAGCAGTAGTCAAGTTCGTCAAATGTTTCTTGATTTTTTCAAAGAGAAGGGTCATACCGTGGAACCAAGTGCCTCACTAGTCCCAAAGGATGATCCCACTTTACTTTGGATTAATTCTGGGGTTGCCACCATGAAAAAGTATTTTGATGGTTCAGAAGTTCCAAGTAATCCACGATTAACTAGTTCGCAGAAGAGTATTAGAACTAATGATATTGAGAACGTTGGTAAAACGGCAAGACACCAAACTCTGTTTGAGATGCTTGGTAATTTTTCGGTTGGTGATTATTTTAAAAAAGAAGTCATTCCGTGGGCATACGAGTTATTGACTAGTCCGAAGTGGTTTGGATGGGATCCAAATAATTTATACGTCACCGTTTATCCTGATGACAAAGAAACAAAGGAATTATGGGAAAAGGTTGGGATTGCGCCTGATCATATTGTTGAAGCAAAGGACAATTTTTGGGACATTGGTCAAGGTCCCTCAGGTCCTGATTCGGAAATTTTTTATGATCGGGGTGAAAAGTACGATAACTTGGCACCTGATGATCCCGAAAATTATCCTGGCGGTGAAAACGAACGATATTTGGAAGTTTGGAATATTGTGTTTTCTCAGTTTAATCACACGCCTGAAGGAACCTATGAGCCACTTCCAAGAAAAAACATTGATACTGGAATGGGACTTGAACGGGTTGTATCAATTTTCCAAGATGCACCAACGAACTTTGAAACCGATTTATTTATGCCAATTATCAAGAAGACTGAGGAATTAAGTGATGGTAAGAAGTATGATGGTAATCGGAAAGATGACATCCCCTTTAAGGTCATTGCCGATCACATTCGGGCAATTACCTTTGCCATTGGTGATGGGGCCCTTCCCTCAAATGAAGGACGAGGTTATGTCATTAGACGCTTGATTAGACGGGCAACTGTTAATGGACACGAATTAGGTATTAATGATGCCTTTTTGTATAAACTAGTTCCCGTTGTTGGTCAAATCATGCAATCTTATTACCCCGATGTTCTTGAACAGAGTGATTATATTAAAAAGATTGTTAAAAATGAGGAAGAGCGTTTTAACACCACGCTAAGCGATGGCTTGCAACTGCTTAATAACCTTATTTCTGAGACTAAGACCAATTCTAAAAAAGAAATTTCTGGTAAAGATGCCTTTAAACTTTACGATACTTATGGTTTTCCCCTTGAACTTACCGAGGAATATGCTGGTAATGAAGGGGTTAAAGTGGATGAAACTGGTTTTGATGTTGAAATGCAAAAGCAACAAGACCGGGCTAGAAACGCTCGTGGGTCGAAGAAATCGATGAAAGTTCAACGAGATTTGTTACTTGATATTAAAACTCCTAGTGAATACGTGGGATACGATCGACTAACCGTTGACGCTGCTAAACTTAATGATATTATTTTTGATGAAAAGCTGACAAATCAGATCACGCCGGACCAAAAAGAAGCTGAATTAATTTTCGATAAAACACCATTCTATGCTGAGATGGGTGGTCAAGTAGCCGATAGTGGTAAGATTTATAACCAAAATGGTGACGAAGTGGCTGAAGTTGAGGATGTCCAAAAAGCTCCAAATGGTCAAAATCTTCATACTGTTAAAATTACCGGTGATATGAAGAAAGGTGAGAAGTACAAGTTAGTTGTTGACCGCAATTTCCATGATCGGGTTGAGAATAACCATACGGCAACTCATCTATTAGATCAGTCACTAAGAAATGTTCTTGGTGGTCATACGCAACAAGCTGGCTCACTAGTTCGTCCTGATTATCTTCGTTTTGACTTTACCCATTTTGGTCAAGTCACTGACGCTGAACTGCAAAAAGTTGAGAACATGGTTAATCAAAAGATTTTTGCTGCCATTCCCGTTCAAACCGTTGTGACCGACCAAAAAACCGGAAAAGAAATGGGCGCTATTGCACTTTTTGACGCAAAGTATGGCGATGAAGTTCGAGTAGTAAAGATTGATGATTTTTCAATTGAGTTTTGCGGTGGCGATCATGTTAAAAATACCAGTCAGTTGGGATTATTTAAGATTGTCTCTGAGACCGGAGTTGGATCTGGAGTCAGAAGAATTGAAGCTGTTACCTCTAAAGATGCTTTTAATCTTTTAAATGATGAGGAACGAATGTTAAAGGAAATTGGAAAGACAGTTAAGTCGCCAACAACCGAGGAAATTCCCGGCCGTGTTAAACAATTGCAAGGTCAAATTAAGGATTTGGAAAGTCGACAAGAATCACTTGAAACTAAGCTAGCTAACCAGGAAGCCGTAGACATTTTTGATGATGTTCAAGACGTTAACGGAGTCACTTTGATTGCAGGACACTTAAAAAATGCTAATATGAGTCAACTAAGAGAATTAGCTGATACCTGGAGAGATAAAAACGCTTCAGACGTTCTTGTTCTTGGGACTGGTACTGATGACAAAGCTAATTTATTAGTTGCAGTTAGTGAGGATCAAGTGAAGGCTGGAATTAAAGCTGGTGATTTAATTAAATCAATTTCTAAAAATATCAGCGGTGGTGGAGGGGGTCGTCCTAACATGGCCCAAGCTGGTGGTAAAAATCCAGCTGGTATTGATGATGCTTTAAAAGCTGCCAAGACTTGGATTAAGGAACATAAGTAATAGTTGTTATTTGAAAATTAGTCGTGTATTATCTTTTTTGTAGGGGAGGGATCTATGGTGGAGCACAAACAAGAAAACATTTCATTATTTAAAGACAAGTCGAATCTAGATATTCATAAGACGCTGGCGACTGTTTACCAAGCCTTAATTGAAAAGGGTTATGATCCTTATGTTCAATTAGTTGGTTATTTAACATCTGGCGATCCAGCATATCTTCCAAAATTGAATAATGCGCGGACGCTAATGTGTCATTACGATCGAGAAGAAATAATTGATGTGCTTTTACATTCATATTTGAAGGGTAGAACACCATCAATGGATGGGACGTCAGATTAGTGAGGTTAATGGGATTAGATGTTGGATCGAGAACCGTTGGTGTAGCCATGAGCGATGCTTTAGGGTGGACATCTCAAGGAATCGAAATCGTTAAAATCAACGAAGATGAAAAAGAGTTTGGGTTAAAACGAATGAAGGAATTAATCCAGAAATATGATGTCAACGGCGTTGTCATTGGACTACCTAAGAATATGAATAATACTTCTGGTCCAAGAGTAGAAGCTTCGAAAAATTATGGGGATTTGATAAAGAAAAATTTTAATCTGCCAGTTGATTTTGAAGATGAACGACTCACCACTGTTGAAGCTGAACGAATGCTGATTGAACAAGCTGATGTTTCAAGAGCAAAACGAAAAAAAGTTATTGATAAGGTTGCGGCTGAATTGATTTTACAGAGTTACCTTGATCGTAAGGGTAAGTTATGTAATTTCTAATTAGAAAAGAGGAACTAATATGAGTAAAGAAAACGAGAACAACCAACAAGAACAAGTTACGCTTGTCGATGAAGATGGAAAAGAAAGTTTGTATAATATTTTATTTACCTTCTCATCTGATGATTACAATCGTTCCTATATTTTTATTTATCCAGCAACAGATGATGATAACGATGAAGTAGATATTGAGGCTTATGCATTGCCAAAGGATGATGATCCTGCTAATCCAAGTGGTGGAGAATTAGAACCAATTGAAGATGACAATGAGTGGGAAATGGTTCAAGAAATGCTTGATACATTCCTGCAATCAGGACAAGATCAAAAATAATTAAATAATTAAGTGATGCTGGAAATCCAGCATCCTTTTTTTAATTAATTTAAAGGATTTTCATGATAAAATGGAAGCATTGCGGGAGGTTTTACTTTGGCTGGTAAAAATAGATTTAAAACTAAAATTGGTGGGAAGGAATATACTTTTATTGGGGATGCTTCAGATGAACACATGGAGACAACTGCGCGCATCTTAAACAATCAGTTGGCACAGTTAAAAAACATCTCCAAGGGTGTAAGTGATGAAGATGCTGCCATTTTAATTGCGTTTAATGCAATTTCTGATCAATTAAAAAAACAATTAGAACTTGATAAGATTAACAATAAAGCGGAGGATGACGAAGACTAATGTTATTTACAATTATCATCATAATTATACTAATCTTTTCGATTGTCCATGGTTATCATCGTGGCCTGGTAAATGAGTTATTCAGCTTTATTAGTTATTTGATTGCTGCAATAATTGCGTTTGTTTATGTGATTCCGGTTGCTGATTTTTTAAGAACCGTCTCTAATATGATTTTAGCGACCCATGCTTACAGCAATACTGGCTTCTGGCGGGGACTATCATTTTTGGTAACTTTTGTAGTAGTGGCGGTTATTTTAAGATGGGTTTCACATCTATTGAATCGAATTGTTTCTTTGCCAGTGTTAAGACAACTGAATTCACTCTTGGGTGCGGTTGTTGGCGTAATCATTAGTTTGTTAGTGATAATGTTAATACTTGATGGATTATTATTGACTAACAATAATTGGGTAAATACTGAATATCAAAATTCAACCGTCTCACAGATGATCACGATGGATTCTCCACACTTATTTAATCAAATGATAAATCGGTAAAATGGGATGAAAAAATGAACGAAAAAGTACTTGATACATTAGAATATAACAGAGTGAAGCAGTTGCTGGGTCAATTTCTAACCACTGAAAATGGATCAAGAGAATTAAAACAATTAAGGCCAAGTAGTGATTATGATGTAGTCTCTCACTCATTGGATGAGTCAGATGACGGCTCACATATTTATCGCCTAAACAAAATGATCCCAGTTCCTAGGTTAAATGACATTACTCCATACGTGAAACGATTAGCGGTTAATGCCGATTTAAACGGTACTGAGTTGGCTCAAGTTAGTGCGGTTTTACTTGCAAGTGTGCGGGTTAAAACTTTCTTTGATAATTTAGCGGATGATAAAATTGATTTGAACGTTTTGTACGATGAAGCCAAGAACTTTAATGATCTTCCGGAAGTTTCAAAACGACTTGAGACGTCAATTGACGAAGATGGACGAGTGTTAGATTCGGCATCTAATCAGTTGCGTTCCATTAGAAGAGAAATCGCGCGCTTAGAAGCTAATATCAAAACTACCATGAATAAGTTTATCCATGGCAAACAATCGAAATATTTGAGTGAGCCAATCATCACGGTTCGAGATGGTCGTTATGTTATTCCAGTTAAGGCAGAAGACAAACAAAAATTTGGTGGAATCGTTCATGATCAAAGTACAAGTGGATTGACTTTGTACATTGAACCTCAAAGTGTAGTCTCATCTAATAACGATCTGAGAAGATCACAACTAGATGAGCGCAAAGAGATTCATAAAATTTTGGGTGAATTATCCGACATGATTAGACCTTATCAAGAGGAACTCATGGAAAATGCTTCTAAATTAGGCCATTTTGACTTGATCAATGCTAAAGCCAAGTTTGCAGATCAGATGAATGCAACTAAGCCAAGTGTTTCAAGGGATAATCATGTTAATTTAAAAAATGTCAGGCATCCGTTAATTGACCAGCAAAAAGTTGTTGGAAATGATATTTCAATTGGATCTGATTTTCGACAAATTATTATTACTGGTCCGAACACGGGTGGTAAGACGATTACCATCAAAACGCTTGGGATAAATCAGTTAATGGCCCAATCTGGAATTTTTGTAATGGCAAATGAAGGTAGTCAAATTGGTGTTTTTGATAATGTGTTTGCTGACATTGGGGATGAACAGTCGATTGAGGCTAATCTTAGTACCTTCTCGTCTCATATGGATAATTTGATTGACATTTTAAAACACATTACTAAGAGAAGCTTAATTTTAATTGATGAACTAGGTGCTGGAACGGATCCTAAAGAAGGAGCGGCATTAGCTATGTCGATTCTAGATAAAATCAGTGAATCAGGTAGTGAAGTGTTGGCCACCACTCATTATCCAGAACTGAAAGTGTATGGCTACAATCGGCCCGAAACGATCAACGCCTCAATGGAATTTGATGAGAAGACCCTTGAGCCAACATATCGACTATTGATGGGAGTTCCAGGGCAAAGTAATGCTTTAAACATTGCTAAGCGTCTGGGATTGGATGAGTCGATCATTTCTGAAGCTAGTTCACTAATGGATTCTAATAGTCAAGATATCAATAAAATGATTAAGCAACTAACAAAACAGACTAAAGCTGCCGATGAACGTGCCCGTAAACTCAAGGTGGAACTGGCAGATAATGAACAATTGCACGCTAGGTTAGACGAGCAACTCACTAAGTTTAATAATAATAAAGATACGATGGTTAATGATGCCAAGCGTCAGGCCAATCAAATTGTTTCAAAAACAAGACGAGAAGCTAACGAAATTATTAATCATCTTCATCACCTTCAACGTCAAAGTAAACAATCAGTCAAAGAAAATGAATTAATTGATGCTAAGGGAAAGATCAATTCTCTTGAACAGCATCCAGAACTTAAACATAATCGTGTTTTGAAACGAGAAAAAGCAAAGCATAACTTTAAAGAGGGTGATGACGTACTGGTTAAGTCTTATGGGCAAAGGGGTGTTCTGCTTAATAAGATTGGTAGAGATAATTGGGAAGTGCAACTTGGAATTTTAAAGATGAAAGTTTCCGAGTCTGACCTTGAAAAGGTTCAAAAAGAGACTTCAAAGCCGAAAAAGCACACGCCTAGTGTGCGGCGAACGCGTTCAAGTGGGATTTCACCAACCCTTGATTTACGTGGTGAAAGATATGAATCAGCCATGCAACAACTAGATCGTTACATTGATTCCGCTCTTTTGGCTGGTTATCCGTCCGTTACCATTATTCATGGGAAGGGAACCGGGGCTCTACGTAAGGGAGTCATAAATTATCTAAAACGCAATCGCCGCGTTAAGGAATTTGGCTTTTCACCAGCAAATGCTGGTGGGGACGGCTCAACTGTCGTCAAGTTTAAGTAGATTGTATGCAACTTAGTTGCATTTGAATCAATACGTGTTTATACTTATTCATAGTAAGAAGTTAAGGAGGCAAATGTTATGGTTAATGAAACTAATGATGCAAACTTTAAAGAAGACACTGCCGATGGGATTTCAGTTGTTGATTTTTGGGCACCATGGTGTGGCCCATGTAAGATGCAATCACCAGTAGTTGAAGACTTGTCTGAGGATCCTGAGGTAGCAGATAAGGTTAAATTCTTTAAAATGAATGTTGATGATAATCCAAATACTTCACGTGAATTTGGAATTATGAGTATTCCAACTTTGATGGTGCTTAAGGATGGCAAGGTTATCGACCAAATTGTCGGCTTTCATTCAAAGGATCAGTTAAAGAAATTGTTGTCTGCATATACAGCATAAAAAAAGAGCCAAATGGCTCTTTTTTATTTTGCGATGATAATTGGTTTAAAATCACTAGGATTGTTGACCGGAGCATTGGGATCAGAAACAACTATAAAGTTCACACTGTTTAATTTAATGGTTGCTTCGCATTCGGTTGCGATTTGATCGATCTGCTGTTTCGTTTGTGCTAAAAATCCAGCTTCAAGCATAAAATCGGGATCCTTGTTCAGCTTTAATCTGGTTTCGACTTCTGGTCCAGCTAATTTCCAGTTGATTTTTTTGAGACTTTCCTTTTTAAGTTCTAGATTACCAAACTGACTTTGTTTAAAGAATACTTGAAGATCATCATTTGATGCTAGTGGGAACTTAGTGGCAAGATCCTTGCCAGCCCAGTATAAGATGTCGTGAATATCTTGATCCAACAAATCTGGTAAAAGACTATCTCTTAAAAGTTCGATTCCCCAAAAGGGTGAATCAGAATGTTCTTTGCGAAACTTTTCGTATTTATTCATATCAGAGTCCTCTTCCAAAAAGATACTTTACAAATAACATTTTATCATAGAACACCGTGAAATAAAGGAGAAAGGCAACTTGAACTAAATTTAAAAAAACGCCATAATTAGATTTGAAGTTAATAGGAGGGATAATATGAAATCATCACCAGTAGCTTATATGGATTCTGGAATTGGTGGAATGACAGTTGCAAAAGTGGCACTTTCAAAATTACCACATGAAAACATGATTTATCTTGGAGACGAAGCCCGACTTCCTTACGGCGAAAAAACCGCAGATGAGGTTCGCAAGTACTCAGCTGAGATCGGGAGTTTTTTTGTTGATCAAGGCGCTAAGATGATGGTGATTGCTTGTAATACTGCCACGGCAGCAGCTCTTTCGTATTTAAGAAAGATCCTTCCAATTCCCGTGATTGGAGTTATTGAACCGGGAAGCTTAGCTGCAGTTAAGAAAACTAAAAATCAAAAAATTGGTGTAATTGCGACCAAAGGTACGGTTGCTAGTCACTCTTATCAAGATACAATTAAAGGCATTGATCCTAATATCACTGTGAAAGAAGTGGCGTGTCCGGATTTTATTCCGCTTGTTGAAAGTGGTGATTATCAAAGTTTGACCGCTAAAAAGACGATTATTGAAGGTTTGAAACCGTTTAAGGATAGTGGGATTGATACGTTAGTATTAGGTTGTACTCATTTTCCAATTATTGCGAGTTTAATTGCGGATGTAATGGGCCCCGATGTTACTTTGGTTAATCCTGGATACGAAACGGTTAATGCTGTTAAAAATGAATTAAAGCAAAAGGGTGAACTAGCAAACGTGAAATCGCCTAGTGATCGTTTTTACACCACTGCCGATGTTGAAAGATTTGATAAAGTGGGTAAAAACTGGTTGCATACTGATATTGATGCTAAGTTGATTCCTGTTAAACAATTGGAGAAATACTGATGAAAAATAATCAAATTGTTCTTGCCTCAAAAAATCCTGGTAAAATCAATGAGTTTTCGGAGATGCTTTCAAAATTAGGCTTAACCGTGAAGTCAATTAATGATTTTGAAGATGTTCCACCGATTGATGAGAATGGTTCAACCTTTGAAGAGAATGCAAGTATTAAAGCCAGGGTCGTCTCTGACTACTTAAATTTGCCGGTGTTAGCTGATGATTCAGGTTTGGTGGTTAATGCTTTAGGTGGAGCGCCCGGAGTTCACTCAGCGCGTTATGCTGGCGATCATAATGATGAGGCTAATAAAGCTAAATTGTTAAAGAACATGGCGGGTCAAAAGGATCGTTCCGCCCATTTTAATACAACACTGATTGTGAGAAGACCGGATGGTAAACAACTAGTGGTTGTGGGAAGAGTTAACGGTCAGATTGTAGAAACTCCAAAAGGGACAAATGGATTTGGTTATGATCCTCTCTTTTATCTTCCTGACGTTGGTAAAACTTTGGCGGAGTTAACGGACGCCCAAAAGAATCACTACAGTGCTCGTGGCAATGCTTTGCGTAAGTTAACTAGTGTAATTGAAGATTGGTGGTAAAAAAGAGCCTATCACGATTAGTGATAGGCTCTTTTTTAGTTTGTGCTTTGTGGTGGTTCTGGCACCACTAAAGGTGAAAGTGGAAGATTAATTCCGGCCTTATTAATAGCAGTCAGATATGCTCCTAGATATTCAGCGTTAACGTCGAATTCACGTTCATTCTTAGTGTGTAAGAAAACGGAGATTGCAAGCGAGCCATCTTGTAAGAAGTTAGTCCCGAAGATGACTGGTTTACCAACAATGTCAGGGTCATTGGGACACTTTTCTTCGTTAACTTGAGCAAGGATATCTTCGACCTTGTGGATTGGGGTTTCAGGAGTAATTCGAATATTGATGATGGTCATCATTTCTCCACGGGAAAGGTTGGAAACGGTGGTGATGCTACGATTAGGGATGAAATTTAAAGTTCCATTGATACTTGTGATTTGAGTCGTGCGAAGTCCAACGGCTTTAACGTACCCCTCAATATTGTTAATAATAACGCGTTCCCCCACATCGATTTGATGTTCAGCTAGGATAAAAAAGCCACTAACAATATCACTGACGAATCCTTGTGCTCCAAGTCCAATTGCTAAACTGAAGATTCCGGCTCCTGCGAGTAACGTTCCAACTGGGATTCCAATCATTGACAATAGGGAATATAACCAGAAGAAAACGACGGTGTAGTAGTAAATGTTGGTGGTAAGGGTGTACATCGTTTTATTTCGTCTGGCAGCAATGGGTTCTGACGTTCCGGTTATTTTGGGCAATTTATCCTGTTTTTGCGAGATATCATTTTGACGTTTGTTAAAATAGTGTTTAATAAATCTTCTTCCAACTCTTATTATAATTAAGAATAAAATTGAAACTAAGATAATGCTGATAATCTTGGTAGTAAGATTAGAGAATATTTTAGCCCAGTCAAAACTTCTAAAATACTTAGTTAAAAACGATGGATTTGCTACGTTTTCAACGGATCCTGATTTAAGGGCTGATGAAGCGTTAGCTCCGTTAGCCACTAATTGGATAAATATGTTCATAATGTCCTCCGCTCCTAATTCTTCGATTATCAACATTTTAACAGAGACGAGACCCAAATAAAATTAAGCTTTTTAAATTGTCATATGGGTTAGATAATGCTATTCTAAATGGAGAAGAAGCCATTAGGAGGATAATTAAATGGGGATTGGTGAGTTAGCAGCGCTAATTGCTGCAATTGCTTTTTTAGTATTAGTTGTATTTTTATGCTTGTTTTTGGTCCGTTTATCAAAAACGGTTAAAGACTTAAGTAAAAATGTTGATAGTCTTACTAATGATGCAAATCATATTAGCAAAGAGTGTGAGCAGATTATGGTGATTTCAAATACATTGTTAAATAATGTTAACTCAAAGTTGGATCAAGTTGATCCAGTTTTTCAGGCTGCCGCTGATTTAGGTGTTAGTGTTTCAGATTTAAATGAAGCAACTAGAACTGCAACTGAAAAAGTTAGATCGAAGAGTGGTTTGTTAGCTAAGACTTCGGCTTTAACTTTTGCTGGTAAAATAATTGGTAGATTGTTCTCCAAACGCAACAAAAATTCTGAAGGAACAAATTAAGGGGTTGATTGGTTATGAATTTTAAAAAGGGAATGCTTTTAGGATCAGTAATCGGTGGAACTGCTGCATTCGTAGCATACAAATTATTAGATGAATCGAGAAAGCGTGAGATCAAAGACTTTCTTCTTGATACCACTGAAGATGTTAAAGATCGTGCGCTAGATTACGTCTATTACGCAAATGATACTGCTGAAGACCTTAAGGATCTTGCTTCAGATAAGATGGATGATGCTAAAGACTCAGTGCAAAAAGTAAATGAATCACTGGGGGATAAGTTATCTGATTTGAAAGAGGCTGTTAATTCATTAAGGGCGAACGTTGAGGAACATCCTGCTCCTAGAAATGAATTAGATAATCTTGCTAAAGAAAAAGAATCTGATGACATTGTGATTGATCCTGATGATGCCTTTAGTGATCAAGATCGAGCAGAAACAATTTATCCAATTCACGAACATCACGAAAAGTAATTTATTTACCCAAATCGGACGGTAGTCCGGTTTTTTTTGCCTCAAAATGTAACCGATTTCACTTGAATGAGTTCTTTTACTTTGATATATTTATAATAATTAATGGTCTAGTAGTACATAATAGGAGAAACCAAATTTGAAAAAACAAAATGTGACAATTTATGATGTAGCTCGTGAAGCCAATGTTTCAATGGCAACTGTCTCAAGGGTAGTAAATGGGAATCAGAATGTGAAAGATGCTACCAAACAAAAGGTTTTGAGTGTCATTGATAAACTTGACTATCGACCTAACGCAGTTGCTAGGGGACTAGCAAGTAAAAAGTCAACGACGGTTGGAGTTATTATCCCCAACGTTACCAATACCTATTTTGCTTCGCTTGCACGCGGGATTGACGATATAGCAACGATGTATAAGTACAATATTATCTTGACTAATTCGGATGGGAACAATCAGCGTGAACTTACTTCAATGAATACATTGCAAGCCAAGCAAGTTGATGGAATTGTATTTATGGGAAATGAAATTTCTGATGAACTTCGGACTGAATTTAAAAAGTCACACGCCCCAGTTGTTTTGGCAGGTTCAGTTGATGCTAGTGGTAAGATTCCTAGTGTGAACATTGATTATCGCCAAGCCGTGTATTCCGAGGTTACCCATTTGATTAGTAACGGGAACGATCGTATTGCTTTTATCTCCGGACCCTTAAACCGATCGATTAATAAAGATTTCAGGTTAAAAGGGTATAAAGACGCGCTTTCAGATGCTGGAATTCCGTTTGAGAAAGCATTATTATTTGAGACCGATGTAAGCTATTCTGGTGGATATGCTTTAAGAGAGCAACTAAAAAAGAATGAAGTAACTGCGGCAATTGTTACCGATGATGATATGGCTGCTGGGGTGATGAACTCAATGACCGATGACGGTGTCAGTGTCCCCGGGGAATTTGAACTGGCCACTAGTAATGATACTAAACTGACTGAGATGACTAGACCAACTATGTCAACTATTACTCAGCCGCTTTATGATGTTGGAGCTGTTGCCATGCGACTCTTAACCAAGTTGATGAATAATGAAGAAATTGATGAAAACAAGGTCTTTTTACCCTTTGGATTAAAGAAGCGTGAATCGACCAAATAGAACTATGCTTGATACTAGGGCCACTAATTGATATAATTGTAGAGTTAATATGTTTAAAGAGAGAGGAGTTGTGATCATGTCAGGACATTCAAAGTGGCATAACATTCAAGGACGAAAGAACGCCCAAGATGCTAAGCGTGGAAAGATTTTCCAGAAGATCTCACGTAACTTATATCAAGCTGCAAAAGCTGGTGGAAGTGATCCCGAAGGAAATCCTCAATTAAGACTAGAAATGGAAAAAGCTCGTGAAGCAAACATGCCAAAAGATAACGTTCAACGAGCAATTGACAAGGCTTCAGGAGTTGGTGGAGCTAAATTTGAAGAAGTAACATATGAAGGTTATGGACCTGGTGGGACTGCCGTTATGGTTTCTGCTCTAACCGATAATAAAAACCGAACCGCTGCTGCTATTCGTTCAGCCTTCACTCACCATGGTGGTTCCCTTGGAACTGACGGATCGGTCTCATATATGTTTGACCGAAAGGGTCTTATTACGATTTCAAAGTCAGATACTGATGACGACGATGATAGTATGTTGATGGCAGCGTTGGATGCTGGTGCTGATGATATGAAATCAACGGATGATGAGTATCAAATTCTTACTGATCCTGCTAGCATGGCTAGTGTTCGTGATGCATTACAGGATGCAGGATACAAATTGGATGCCGAAGTTAAGTTGATTCCACAGAATACGACAGAAGTTCCTTCAGATAAAGTTGAACAGTACAGTGGTCTAATTGATGAATTAGAAGATAACGATGATGTTCAAGATGTTTATGAGGCTGCTGTATTACCTAATCAAGCTAAATAATTAAATTAGTTTATAAAAGATGCAATCTTTAATTAGATTGCATCTTTTTTTCGTATTTAGTTATGAAGGATGTGATTAAAGTGAAAGTGACACAATGGTTGAACAATATTATGGAATTTGCAGTTCAACGACAAGCTTCGGATGTTTTTATTTTACCTAAGGAAAAAGACTATTGTATCAAAGTTCATACGGCCGTTCGGACGATTCAAATTACGGATTTGAGCAAAGACATGGCTAAAAAAGTCATTTCATATTGTAAATATCAAAGTGGGATGTCGGTTACGGATAATCGGAGGCCCCAATTAGGATCGATGGACTATGTAATCAAAGGTCAAAAATTACGTTTACGATTGTCATCGGTGGGTAATTTCAGTCAAGATGAATCAATGGTAATTAGGATTATCTATGACAGTAATCATGTCGATAGTGGCTTTTTTTATGCTGATCAAATTCAAAAGATCGAGTCCTCCTGTAAAAAACGTGGTTTACTTTTGTTTGCTGGTCCTACTGGTTCTGGTAAGACGACCACGATTTATCGAATCGTTAGAAGCATTAGTAAAAATCAGATCGTGATGACAATTGAAGATCCAGTTGAAATTTATGAAGAAAATTTTTTACAACTTGAGGTTAACGATCGGGCCCAAATGACTTACGCTGATTTACTTAAAGTGGGACTAAGACAACGTCCTGATGTTTTTATAATTGGTGAGATTCGTGATCCTCAAACGGCCGAAGTGGCAATCTCAGCGGCTCTATCGGGACATTTAGTGCTAAGCACAGTTCATGCAAGGTCTCCTGAAGGAACAATTCAAAGATTGCTAGAGCTCGGGGTTGATTATGAAAGAATCAAATCAGCTTTGAATTTAGTGGTGTATCAACGATTAATACCAACCGTTTCAAAGAAGACTAAGACTCTTATGACTATTAAAGATAAATTTGGTGATCATGCGCTGTTAAAAGACGATATGAGTGATTGGAAGAATCGAATTGATGAGCTTTCGAGGAAAGGAATAATTAGTGAAAAAGTTAAAGATGAATACTATTACGGGTAAATGTGTTTCCCTTAAACAACAGTCATTCTTGTTCTCAACCTTGGGAGACCTTTTATCGATGGGATTTTCTATCCAACAAAGCTTGAAGTTTATTAAAGTGGTGTCAACAAAAAATCAGAAAATAGTTACTAGGATCATGCAAAGTTTGGCGGACGGGAATTCGCTGCCAGAATCGATGAGATTCTTTTTGAGTGAATCAATTTATTACCAATTAGAAATTGCCGATAAACATGGAGATTTGATTAATGAGATGAAAGAGGTCGGGGAGTTCTTAAAGTTAAGAATTGCTCAAAATGAAAAGATTAAGGGAGTTGTAATTTATCCAGCATTTTTGTTTGTGGTCTTGTTTAGTATTATTTTTGCAGTTAGGTTTGTGATCATGCCCCAAACTGCTGATTTAACCGGTAAATCAGCTTCTAATGGAAGTCATTTTATTCAATATGTCGTTTATGGATTAATATTCATGGCGCTTGTGGCGGGAATTTTTGGTTATCAAAGTTTTAAAAATAAAAAGTGTATTGATCGAATTAATTTGTTGGTAAAGATCCCATTACTTGGTTCATTGTTTAAGTCATATTACCAATATTTTGTGACCTCCAACTTTGCGCTAATGATCAAAGGAGGATTGGACTTAAAACAAGTTGTTTTTAGTTTATTAAAATTTGATCATCAGAGTCTTCTATATGATGTTGGGAAGACCATGCAAGATGGTTTTAACAATGGACTTAGTTTTGGAGCAAGTTTAGCTCATTATTCCTTTGTTTCTGAGGAAATGATTGTGTTTCTATCAAATGGAAGTACTCAGTCTGAATTAGCCCAAAATTTAAAAGCTTTAAGTCAGCTCAGCTTTAAAGACATGATCAAAAAGTCGAATTTACTGATTAAGTTAATCCAGCCGATTTCATTTGCGGTGATCGGCATCCTAATTGTGGGTGCTTACTTGCAGATGTTACTGCCAATGTATAACTCAATGAAAGGAATTTACTAATGAAGAGAAAAGGATTCACACTAATTGAAATGACAATTGTCTTATTCATTATCTCGCTACTGGTTCTAATTATTATTCCGAACTTAAGCAATCAAAAGGATCACGCCAAAAAAATTCATGGATCGGCGATGGTGTCGGTTATTCAAACTCAAATCGATGCTTATGAAGACGAAAAGCATGACGGAAATGTAACCATTAACAAGTTAGTTAGAAGCCATTATTTAACGAGTAAGCAGGCTAAACAAGCTCAAGTGGAAAGAGTGGTCGTAGTAAAAAATCATGCCGTTCAAAGATAATCAAGAGGGTTTTACGTTAGTGGAAAGTCTCCTCGTTTTGTTTTTAACATCCCTTATTTTAGGGATCACCTTGGTTGCCGGAAACTATTTGGGATTTTTTGAGGGTAAAGAGGAACGCTTTTTTCAAACTTTAGATTCAGGGTGGAACGACGCGTTACTAGAGTCACAGAATAGTCATCATTCAACGGACGTATTGTTTTATCCAGATGATGAAGTGGTGTTTGCTAAGTGCGGCAAATCGAAACAAAAAGATAAGATAATTAGGATGCCAAAGGGATTAAGCGTTAAAAGTTATCATGATATTGAGATCAAAAGTGATGGATACGTTAAACCGCAAACAATTCGATGGTATTCGCAAAACCAAAAGAAAACGATTTTACAAAAAATTCAACTTGGATGGGGTGCATATCATCTTGAGACTATTAAATAAAATTAGACTTGGATTTACGTTGATTGACTCTTTAGTTGGTCTAATTCTGATTTGTAGTGGTGTGATCTTTTATTTAAACGTTAATGATTTTGAATATCATTGCTTAAGAAAAAGTCAGTATGAAACACATCAGGTTAGGATGAATTATGAACGTGCATTACTTAAAAAATATAAATGATCGAGCCGGCTTTTCGTTGATTGAGTCCATTTGTTCACTTTTGTTGGTCTCGTTAGCATTTAGCTTGATTATGATTACTAGTCAATTAATTCAAAAGGAAAAGTGGAGTGATAATCAGGGAACCTTTTATCGTTATCTTGATGTGATTGAGTCACCTGATTATCAGTTTAAGATGATTAAGGTCACTAAAGATGCCATTAAATTAAAGAGTAAGAAGGAAAATAAGGAATATATAATGGAACATTATCATGACATGGTTCGATTGCGTGGAGTAAATGGTGGACATATTCCAATCATATTAAACGTTAGTAAGGCATCTTGGTCATTACATCATCATATATTAACTAGTCAAATTAGAATTAATGGGGTCAATTATGAAGCCAAAAGTCACCTGTAAGAGAAGCGGGAGTTTAACGTTAGTTGCAATTTTGTTTTTAACTTTTTTGTCTGGAATAGTTGTTTATCGTTACCAAAAGATTAATTTTCAAATTCAAAATAATCATATTCGAACCGCAAAATATCAAAGACTAACGAAAGAATTGAATAATTCTAATAGATAAATGAGAAATCTTGAATAATATGCGTGAATTCTGGTAATATTAACCCTAGATATATAAGAAGAGGGGTTGATATTCTGTCTGAGAAAGAATCAATATCATTGTTTCAAGTTTTTGATCAATCCAGTAAAGTCTTGAGTCAGGCGTTAGGTACTTCGTATCTAGACGCTTTCATCGAAACCGCCGATAATATGATTGATAACAATACCGTTCGGGTCGAGGATGGTATTCCGAAATCCAACGTTGTTGATGAACTGACTAAGTTGTATCAAACGGTTGACTATAAAAAGATGGATAATGAATCGATTAGACGTGCTATTCAAATGGTTATGATCAAAGCTACTAAAGAAGATAAGATTCAGGCAAATCATCAAATAACTCCTGATACAATCGCTTACATCATGGGATACATAGTTACGCGGATTTATGAACACAAGTCTAGCGTGAGCATCCTTGATCCAGCAGTTGGAACTGGGAATTTACTTACAGCGGTCATGAATCAGCTACACGATTCACTTCATGATACTGTTAAGGGATATGGAATCGATAATGATGATTCAATGATTTCAATTGCTAGTATTAGTTCTGAAATGCAAGATTTGGATGTTGAACTAATTCAGCAGGATAGTATTGAACATCTGTTGGTTCCTAAGGTTGATTTAGTTGTCTCTGATCTCCCAGTTGGTTATTATCCAATTGATGAAAAGACAAAAGGTTATGCGACGCGGTCACAATCTGGTCATTCATATGTTCATCATTTATTGATTGAGCAGTCAATGAATTACTTAAAGCCTGCTGGATTTGGAGTGTTCCTAGTTCCAAGCAATCTTTTTGAAACGAGTGAAGCAAAGGGACTTTTGAAGTGGTTTCAAGATTCGGTTTATTTACAGGGAGTACTGAATTTACCCCAAGAGTTGTTTGGGGATAAAAGTGCTCAAAAAGCCATTTTAATTTTGCAGAATTGTGGTGGAGATAGTCACCAAGTTCAAAAAGTGATGTTAGGAGAGTTTCCTTCGTTTAAGGATACGACTGCCTTTCAAAAGTTCATGGCGGAGATTGTTGATTGGGAAGAAAACGATTTATTGAAGAAATAGTTGAAATTAAGGAGATTACTCATGGGTAAGATTATTGCAATTAATGCTGGTAGTTCGACTTTAAAGTTTAAGTTGTTTAAAATGCCAGAAGAAGAAGTTCTTGGAGAAGGTTTAATTGAAAGGATTGGCTTACCAAAATCACATGTTGAAATTAAATATGATGATGGGAAGAAATTTGAGGAAACATTAGATGTTAAGGATCATGAACAAGCAATCCAAATTTTGTTAGATCAATTACTCGATCTTGATATTATCAACGACTATAACGAAATTACCGGAGTTGGACATCGAGTCGTTGCTGGTGGAGAATATTTCGATCAATCGGTAATCATTACTCCTGAAGTTCTCAAAAAGATCGAAAGTTTGGATGAATTGGCACCCTTGCATGAGCCAGCCAATGTTTTAGGAATTAAGGCATTTGAAAAGGTGCTTCCAAACGTGACTAGCGTTGCCGTCTTTGATACATCATTTCATCAAACCATCCCCGAGAAAAATTATCTGTACAGTCTTCCTTATGAGTACTACGAAAAATATACGGCTCGTAAATATGGATTCCACGGGATTAGTTATCGCTATGTCTCTCAAAGAGCAGCTGAGTTAATGGGTAAACCCGTAGAAGATTTAAAGATGATTATCATGCATTTAGGTGCGGGGGCTTCAATTTGTGCCGTTAAGAACGGTAAGTCCTATGACACATCGATGGGATTTACCCCAGTTACTGGTTTAACCATGGCTACGCGTTCAGGTGATGTTGATCCTTCTCTTTTGGCCTACGTTATGGAAAAAGAAGGAATGACAGATATCAACGATATGATTAAAGTCTTAAACACTAAGTCTGGATTACTTGGTATTTCGGGTGTCTCTGCTGATATGCGTGAGGTTGAGGCTGCTCAAAAGACTAATCATCGTGCTAGAATTGCCCGTCAAATCTATGTTAATCGAATTGTTAGATACATTGGATCCTACCTAGCTGAACTTGGTGGTGCTGATGCAATTGTGTTCACTGCTGGAGTTGGTGAAAATAGTATTACCGTTAGACAAGAAGTTACTGATCAATTGTCATACTTCGGGATTGGCGTTGATAAAGAAAAGAACAATGTGCGTGGGGTGGTTAGAGATTTGAGTGCTGATGGCTCAAAGATTAAGACCCTTTTGGTACCAACCAACGAAGAATTGATGATTGCCCTTGATGTTCAGCGACTTGAAAAGGAAAAGAAAGCAAGTAAATAACCTAAAAGAAATCTTGATAAATCCAAGATTTCTTTTTTATGTCATTGATTTAACCTTTTTTGAAATTTTGGTAGTTTTTCTTACAAAATATCTGTATAATTTCCATAAAAAGTAGCAAACAGCTTCACGTATCCGTGTATAATGTAGGCATACGTAAAGAAAGGATGTTTTTGTTGGAAAAAAATACAAATAATGAAAACCAAATGTCACGTGGACTTAAAAGTCGTCACGTTCAATTAATGGCACTAGGCGGGACCATTGGAACCGGATTGTTTTTAGGAGCTGGTCAATCAATTCATTTGGCTGGTCCATCCATTATCATTGCATATATAATTGCTGGAGTTGCTTGCTTTTTCTTAATGAGAGCACTTGGTGAATTACTACTTTCAAATACGAATAGTGTTTCGTTCATTGAATTTATTAATAAGTACCTAGGAGAAAGAACTGGTTTTGTGGCAGGCTGGACCTACTGGTTTTGCTGGATTGCCATTGCAATGGCAGAAGTAACCGCTGCTGGTCTATACATGAAGTTTTGGTTTCCTGACCTGCCACAGTGGGTAACTGCTGCCTTCTTAATTTTGATTTTATTCTTGTTGAACTCAATCACCGTGTCTGCTTTTGGTGAAACCGAATTCTGGTTTGCATTGATTAAAGTGGTGGCCATTGTGGCGTTAATCATTATTGGAATTGTTTTGGTTTTAATGCATTACAAGACAAGTGTTGGTTATGCACAGGTGTCTAATTTGTATTCTGATGGCTTTTTTGCCCATGGTGCATCGGGATTTGTCCTTTCTTTTCAAATGGTTCTTTTTAGTTTTGCAGGAATTGAAATGATTGGGATGACTGCTTCAGAGACCCAAGATCCTCAGAGAATCATTCCTAAATGTATTAATGAAGTCCCAACTAGAATCATTATTTTTTATGTTGGTTCGTTATTGGCTCTAATGTGTATTTTTCCTTGGCAGTACATTTCAGCAAATTCGAGTCCTTTTGTCCAAGTGTTTTCAAACATTGGAGTTAAGTCAGCAGCTGCTATTATTAATTTTGTGGTCTTGACCGCTGCAGCCTCTTCTTGTAATAGTGCTATTTTTACTACCGGTAGAATGTTATTTTCTCTAACCGACAAGAGCCAAAATAAATTTGCAAAGAAGCTTGGAACGCTTTCAAAAAGGCACATTCCTGCAAATGCAATTTTGTTTTCAACGATTGTGATTGCTATTTCAGTGTTGTTAAACATTTTGATGCCAGACGGTGTTTTTGAATTAGTTTCAAGTATCGCTACTACTTGTTTCTTGTTTGTTTGGTCTTTAATTGTTATTACACACTATGAATATCGCAAGTCACTTAACCAAGAACAGACAAACAAACTTACCTTCAAGATGCCATTTTTCCCATATTCTGACTTTTTCGTTGTTGGATTTATGGTCTTCGTTGCTTTTGTTTTAATTTTCAAAATGCAAACATTGATCGCATTAATTGGATCGGTTGTTTGGCTTCTTGTTCTATATGGATTTAAAGTTTTAAATGATAAAAGAAGAGAAAACAAAGAAGTCGATGATTAAAGTCATCGACTTTTTGATTATAGTTATTGATGGATGTTAAAATAGAAATTAGCGATAGTTACAGAAAACATTTTGAGGAAGTAATTTTATGGATGATAAAGTAGCAATTCTGCATACCAATGATCTTCATTCTCATTTTGAAAATTGGCCCAAGATCAGAAGATTTATGAAACTAAGAACAAAACAATTGGAAAAGCAGGGTTATCGAGTGTTTAAAGTTGATGACGGTGACGCCATTGACCGATCAAACGCGCTGACTGATGCTACTTCTGGTAAGGCCAACATTGAATTGATGAATTCAGTTGGTTATGATGCTGCCACAATTGGAAATAATGAAGCACTAACAATGTCACATGACGAACTGGCGCATCTTTATGATGATGCCAATTTTCCCGTTGTTTTGGATAATGTGATTGATGAAAGAACTGGTCAACTTCCAAAATGGGCGATCCCGTATCGTGATTTTAAGCTAAAAAATGATGTTCGGGTCCGTTTTATGGGCTTAACGGCACCTTATCCCACGTACCAATACATGGATTGGAATTCACTTCCAATTAAAAGTACCATTGAGCGTTGTTTGAATGATTGGAAGGGGCAATATGACGTTCTGATTTTGCTTTCCCACTTAGGGATTAGCAATGATCGAAGAATTGCGAAAGCATTTCCTGACATCAATATTATTGTTGGGGGCCACACTCATCATTTGTTAGTTCATGGTGAAATGGTTAATCAAACCATGTTAACCGCGGCTGAGAAATGGGGCCACTACGTCGGTGAAATTACTTTTGACGTTAACGCTGAAAAAAGAGTAGAGAACGTTAAGGCACGTGTATATAAAACGTCTGAAATGGAAACCGATGTGCAAGATGCAGAGGAGATTGAGCGTCTTGAAGATCGCGGTGAGAGAATTTTAGCAAGTAGTAAGGTTGCTGACATTCCTCATACAATGACAACGTCACTAACTGATGATAATGAACTGGTTGACTTGGGACTAAAGGCCATTGAAGCTAAAGCTGGGACGACTGCTGCCGTTTTGAACACGGGTTTGTTTTTGGGTGATTTAAAAAAGGGAATTGTTGACAAAAACGAACTCCATAAATTATTACCACATTCAATTCACGTTATGAAAAGTCAATTTTATGGTTATAACTTGTGGGAAATGATTATGGAAATGGAAAAGAACAAGGACTTTTTAGTTCGTTTTGAGCAAAAAGGAATGGGTTTTCGGGGAAAATATTTTGGAAGACTCATTTATGATGGGATTCGATACGACACTAATAAAAAGCAGTTATTCTATCATAATCAACTAGTAGAACCCGATAAAAGATACACGATTGCTTTGATTGATCATTATAGTTTTATTCCGTTTTTCCCGGCGATTAGTATTGTGGGTAAAAATAACATTTTTTATGGTGAAACTTTGCGGGATGTTTTTGGTGATTATCTAGCAAAGAAGTTTCCGATCGAGGGGAAGTAAAATGGATCACAACGAAATTGAGAGTTTGATTGAAACAAGGAATGATGAGAGAGATTCCTTGGCTACTATTAAGCAGGTTGATGAAACAACTTTAAGCATTAATGGCCACGTGTACGTTCTTGAAGCTAATATTAGAAATGCTTTTGATTTAGGTGAATTTGCCAATAAATTTAATCCCATTTTGACACGTTTTGATTACATTGTTGGTGACTGGGGATATAATCAGTTACGGCTAAAGGGTTTTTATGCTGACTTTAGAAATGTTAGTAAGGGTTTACGTCATGCGGCAATTCCAGATTATATTATTGAGGATGCCAATTTTGGTTCTAATTACTTTGTCTTACACAATTTGGAAGCCGAAAAGGAAAAGAATCAAAGCCATAAAACTAGTAGAAAAAGACAACATGCTGGTGGAAAAAATAGAAAAGCAGGAACTGCAAGCAAGCATAATGCTAATCAGACGTCAAATAATAATTTTAAATCAAAACATTTTAGAGATGGCAAGCGTAGCTTTACCATTAGACAGAAATAGGTGAAATCTTGATGAAGAGTTACAAGGGATATTTAATTGATTTGGATGGAACCGTTTATCAAGGGAAGAAGCGAATCCCAGCGGCTAAGCGTTTTATTGAGAGACTCCAGAAAAATCACATTCCTTTTTTATTTGTTACGAATAATTCAACCAAGACTCCAAGTGAGGTGGTCCATAATTTGGCACTTAATCACGATATTCATGTTACAAATGACAACGTTTATACTTCTGGGATGGCTACAGCTGCTTTTGTTAGTGAGGATGCGAAGTCGCATGAAAATAAAGCCAGAACGGCGTACGTTATTGGAGAAAATGGATTAAAGGAATCCATGGAGAAAATGGGTTTCAGTGTTTTTACTGATAATCCAGAGTACGTAGTGGTTGGTCTTGATCGTGACTTGACGTATGAAAAATTAGCACGAGCAGTGCTGGGGATTGCCCATGGTGCTAAATTTGTTGGAACTAATCCAGATGCGAGAATTCCAAGCGAATATGGGATGCTGCCAAGTGCTGGTTCAATTATCGACTCAGTTCGGTATGCTTCAGGGGTTGAGCCGGTGATGATTGGTAAACCCAAGACCTTAATTGTTAGAAAAGCTTTAGATCAATTGAATTTAAGCAAAGCAGACGTAATCATGGTAGGCGATAATTATGACACTGATATTATGGCCGGCATTAACGATGGAGTAGATACTTTGCTGACTTATACTGGTGTGTCTACCAGGGAACAGGTAAAAAAGAAAGAAGTTCAACCTACTTATGAGGTAAATAGCTTAGATGAATGGAATACTTTATAGTTTGAAAGATTTAGTAGTATTTGTTTTAATACTACTTTTTTTAATAACATTTGCCGTTTTTTTTGTTATCAATGCTAGTTGGCTTTATTATGTTGCATTTTCCGTGTTGAATTTAACTAATCAATTTCATGTTTCAAGTGGATTATTAATGAGTAATTTTTATAAAATGATTGGTTTCATTCAGAATCCATTTGCGTCTAAATTAAGCTTGGACCAGTTTCCAATTTCGGCAAATGGGATGGTACATTTTAACAATGTAAGAGCGTTGGTATTAGCTAATAATTTGGCATTGTTAATTGTATCCATGGTTTTACTTGTCATTATGATTCGTTTCCTTTACTTTAAGAAGTTATGGAAGTTTCAGTTGCTTTCAGAGATGACGATTTTATTTATAATTTTTTTTGGAGTCTTTTGTGTTTTGGATTTTCAAGATGTTTTTATTTATTTCCATGATGTTCTTTTTAGAAATCAGGATTGGGTTTTTACGCCAAAGAAAGATCCAATCATTAACGTATTGCCGAATCAGTATTTTTTAATGTGCTTTTTGTTGTTTTTTTTAATTATTCTTTTGGGATTATCTTTTATAATTTGGATTGGTAAAAGACAACTAAAAAAAGAGTCTGTCTAGAAGATTAAGATCTAATAGACAGGCTCTTTTTGTTTGAAACCTATTTCGATGTAGAAATCTTGCTTTTTAGATATCCAATTAAAGCTGGAATTAGTGAAATTACGATAATCAAAATGATTACTAGTGAAAAGTGTTCTTGAACGAACGGAATATTTCCGAAGAAATACCCGGCTCCACAACAAATCAGTACCCAACTGATACAAGCAATGAGGTTGTATTTAAGGAATTTTTTATAGCTGAAATCTGTGCCAGCGGCTACAAATGGGGCAAAGGTTCTGATAATTGGCATGAATCTAGCCAAAAAGATGGCAATTGCACCGTATTTATCGAAGAATTCACGTGCACGAGTTAGATCTTCTTCCTTGATAAATTTACCAAAAAAGTGGTGTTCAGTTAGTGCGTTTCCAACTTTTCTTCCAATAAAGAAGTTAAGGGAGTCTCCACCGGCAGATGCTAAGAAGAAGATAATGATGAATATCCAGATACTAAGATGATAATTGGAGTTAGCAGATAGGGCAGCGGCTGCAAATAAAAGTGAATCTCCAGGAAGGAAAGGTAAAATGACCGCCCCAGTTTCAATAAATATGATTGCAAATAAGATTAAGTATGTCCAATCGCCAAACATGTTTACGATCGTGATTAAGTGATGATCAATGTGTAATATAAAGTCAATTAAAAATTTAAAAAAATCCATGTTTTTCCTCTTTTTATATAAGTCATTAACTATTTAAGTGTATCAATAAAATGAGGATTTTTGAATTTAATTTTTTCTTATTTAAATTAATTTGGGTTTATTTAAAAAAAGTATTGACGTTAACTGTGATAGATAGTATAGTATTAGTTGTCGTCAAGTGCGGCATATCAATTTGGTTAAAATTAGTCAAACTTTTCTATTGACAATAAATTAACCACATGGTATATTATTGTATGCGGCGTTGAGGTATAATAAGGCGACGTTGCGTCAGAGTAGATCTTTGAAAACTGAACAAGATTTTGATTACAAGTGTAAGGTAGTTTTAAGTTGTAGAACTTAAAATTAAACATTTGCGAAGTCAATTCGCTTTTTAATTCTTTTGAAAAAGAATAACAAC
>NZ_JBWXVJ010000004.1:0-201820 GCF_059900905.1 Fructilactobacillus sp. X8R4C1
TAATTTTAAGTTCTACAACTTAAAATTACCTTACACTTGTAATCAAAATCTTGTTCAGTTTTCAAAGATCTACTCTTAATTGTTGCTGTTTTATTCTTCCTTAACGCAACATGTATAACTATACTACGTTGTGTTTTAAATGTCAACAGATAAACTCAATTATTTTAAATTTATTTGTTAGCAATCGGCAAAACCGTTACTGCAACATCAAATATAATACAGTATTTTGCACTTTAGTGCAAGAGCAATATTTATGATAATTAATTTAGTTCATAATCAGTGACTTATTAATTATTATAAAATCATTTTTCTCTCTCACTGAGCATTTACTACTATACATGCGCTCAAATACTTTGTCAACACTTTTGGTCAAAAAAGGTCAAACTTTTTTCAATTTTTATTTTCCATCTAATAAATGAACATAATCGGACAAGTGATCAATCTTTACAAAAGCTACTCTAACAATGTTTCAAATCATTTTTGTACAAATAAAAAGAGATGATTTTAATCATCTCTTTTTCTATCAAACAAATCTATTTTTTATTATCTTCATCCTGTGGATTATCAGAATTATCTTCTGGTCTCATAGTTGGGAACAAGAGAACATCACGAATGGATGGTGCGTCAGTTAAAAGCATTACCAAACGATCAATTCCAATTCCTAATCCACCTGTAGGAGGCATGCCATACTCAAGTGCTTCGATAAAGTCTTCATCGATACCCTGAGCTTCATCATTCCCCTCTTCACGTTCCTTAGCTTGAGCTTCAAAACGTTGACGTTGATCAATTGGATCATTTAATTCAGAAAAAGCATTAGCATATTCATTACCAAGAATATATAATTCAAAACGGTCCGTAAATCTTGGGTCATCAGCATTTTTCTTTGCCAAAGGAGAAATTTCAATTGGATGACCATAGACAAACGTTGGCTTCTTTAGCTTTGGTTGAACGAACTGTTCAAAGAAAGCATTAATGATATGACCAACTTTCCAGTATGATTCATAGTGCACACCGTGTTTATCAGCCAACTTCTTAGCGTCATCATCCGACATCTTAGGCCAAAAATCAACTCCCGTATATTTTTTCACGGCATCAACCATATGAATTCGATCGAATTCTTGGTTCAAATCAACTTCTTCACCCTGATACGTAACCTTACCATTATCGCTAACGGCTTTGGCAGCGGCTCTAAAAATTCCTTCGGTTTCATCCATTACATCATGAAAATCAAAGTATGCAGCATAGGTCTCAAGTTCAGTAAATTCAGGATTGTGTTCCTTATCCATCCCTTCATTTCTAAACACACGGCCAATCTCGTAGACACGTCCCATGCCACCTACAATCAAACGCTTCAAATGAAGTTCCAGTGCAATTCGCAAATATAAATCAATATTTAAGGCATTATGATGAGTTATAAATGGACGAGCGGATGCTCCACCGGCAGTAGTGTGTAATACTGGGGTCTCAACCTCAGTAAAGTCCATCTTATTATCCAAGAAGTTTCGAACTGCCTTAATAATTTTACTGCGCTTCTGGAAACGCTCAAAACTATCACGATTTGAGATTAAATCAAGGTATCGCTGACGATACTTTTGTTCTTTATTTTGTAATCCGTGATACTTATCAGGAAGTGGACGAAGTGCCTTTGATAGGAAAGTGATGGACGTCGCACGAACGGTTAGTTGCCCCATGTCTGTCTTAATTACTTCACCAGTAAAGCCAAGAAAGTCCCCGATGTCAGCACGTTTAAAGATATGATACTGTTCTTCTCCAACAACGTCTTTTCGAACGTAAACCTGGATTTTACCCGAACGATCAAGGATATCGGCAAATCCAACTTTACCTTTGCCCCGTTTAGCTACCATTCGCCCAGCAATTGTAGCCTTGACATCTTTTTGTTCTAATTCTTCCTTATCGTACTTATCAAACTCTTTGTCTAAATCTTTTGCCAAATAAGTTGGCTTAAAGGCATGACCAAAAGGATCAATTCCCTCATCTCGTAGCTCTTGCATCTTTTCTCTACGAACTTTTAATTGGTCATTCATTTTCTTCTCTTGTGCCAATTCCAATCCCCCAAACTAGTAACTTACATTCATAATAACATAGTTAAGCATCGTAATTATGCATTTTTCCGTGCGTTTCTCATCGCATCTTTTTCTAGAAAATCATCGAAGATCTGGTCCATCTCTGCTTCAGATTCAGCATTGTTTAACTTCACTTTGGTTCGAGCCGAATGAGAAATTCCTTTCAAGTAATAAGCTGCCTGACCTCTGAATTGTCTTGGTCCAACGTATTCACCCTTAATTCGAACCAGCCCATGCAAATGTTCCTTAGCAGTGTTGATTTTTTTCTCAACACTTGGTTCCGGGATTAATTCGCCAGTTGCTAGATAGTGCTCAGTTTGCCTCAAAACCCAGGGATTTCCTTCAACGGCACGGCCCATCATTACTGCATCACAACCTACTTCATCAATCATTTGTTTAGCCTGTTGTGGAGTAGTCACGTCACCATTTCCAATGAACGGAATCGTCAATGCATCGGCAACTTCTTTTAAAATCTCCCAGTTAGCATGACCGGTATACATTTGTTTTCTAGTTCGACCGTGCATCGCAACAGCAGAAGCCCCAGCCGCCTCAGCAGCAAGCGCATTTTGCACCGCATAAACATGATCCTCATCCCAACCAGTTCGCATCTTAACCGTTACTGGCTTTTTAACGGCAGCAGTTACATATGACACCATTTCATAAACCTTATCTGGATCAAGGAGCCACTTAGCCCCGGCATCGGTCTTAACGACCTTATTTACGGGACAACCCATGTTGATATCGATAATATCAGCAGCCGTCTTCTGATCAATAAACTTAGCAGCCTCCACTAAAGTTTCTTTGGTTCCACCAAAAATCTGAATACTCATTGGATGTTCATTAGGATCAACGTTAACCATGCTTAACGTTTTTTTGTTGTTATACATAATTCCACGATCGGAAATCATTTCACAGACAACTAATCCCGCACCAAACTTTTTACAAATGATTCTAAAGGCTGAGTTCGTAACTCCAGCCATTGGAGCTACTACTAATTGATTTGGAATCGTTACGTTTCCAATTTTCCACTCCATTTTTTCACCTCATCTAAATTGTTTCCAAACATTTTATATAATACCATACCCGTACAAAAAAGAGCGAACCGTATGACAGCACGCTCTTTAATACTACTTATCCTTCTCATTCAGTAAATCAACCAATTCATCTTCCGAAAAGTTATACTTTTTACCACAAAAATTACATACAACCTGTGCCCCATGATCTTCATCAATCAATTGCTGCAGATCCTTCTTACCAATTCCAGCAATGTCTTTGGCAAATTTTTCTTTGGAACAATTGCAGACAAATTCGACTGGCATATGATCAATAACGTCCAGATTATCCGTACCAAATAACTCATCCAAAATGTGATCAGGATTAGGATCCTTTTCTAACATGGACGAAATACTGGGCGCATTCTTTAAAGTCTGCTCCAACTTATCAATTGCCTCGTCAGAAGCACCAGGCATGACTTGAATCAAATATCCCCCGGCACTTTGGACGTTGTTTTCTCCGTCAATGTCAACTGAAACTCCAACGGCTGATGGAATCTGTTCTGACTTTGCTAAATAAAAGGTAAAATCATCACCAATTTTACCGCTTGCGAGTGGAACATCACTAGTGTAAGGCTCACTTGTTCCCTGATTTTTAACGACTTCTAAAAAACCATTCGTTCCTACACCCTTAGAAACATCAACTTTCCCATCCTTTGTGAGTGGCAAGTTAACGTGAGGATTCTGAATGTATCCCTTAATGTGTCCCTTAGCATCAGCATCAATAACCATTCCGCCGACTGGACCACGTCCATTTAAGCGAACGGTCATGCTTTCTTTTCCCTTTAACACTGAGGCCGACAGCATCAAGGTTGCAGCAATCGTTCTTCCAAGTGCTGCCGTTGATGTACTCCAGGTATCATGAATTTTTTGAACATAACTGACAATTCCAGTCGCGTTTAAGCCGTAAACCCGAAACATCCCATCTTTAGTAAGTGCCTTAACTAATACATCATTTTTATCATTCATTTTATTCCCTCCTTAGATTAAAAAAGAACGTGGGCTTTGATCCCAACGTTCTTTTCGTTTATTGATCTTGATTATCAGAATCTTGGTGATCTGAATTACTATCATGATTTTCATCGTGTTTTTCTTCAGAATGATCAATTTCTTGTTCAAGTTTCTTTTCGTGCTCGTGCTCCTTAGCGTCAATGGCTTTCTTAGCTTGTTCAAAGGTTTCATTTTCACTAGGGTACTCATCACTATTGGTTGAATGTTCAGGCATTTTACCGGTCTTGTAGAGACTCAAAATTTCCTTTTCATCCAACGTCTCGTATTTAAGCAACGCATCCGCAATTGCCTTGTGCTGATCACGATGACCCTCAATAATCTCCTTAGCTTCACTATGAGCTTCATCAATAAAGTATTTCACTTCATCATCAATCTTAGCTGCGGTTTCCTGTGAGTACTTAGGAGCAGCGTATGGATCTTGGTTAGGACTTTCGAGTTCCACGGTTCCAATCTTGTCACTCATTCCATATTGAGTAACCATGGCACGAGCAAGATTAGTGGCTTGCTCAAAGTCATTTGAAGCACCTGATGATTCAGAATGGAAAACGACTTCTTCAGCAGTTCTACCACCCATTAACCCAGCTAATTGTTCTTGAGCGTTCTTCTTTGAGATCAATTGTTGGTCTTCCTTAGGCAGCATGATGGCATATCCACCAGCACGACCTCTTGGAACAATGGTAACCTTATGAACAACTCGAGCGTCATTTAATACTAAACCAACGATGGTATGACCAGCTTCATGGTTAGCCACAATTTGACGTTCGTGTTCGTTAATAACCTTATTACGTTTAGCTGGTCCAGCAATAACACGATCCTCAGCTTCATCCATATCAGCCGCATTAATCTCATTATCACCATTTCTCGCGGCCAGTAAGGCAGCTTCATTTAGCAAGTTCGCTAAATCAGCACCAACAAATCCGGGAGTCTGTTTAGCAATTTCATGAAGGTCAACATCAGAAGCAAGTGGTTTGTCTTTGGCATGAACTTTCAAAATTGCTTCTCGTCCACGAACATCAGGCTGACCAACTAAGATTTTCCGATCAAAACGACCCGGACGAGTTAAGGCTGGATCTAAAACATCAGAACGGTTCGTGGCGGCAATGACAATAACACCTTCATTACCAGTAAAACCATCCATTTCAACCAACAACTGGTTAAGGGTTTGTTCACGTTCATCGTGACCGCCCCCCATTCCGGATCCACGTTTTCGTCCAACGGCATCAATTTCATCAATAAAGATGATGGCCGGTGAATTCTTCTTAGCTTGAGCAAACAAGTCTCTAACACGACTCGCACCAACCCCAACGAACATCTCAACGAAATCAGACCCTGATAATGAGTAGAATGGAACGTTTGCTTCACCGGCAACCGCCTTGGCTAACAGCGTCTTACCAGTACCCGGAGGTCCCTCAAGCAAGACACCTTTTGGTATAACGGCACCCAGCTTAGTAAACTTCTTTGGATCCTTTAAAAATTCAACAACTTCGACCAGTTCTTGTTTTTCTTCATCTTCACCAGCAACGTCACTAAACTTAACATTACTCTTAACTGGTTTAGCCTGGCTCTTTCCGACTTTCATGACACCACCAGCGCCACCACCTGCTCCACCAGCTTGCTTCATCATAATGTAGAACAAGTAAATGAAGATTAATAATGGTAGAACTGATATTGCTAAGTTTAACCAAAAGCTATTCGATTGTGTTTCTTTAGTACTCATCGGCACCTTATTCTTATTAGCTAACTTGGTAATCTGACTAACCGATGAGTCATTCTTTAAAATGCTAGTAGTGAATCCATTTACCTTAGTGTAAGTATTGTTGCTCGACTTGGTAAGTTTTCCATTACTAAAATTAAGCGGAATTCCGTTATTTTTCTGCTTAACATTTTGGGGCTTCTTGTACTGACCAGTTATTTTATATACACCGCCAGAAGGTTGAACAGAGAAGTTTTTAACCTTGTTCGTCTGCAAATCATTTGTAAATTGACTTGAACGAATTCCCTGAGTTTGAGTGCTTTGTGATCCGCTGCCACCACCAGTGACAAGCATAATCACACCCATGACAACCACAAAGATGATGATATAAAATAGGCTACTCTTAAAAAGCCCATTTTTATTATTTTTCATTTGTGCCTCCCAATCTAATTTCTCGAAAAGATAACAAATAGAATGTTATCACTTTTACTTTAAATGGACGACCGTTTAGGCCGAATAAATTGAAGGTTTTAAAATTCCAATGTACGGTAAGTTACGATAAAAACCCTTGTAATCAAGTCCATAACCGACAATAAATTCATTTGGAACGTTAAAACCCACATAATCTGCCTTGGCAGGGACAACTCTTCCCTCAGGTTTATCAAAAATGGTACAAACTTTAATTGAATTAGCTCCTCGAGCTGAAACCAAATCCTCAAGAAATTGAAGGGTGCGTCCTGTATCAATAATATCTTCAACAAAAATGATATCGCGGCCACTAACATCACCATCAAGATCACGGATGAGCTCAACTTTTCCGGTTGAAGCAGTCCCACCCTTATAGCTTGAAACATCGACAAAATCAAGATCTAGGTATATGTCCATCTGGCGAATAATATCGCTCATAAATAACACTGCCCCAGTCAGCACACAAACCACTAGTGGCTTTTTGTCTCGATAATCATTACTTAACTGCTTCCCTAGCCTTTTTACTGCAGAAGCAATGTCTTTTTGACTATATAAGACCCGCTCAATATCGTCATTCATTTGTTATATCCTTTCGCGTAATTAAAAGTTCATACCCGTGAGTTGCACCCTTAGGCAACCACTTGCTTTCCTTATAACCAATGACGGCCAACACACTCTCCTTACTGTCCACCAGTACTTGCACGTGACGTCGCTTGGCACTTGGAACTTTCTGATTAATTAACAATCTTCTTAAACTCTGATGACCGCCATTCTTGAGTTCAACGGTATCATCCGGTTTAAAGGCTCTTTTGGACAAGGGAAACTGGGAGTCCGCCAAATCAAAATGACTTCGACGCCAAAAGTTTCCCTTTGGAACATGATTTTCATCAAAAATACCAAAATTAAATCCATTAACGTTGCGGTTCCACTGGTTTAATTCTACCACAAACGAACTTTCATCACGGTGATCATCGTAATTGTTAGGAGATTGTTTAAAAAACATGATTTTATTATAACTTTTTTCAAAAAAATAAGCATTTGAAATTCGCAATTTTCCCTGTGGTTTTCCAAAATCTTTAACTAAAGTCAAAATTTCAGTAATTTGATTATCAGAAAGAGTAACCGTTGACGTCAACTGTTTTAACAATGCGCGAAGTAAAATGGAAAGTTGATTAATTGACGTTGTATCGTACTTGGCACTTACGTAATCTCTTTTAATCTTTAAGTCATGTCTCAAAAGATCAGCTTGAGCGAAACCACTTGATCCGTCGAGTTCCGATTGCAAATTACTAGCAAACTTAGCAAAATGAGAGATAACATTAGGATTTTCTTTAATTAATTCTGGTAAAATCTGGTTACGAATCCGATTACGGAGGACCGTATTTTCAAAGTTAGTTTTATCATCATACCACGTTAATGAGTGTTCTTTAGCATACAAACGGATGGATTCTTTCGAAAACTGTAGTAATGGTCGAACCATCGTTCCTCCATTAAAGGGATGACTCTCTTTAATTCCTTGAACCTCAAACAAATTCCCACTGCGAATGAGTTTCATAAGGATGGTCTCGGCTTGATCATTTTCTTGATGAGCCGTTAACAAGACTGAAGCATTAAAATCATTCATGACTTCCGCAAAAAAATGATAGCGAAACTTACGGGCTTGATTCTCCACCCCACTCCTAATCTGGTCGTGATTCCAATTGCCAACCCGCAAATCAAGGTGGTGTTTCTTACAGTAATCAATCAGAAACCGTTCTTCAACCTCACTTTGTTTTCGTAAATGGTGGTTAACATGAGCAACAATAATATGAGGTTTAAAATCTTTTAAGTGTTGGAGTAAATCTAACAAAGCCATGGAATCAACTCCAGTTGAGACCCCAATCACAACATTTTCGTCTTTTTTCCACCATTGTTTCTTCTTAACCAACGAATTAATTTGATTACGTAAATTCAAATTAACCTCCAAAACAAAAAAGCCGAGCAATCTGCCCAGTTATTCGTTCATTAACTACGACGACCACCACGACCGCCGCGTTTTCCTTCTGTGTTTTTCTTAATGACGGACATCCGACTTTCGCTTTCTTTCATGAAGTCTGAAAGCAAATCATCAAAGCTTTCATTCTTACCCTTATGGCCATTACGATTGTCGCGGCCACTGCGATGTCCATGATTCCCGTTATTTGAGTGCCCGTAGTGTGAATGCTCATCATGATTATGTTCACCATGATGTTGATGTGATTCTTTTTCTGGATGATCGGAAGCTTTGCGAATTGATAGGCCAATCTTACCATCATCCCCAATGCTCAAAACCTTAACGGTCACTTCATCGCCAACCGACAGAATATCATGAATATCTTTTACGTAACCATCAGAAACCTCACTGATATGAACTAGTCCAGTCTTATGATCGCCTAGATCAATGAAAGCTCCAAAATTAGTAATTCCTGAAACTTTCCCAGTGACCTTCTCTCCAACCTTAATTGTCATAAAAAAGCCATTCCTCCTAATAAATGTTGTGTTAATTATAACATAATCCTTTAAAGTAAAATAAAAGAAGATTACATCCTAGTAATCCTCTATTCATTACCAATCTTACTATTCTGTGGGAAACTGTAAACAGTTTCGCCTGGTTTTGTATAATAATATTTAGCTCGCATCAATTCTTGAAGATAATTCTTGTTATTTAAAAGCTTAATTTGTTCATTAAGATTCTTTTCTTTTTGTTTTTCAACCTGGTAATCCTGTTTTTTTCTGGTAATTTGGGCATTCACACCGTGAATTTGATTCATTCCACTAACAATTTGCCACCCGAGCGCCAAAAAAGCCACGGCAAATATTGCCACGAGAGCAACCAGTCGCTTGGTTCTTTTACTTAACTTCTTATTATCTCTTTGATGTTGGTTTGCTTTACTTTTCCTTGAAGCAGAATTCAAGTATTCAACGTTGTTATTTCTGTTCATCAGGAATGCCTCCACGAATTTATATGAACATAGTACCACATGTAAAGCCAGAATATAATATTAATTCAACAATAATTATTCTAATTCATCATTTTCAGCCCGATAGTCACGATCATAGGTTTCCCTGATGGTCTTATACATCGTGTCTGAATCAGACTTTTTGGTGGTATCTAACAGTTGTAGCACCTCTACGGTTAAATTTTTATTTCCAAACTTAATCAGAATTTGATCGCCAACCGAAACCTTACTCGATGATTTGGCTGGCTCGCCGTTTACAAAGACTCGCCCTTGATCGGCAATCTTTTTGGCAACTGGACGACGTTTTATAATCCGTGAAATTTTTAGAAATTTATCAATTCTCATTTTTGCTTATCTCCTACAAACCGTTTCATAATTGGAACCATCGCTAACTCCGAAGCAGTCAAAACTTTTCCTTTCAGACACATTCCTAAAAACACGAATGCCCCAATCGGAATAACAATCATTAATTTAATAACATCCACCAGTCGACTGGTATCTCCAAGGACGTGGTTCAATCCGAATTCAGTTAAAACAACGACAATCACCATTACCATACTGATTAATGATACCTCTAATAGGAACTTCCAACTAAAAATGTGCTCATGAACCCGCTTTGGACTAGTATACCAGTTAACTAATAACACGATTAACAGAGCAATGATAGTTGATAATGAAGCACCAATGATTCCGAAATGAATTACGCACCACTTAGTGATTATTATTTTACAAATTAGACCTAACAAAATAGCGGTCCCCGTACTTTTAAAGTCATCAATACTCTGTAAAACCGAGTTAAGGGCTGTCACCATTGTAGCGAAGAGGATACTCAAACAGTATACCGAAAGCGTGATGTCTAAATCATAACTCCCAAACAAGAGATGATTTAATTGAGGCATAATACTAATCAGTCCGAAGGTAACTGCCATCGTCACTACCAGTGTAATGCGCATACTGTGGTTTACAAGGGTCTTAAATGACCTTTCTTTTCCAGCATGATGATAATACGCCATCTGCGGCAAGACGGTTGAAGAAATGGCCGTCCCAATCACTAATCCTAGTTGAACAATGGGCTGAGCGCGATCATAAATCCCCTTTTGGGTCTGAGCCATTAGATTACTTACACCACTTACTACCAACCCATTTTTTACCGTAAATGAATCGACCAACTGCATTAACACCATTAGAGCAGCTAAAACACTAAGCACACCACCCTGTAAGATGATTTGCTTCGCTAATTTCAGGTAGTTAAATTTCAAATCTTGAAAGTGAAAATGAGCAAGTATGTCACGTGCATAATATCCCAAGATAAGTGCTGAAAAAATCGCTGCTAATGGAGCCGATAACATTGCTAACGTCCCCATTTTATATAAGTTCCAATGCTGGACGGCTGCTAAATAGGCTACCACAATGATCATTGAAACCCGCACAAACTGCTCTACCACTTGAGAAGTCGCCGTTGGAATCATCTGCATGCTAGATTGAAAGTACCCCCTCACATCCGCTAAGAGGGGCATCAACAAAAACATCCAGCTTACCGCTTGAATTACGGGTTTTAATTCAAAGTCTCCCATTAAAGCAGCAATTTCTGATGAAAATAACTGTAATCCACCAAAAATAATCACCGAAATGATCATTAAGATCACCATGATTTGGAAAAACAACGTTTGTTTCTCCCCTTCAGTCTCCCGTTCCACAATCATCTTGGAAACAAACGCTGGAAGACCGGTCAAGGCAAACGCAACCCCAATCCCATAAATAGGATAAACCTGCTGATAGATGTAAAATCCAACGTTTCCAACAAAATTTTCCAGTGGAATCCGATAAACGGCACTTAGTACCTTTGAAATAATGGCAGCTACCGAAAGGATCAAGGTTCCACTAACAATCTTTTTACTTGTCTTTTGATTCATGTTCTTCTTGATCCAATCTTATTTTACTCAAGCTTTTGACAAATTGATAAAGCTGTTTCAACCAATCGGCATCTTTCATCGTTGGTTGAATAACTAACTTAATTTGAAAACACCCGTTAACCACTTTCACTGAGGAACGAAAATCCGTATCAGCAATGGCTTTCAAAATTTCCTTACTAGTGAATTTTTGGGTTCCTACCTTACTCATGGTAACGGTTAAATTATTTTGATCTTTGCGAATTTTATCAATCAGATCATAATCGGCAAGCATCTTAATGCGGTCAATTTCAAGCAGATTAGCTACTTCATCAGGATATTCACCAAACCGATCAATTAAATCACTTTGCAGTTCGGTAAATTGTTCCTCACTATCCATCTGTCGGATTCGCTTGTATAATTCAATCTTTTGTTGCTGATCCTCAATGTAAGTCGCCGGAAGATAAGCTTCAATCCCGAGTTCAACCTTTGAATCAGACTTTTCAACCACGCGATGCTGGCCCTTCTTCTTGGAGACAGCATCAGACAACATCTTAGTATACATATCATAACCAACTGAATTAATAAAACCGTGCTGCTGCTTTCCAAGCACATTTCCAGCCCCACGAATCGAAAGATCACGCATAGCCACCTTAAATCCTGAACCCAATTCAGTGAAATCCTTGATGGCTTCTAGTCGATTCTCAGAAACTTCGGTCAACACTTTATTTGGCTGGTACATAAAGTAAGCTTGTCCTACTCGATTACTTCGACCAATTCTTCCCCGAATCTGATAAAGCTGGGAGAGTCCCATCCGATCCGCATCCTCAACGAACAGGGTATTCGCATTAGGAATGTCAACTCCCGTTTCGATGATGGTCGTCGTAACCAACACATCATAATCTCCGTTAACAAAGTCGTACAGGATCCCTTCCATTTGATTTTCGGACATCTGGCCGTTGATGGAAGCAATCCGCGCATCAGGCAAAAGGGTCTGCAACTTGTCGACCGTCTGATCAATATCTTTAACCCGATTATGCAAATAAAAGACCTGTCCCCCGCGTTGCATCTCCCGTCTGATTCCGTCCACAATCGAACCCTCATTTTGTTCCATCACGTAGGTTTGAATCGGATAGCGATTAGCCGGAGGCGTTTCAATGACTGATAGGTCACGAACGCCCATCATTGACATGTTTAAAGTCCGTGGAATTGGTGTGGCAGTTAGCGTCAACACGTCAACATCCGACCTCAATTCCTTGATTTTTTCTTTGTGTTTAACCCCAAATCGTTGTTCCTCATCGACGATTAAAAGACCTAAGTCATTGAACTTCACGTCTTTAGACAGCAAACGGTGGGTGCCAACCACGATATCAATTTTTCCGTCCCTTAGGTCTTGAATGGTTTGGCGGGTCTGTTTGGGCGTGTCAAAACGCGAGAGAACTCCGATTTTAACCGGAAAACCATTAAATCGTTCAACCATGGTCTCATAATGTTGTTGAGCTAGTACCGTTGTCGGCACTAGAAAAGCCACCTGTTTCCCGGCTTCAACGGCTTTAAAGGCCGCTCTCAAGGCTACCTCAGTCTTTCCGTAGCCCACGTCTCCAACCAGTAAACGGTCCATTGGATGAGGACTTTCCATATCCTTCTTTATTTCATCAGTACTTCGCAGCTGATCGGGTGTCTCCGTGTATGGAAACGCCTGCTCGAACTCAGCCTGATATTGATCATCAACCGGAAAGGCATACCCCGACTCGGCCTCCCGTTTAGCGTACAAGTCAACCAGATCATCAGCAATGTCTTCCACCTTAGAAGCGACTGACCGTTTGGTCTTGGCCCATTCCGTTCCACCAAGTTTATTAATCTTTGGATGTTTGTCCTCAGATGAAACGTATTTTTGTACCAAATTCAGTTGGTCAACGGGAACGTAGATCTTGGCACCCTTTTGATAGGTCAAAGTCATATAGTCCTGATGCCTACCATCGACTTCCATGGTCTTCATCCCATCGTATCGTCCAATTCCGTGATTAACGTGAACAACGTAGTCACCGGGTTTTAAATCGGTATAGCTTTTGATTCGCTCTGCATTAGAAAAGGTCTGTCTTCTAACTCGTTTCTTTTTTCCTTGTTCATTCACCCGCTTAAACATATCTGATTCAGAAACAAGCGCTAGGTTAGCGGCCGGCAAATCAAAGCCATTTTTTAGGTTAGCTGAAACAATCTGAGTTTTTCCCTTAATAATGTTATCAGTGGTTGATTGAATGGCATCAACACCAAAATCACTCAACGTTGACGAAACCTTTTCCACTCGTTTTTCATCACTAACGGCAATGACCACGGTTCGTTTCTCAGCTTGATAACGTTGCATTTCTGCTTTAAACATCGGCATTTGTCCAAAAAAACGCTGCATTGGGTGAACCTTGATGTCGATGATGTCAGAAAGCTTCATTCGCCCTAGTCCCTTTTGAAACAAAGAAAATAACAAGGTCGCATGATGGTCACTGCTAGTAACCGTTCTAAAATTAAGCGACAGTTTCTGGTCAGAAAACAGTTCATGATTATCTTCAACTGAATCACGCCAGTTCTGTTCGTCACTTTCAAGTTGCTTATTGGCATCCCTTATGCGACTGTAGTCATCATAGACTACCATTCCATTTTCAGGTAAATAATCTAAAATTGAGGTTTCCTTTTCAAAAATAAACTGACTATACTCACTCCATTTTTGGTCAATCGATTGGCCTTTGAGCCCGTCAATCACCTGTTGAATGTTGTCAACTAAAACGTCACTGCCGTCGTCTTTGATGGTTTGGCTCAATCGTTTGGAAAGTTCCTTGATTCCATGCTTGCGATCGCTTTCGCTGGGTAAAAAATCAGAAGCTGGCAACACACTAATCTCATCAATATTTGCCACACTTCGTTGGGTAGCAGCATCAAAATAACGCATGGAATCCACTTCCGTATCAAAAAAATCAATCCGAATTGGATAGTCCGAATTAAGTGGGTAGATATCCAAAATTGACCCACGATTAGCAAATTCACCGGGGGCGGAAACCATGTTCTTCTTCTCGTAACCCATTTGAACCAATCGTTGTTGAAGTTTTATAAGGTCCAAGTCGTCTCCAATCTTGACGTGTAATTGGGCTTGATTAAAACTAGTTGGCTCTGGTAGATATCGTTTAAGACCAGCCGTTGAAACAATCACCACCACTGGTTTCCCTGACTCAAGCGCGTTTAGGGCCCGCACTCTTTGAGCTCGATACTGCGGAGAGCTGGTTGCAATCTCTGCCGCGACGAGTTCTTCAGCCGGGAACTCAAAGACCTGATCTGAATCCATTACTTCATTAAAAGACTCAGTAATTTGATCCGCATGGTTCATCGTATCGGTTACGTATATCGTAGGTTTTTGCTTATCATTAATTAATTGTTTTAATAATAGAGTACGAGCGGATCCACTAGTCCCAGTGATCAGTTGCTTGGTATCAGGATCAAGGTTTGAACTGATTTTTTCATACTGTGGCATTTCTTTTAACGTTTCATCTAGCTTCAAAAACTCATCTCCTCTTTTATTAATTATACGAATTAATTAAACTGATTTTCTAACTTACTGAAGGGAGTACCAGAAACCCACTCGTCTAATGCTTTAACCGCATGATCCTCCGCTTCAATAAACGGTGCCCGTTGTTCCAGACTAAATTTACTCAAGACATAGTTCACAACACTTTCACGTTTGGGATGACTGGTTCCAATCTTAATCCGATTAAACTGATCGGTCCCAAGGTGGGCAATGATACTTTTAATTCCATTATGACCACCAGCCGAACCGTGGTTTCTTAACCGAATTCGTCCCACTGGTAAATCCATGTCATCGTAAACAATCACTAAATCATCAAGATCTAATTTGAAAAATTGCATCAAGGGATGAACTGCGCGCCCTGAATCATTCATCATCGTCATTGGTTTGACTACCATTACCTTTTCACCATTGACTATTCCCGTACCATACATGGCATCCATCTTTTGTTTATTAATCGCGATCTGGTTTTGATCAGCAAACTTATCAACCACCATAAACCCCGTGTTATGCCTGGTACCATCAAATTCAGCACCAACGTTGCCTAATCCCACAATCATTTTCATTGCTATTGTCTCCCATTTACTTCTAATTAACCTAAAATGGCCGAAATGAATAATTACTCACTCGGCTTAATCATGTTTATTGTATCATAATAGATTAACGATTTGAGCTGATCCCGTACCATTAAGAATATGGTTCTGTATAAATAAATTCGTTCATGATATAATCAGTTTGTGAACAAACTAATTTCAAAAGGGAGAAATATTATGGCTGAAAAACACGAAAAAGTTGTTTTAGTTGGTGATGGTGCCGTTGGTTCATCATACGCATTCGCAATGATGCAACAAGGGATCGCCGAAGAATTTGTCGTTGTTGATATCGACAAAAACAGAACTGAAGGAGACGCATTGGACCTTGAAGATGCCCAACCTTTCACTTCTCCAAAAAAGATCTACTCTGGTGACTACAGTGACTGTAAAGACGCTGATTTAGTTGTGATCACTGCTGGAGCTCCACAAAAGCCCGGTGAAACTAGACTTGACCTGGTTAACAAAAACTTGAAGATTTTGACTACCATCGTTAAGCCAGTTGTTGATTCTGGTTTTGATGGAATCTTCTTAATTGCTGCTAACCCCGTTGACATCTTAACCTACGCAACCCAAAAGATTTCTGGCTTTCCTAAAAACCGTGTCTTTGGTTCAGGTACATCACTTGATACCTCACGTTTCCAAGTTGCCGTTGGTAAGAAGTTAAACGTTAACCCACAAAGCGTTAATGCTTACGTTATGGGTGAACACGGTGATTCAGAATTTGCTGATATTGATGAAGCTTCAATCGGAAACGTTCCGTTGGTTGAATTTGCTAAACAAAATGGTGTTAGCAAGGACGATTTATTGAAAATGGAAGACGAAACTAGAAACAAGGCTTACGACATAATTAACAAGAAGGGTGCTACTTTCTACGGAGTTGGAACTGCTTTGATGAGAATTTCAAAGGCCATTTTAAGGGACGAAAACACCGTTTTACCAATCGGTGCCCCAATGAATGGTGAATACGGTTTGTCCGATATTTACATTGGAACTCCTGCCATTGTTAATGCTTCAGGAGTTGCCAAAGTCCTTGAAGTTCCATTAAGTGATGACGAAAAAGACAAGATGAGTGCTTCAGCTAAAACTTTAAAAGAAACCATTGTTAAAGGTATGAAGACCATCAACCTTTAAAAATAAGTTTAAAAAGAACAGACATTTATGTCTGTTTTTTTATGCTCCCAGTTATTTTGTGTTAATATTAATTAGAAATTACTTATGTGAGGAGCCTTAGCCATGATTTTGCAATCTTTAGTTAAACCTAAAAGTGACCTGATTACTGTTGATGAAAACACTGATCTCGACACCGCATTAAAATTAATGGAAAAGAATCATTTTCGTTGCATTCCCGTTTTAGATGCCACTCATAAAGCCTTCAAGGGTAACATTTATCGCATGCACATCTACAAACACGAAGCCGATGGCGGCAAGATGTCCGACTCGGTTATGACCCTGATTAGAAACGAAACTAAATTTGTTAACCTGAATTCAGCTTTTTTCAAGGTCTTCTTTACGATTAAGGATCTTCCATACATTGCCGTTCTTGACGAGTTCAACAATTTTTATGGCATTTTAACTCACACGAAATTGATGGAAAGCTTGTCACAATCATGGAACGTGAAATTTGGTAGCTACGTGATTTCAGTTGTCTCACCTGGTGAACGTGGGGACTTAGAAGAGATGGCTCACATTATTACTAGATATACCGCCATTTCAAGTGTGATCAGCTTGGATTCAGTTGATCGTTCTGGCAAAACGGTCTATCGAACCATGTTTACCCTCCCGTCTAAGGTGACTAAGGATCGTCTGGACCGCATCATTGCAGCTCTAGAACGAAAGGGATTCAAAGTTCCGGAAGTTGAAGATCTAAAACAAGAATCAAAAGAAACTCCAATTGAAGAAAATTAGATACAAAAAAGAACGTGGAATAATTCCACGTTCTTTTTTGTATCTTATGTATCATCAGACTTCGTGCGTGCTCTGACTGAGCCCTAGACTTAAACTAAGACCAGCATCAACTTTTCTCATGATATCTTTACTTAAATGAGTGACATGATCTTTAAGACGCTGCTTATCAATCGTCCTAATTTGTTCTAACAGAATCACCGAACTCTTCTCAATTCCGGCATTCTGAGGTGTAATACCCACGTGAGTAGGCATCTTTGGCTTAGTAATCCGAGCCGTAATTGCGGCTACAATCACAGTGGGACTATAATGATTTCCAACGTTATTTTGGACTACCAAAACTGGTCGCATTCCACCCTGTTCAGAACCAACGACTGGAGATAAGTCTGCATAGAAAATATCGCCACGTTTAATTTCAACGTTTTCCATAGACTATTCCTTCCGCATAAATAAACTTACAACCGTGACTTCTCGTCTTCATAATTGTCAAAGAGCCGTCTTGCAATCTCATCCTCACATGGAGAATATTCATCAACAATTATTGAATTTAGATTGGCCATGATTGAGTAGCCATAAATTAAAGAATTAATTAGAGGGTCTTTATCAAACGAGTCACAGTCCATGGCAACTTTGTGGTTGTCAAAAGAAAGTCCTAGTTTGGTGAAATATTCTTCATTTTTCTGAGACCAAATAGCATCAATCGTGTATTTGTATGTCATGGAGAACTCCTCCTTACAAATAGTTACTTCAAATGATTACTTGATTTATACACCCGTGGTAATCGATCCGAATACCCACATGCAATCTCATAGTGAATAGTATGACAATAGTCGGCAACGTCTTGGAGAGTAATAGTATGACCATGATCAGTTCCCACCAAGGTCACCTTCGTTCCAATTGGTAACTGATGTGGTAACTTCACCATCAGTTGATCCATACATACTCTTCCGACAATTGGACAATACTGTCCATCTACTAGAAGTGAAAATCCCTGCATCGAGCGACGAACTCCGTCTGCATATCCAACAGGAACCGTTCCAATCCACTCCTTTGAGTTGGATGTATAAGTTGCACCGTATCCAATTGAACGACCAGCATTAACCTCTTTAACGTAAACTAACTCACTGGTAAAGCTCAGTGCTGGTTTCAACTTAAATGGTGAAGCAATCTCAACCCCCGATGGATTCAAACCATAGCCAGCCACTCCAAAGCGGACCATGTTTCCACCCGCTGCTTTATGCCACATACTAGTAGCTGAATTTGCCACGTGAACATAACGAGGTTTATCGGGAATCGCAGTCATCAATTCGTTAAAATTATCCAATTGATACTTAAAATAATCATCATTAGCGCTATCTGCGGTAGAAAAATGAGTAAATACTCCCTCAAAGTCAATATACTCGCTAGTTCGGTTCAACTCAACTATTGCATCTCTAACTTCTGAAACAGTTTGGAGTCCGATCCTTCCCATTCCAGTATCCAAAGCCAAATGAACCCTAATCTTGTTCTTTAATTTCAGTTGCTCAGCTAAATTAGCTGCCTGCTTAATCCAATCAATTGAGCTCACCGTAACCGAAACATTGTACTTCGCAATTAATGGAACATTTGAAAGGTCACAAAGACCCAAAACAAGAATGGGTTCAGACACAAATCCAGCTTCTCGAAGCTGAATTGCTTCGTCTAAAATGGCAACACAAAAACCAGTAGCTCCTGCTTGTTTAGCAATCCTCGCTACTTGAACCGCACCGTGTCCATAAGCATTAGCCTTGACGACCATGAATAGATCCGACTTGGCATCCAATCGTTTTCGTTCCTCACTAATGTTATGAAAAATGGCATCTTCATCAATAACTAGTTGTGCATTTCGATTTCTTCCCACTGCCATAACGTATACTTCCTCGAATAAAGTACTATCTAATTATTCTTTGATAATTATTATAACACTTAATAAATTAATTTTCTAAATAAAAAAGAGAACCAAGAAGGCTCTCTCTTTGCTACTTATTCTTAATGACAAAATTCTTTGATTTACCGTGGTTACCACCATTATGACCTCGTGAATCACGACGTCTTGAGTCGTGACCACCGCGATGATTGCCAAAGCGTTTGTGACTGTTCCGGTCATTTCTCTTACCGCGATAACCGCCACCACGATGACCACCAAAGCCACCATGATTTTTAAGTGGTTTTTCGGCCGTAATGTGAACCTTAACCTGATCTCTTGTCATGTCATTCAAAAGAGCAGAAACCAAATCGACACTGTCATACTTTTCAAGGAGCTTTTTTGCGACCCGCTCAAACTTGGCAGTATCCGTCTTCTTTACTAACTTTTCAATATCATCTTCAGCAAATTTTAACTGACCAGCAAGGGCTTCGTCTTCTGAAGGTGGCTTTAAAGGAAGCATCCTAACTTTGGTAAGTCGTTCAATTCCCCTTAAATAACTCATCTCATTTGGAGTGACAAACGTTACTGAGGTACCATGATGACCGGCACGACCAGTTCGTCCAATTCGATGGACATAACTTTCTGGATCCTGGGGAATATCAAAGTTATAAACGTAAGTGACACCCGAAACATCAATTCCTCTAGCAGCCACATCAGTAGCCACTAAATAATTAATCTTGTCGTTCTTAAATTCGTTCATAATCTGAGTTCGCCGTTTTTGGGTTAAATCACCGTGAAGACCGGCTGCCCGATAACCACGCGCAATCAATCCCTTAGAAACTTCGTCGACTCGTCGTTTAGTTCGACAAAATACGATGGTAACCTTGGGTGTTTGAACGTCAAACAAACGGGTCATCGTATCAAACTTTTCGTTATCTTTAACCTTAACGTAGTACTGATCAACTAGGTCAGTGGTTAATTCCTTCGACTTAACCGTGATCTGCTTTGGATCTCTCATGAACTGAACCCCCACTCGTTTGATGGGTGCCGGCATGGTTGCTGAGAAAAGCAAAGTTTGCCGATCTTCTGGAATGTTCTTAATGATGCTTTCAATATCATCTAAGAATCCCATGTTAAGCATTTCGTCGGCTTCATCTAACACTAAGTACTTAACGTGTCCTAGTTTTAAGGTGCGACGATTAATGTGATCAAGAATTCGTCCTGGAGTTCCCACCACAATCTGTGGCTTCTTCTTCAAATCTCTAATTTGCTGGCGAATATCTGAACCACCATAAACTACTTGAACTCGAGCTCCTTCAACGCCACCAAGACGTTGCATCTCTTTTTGCGTTTGAATGGCAAGTTCTCTAGTTGGTGAAATTACAAGTGCCTGCACATCTGGATTATTCAGATCGATTTCTTGCAGGATTGGAAGGGCAAACGCAGCCGTTTTTCCAGTTCCAGTTTGAGCCTGTCCAATAACATCCTGACCCTTTAACAATAATGGAATTGTCTGAGCCTGAATTGGAGTGGGTTCGTCAAAGCCTGATTTTTCCACGGCTTTTAATAGACTATCAGATAGTCCTAAATCTTTAAACTTCAAATGTGTTCCTCCTATTGAAACTACAATTGTGAATTCAATGATTTGCTTGGAAAAAATCCGTTTTCCATAATGCGCAAATCGTCTGATTCACATTTATTTCTATATTCTTCAGCGATTACGTGTCTAAAACATATTACACCATCTGGCCTAATTTCACAAACCGAAGAACCTATTCTAACGCTTTTAAAACTCGTTCTAAGTGAATTCCGTGACTCCCTTTTAACAAGACTTCATCCCCAGTAGACAACTGGGAGTCTAGGCTTTTAGCTAATTGATCAAGCTGATCAACTGGATAATAATGAAGGGCATTTTGATTGGGATATTTTTTTTGCAACATTTGATATAGAGACTTCATAAGTGGTCCAACTAGGTAAACCTGGTTAATCAATTGCGGATCGATTGCATCAGAAATATCCTCATGCATCTCCACTCCCTTATCACCAAGTTCCAGCATGTCACCTAGAACTGCAACTCGCTTCCCTTGTAAATGAGTGGATTGAAACGCCTTTAAAACGGCTTTTAGAGCTGATGGGTTCGAATTATATACGTCACTTAAAATCATTTCACCATTTTGACCCTTAACCCATTCAGTTCGATTATTAGTAAAACTGGCATGGTCTAGTGCTGATTTCATGTTGGCCGGCAGGATTTCCGCTAGTTCACCAACTTCAATGGAAGCAAGTGCATTGTTGACGTTATAGTCACCAATTAGCGGAATGGTGAATTTCATGTTTCCAAACCGATTGGTCTTAAACGTCGTTTCGTGGTCGCCGTCATAGACATCCTTTGGGTAAATATCGTTAGTGTCTTTTCTTCCAAAGGTCAACTTTTCAACGTCAAGTGATTTAGCCCGTTCGTTTAATAAGGGTTCGTCACCGTCATAGACAAACACCCCATCTGGCCTAAGTCCATGGGTAATCTCCATTTTGGCATCCGCAATCTTAGCACGGGTTCCGAAAAACTCAATGTGAGCTTCCCCAATCATGGTAATGACGGCGATGTCAGGCTTAACTAGCTTACTTAAAAAGTCAAGTTGGCCGGGTCGATCCATCCCCATCTCTACCACCAAATATTCTGTGTTAGATTCCATGGAAAGGATCGTAATCGGGACTCCAATCTCATTATTAAAGTTAGCGTGCGTCTTAGTAACATTAAACTGAGTGGCAAGAATTGAAGCAATCATGTCTTTAGTAGTGGTCTTGCCATTACTTCCGGTAATTGCCACCACTTTAGGGTTAATCTTATTTAAATAGTGTCGACTGAGATCCTGTAGGGCCTTTAGTGTGTCATCGACTAAAATAACCGGAAAATCCTTCGGAACATCACTAATTCGACTTTGACTCCAAAACGTTGCGTTAGCCCCGTTTTTGATGGCACTAGCAATGAAATCGTGCCCATCATGATTCCCAGTGAGTGGAACAAAAAGATCATGCGGTTTTAATTTCCGACTATCAAACGAAACTCCCGTTATTTCAACGTTTTCGTATTTTTTTGAATTCAAGTCACCATTAACGGATTTTGCAACCTCTAAAAGGTTCATTTTCATAACAAAAACTCCTCTTAATTCGATGTAAATGCATTTAAAGTATATCAGAAAAAAATCAATAAAAAAGCGACTCAGCTGGTTTAAACCAAATCGTTTAATTCTCCCTCATCATCAACGTCTCTTTGAAGTTCCCACGTTTTAGTGGAAATATCATAAGTAATTTGACCAACTTTAAAGGCTCCACTTTTCAACTGGTCATAAGAGTTCCAAATTACCTTTGGAGATCGTTTTTTGTGTCTCATTAAGGGAATCTCAAGCTTTGGTCTCTTCATAACTATCATATCACACGGAATAATAACTCCCGTAATTCCCAGTTTTAACAACTTGGTCATGGTACGTTCGTCGATATCCCTAAACGGCACTGACTTTACGAACATTCGTCTACTGTTCCACTGCTTTTTTAGATGCCGTTTAATGCAGACAGCTAAAATTTGATTAATGGCACTAAAATGACGCATGTATACCTTTGTAAAGCCAGTGGATTCACCCAAAAACACAAATTGATTCTTCAATTTAACCGAAAATGGACTCGTTTGATTGAGTGGGATACCCATGTGACTCAAGTACAATAAATCTGCGATTTCATCCTCATTTAAAGAATCCAGATCCTCCCGGTTTCTAAAATCAACCCATTTCTTGGTACTAATTTTATTGTTAATCATGTACTCTCTAATTTCATTTTGACCGGTAATTAAATCAAATTTAGTGGACATATTGAAATCATTTGCGTAACGATAATCATCATTTAATAAAATAATATTTTGGGGATCGTTCTTAATTCCGTTTAAAAAATCCAACGGAAGAATTCCCCAACTGTAGGCAAAATTCTTAACTGGATTAACCTGAAAATACACTGTGTTAATTAACATATTTGTCTTGCTCCAATCCTTATTACCCCTTTCACCATAAAATAAGATTTTAATAACCATTTTTCCAACTCACGTCATTTTCTTACGTTATAATTAGCATTCATTTTTATATATATGAAGTTCAATTACTGTTAATATAGTAATAACGATTTAAATTTCGGGAGTGTGGATTATGAAAAAAACTAACGTTTTATTTGTCTGCTTGGGGAACATATGTCGATCTCCCATGGCAGAAGCAATGTTTAAAAAAATGCTTATAAATAAAGGACTTTCAAATCATTATTCAGTAAGTTCAGCTGCCACCGAAAACGATGAAGCGGGTAGTCGTCCTCATCCTGGTGCTCAAAAAACCATGGACGCTCATCACTTAGATTATAGTGGGAAACAATCCCACCCAATCACCGCTTACGACATCGATCATGCTGATTACATTATTACCATGGATGACTACAATATCAGTGATCTTAAAAAGATGATCCCCAAAAGTCAATGGAATAAGCTTCATTTATGCATGGACATTGTTCCCGGTAAAAAGGGAGTCAACATCGTTGATCCTTGGTATACCCATCGATTTGAGGATACCTATCAAATGCTGGATCAATCTTTGCCCTTGTGGCTAAAGTACATGCAAGAACATCATAACAGCAAACAGGAAGGAAGCGAATCATTTGAATCAGAATAAAGCCCCAATCTCTGATCCGGTTCCTTCAGAAATATGGCACAAAAACCTAGTAGCACTATGGTTTGGGATGTTCATGAATGGATTAGGTTTTAGTGAAGTCATGCCTTTTCTCTCCTTGTTCATCGCTACCCTAGGCCACTATAATTCTAGTCAACTAAGTATCTATAGTGGGCTTGCTTTCTCAGCCTCTTTCATTGTTACCGCCGTCGTCTCTCCCATTTGGGGATCTTTGGCTGACAGATACGGACGAAAAGTGATGCTTTTACGAGCATCACTTGGAATGGCAATCTGTCTAATATTGATGGGCTTTGTTACTGCTGTTTGGCAGTTAATTGCCCTTCGATTTATTCAAGGAATCTTCTCTGGATACATGAGCAATGCCAACGCCTTACTTGCGACTCAGGTACCAAAGCGAGAAAGTGGGAAAGCCCTTGGAATTTTAACCACCGGCAACGTCTCAGGAACCCTTTTTGGTCCCTTCATTGGCGGAATCTTAGCTTCTGTCTTTAGTTATCGTCTTACCTTCTTCATTACTGGTGGTTTACTCATTTCCGTCTTTTTTGTCACGCTATTTTTCGTTAAAGAACACTTTAAACCGGTTGCAAAAGAAGATAACCTATCTACCAAACAGGTTATTTTCGAACTTTCAAACGTCAAACTGATTTTTGGAATGTTCTTGACCACCCTGATTATTCAAGCCTCTAATTTCTCCATTTCACCCATTCTGTCACTGTACGTCAAAGAAATCATGCACAATAGTCCTCAAGTCACCTTCTACAGTGGAATTGTTGCCGCAGTTCCGGGGATTGCCACGCTTTTTGCCGCCCCCAAACTGGGAGCATTAGGCGATCGAATCGGGACCTCCAAGATTATGCTAGGCGGTTTCATCTTTGCCATCTTGGTCTACATCCCCATGGCGTTTGTAACCAACGTCTGGGAATTAATGGGACTCAGATTCCTAATTGGAATCTCCAACGCCTGTATGTTACCTGCCGTTCAAACCATTTTGGCTAAAAACACCCCATCTAACGTTACTGGTCGGATTTTTAGCTGGAACCAGTCCATGCAAGCAGCTGGAAACTGTATCGGACCCATCATCGGCTCCATTGTTTCTTCTTTGTTTGATTACTCAAGTGTGTTCATTTCAACCGCGATCCTTGTCTTCATTAACTTCTTGTTAGTATTAAACGAAACCAGAAACGAACAGAAGACCGTAAACTAAATTTAGACAAAAAAAGAGCCAACTAAAAGTTGGCTCTTTTTATTTATTATTATTTGTCGGCAAGACCATATTTCTTGTTGAAACGATCGACCGCACCATCTGCTTGGTTGAACTTTTGCTTACCAGTGTAGAATGGATGTGAATCAGATGAAATTTCAACTCGGATTAATGGGTAAGTGTTGCCGTCGTCCATTTTGACGGTTTCATCAGAGGTTGCAGTTGAACCAGTAATGAACTTAAATCCAGTACTTGAATCTTGAAAAACAACTTGATGAAAATCTGGATGAATTCCTTTTTTCATAATATTTCGCTCCTTTTGCCCTAAACACAGTTCAGAGATTGATTATCGAATATAACATCAACCATAATAGCTTAACATTATTTTTTGACGTACGCAATAGGACCCAGGCGTTAGTCGTCCTGGTCAATCATCTGGACGTTAGCGTGTAGATTGGTTAATTTATTAGTAATATTATCATATCCGCGTAAAATATTGTCCGCATTTTCAATGACGGTCTTACCACTAGCCATCAGCCCAGCAATGACCAAGGATGCCCCAGCGCGGATCTCTCCGGCTTGAACGGTTGTCCCATGGAGGTTCTCACTCTTACTGATAATAATTGAATTATCAGTTGGATTGACCTTGATATTAGCCCCCATCTTCTGGAGCTGGGCAATGTGATTCTGACGTTCCGGATAAATCGTATCGTGAATCACACTATCCTCGTCTGCTTTAAACAGCATGGGGGTAATTGGTTGTTGTAAATCCGTTGCAAATCCTGGAAATGGTGCCGTTTTAATCTCGATACCATTTAATTTCCCAGTCTTTGGAACATAAATACTGTCTTCGCCAACTTCTAATTGAACGCCGGCTTCAATCAACTTAGCCGTGTAGGCTTGTAAATGCTCAGGAATTACGTTCTTAACGTTAATTCCCTTCCCAACAGCGGCGGCTAACGTCAAATATGTTCCCGCTTCAATTCGATCAGGGATAATCGTATGCGTCGCCTTGGCCTGGAGATGATCAACGCCTTGAATCCTGATGACGTCGGTCCCAGCTCCCCTGATCTTAGCTCCCATACTATTCAAAAACGATGCAATATCAATAATTTCCGGTTCTTTAGCGGCATTACTAATGGTAGTAACCCCATCAGCCTTTACCGCTGCCAGAATCGTGTTGATCGTCGCTCCAACCGAGACCATGTCAAAGAAAATTGAAGCACCATGAAGTCCATTTTCCGTTGCATTAATATCGACCGAATCATCACTTTCATTGACTTCTGCACCCAAAGCCTTAAAGGCGCGAATGTGCTGGTCAATTGGCCGTGGTCCGATATTGTCTCCACCAGGGAAACTAATCGTGGCACGATGAAACTTGCCAAGAAGCGCTCCCATAAAATAATAGGAAGCACGCAGACTTTTAATTGCTTTACCGGGCAATTCACCCTCAAGTATATTAGTTGGATCAATGTTTAAGACACCATCTGAAAAATCAGATGTTACGTTCATCGACTGGAGGATTAGCATGAGATTATGCACATCCAGGATATCGGGAACCATGTCAAGTTCCACTGGACTATCCGCCAAAATAGCGGCTGGTATCAAAGCAACCGTACTATTCTTAGCTCCGCCAACGGTGACGTCGCCGTATAGAGGATGTCCTCCTGATATTTTTAGTATCGTCATAATTGGTAATCCTCACTTATATCATATCTTTTAATAATAATCATAGGAAAGTTTTCACCAAAACACAATACAAAATCAGAAATTATTTTATTAAGATTATAAAGAAGCCTGATTACTTCTTGTGATTATGCATGTGTTCTTTGTCGGAAGCGGCGACAAACGCCTTGAATAATCCCTCGGGACGATTTGGCCGTGATAAAAATTCGGGATGGTATTGTGCTGCAACATAAAATTTATTGGCTGGAACTTCGACTACTTCAACCAAGTGATCATCTGGTGAGGTTCCAGAAATAACTAAGCCAGCATCTTCCAAGTCTTTTCTAAATTTATTATTGAATTCATAACGATGACGATGACGCTCTGAGATTTCCTTTTTGTTGTCGTATGCAGCGGCGGCTTTACTCCCTGCTTTTAACTTAGTCTTATAAGCACCCAAGCGTTGGGTTCCACCAGCATCAGTAACATCATTTTGATCGGCCATGAGATCAATCACATTGTGCTTAGTTTGCGGATCAAATTCAGTTGAGTTGGCATCCTTATAACCCACAACGTCTCTAGCATATTCGATGGTAGCAATCTGCATTCCAAGGCAAACACCTAAATAAGGAACATCATTTTCTCTAGCATATCGAGCGGCTTGAATCATTCCTTCGACCCCTCGATTACCAAATCCACCAGGAACCAAGATTCCGTCCATTCCCTTTAACTTCTTAGAAACGTTGTCTCTGTTAATCGTACCCGCATCAACCATGTGAATGTTAACCTTATCGTCAGCAGCATAACCAGCATGTTTTAAAGCTTCATTGACGGACAAATAAGCATCGTTTAGATCAACATACTTACCAACAATGGCAATGTTAACCTCACCCTTGAGATTTCTGATGTGCTTCTCCATCTTCTTCCAGTCTTTCATGTCAGCCTCTGGAGCTTTAACGTTAAAGTGCTTTAAAATCTCATCGTCCATGTCCTGTTTTTGAAAACTAAGCGGGATTTGGTACAAGTTAGGAGCATCGATGGACTCTATGATATCCTTAACCGGAACATCACAGAACATGGCAATTTTTTTCTTCATCTCATCACTAACTGGTTTCTCAGCACGAAGAACCAACATATCGGGTTGAATGCCAATTCCCCTTAATTCTTTAACACTGTGCTGGGTTGGTTTGGTTTTCATTTCCTTTGCGGCGTGCAAGTATGGAACAAGCGTAACGTGAATATAAAAAGTATTCTCGTCACCGACTTCATGTTTCATCTGACGGATGGCTTCCAAAAACGGGAGGGACTCGATGTCTCCAACCGTTCCACCAATTTCTGAAATAACGATATCAGCGTCCGTGCTTTGAGCGGCACTCATAATCTTTTGTTTAATCATTCCAGTAATGTGAGGGATGACCTGAACGGTTCTCCCAAGATAATCTCCGTGACGTTCTTTTCTTAAAACTTCTTCATAGATTTTACCGGTCGTAAAGTTAGAGTACTTGTTTAAATTGTTATCAATAAAACGTTCGTAATGACCTAAATCAAGATCAGTTTCAGCACCATCATCGGTAACAAAGACTTCTCCGTGTTGATAAGGATTCATTGTTCCCGGATCAATGTTGATATATGGATCAAATTTTTGGATCGTAACGTTAAAACCACGATTCTTCAATAATCTTCCGATTGAAGCCGAAACAATTCCCTTTCCTAAGGAAGAAACTACTCCACCGGTTACAAAAATATACTTAGTCATGCTTAACTCCTCCATCAAATTTAGGTTACAACATAAAAAAAGCTCCCCATTCATTGAATAGGGAGCGGTTACTTATTCGAAATACTTCACATGTCTGCAAAGTGCCCAAATAGTATGTTAAGTGATTCTACATAATTAGTCAAGTTTAATCATTGTCGTCGTCATCATCTTTTTTATCGTCATCGTCATCTGGATTGACCTCTGAGAGGTCGCCTTCAACACCATCATCATCGTCAATGGCGTCATCATCAGTATCAGGATTTTCTTCATCAAGATCCTTATGATACTTATCCTTGTCGTCAGGGGTATCATCAAAATCATCCTGATCTTCTGGATCATCGTTATCATAGTCGATCACGTCATCATCGTCAGCTGCATCAGCCATAAAAGCATTCACCTTACGATGCTTTTTGGGAGTATTACCGTTGTCTTCTTCACCTTCATTGATGGTGGCTTCGTTAATGGATTCATATGGGTACCAAGTACGAAGACCCCAAACGTTATTGCCAAGGGAAATAAAACTCCCATCAACATTAAGGTCTGTGTAGAATTGAGGTAAACGATCACGAATTACTTGGTTGCTGTCCCCCAAGTATTTTTGTACTTCGTTGGTTAAATCAACGAATGACATGGTTTTACCAGCATCAGCTAAAATTGCATGAGCCACTTCAACCATTGATAATTCGCTTTTATCTTGCTTGTCTAATTCTTTAAGTTCCAATTCGACCACGCCTTTCTAGATTCCTAACAGACTAATAATACTAGTTTAACATTTAAATTGCAATTTGACTCGATAGTCGCCGACTTTCTGTCCGTCGGTGTACAACTCATAGTTAATCTCAATCATTTGCCAGCCGTTTTTATCATCTCTAGATTGCTTAATGCTAGTGGTATGTGCCCCAATTTTTAGATTACCAAATGGCGTTCGGTACAAGTCTTCGATTGTTTCGTTCGGTTTAAAATGAAGTTCAAGATGATTTTTGCCAGCACGAGTTAACCGAATCGCATCTTTTCCAATCCGGTAGGTGACAGGAACGTCCGGCTGTCCGTCAACGTGTTCAACGTAACGTAAATAACGATAGCCGTTGAGCATAACTAGTTGCCCATTTTCTTTAAAATGATGGTGTTCGACATTTTCGTCCTGTTTTATTTCGATTACAATCTCAACTTGAACTTTTTCGATCTTTTCGTTTTCTGTCAAAAATATCACCTCACAAATTTGATTTTACGCCGTTAGCAATGGAAATGCACTAACTTTGAGTTTGTCATGACGTTTATTTTTATTTCAGTTATAATGAAGAGAGATTAGTATAAGTGGAGGTCTTTTATTGAAGTATTACAATCAACCATTGAAATATGACAAAGTTTTTCGTGACCCAGTTCTGGGTCACGTTTACGTTGAACACCAAGTAATTCTTGATCTCATTAATACGCCTGAATTTCAACGTCTAAGACGAATCAAGCAGTTAGGAACTACTTCATTAACCTTTCACGGAGCAGAACACACCCGATTTAGCCACTCTTTAGGAGTGTATGAAATTACTAGACGAATTTGTGATAATTTTAAGCGAAATTATCCGTCTAAAAAAGCGGGTGATGGCTTATGGGACGATTCAGAACGAATTGTGGCCCTGTGTGCCGCTCTACTTCACGACGTTGGTCATGGAGCTTATTCACATACGTTTGAACACATTTTTCACACCAATCACGAACAGATTACCCAGCAAATCATCACTTCAAACGAAACGGAAATTAACCACGTCTTAAGTGAGGTCGGTCCCGATTTTCCCGAACGCGTCGCCAGTGTCATTAACAAGACCTATGACAATCCGCAAGTCGTCCAAATGATTTCAAGTCAAGTTGATGCCGATCGGATGGACTACCTTCTAAGCGATTCATATTACACCGGAGCACAATACGGTAATTTTGATTTGGATCGGATTCTTCAGGTGATGCGTCCGTACTCTGGTGGGATTTGTTTTCGGGCAAGTGGTTTACATGCGATTGAGTACTACATTGTTTGTCGTTTTCAAATGTATCAACAAGTATACTTCCATCCCGTCTCACGTTCGATGGAGGTTATTTTAAGTCACCTACTGATGCGGGCGAAAGAATTAGCGTTACAACCTAAGAGCACCTTTAAGCCTAGTCTTTTAATGCCAATCTTTTCTAATAACTACTCCCTAGATGATTATTTACAAATTGACGATGGGGTGCTTAACACCTACTTCGTCATGTGGCGAAAGTCGGAAGATCCGATTCTCTCTGACCTCGCCAAACGTTTCTTAAATCGGCGTCCCTTTAAATCCGCTAAATACAATGATCAGACGGAATTTTTAATCCCTAAGCTACAAAAGATCATTGAAAAAGCCGGATTTAATCCAAAGTACTACACTGCCACTGACAACAGTTTTGATCAGCCCTACGATGTCTACGATCCCAAAAGTAAACATCAAAACGCCCAGATTGAACTGATGGAAAATGATGGTAATTTGGTAGAACTTTCTCAGGCTAGTGACCTAGTTCGTGCCATTACCGGAAAACTAATTGGTGACAAGCGTTTTTTCTTTCCACGTGAAATGCTTAAGCCAACAAAAAACGTTGAACTCTTTCAACCTTTATACGATGAATTTCAAAAATACATTGATAATGACAACCTTATAATTCCAAAGGAGAACTAACATGGATATCAAATTAATTGCCATCGATATCGACGGCACCCTATTAAACGAAAAAAATCAATTAGCAAAAGCAACCATCAAAGCTATTACTAAAGCCTGCAATCAAGGCATAAAAGTGGTCCTTTGTACTGGTCGCCCCATTACTGGCGTAAAGCCATACCTTGATAAACTCGGAATTGACGGAGACGATGAATACGCCATCACTTATAATGGTGCTTTAGTCGAAACGGTTAGTGGTAAAGTGTTAATCAAAGAAACGGTTAAGTATGATGACTTTTTAGAAATTGAAATGATGTCACGAGAAATGGGCGTCCACTTCCAAATCGAAACGGTTGATTCCATTACCACTACCAATCGTGATATCAGTCCCTTTTCCGTTGAAGAAAGCCATCTTGTTTCGATGCCCATCAAATATCGAACTCCTGGTGAAATCACTCGTGACGTCAACATTTACAAACTGATGTACGTTGATTATCCGGACAAGATCACCAAAGCAAAGGGCAATCTACCAAAATCAATCTACGACCGAATGAGTGTCGTTCAGAGTTCACCGGTCTTTCTTGAGTTTATGAACTCAAATTCAAGTAAAGGCAATGCCTTACGGGATCTTTCCGAAAAGCTTGGTTTAAAGCCAGATAACGTCATGGCCATTGGCGATCAGGGGAATGATATTTCGATGATCAAGTTTGCGGGACTGGGAGTGTCCATGGGTAACGGAATCGATGAAGTTAAAAAGAACGCCCAATTTGTTACTAAACCTAATTCAGAAGATGGGGTAGCATACGCCATCAATAAGTACGTTAATCAATAACAAACGAGCGCAAAAAAATAATCTTAGCATTTTAAGCTAAGATTATTTTTTTATCCATTACTTTTTTTCATCATCCTTACCATAGTCAAACCGATGACTAAACAGCGGACTAACGGGACGATTTTCGTTAATTCTAGTAATTGCGTCTCCAATTAATGGTGCAACTGAAATTTGTTTGATCTTGTCAATTTTTTTATAATCGGGTAACTGAATGGAATCAGTCACAACCAGTTTCTTAATTGGCGAAGCTTCGATTCTTTCGGTTGCTGGCCCTGATAAGACGGGATGGGTACAACATGCATAAACTTCTGAAGCACCAGCATCCATTAAGGCTTGCGCACCTTTCGTAATGGTTCCAGCTGTATCAATCATATCGTCAATCATAATACAACGCTTCCCCTTTACATCCCCAATGATGTTCATAACTTGAGCAACGTTGGCTTTTGGGCGACGCTTATCAATAATAGCAATTGGAGCCTTTAAAAACTCAGCCATGGCACGAGCTCGACTCACCCCACCATGATCAGGTGAAACAACTACCGCGTCTTTTGCGAGTCCGTTCTTGATGAAGTAGTCAGCAAGGAGCGGTGCCCCCATCAAATGATCAACGGGAACATCAAAGAATCCTTGAATTTGAGCAGCATGTAAATCAAGGGCTACCAAACGTGTGATTCCATCTTTTTCCAGCATGTCTGCCACTAACTTAGCGGTAATTGGTTCACGACTTCGTGCTTTTCGATCTTGTCTAGCGTAACCATAGTATGGAATAACTACGTTAATGGTTTTGGCACTTGCTCTTCTTAAAGCATCGATCATGATTAATAATTCCATTAAATTATCATTAACGGGATCAGAAGTTGATTGGATAATATAAACGTTATCGCCACGAATGCTTTCTTCAATATTAATTTGAATCTCACCATCGCTAAAGCGACTGACGGAAGCTTTTCCCAAGGGAACTCCCACTCGTTTAGCAATCTTTTCTGCAAGCGGACGATTTGAATTTAAAGAAAAAATCTTTAATTTTGGATCAGCATACTTTTCAGCCATTATAACCCCCACATTTTTTTCCTACCTAATCAATTCCATTATATTATTTTCAGAAAACAATTTCACTATTTAGCTCAAATTAATTAGCGCCTTTAAAGGGAAGTTTTTTATAATAACCCGGCTTGTTAGTCTGGCGCTCTCTAGCAATTCCCATGTCATACTGATCCATGTCGTCGGTAATGGTCGAACCAGCCGCAATAAAGGTATGATCAGCGATGTGGACTGGGGCGATCAAGTTGGAATTACTTCCAATAAAAGAATCATCACCAACCGTTGTGGTGTGCTTATGGGCTCCATCGTAATTCGCAAAAATCACTCCGCAACCAATATTAATATGTTTACCGAGTTTAGCATTGCCAACGTAAGTCAGATGACCCATCTTGGTTCCCTCGCCAATGGTGGCACTTTTGACCTCACAGAAGTTGCCAATGTGAACATTCTTTTCAATCTTAGCACCCGGTCTTAAATGACTATCTGGTCCGATATCAGAACCTGGCATCATCTCAGAATCTTCAATTACCGAAGAGAAGACCTTAACGTTATCATGAATTTTACTGCCAGAAATTTTAGAGTGGGCACCAATGATACAATTACTACCGATTTCCGTCCCATTTTGAAGTTGAACTCCTGGTTCAATAATGGTATCCTGACCAATTTTAATGTCACTATCAATATAGGTATCATCGGGATTAACAATCGTAACACCATTTTGCATGTGCTGACGATTAATCCGGGCTTGCATAATTTGAGTGGCACGGGCCTGAGCGACCCGATCGTTTACACCCATCGATTCATTAAAGTTCGCCATCTTGTAGGCAGCAATTGTGTGACCCTCATTTTTTAAAACTTCAATGGCATCAGTTAAATAATATTCACCCTGAGCGTTATCGTTATTAATCTTGTGCAAAGCCTCAAATAACGAATGATTATCAAACACGTAAACCCCAGTGTTAATCTCATGAATGCCCTGCTCTTCCGGCGTAGCATCCTTTTGCTCCACGATCTTTTCTACAATCCCAATGTCATTTCTAACAATCCGGCCATAACCAGTCGGATCAGGAGCTTTAGACGTCAAAATGGTCGCGGTGGCCTTTTTTTGTTCGTGATACTCAAAGAGTTGCTTAAGAGTAGAGGAGGTAAATAATGGAGTATCACCACTAATAACTAACGTCTCACCATCTGAGTTCTTTAAAAGTCCTTCAGCTCGTGCAACGGCATCGCCAGTCCCAAGTTGTTTATCTTGGATGACGTACTCACAACGATTGCCCAGTTCGTTTTCCACATCTTCAGCACCGTAACCAACAATCGTGATGATGTTATCCATATCTAACTTGGATACCTGCGTCAAAACATGGTCAACCATTGATTTCCCACAAATTCGGTGGAGAACTTTATATAACTTGGACTTCATCCGGGTGCCCTTACCAGCCGCTAAAATAATCGTATTCTTTGAACTCATTTTTGTTCCCCTTGTAATTAATTTTTAATTTGTACTCCCAAAAATTTTTTGGGCATAATTGCCAGGTTTAATCTCAATCTGATCATCTTTAATATCCATTTTAAGTAATGAAGTAAAATCAGTAACCTTTCTGTGACCTGGGTCATCGGTTTCAACAAAAACCGTACTGCCCACCAGATGACAATCGAACTCATCAATCAGGGACGTCAGACCAGAAATCGTTCCACCACCACGCAAAAAATCATCAACAATCAAAACGTTAGAACCTGGCTTCAGGCTTCTTTTTGAGATTGTCATTCGTTTAACTTCTTGACTAGATGCGGAAACGTAGTTAACACTCACGGTCGACCCCTCAGTAATTTGAGAGTCGTGCCTAGCAATTACCAGTGGCACATTTAAATACGTGGCAGAAGCTTCGGCAACTGGAATTCCTCTCGTTGCCACCGTTAGTACTGCGTCAACTTTCTGAAACAGGTATTGGGTGGCAATGATCCGCCCAATGGTTTTCAACTTCTCCGGTTGGCCTAAAATATCGGACATATAAACATAACCACCAGGAAGATAACGATCGTTATCGTTTAAGATGTCAGAGACCTCTTTAATAAACTGATCAGCCGCCTCTTTTAAAATGTATGGCGTAAATTTGGCGCCCCCAGAAGCTCCGGGAACGGTCTCAACCAGACCAATCCCACGTTGTTGAAATGCTTGCTTCACAATGGCTAAGTCCTCACTAATGGAAGATTTAGCAGAATTGTAGCGCTTAGCGAAAAAAGTTAATGGTACTAATGTATGAGGACGGTTTAATAGATAGTTTGTCATATCTACTAATCGTTCACTTCTTTTAAATTTCATGCTTTCACCTCGTCATAAATTGGCACACAAGGAAATTTTAGCATAAATGTTCGTGTTTTACTTCACTTTATCGAAAAAAGAGTAAAAAAAGAGGAACTAAATCAAATTAGCCCTCCCTAAAGTGATTATAAATCAGTGATCCAAAGTAAATGGCAACCTCAATAACAGCAATAAAGAAACTTACCGGCCAGTTCGTGTAGTATCCAAGCGTTAATCCGGCCCAAACTCCGATCAAACCAAAAACAATGGCCAGTCCAATCATTTTTCCGACTGAATGGGCAAAGTATTTAGCACTCGCAGCTGGCAAAGTCAAAAGGATAAAAATCAAAAGTGCCCCGACAATTTGAGCAGCCACGGAGACACTTAAGGCCAGCATCACTAGGAAAATCAATGAGAGGATTCCACTTGGAATTTTCTGGGCTCTGGCTCCCACTGCATCAAACGAATCAAACTTTAAGTCCCGATAAATACATAGGGTCACGATTAACACAATCACCGATAACCAAATCATCTGATGGACTTCAGAAGCACTGATTCCGACAATACTTCCGAACAAGATATTAGTGGCATAACTAGCACTACTGTTTGAAAGGGCTAGAAATAAGACTCCTAGTCCAATAAAGAGGGCCGAAACAGCACTGATGGTATCTTCTCGTCTTTCGGCAACGGAGCCAGCACTCATTCTCCCAACGAGAACCGAACTAATGGTGGTAAAGAGTAGCATCCCGTTTAACGGACTAATCCCAACAAACATTCCAAAGGAAGCTCCAGCAAACCCAATCTCAGATAAAGTGTGGGTCAGAAACGGCATGTTTCTTGAAACGACAAACACCCCGATGACCCCACAGACCACCGCAATGATGGTACTGGCTAAAAAGGCATTACGCATAAATTCAAAACTAAACATCGGCTTGCCCCTTCCAAAATTCTTCAACATTTAAGTTCTTAATTGGTCCAAATTCATAATTATCAGGACGCAAAAACAAGTATTCGTTAGCGAACTTCTTTGCTAGCGGAATGTCATGCGTAACAAAAATTACGGTTAACCCACTTTTGACGTTTAGATCGGAAACCACATTAAGCAGGTTCTCCTTGGCCTCTGGGTCAAGACTTGCCGTCGATTCATCCAAAATCAAAAGATCGGGTTTCACTACCAGCGCCTGTGCTAGATAAGCTCGCTGTTTTTCCCCACCGGAAGTTCTTCCTAATGGTTCTTTGGCAATATCAGTTAGGTTAGTCTCAGTTAGGACCTGATTTAACGTTTCACGATCTTTTCTTGAAAGCCATGGTAGTTTAAACCCACTAAAAGCTAGAGCAACAAAATCTTTTACCGACAACGGATATTCGGTATCAATATTTCTAAACTGGGGCACATACCCAATCTTGACCTGAGAACGATCCGGGATAAACTGAACCTTTCCACTGGTGGGCTTCAATTGACCAAGAATCACTTTGATCAAGGTGGTCTTCCCTACTCCATTCTGGCCTACAATGCTTAAAAAACTACCACGTTTCACGTTAAAGCTCAAATCACTTAAAACGTGTTTATCCGCAAAATTAACGGTTAAATTTTCTATCTTTAAAACTAAGTCATTCATATTTAAACTCCTACCATTTCGAGCTTCAATAGTACTAACGAAGCTTACTAACTAATCAATAGTTCTCAACTAATATAACACTGTTATCTTAAGACATGCAACTAACAGCTCGGGGAAATCATGGATTATCTTGACTAATTTAAATACCCACATCATCTTACTAACTACTAATAATATAAAGCAAAAAAAAAGACCTTTCGGTCAATTCATTAAACAAAGTTAATCTCGATGTTCTTGGTTAAAATATCAGTATAACTGTATGATACTTGTCCTAACTTCTCGTCTGGATCAAGTGTAATTAAAAATACAGCGGGAAATGTCTCAGCCAGAACCCCATCATATTCGTTAGTTCGTTTTCTTCCGGCTTGTGCAGTTACATGGATTTCCTGTCCAATGTGATTATCTAGAAATAATTTAATCTTAGATAGACTAGTTGGCATTATCAATCACCTCGCGTATTACTATTATACATTAAAATCAATATAATGTAAAGGTAATGGATGAATAGCCTGTTATGCCAGCAATCCACTTACGTGAAACTGATTTGCCATTTTCACAAATTGATCAACCGATAACTGTTCGGGACGGTCTGACTTATTAATGCCTAACCGTTTTAAATCCTGTTCAATTTGTTCTTTTACCTCAGGTTTCTTTCCAAAAATACCCTGCAAATTATTCCAGAGTGTCTTTCTTCGGTGCATGAAACATCCATGCGCAAAGCCAAAGAAAGCTTTTTCATCGTAAGCAATCACCTTTTTATCTGTTTTCGGGGTTAACTTGACCACCGCAGAATCAACTTTTGGTGAGGGAATAAAGGACTTGGCCGATACGTTAATTGCAATCTCAACGTTTTTAAGATACTGAGTGATAACCGTCAAAGCTCCATAGTCGCGATTGCCCGGCTTTGCGCTAATTCGTTCTGCCACTTCTTTTTGCATCATCAACACCGTTGAATCAAATTTAACGTTGCCCTTTAAAATATCCATCAAGATTGGTTTAGTGACGTAGTAAGGCAAATTAGCCACAACTTTTAGGTGGTGTTTTCCATCAAAGTTTTCTTTAATTAATTTTGGCAGATTAGCCTTCAAGAAGTCTTCATTAATAATTTTAATGTTGTCATAGGGACTGAGAGTTTCATCCAAGATTGGGAGAAGATTCTCGTCAATTTCAAAGGCCATTACGGCGTGAGCTGATTGAGCAATTTGTTCAGTTAATGCCCCAATGCCAGGTCCAATTTCAATTACATCATCGGCTTCTGATATTTGGGCAACTGCAACGATTTCTTTTAAAACTCCAAGATCGTTCAAGAAATTTTGCCCCAAGCTTTTCTTCGCATTTAAACGGTATCGGTTCAAGATGGCCTGGGTCCGAGCTGGACTACCGATTGCGGGAACTTTACTCATCTAATCCCTCCTTATCATCAACTTGTTTTAGTGCATCGTTAAACTGTTTTTTCGTGATGCCAAACATTCGCAATCTTTTTTGCATTTGTTTAGCGTTAACATACCCCAAATGAAGCAATTCACCAAGTTCCAGTCGGCGTTCCTTGGCTTCTTTCGTTCCTACTAAACCAGCTTGAATCAAATCCCGCTTGCTAATGACTTCTGGATTCTCATCGCTTTCGGTGTACACTTCAGACAAGGCATTCCGAATTGCTTCTGGACTAGCATGCTCAACTCCAAGAGATCCCTTCTGTGTATCAGGAACTGCTTCCGACTTTTTCAAAAAGGCATGCTTTGCTTCTGGAATCTCATCTGAAATTATTTTTCTGATTTTTTCCCCAGAAAAATCTGGATCAGTAAAAACGATGATTCCACGGGTTTGTGCCAACCGATCAATTAGATCGAGGGTCTCATCCGAAATCGCAGAGCCCCGGGTTTCAATCGTATCAGCATCAACGGCTCGTTGAATTTGTTTGGTATCATCTTTTCCTTCCACCACAATTACTTCTTTAATTCTTTTCATTTTAATTATCCAATCCAAATAATCGATTCGTATTTTCGTACGTCGCCTTTGCGACCACATCAGGATCAATGTCTTTAAATCTGGCAACTGCTTCTAGGGTATACAAAGAATAAGCCGGTTCATTTTGTCGTCCGCGAAACGGCTCAGGTGTCAAATATGGGGCATCCGTCTCCACTAGAATCTTATCCAGCGGAGTTAAACGAGCGGCTTCATGAACCTCTTTGGTTTTCTTGAAGCTCACGACCCCACTGTATGAAACCACCATCCCTAAATCAACGAATTTCTTCATCCATTCACTATCTCCGTTAAAACTGTGGATAATGCCACCGACTTCACCAATATTTTCATCTTTTAAAATCCGATAAACATCCTCAAAGGCATCTCGGTTATGAACTGAGATTGGTAAATGCATGTTTTTGGCAATTTCAATTTGTCGCCGAAAGACTCGTTCTTGCACGTCTTTCGGTGTGACATCTTGAAAATAATCCATTCCAATCTCACCCACAGCGACAACTTGCGGATTTTCTAGTTGCTTTTCGAGCAGTTCTTCCTGCTCGTGATTGTAATTCATAGCGTCTTCTGGATGCCATCCAATAATTGAATACAGATTGTCGTACTGAGCTGAAAGCTCCAAGGAACGCTCATTTAGCTCAGTATTGGACCCGACGTTAGCCATTCTAACAACACCAAGTCTTTTGGCGTGTCGAACGTAGCCCTCAATATCATTTTGGAATGGTTGATCGTTTAAATGAGTGTGGGAATCAAATATTTTCATTGACTATTCCTTTCATAATCGAAAAAGTTTCACTAATCATTGACTAGTGAAACTTTTTTACTACTCTAAAGTACTGCCATTATCTAAAGTTTGGTCAACAGTTGCTACTTTAATTGAACCGTCCTTTTGTTCAACGGACAAAATCATTCCCTGACTTAACTCACCACGAAGTTTCTTTGGCTTTAAGTTAGCAACAATGATCACTTTTTTACCAATTAACTGTTTAAAATCTGGATACCACTTAGCAATTCCAGAAACAATCTGACGGTCACCGTCATCGCCAGCATCAAGTTGAAACTTCAATAATTTGTCTGCGTTTTCAACTTTAGCTACGTTTTTAATTTCTGCGACCTTTAATTCAACTTTTTCAAAATCACTAAAGTCCAAGGTCTTCTTCTCTGACTTCAAAATCGTTTTTTCTGGGTCAAAAGCTTTCTTTTGGTCAGCACGTTTCATTGCTGAACGACCCTTTGTTTTGTCAGATTGAGTCATCTGATCCTTAATGAATCTAACTTCAACGTCGCGATCTAAACGAGGGAAAATTGGTTCACCATTCTCAATTACCTTTTGTTTTTCAGGAAGTCCAGAAAGAGCGGCATTCTTGATATCAAACCCATCCATCTGATCAAGACCTAATTGACGATACATTTCATTCGCCGCATTTGGCATGATTGGACTTACTAAGATTGCAATCAAGCGCAGACTGGCAACCAAATGACTCATGACGTTTGCTAATTTAGCTTGGTCATCTGCGTCATCCTTGTTCTTAGCCAAGGTCCATGGCTCGGTCTGATCGATGTACTTGTTGGTTTGAGAAACTAATTTCCAAATCTCAGCCAAGGCATCAGATAAATGAGTGTCATTCATTAACCGTTTAAATTCTGAAACGGTTGTTTTAGCAACTTTTTGTAAATCAACACTCGGTTGATCATCAGAATCATGATATGAAGGTGTTACGCCATCTTCGTATTTATTGACCATTGCAATCGTTCGGTTCAACAAGTTACCAAGGTCGTTAGCTAGGTCATAGTTAACCCGATCAACAAAGTCTTCAGGAGTAAAAATCCCATCACTTGCAAACGGAATTGCTCTAATCAGATAGTATCTGGTAGCGTCTAATCCATAACGATCGATTAACGTCTCAGGATAAATTACGTTGCCCTTTGACTTGGACATCTTTCCGTCTTTCATGGTCAGCCAGCCGTGGCCATAAATTTTCTTTGGCAGTGGGAGACCAAGGGCGTGAAGAATAATTGGCCAATAAATGGTATGGAAACGAACGATTTCTTTTCCAACCATCTGTAGATCAGCTGGCCAAAATTTCTTAAACAACTCGTCATTATCACTGTCATAACCAAGGGCAGTGATATAGTTTGACAATGCATCAATCCATACGTAAACCACGTGCTTAGGATTTGACTTAACGGGAACTCCCCACTTAAAGGTGGTTCTCGAAACCGCTAAGTCATCCAAACCTGGTTTTAAGAAGTTGTTAACCATTTCGTTCATTCTAGAATGCGGCTCAATGAAGTCAGGATGCTCTTTGTAGTAATTCATTAACCAATCAGAATATTTACTCATCTTAAAGAAGTAACACTCTTCGTTAACAAGTTGAACTTCGTGTCCAGATGGGGCTTTTCCGCCAATCACGTTGCCTTCAGCATCACGATAAACCTCTGCTAATTGTGATTCGGTAAAGTATTCTTCGTCTGAAACCGAGTACCATCCCGAATACTGTCCAAGATAGATGTCACCTTGGTCTTGTAACGTTTGAAATATTTTTTGCACGGCTTTTACGTGCTTATCATCAGTGGTTCTGATGAAATCGTCGTTAGAAATATCTAAATTAGCCCACAAGTCAGATATTTGAGTGGCCATCTTATCAACGTAACTTTTAGGATCAACACCCAACTTTTCTGCTTTTTGTTCAATTTTTAGTCCATGTTCATCGGTTCCGGTTAAATAAAACACGTCGTAGCCAGATTCCCGCTTAAAACGAGCCAGTGCGTCACAGGCAACCGTCGTATAAGCGTTCCCGATGTGTAACCTTCCTGATGGATAATAAATTGGTGTTGTAATGTAATATGTTGGTTTTTCAGCCATCCCAATTCGCTCCTTTATTCCTATCGTACAAATTAAATCGTACCAATATTATACTACTTTTGCCCTTTAAAATAGATCGAGTTGCATGGGAGCTAACCCACCAAAGTTCAATCCTAAAATCTTTTTTAACTGAAGGGCATTGTCAGCCGCATCATGACCAGAATTGTTATTAAAAATGACGCAAACTACCTTAGCTTTTTGGCGTAGATCATCAACAACTTCGGCAAAATGCTTTAATTCCTCTTCGTTATAACGGTACAGAGTCCGTTTCTTACGCCACTGGGAGCTCTTTTCAAACCAGCCCTTTTGGTTTTGACCGTGCAGTCGAAGCATGACGAAATTCTTATCCGTAACAACGGGTTCAAAGGGCACGCCATCTGACAGGTTATGGGGCTCGTCAGCGATCACTTCACTCATTTTGAGGCTCTTTAGATAATCGTGGACATCATTTGAGATTTCATCACCATACCAGCTAGGATTTCGAAACTCAACTGAGATGGGTAAACTTCCCATCCACTCACGAACTAGTCGAAGGTACCTAATGTTATCATTGTTTAAACGGAAGTACGGTGGAAACTGAAATAAAACGGATGCCAACTGATTACCATCTACTAGTGGCGCAACCATCTCACCATACCGCATAAATTGCTCCCTTCTAACCTGCTCATTATCTTCACCAAACTGTGGCAAATGATGTTTGGTCATCAAATAATTGGCCTTTAAGATGAATTGAAAATTGTTTGGAACCTGCTTTTGCCAATTCTCCACCGTCTTAATCTTAGGGATGCCGTAAAACGGATTATCAACCTCAACAACGGGAAAATGTTCCGCATATTCTGATAAAGTAACTTTGCGATCTTCCCCATTAATCAGTGATGGATGATCAGACCAGGTTGTCAGTCCAATTAAAATCACGTTACCACCTATACTTTCAGTTTATCAAAGAAATCAACGGCATCTTCTTGCACCATGGTGAACGGAAACGGAAAATTAAGTGCCTCTTGGTTAATCGCAATCACATCGGCACTAGGATTACGGTAATCAAGTAATCCGGCAAACGGATAGACTCGCATTGAAGTCCCAACGATCACAATTAGATCACTTTGACTCATCAATCGAACACTATTTTCAATTGTTTGAGGATTAATTCCCTCACCATATAAAACAATGTTAGGGCGCAAAATTCCACCACAGTTTTGATGATACATACTCTTCATATATTCATGATAATCAACGTGTTTGCCACATTTTTGACAGTAAATATCATACAAGTTACCGTGAAACTCATTCAGGTTCTTTGCGTCAGCTTTTTCGTACAGATTATCAACGTTCTGAGTGATAATACTAGCCCGATTTTGACGGGTTAATTCCGCCTGCTTTTTGTGAATAATGTTGGGTTGAGCATCTGGATAGTACATGTTCTTTTTGACGTACTCGTAGAATACCTCAGGTTCATTTACTAAGCAGTCGTGACTCAAGTAATATTCCGCTGGTTTACTGCTCTTGTCATTCGTATACAATCCGCCCTTAGAACGATAATCGGGAATTCCAGAAGGGGTAGAGATTCCGGCTCCCGTTAAAAATACGATGTTTTTAGCATTATCAAACTTTTCTTGAATATTATCTTGATTCATATTGTCACCTTATCTCAATAAATATGGAATCCGTAAGTCTTGATACAACTCTTTAACCGTCTTTGAATATAGTTCTTTGAAATAGTCTTCACTTGCCTTTTTACCAGCTGGACCACTTGTCACAAACGAATTTTGGTCATCCGATTTGGTAAAGCCCACGTACGCTCTTTTGTTAGTCTTGGTCTCCTTTAATTCTGAGTGATAAAGGTTAAAAACCTGTTTCACTTGCAAACCGAGTTGGCGCTTTGAGAAGACCGCCGTTAGCATCACAAAATCATTTAATTGTAAGGCTGGTAGTCCCCAGTTCTTCATCTGTTTATCAAAATCACGGTATAGTTTGACCACATCGCGTCTGAGGGTAAATGGTGAGTCCACCGGCTTCTCTGTAAGCATTGCGTAAAGTTCCTTAGCGGCCTTTAAAGAAATGGGAAAACTCGTTTGAAATACGTCTTCGTACTGATCAAAGTGGTCGCCAAGAAAAATCATGGCATCCAAAATGGTCACTAATCGTAATGGCATTTCATCGTCGACCTTCCCAGATTCAGGGGTAATCGTCTGTCTAACACCCTTAACATATTCTTTTTCAACCGCTTCATCAACTAAACCGTGCTTTCTCTGTTCAGCATACACGACAAAGTGACATACATCATCGTACAACTCAGTTCCCATGTACATTAACTGTTCATCAAGTTGCTTATCCCCACTAGTAAGGGGAAAGTAAATCTGTGGAAAACCACGGAGTGTCATTAACAAGTGTAACAACTCATGAGTAGCAGTAAAATCCGGCTCAGTCAGATCTCTAATCTGCACGTAAAGTCGATCACCATCTTGCACGACTTGCGCTTGGTCATGTCGCACATAACCGGACTTTAAGTTGCCAATAAATTGAACCTCAACATCCCCTGGAAAAAAGTGACTGACTTCGTTAATTAAGCCTTGCGTCGTCTTACTTAATTGCACATTATCATTATTTTCGGCCATCTGATCCAAACTTCCCTTCTATAATTTGTTTTGCGTTTTCTAAGTTTCTTTGATTTGTTGGTAATTTCTTTAATGCGTTAATCACCATGTCCAAGTTCTTACTGGAAGCTCCAGCAGACATGGCGAGTGATTTCATCTGGAGGTTCATGTGACCCCTTTGAATTCCATCGGTAACAAGGGCCTTTAATGCGGCCAGGTTTTGCGCTAGTCCCACGGAAGCAATCACTTCCATGAACTCAGTGGCGGAGTTAACGTTTAAAATTTGATAGTTAATCCTACTCATTGAAAAGAGCCGAGTTGCACCACCAATGATTCCTGAGGGTACCGGAATGGTAATTTCTCCCTTTAATCCGTCAGGAGTAACTCGCCATTGACTAACCCCACGATACTGACCATCCTTTGCGGCATAGGAATGAACCGCACTTTCAACGGCGCGCCAGTCATTACCAGTGGCAACGAGAACCGCATCAATCCCATTCATGATCCCCTTATTGTGAGTTGCTGCCCGTTTTGGGTACTTATTTGCAATTAATGAGGCTTCTGCGATTTTTTCAGCAACGTTTTTTCCGTCCAATTGACCTCGTTTTAGGGCCCGAAACGGAACGGTTCCTGATGCTGTAACCAAATTTTTATCCCCATAATTCGATAAAATACTCATTAAAGATGATTGACTAGTGTTGATTTCAATGTATGTCGAAAGAGCCTCAAGCATCGAATTCATGATGTTAGCCCCCATCGCATCACCGACATCAACGAACAGTTCAATCACCAGATAATGATCGTAAAGAGGTGAGACGGTCAAATCGTGTATACCACCGTATTTATCAATTGTGGGATGAGCATCGTGTGCAACCTGCATTAATTTAACTCGATGAGTTTCAACCCATTCGGTAAATTGAACCGGATCCGAGACTCCTAAAATGACTTCACCAGTCAAGATGCAACTCTGAGACTTAGCCTGAATGCCGCCACCAACACGAAGCATGTTGGCGCCGTTACTAGCGGCCGCAATGACCGAGGGTTCTTCAATCACCATCGGAATTAAATGTTCGACTCCGTTAATTACAAAGTTAGTTGCAACCCCCTCTGGCAATCCGTAGTCGGTAAGGTAGTTTTCAATCATGTGGCTACTAGCATCTACGAAGTGACTTTCAATCACATCAAGTTGTGTTCGATCAAGATCGGCAAATTTGGCAACCTGCTGTAACCGTTTTTGATATGATTTTTTATAAAATCCATTAAAATCGTTCAAAATGACACCTATTTTCTAAAATGAGGACTATTCTCAATGTATTCATTAATCAGTCCCTCACGCACGCCACCGTTTGAGAAAATGACCCGTTTGGAATCAATAAAATGCATCATGACGGTTAAACAAAGGGAACCACCAATGATGACGTCGGCACGGTCGTTTTCAAGCCCATTAATCTTTTGACGCTCAGCCAAAGTCTTACTCAGAAACATTTCCATCGTACTGTTGACCTGTTTTCTGGTTAACTGAAAATTTTGGATGTGATCGACGTGACTTAAGTGTTGGTACTGTCGATTAATTCTTGCAATTGCGCGGGCAGCGCCACCAATCAAAACAATCGGATAATGAAGGGGCTTCTTAATCCAAGGAATCCGACTATACACTTCGATAACGTAAGACTCAGCCGCAAATAAATCAGCTGGAGTCACCTGGTTAATCAAATGAAATTGTTCCGAAATTTTTACTGCCCCAATGGGAACGCTGATACAATGGATATCTTTTTGGTTTCTAACCTGAATAATTTCAACACTAGCACCACCAACATCCATCAAGAGATAATCTTTAACCGCCAATCGATCAGAGATTCCTAGATAATCATAGTAAGCTTCTTCCTTGCCGGTTAACACGCGAATCTTAATGTGAAGCTGCTTATAAACATTGTGTAAAAAATCCTTTTGATTTTGAGCTTGGCGCACCGCTGCCGTAGCAATGGCACGAACCACAACGTTTTTATACTTTGAATACTCTGACTTAAAGGATCGAAGCGCCGAGATCGTACGATTCATTGCAGTTATCTGTAAAATGTTATTTTGTCCGATTCCCTCAGACAATCTCGTATCGTTCTTAACGCGTTTAATCTCATGATAACTTCCATCGGAATCGATGCAATAAATTGCCATTCTGACTGAGTTTGAACCGATATCAATGATAACAAAGTTCTCCATTCGATTCTCCTCCTCAAGTATTTATTCATATTTGGTGCTATGACAATTTATCTACTTAAAATAATTAATCCCCATGGCATCACGAACTTCTTCAAGGGTGTTTTCTGCAACAATGTTAGCCGCGTCGCTTCCGTTTTTTAAAACCTGGTAGACATACTCAGGATCCTTAGCTAACTTTTCTCGACGTTGTCGAATTGGCTTGAGTTCATCTTGCAAAACTTCGTTTAAATACAACTTAATTTTAACATCTCCAAGACCACCGTGTTGATATTGCTTTTTAAGTTCACTAACTTTTTGCTTGTCGTGAGCGAAAATATCTAAGTACGTAAAGACCGTGTTCCCTTCAACTTGACCTGGGTCATCAACGTGGACGTGCTTTGGATCCGTGTACATGGACATCACTTTTTTCTTAATGGTATCGGCATCGTCAGCAAGGTAAATAGCATTGTTAAGCGATTTACTCATTTTGGCATTTCCGTCGAGGCCAGGAATGCGCCCCATGCCTTTCGGTGGAAAGAAACCTTGTGGTTCAACCAATACGTTCTTGTGATAGGCACTATTAAAGCTTCTGACAATTTCCCTGGTTTGTTCGATCATTGGCTCTTGATCTTCTCCAACCGGAACCACGGTTGCCTTAAAGGCGGTGATATCAGCGGCTTGACTGACCGGATAGATGAAGAAACCAGCTGGTACACTTTCACCAAAATTTTTTTGTTTAATCTCAGTTTTCACGGTCGGATTTCGTTTCAACCGGGAAACCGTTACTAAATTAAGATAAATCATGGTTAGTTCATTTAAGGCTGGGATCTGTGATTGGACAAAGATCGTTGATTGATTTGGATCAAGTCCGACCGCTAGATAGTCCAAGGCTACCTGCAGCAGACTGTTTTGAATCTTCTTTGGATCACGAGCGTTATCGGTCAAGGCCTGCATGTCAGCAATCATGATGAATGGGTCGTAGTTACCCGAATTCTGCAACTCTAAACGACTCATTAACGAACCAACGTAGTGTCCAATGTGGAGTTTTCCAGTTGGACGATCACCAGTTAACACGATTTCTTTTTTTGCCATAGTAATTTTCCTTTCTTTAATAAAAAACGTCCTATTGAATAATCAATAGGACGCCTTGCACGTGGTACCACCTAAATTGCAGAGGTTTCTCTGCCACTCAAACTATAAGGTTGTTACCCATTATCCAATTCGTGTTGTCTGACTAATCTCAGTAAACATAGCCTCTCTGTTATTTGACTCCACTACTTACTAAACTAAATACATATTAACTTCATTTTATGCGATTTATGACGGGTTGTCAAAGCACGAAAAAATTGACAGTACCGGCTTTTCAAATTAGAATTATTCACGAATTAAAGGGAGGAGTATGCACTTGAATAAGGATGAAAAAAACAAAGAGCAAGAGCGGGTCACCTGGGTTGGTTCCCAATTGGACGAAAAAATCCAAGACACCCAAACCGAATACCAAAAAGCCAAGGCAGAAACTCAACGAGTTCAAAAAGACTACGGGACTAACACATCCGCAAATTATTTGGAAGCTGATGACCGAATCGAAACCAGCGCTGACCTGCAACAACAGCGAAGTTTAACTAACAAAGTGGTTGAGGATCAAGCCATTGTTGAGGGCCAACTAGCCACTTACCAGGATCTTAAAAAATCACCTTACTTTGGTCGAATTGACATCTCTGACGAGGGCTTTTCTGACGTTGATCACCTATACATTGGAAAGGCGTCTTTCATCGACAAAAACGGTGAATTCTTAATCTATGATTGGCGAGCTCCCATTTCAAGTGTCTACTATAATGGTACGCTTGGAAAAGTCACTTATGACACTCCCAATGGAAAACAAGCCACTGACCTTCTAAAGAAGCGTCAATTCCAGATTAAAGACGGCAAGATCATCAACATGTTTGATACCAACGAAACGGTTGGCGACGAACTCTTGCAGAGTGCTTTAAGTGATGAAAACAACGAAAAGATGCAGAACATTGTAGCCACCATTCAGCACGAACAAAATGACATTATTAGAGATACCACCAGTAATCTGCTGGTCGTTCAAGGAGTAGCTGGATCAGGAAAGACCTCAGCACTCTTACAACGGATTGCTTTTCTGTTATATCACAGTCGGGACTCTTTAAATGCTGACCAAATCCTACTCTTTTCTCCGAATCTTCTTTTTAGTAACTACATTAAGGATGTGCTGCCAAGTTTAGGGGAACGTAATATGCGTCAGGTTACGTTAGCTGAATTTTTTGCCCACCGACTTGAGGGCATGAAAGTTCAGACCCTTTTTCAACGTTACGAAGCTTCTGATCATGATTCTGATTCTAAACTTCGCGAATTCAAAAATAGTCAGAACTTCATCGATCAGATTGAAAACTACGTCCAAACTCTCACTTCTGATCAAATCAAGTTCGATGATATTCACTTTAATGGTGAAGTTTACTTTTCTAAAAATGAAATTCGTGAAGTTTACGCTAGTCTACCCAGTGGGATGACCAGTAGTGAAAAACTCCTTCAAACGAAGAATCGCTTAATCAAGAGACTGAAGAACCGTATTCACGATGAAACTAAGAAAAAATGGGTCGCTGACATTATCGACACCATGAGCGAAGAACAGTACCACAATCTTCTGGGTGAAAAACACTTAAATGACTTTGAGGAACTAGACGATGAACGAAACTACATTGCCACGCGACTAGTTAAAGATCGACTTAGTACCGTGTACGATGCCATCTACAACGATGAGTTTTTCGATCCATACGTTCAATACGCCGATTTTCTTGACCACGTTAAGTTGCCTGAAAATGTTGAACCAGATGCTTTTAAACAAAGCAAAAATGATTTCCTAAATCACATTGAATTTCACCAAATTGGTTTGGACGACACTGCCCCCCTACTGTACTTGAGGGATCGTTTCAGTGGGGAAAATAAAAACGTTAACATTAAATACCTCTTCGTCGACGAGATTCAGGACTACTCAATTGCCCAGATTATGTATCTCAAGCTCATTTTTCCGAGAGCTAAGTTCAACCTGATTGGTGATAGTGAACAGGCCATTTTCAAGGATGTTGAATCAGCCCAAACGTTACTGGACAAGCTTAATGATGCCATCCCTAGTAAACATTCGCGACTAATTCAGCTGAATCGTTCATACCGCTCAACCTATCCCATCACGTCCTTTGCCAAGTCATTATTACCAGATGGAAATAACATCGAGGCCTTCAACCGAAATGGGGAAAAGCCTGAGCTAATCGTGAAGGACAATTTTAATGAACTAACAAGTTCTTTATTTGACGTTATCAACAACCAACTTCAAAAACATGAAACCGTTGCGGTCATTACTAGAGATGCCACATCGGCCAAACAAGTTTATCAAAAGGTCAACGCTCACTTTGATGCTACATTATTAAAAGATAGTGACCGAGATATGACTTCACCAGTTGTCGTGCTTCCCGTTTATCTGGCCAAGGGACTCGAATTTGATTCGGTCATTGCCTGGGACGTCTCAAAAAAGAATTACCCTGATCAGCACTCACTTGGAGTCCTTTACACAATTTTGACGCGAGCCATGCATTCGTTAACCCTGTTGTGTAACGGCGAAGTTTCGCCGTTGATACCTAAACAATCCATCAGTGATAATTTAATTAAAGTCAGTAAAAATTCAACGGTCGAATAAAAAAACTCTCATTACGATTACGTAGTGAGAGTTTTAAACTATGAAAATAAATGATAAGCCATTCCCGGGAGTCGAACCCGGCACCTTTTCCTTACCATGGAAATGCTCTACCTACTGAGCTAGAATGGCATTCCTATTTTACCACACCAAAAATGGTACACTAGGATAGAATTCATAAAGATTAGAAAAGGACGATAATATGAAACGACATTTTAAACTTTCCCTCCTAGTCACTTGTCTCGTACTACTGATGATTCCACTCACAGCCTGTCACAAATCAGCAGTCCATGACCCAAAGAAAATTCAGATTGTGAGTTCGGTGAACTTCTATGGGGACGCGGCCCAACAAGTTGTTGGAAAGTACGGTCACAACACGTCCATCATCAATTCAGACGTTGATCCACACGACTTTGAACCAACAACTAACAACGCGAAAGAAGTTGCCAAGGCAAACGTGGTCATCTCAAATGGAATTGGTTATGACGATTGGATGAACGAATTAATTCACAACGCTGGAAACGATCATCAACAGGACGTAAACGTTGGCAAATTGATGCATAAAAAAGATGGCGACAACGAACACATTTGGTATAAACCAACTACCATGGACCATTTGGTTGATCATCTAGTTACCGTCTACAGTAAGATTGATCCAGATCACCGTGGATATTTTGAGGAAAATGCGCAAACATACAAAAATGAATGGGGCCAAACGCAACGGTTAATCAAGCAGTTATCAAAGAATTCGCACGGTCAATCAGTTGCTACCAGCGAACCCGTATTTGACTACTCACTTTCAGCTCTTGGTTACAAACTTAAGGACTACGGGTTCTCAAATGCGATCGAAAAGGGCGTCGATCCTTCAGTCAGTGACATTTCTAACCTGCAAAGTGACATGCGCAACCATAAGATTGCTTTCTTTGTTAATAACACTCAATCCGATAGCCCGGTGGTAACGCAAATGGTTAAGTACGCTAAAACACATCATGTTCCTATTTTAAACGTCTCAGAGACTGCTCCAAAGGGCCAGAATTACATGCAGTGGATGAACAATCAATACCAAGAACTTGAAAAAATCCAAAAACAGCAATAAAAAATGATGCTCAAAATTTGAGCATCATTTTTTATCTAGTTAACTTTTAAAGCTTGTTCCATTGCCTTTTGTTCCATCTGATTTTTAGCTTTGTTCTGCATTTGCGCCTTAAATTCATTCTCAGCTTGTTTTTGCAGCTTAGCTTGGTCCTTTGGTGACATCTTTGGATTTTCGGCCATAGCTTGTTGTATCTTAGCTGCTACAAACTGTTTCCCAGAAGCAGCCATCTGTTGCTGAGCTTCAGGATTTTGTTGTGACTGCTTCATTTGAGCAGCCTCTTGTTTCATGGCCTTCCCAAATGCTTTAGCTTGTTCAGGTGTGAATACCATGTAACCTGATTTTACGTGGAAAGTATTCGTACGTTTAATAAAGGCTTCTTTTTGAGCAAACATGAAGAAGACTTTGTAAAATTTATTTTTGTAGACCCAATCTTGTTTCTTCGTAACCAGTTTGTTTGAATCGTCACCTGGTTTGATTTCATTCGTAGTGTCAATCGCAGGTGTTACGGTTGGCTTCTTTTGACTTACATTCTTTTTGTAGATCACAACTTTATCATTAGTCTGACCAATCTTCTTATACAATATCATGTTGGCTTGATTGTTCACTGATGTAAACGAAGTGGTCTTAACCGTGGTCTTCTTTTCCATCCCAAAGTGATTGTGGTAATTGGCAATCATTATACCAATCGTAATGATAATCAAAGTAGCAAATATAAGGCCTAAAGAGGTTGCCACTTTTTTATTAGCAATCAAATTCCACGTTAAGAAAAAGGCAATTACAAAAATAATTAGTAAGATAAATATCATTATTTTTTACCTCCCTTTTCAAAAACAGGATCTTCAGTAACATGACCCTTTTTCAACGCAAACGTCAAAAGAAAGGCAATTAATGAGATTAAGAATGCGACTCCAAAGGCTGCCATGTATCCTTTCAAATTAGCGTTAATTGCTCCAGCTCGATATGCCAATGGATTAATTTTAAGTAAGTGTTTTGCTGGCATATTATTGGTAGTAACGTTGGCTAGAATTGAAATCATAACGGCCGTTGAAATTGATCCACAAACCTGTCTAAAGGTATTGTTAGCAGCAGTTCCATGCCCCATTTCAGAAACTGGAAGAGCATTCATTCCAGATGTCGTTACTGGCATCATGGACATTGCCACCCCAAACATTCTAATCGCATACAAAATAACAACGTAAATGGTTGGAGTATCCTTTGTTAAAAACAAAAATGGAAAAGTTCCAACCGTCAATAAGAACAATCCACCCATTGCTAAACGACGGGCTCCAAACTTATCGAATAGTCTTCCAGTAATTGGGCTCATAAATCCGGTCAAAAGTGCTCCGGGTAATAGAGTCAATCCGGAATGAAAAGCACTCATCCCTCTAACAATTTGTAAGTAGAGAGGTAAGACCATTTCAACTCCGACCATTCCCATGAAGACCACCGCACTGACAATGGTTCCAAGTCGAAATTCACGTGATTTAAAAACATTTAAATTCAAGAACGGGTTCTTCATGACCAGTTGACGCCATCCAAAGAGAATAATAAAAATGATTCCAATAATTAATCCCCAAATGACAGTTGGACTTCCCCAACCGTCATTTCCAACTGACGAGAATCCATAAAGTAAACTACCAAAACCAATGGTAGACAAAACTAATGAGAGATAATCTAGCTTACTCTTCTTAGTTGGAAGAACTGGTTTAACAAAAAACAGTCCTAAAACAATGACTATGGCAACAATGGGAGCAATAATCCCAAACAAATTTCGCCAAGATGAAGTATCAATCACCCATCCAGACAAAGTTGGTCCAATGGCAGGCGCTAAACCAACGACGATTCCAGCAAGTCCCATGGCAGTGCCCCGTTTTTCTGCTGGAAAAATTGACAACATGATAGTCTGAAGTAATGGCATGGCAATACCAACTCCAACACCTTGAATCAAACGTGATCCAAATAAAAACCAGAAGCTTGGAGCTATCCATGACCCCACCGTTCCAATCTCAAAGATGATCATTGCTGATAAGTACAGCCATTTAGTGTTAAAACGTCCACTCAACCAGGCACTAACCGGAATCAAAATTCCGTTAACCATCATAAATCCGGTGGTTAACCACTGAACGGTCGAGGTATTAACATTAAAGGCACGCATTAATGTTGGAAAAGCCGTTGACAAAATGGTTTGGTTTAAAACCGTACAAAAAGTTCCAACCAAAAGAATAATGACAAACATGGTTCGATTATACTTTTTGCCATTAGCATCAACAGCAGGAATATTATGCATTATATATGCCCCTTTCAAAAGCTTAATTAATTAATATTTGCTCAAAATTACAACACCAACTACTATACAACCATTCAATGTTTATGTCAATTTAATTGACACGCGCATTATTTTACATATAATTAGTATTGTATTATTTAATGAATTCATCGAGTTTGATTAAGCATAGAAAGTAGGTAAACCCTTGGAAAATGAGAATGATCAAGACGTAGCTGACCTCAACGGACGACTCGGAAAAATCATCAAAAAAAATAACATTTCGGTTGGCATTGGTGATATTTCCAAGTGCTCCGGCCTTTCCCAAAGTAAGATTCGCTACTGGGAGCAGCGAGGATACATTACTTCTTTACCAGTTCATAAAAATCAAAACAAGCGATATAGCATCTATACCTTAGTAACCGTTTTATTAATCAAATCCTATCTAGAGTCCGGCTTTACTTTAGCCACGGCAGTAGATAAGGCAAAACGTCACGAAGAAATCAGTAAAGTTTTTAAAAAATTAATCCTCGATCGGGTTCAATACGTTAAAACTAAAAATGACGACTACTGCATTAATATGGGACCTCTTTCAGACGACCCCAGTAAATCGGTCATTATCAAAGTAAGCGATCGTGGTAGTAAAATCACACTAATGGATACAAAAAAGACACTTCCTAATTAATTAGGAGGTGTCTTTTGGTTTAGATTAAATTATTTATTTTCGCCTAATTTAACCTTGTCTAAAATGTTTAAGTCAGAGTCAATATCATAAACAATTGGTTGACCAGTAGCAATCTCAACGTTCATGATGTCTTCATCAGAGATTCCTTCAATGTACTTAGTTAAAGCACGAAGAGAGTTACCATGGGCAGCAACGATCACATTCTTGTTGTCTAACAATTTAGGAGCAATGTGATCTTGCCAGAATGGAATAACTCGTTCCAAAGTAACCTTTAAGTTCTCACCACCAGGGATCGCCTTTGGATCTAAGTCAGCATAACGACGGTCTTTAGCAGCTGATCCCTCATCATTTGCGTCCAAAAGTGGAGGCAAAACATCGTATGAACGACGCCAGATGTGAACTTGTTCCTTACCAAATTTTTCAGCAGCTTCAGCCTTATTTTGGCCCTGAAGTGCACCATAGTGACGTTCGTTTAAACGCCAAGACTTCAAAACTGGAATCCATAATTGGTCACTTTCATCCAACACATAATTTAAAGTCTTGATGGCACGCTTTAAAACTGAAGTGTAAGCTTGGTCAAATTGAATTCCTGCTTCAGCAATTAATTTACCCGCATTTTTAGCCTGCTTAACTCCTTCTTCACTTAAGTCAACGTCAACCCAACCAGTGAATTGGTTCGATAAGTTCCATTCACTTTGGCCGTGTCTAACAAATACTAATTTAGCCATTGTAATTACCCCTCTTTTGTTTTTATACTAACTCATTTTACATCATTTAAAACTTTTTTTCACTAACTTACTGATCTTACTAAACCAACCTGGTTTTCGATTTCTCGCCACTTCATCAACGTTTTGGACTCCTAAGACGTCCAGTAAAAAGGTGAAAACAGGAACCGAAACAATTAATCCCCACGTTCCAAAGATGTGTTCACCAACCAGGAGGACCACGAACGTAAAGAAGATTGGTAGTTCGGTCTTAGCCGACATGAACTTGGGGTTTAACACGTATGCTTCAAGTAGATGAACCAACATAATGATGATGAAGATGTATACCACGTATCTAAATCCACCTACAGTATAACCAATCAAGGTTAGAGGAATTAACGAAATGATAACCCCAGCCACCGGAATGAGGCTCAAGAAGAAAATCATGACAGCTAAGATCAAAAGCTGTGGAATTTGCATGATCCATAAACAAATCGTGGTAATGGTCGTGTTACAGATTGCGATAAAGAATTGGGCTTCAATCACGACCCCAAAGGTTTTGACGAATGTCTTCGCGAAAAACAGGATATCCGAGAAGAACCACCCAAAGGTACTGGTTAAAAACTTCTTAGAAAAGCGCTTCACCTGCTTAAGTTCCAAGGTAAAAAAGAAACTCAAAAGTAGTGACAAGAACATAGCAATCCCAGTTGAACCAATGCTTGTAATGTAACTCCAAATCAGGTTCATACTTCCCTTAATCTGGTTTGGTACATTAAAGTTCTTTAGTAACCATAAAACCCACGAACGTAATTCTGGGTTTTTAATCGAATGGGGACTTTCATAAAAGGTAATTAGCGTCTTGGTTATTTCAACTCCCTGCTCAGCAATCTGGGGAAGGTACAGGATACTTACCAGTACAATGGCTCCCACAATTAATAAGTAAATCACAATGACCAAGATTGGAATCGGAATCTTAATCCGGGCCCGAATCCAAAGTACTAGCTTGGTTATTAATAACGTAAAGATAAAGGTCAAAAGAATGGTGGTCATCATTGAGCGACAGAGATACAGAACAACGACAATTAGCAACAAGACCACTGCCCGTCTTAATTTTGTGTTATTTAAAAATTTTTGCCACCAATTGGTTAAATTCTCCATTTTGGTTTTAATCCATCCCCTCTCCATTCATAATTCGTATTTAACACTTTGCTCAAATCAATTTTAATAGTAGTACGTAATATTTTTATTATAGCATCTAATGTAATTTGTTAAAATTCATGTCAGTCTATTTTACGAGTTTCACAAAAAAAGGTTATAATGGCCATATAACTATTGAATTAAAGAGAGGTTTTTATATGCTTGAAAAGACGTTTTACAGTGAATTTATCAAACACAGTTTTAATATTCCATTAAAGGTAACATACTGGGATGGTTCTACCAAGACTTATGGTAAGGGTGAGCCTAAAGCTCATATTACCATCCACAAGGCAATTCCAATTAAAGATATTACCAGTAATGCTTCAATCGCTTTAGGTGAAGCATACATGGATGGTGTAATCACTGTTGAAGGGATTTCTTTAGAAGATTTAGTTGCAGCAGCTTACCTGGATAGTAGCAGTTTCTTACACAACAAGAAATTCATTAAGTGGCTACCAAAGTCTTCTCATTCAGAAGCGGCAAGTAAAAAAGATGTGCAAAAGCATTATGACATCGGAAATGAATTCTACAAAATTTGGCTTGATAAGACCATGACCTATTCATGTGGTTACTGGGAAAGTCCAGAAGATAGCCTGTACGATGCTCAGATGAATAAGGTTCATCATATCATCAAGAAACTAAACCCACAGCCTGGTGGTACTCTTTTAGATATCGGTTGTGGTTGGGGTACTTTAATGTTAGTTGCCGCTAAAGAATACGACCTAAAGGTTACTGGTGTGACTCTTAGTCAGGAACAATGCGACTACGTTAACGAACAGATCAAAAAATACGGTCTTGAAGACGTCGCTGAAGTCCGCCTTCAAGATTACCGTGAACTACCAAAGTCAGAAAAATGGGATTACATCACATCAGTCGGAATGTTTGAACACGTTGGGAAAGAAAATCTTGATGAATACTTCAAGGTTGTTTCAGACCACTTAGCGAAAAACGGAAACGCCCTCATCCATGGAATTACCAGACAACAAGGTGGTGCGATCAATGGTTGGCTTAATAAGTGGATCTTCCCTGGTGGTTACATTCCCGGTTTGACCGAAAACTTAGACCACATTATTGATAATGGCATGCAAATCTATGACCTGGAATCACTAAGAAGACACTACCAGAAGACTACGGAAACATGGGACAAAAACTTCAATGCGCACCGAAAAGAAATTGAAAATATGTTTGACGAACGTTTCTGCCGCATGTGGGACTTGTACCTTCAAGCCTGTGCCGCTTCATTTAAGGTTGGAAATATCGATGTCATGCAGTACCTCATTTCAAAGGGACCGGCTGGTGCATCACTTCCAATGACTCGTGACTACATGTACAAATAACTTAATATAATAGATAGTAAAAGACGTAACTTCATCAATTAAAGTTACGTCTTTTTGTTATCAAATATTCATTAAAGGACAAACGTTAACAGAAACACCGCCGCTAGTCCTGCCATCACTGAAACTAGCATAGATCGGGTCCAGTAAGCAATCCCAATTACCAACACGGCAGCGATTAACTCTGGTCCCTGACCACTAATCGAAAAGGCATATGACTGATTAATAAAAATATCCTTTACTACCAGTGAAGTAAACAGGCAAATTGGTACAAATTCCATCCATTCGGTAAACCATTTTGGAATTTTGCGCTTTCTAAAAAATGCTAATGGTATAAATCTTGGAGCTAAAGCAACCAAAAAACACAGCAATATTAACAGAAAGTGTTGCATCGCATCCCATTTCATAACAATTCTCCCAACTTATTCCTTCGGTGTCCCCGCAGGGTTTTTAAACGTCTTAAGAAAAATACTTTTCTTGTTGGTCTTCCGTTTTCGACTCCGAAAGTATTTATCAAGCAAAAAACCGACGAACGATGCAACTAACGTCGCCGCAACTAATCCGAGTGTTGATTTAGTTAACACTAAGAAGAAGATCGCAAGGCCAGCAGCAAAAAGTGCAATAAACACTTTTAGCAAATCCTTTAACTGCATCACAATCATATACAAGAAGAGCGCTGTGAGTGCGAAATGCACCACGGTTAGATCAATTGTAAGAGCTGACCCAATTAAACTCCCCACTAAGTTACTAATGGTCCAGAAAAATAACGTAAAATGTTCTACTTGCAACGCATCCTTCGGGGTCCATTTCTTGTCAGTTGAAAACTTTAAATAGTTCACAGCGTAATTTTCGTCATTTAAAGAACAGGCAAAAAAGAACGTAAAGAGCGTGTTCTGCCCGTGAAGATACTTAGAAAGACTCGATCCTAATAATGCGTATCTCAGCTCTAGGAAAAAAAGCATCAACACAATCGTTAGAAGTGGTGAATTAATGGTTAACATGGATGCGATCAAAAATTGGGCACCACCGGAAAAAACCAGTAGTGATACCAAAATCGTGTTAAACGTGTTAAATCCCGCGGCGTGTAGCAAAATCCCACACGCCAAACCAATTGGAATGTAACTCAAGTCTAAGGGAAACGAGACCTTGAAATTGGCTTTCCAAGTAGGTTCATTAGGATTCGGTACTAATTTTGTCAATTGAAATCCTCCACTTGATTTCTTGAATAAATAACCTAAAAAAATTAATTAACTTTTTGCGTACATTGTTCATTATAAGAAAAAATGGCAAAATAACAAACCATAATTTTGTTCTAATGGTAATTATCAGAAAAATTCCACAATTTCACGGAACAATCTCGAAAAGAAGCCAACCTTATCAACGCTTTGGCAGGTAACGATTGGTGCTTTTCCACCATCATGATTTAAAAATTCCACCTTCTGATTTTTAAATCCAACCTGATTCGTTCCAACTTCCTGATTTTTAAGCACAGGAGCTGATACCGCGTTATCTTTAGCATGCTTTGAATCAAGTATAATTTGGTCGCTAAATTCATTTGGTTGAGAAACCTTGCCCCACAGGGTAACTGGTTTGCTCATCTTGACTTTAACCGTCCGTTTTTTCCCGTTAATCACCCTTAGATGATTCTCGGTAAATTGATCGTTATCATACTCCATGGGGCGATAATTCTTGATTACGTGTTCTATTAAGTTCTTAGTAACGATAAACCGTTGATTAGGCTTAGCACCCATAACTACTGTGATAATGCGGTGACCATGGTGATTATCTAAAGTCCCCGCGAAGTTTTCACCCGCTTTCTTAGAAGTTCCCGTTTTTAGACCATCAACGTTTAAGGCTGGATCGTAATATCGTTGTCCCTTCAACATTTCGTTAGAGGTCTTGACAACTTCTTTCGGTTTTTGGTCGGTATCACCAAATGTATACTGCGTTTTCTTAGTGGTTTTTAGAACATCAGGATACTGCGAAATAATTTTGGAAGAGATGATTGCCGTGTCTTTTGCTGACATCTCATTTTCAGAATCACCAGTCACCCTTGGCAAATTCATCGGTGCAACCTGTTTGTTAGTCAGACCACAAGCATTATAGAATTTGGCGTCTTTAATTCCCAATTCTTTGGCAGTTATTCGCATGGTTTTGGCAAAATTCTCACTGTTACCAGAGATTTTATCACCAAGCGCCATCGCACTCGCGTTAGCTGAACCAATTAGGGCCGTTGAATATAGCTCCCTTACCGTGTATTTCTTATGGGCCTCTAATTTAACGTTGGTGAACCCTTTTTTGGTACTTAATTTGGCAACTGCAGGTGAAATATCCACCTTAGTGTCCCATTTCAATTGATGATCATGAACTCGTTTTTGAACTATGTATGCGGTGAGTAACTTACTCATCGAGGCTGCCGGTAAGTTTCTAGCAGCGTTTTTTTGATAAATAATCTGTCCTGATTTAGCGTCCACTGCAATGGCAGCTTTACTATCGATTTCGTTCGAGTTGGCCTTTGCCAAGGTCTCTGGAATCATTAAAACGAGCGCTAACGTCATGATTAAAAATGAAACGAGAAATTGATGACCACTATGATTACTTTTCTTGGTTTGCATTTTTCTCTCCTATCACATGTTTATTTTTCCGTAATGGATGCTTAACATCTAACGGAAGGTAAATCTTAAACGCGGTTAATTTTTTCGTTGAAGAAACGTTAATATAACCTCCCTGATTGGTGACAATCTCACGAACAATGGCAAGTCCTAGGCCAGTTCCGCCAGTTTTGGTATTTCGTGACTCCTCAACCCGGTAAAAACGATCAAAGATGTGATCTAGCGACCCCTTAGGGATCTGTTCGCCATCGTTTGAAACGATAATTTCAACTCCTTCACTACTAAATGGCTTAGCAGAAAGATAGATATGACGTCCACCCTTTCCATACTTAAAAGCATTCGAGATCAGATTATTAAATACCCGACCTAACGACTCCGCATTGGCTTTGATCGAAATATCGTGCTTGAGTGGCTTCATTTCAATCGTCATCTTGTGCTTAGATGCATCAAGTTTAAATGAGGTCTGAAGCTGCTCTAATAGCGCATTCATATCAATGTTATCAATTTTTTGCGAAGGCTTAGACTTGTCGCCCGCTTTAGCATACTCAAAAAGCCGATCCACTAATTGTTTCATTTGTTGCGCCTTTAAATAAGCAATATGTGAATACTTTAAAATGTCGTCTTCATTTTGATACTGACCGTCTTCAATGAGACCAAGGTACCCCAGAATTGAAGTTAGTGGCGTTCTTAAATCATGACTAACGCTAGTGACCAATTTGTCCTTTGAAGCTTCCACCTCTCGCTCATCATTCATGGATTCAATGACACTATCAACAAGCGCGTTGATACTTTGAATGACTCGCTCGGTATCTCCCTTTAATTCAAAGGGAATTCGATGGTCAAAATGCCCGTTCGCAATGTAATGCAATTCCGAAATAATGTGACGGAGTTGCATTTGATGATAGCGCCGAATCAACCGCCAGTAAATAATAATGACATCGATTACGCCCATAGCAATGATGAAGAGATTCTCCCAGCTAAGTAGTCGAAAATGCATCGGGCCAAAGGTCACCGACTGCTTAATGATGAAGATTCCGTCCCTTAGACCCGGGTTACTCTCGATTGATTCAGTGATAATCACGGTAATCGCCAAGTTTAAAAGGAGTAATAATATTAAAGTAACTACTCCTTCAACAAATAATTCAGTTTTTTCTTTCGTCGTTAATTTCAAACTCAAGATTCCTCTTATTATTTATGCTTCCACTTTGTAGCCGACGCCCCAAACGGTTTGAATCACTTTTTCACCGCCAGTGGCTTCTTCAATCTTGTCACGTAAATGACTGACGTGGACCATGACGGTTTTAGCTGAAATGATACTTTCTTGTTTCCAAACGCGCTCAAAAATCTCATCAGCGGAAAAGACCCGGTTAGGATGGCTGGCAAGAAGGTACAAAATACCAAATTCCAGAGCGGTTAACTGGATTTCTTTGCCGTCTTCCGTCTTGACTTCGTGTGAATCCTTATTGATAGTCAGTGGACCCACGTTTAAAATGTCAGGCTTGTCCTTAGTGACATCGTTTTGACTTCTTCTAAGCAGGGAACGAACCCGTGCCATGATTTCCAATGGGTTAAATGGCTTGGTGACGTAATCATCAGCTCCAGAAACCAATCCCTGAATTTTATCCATATCAGCCGTTTTGGCGGACAACACAATGATCGGAATCTGGGAGTCTTTACGGATTTCTTTAATAACATCAATCCCACTCATTTCCGGCATCATGATGTCTAAAATTACCAAGCCAATGTCTGGCTCAGTGCGCAAAAGTGAGAGGGCATCACTACCGTTATAGGCTGAGATTGGTTCGTAACCTTCGTTTTTAATGTAGATTTCTAATAATTGTGCGATTTCTTTATCGTCATCAACAACTAAAATTTTCATTTTAATTACCTCGAATTCACTGTTTTCTTTCAGTTTATCAGATTGAAAACAGGGATTAACCAAAATTGTTTTAATATTATAAACATTTAAACTTTCACATCAAAAAAATCGTAGACCAGTTGATCCACGATTCATTAATTAATTTCGGTTCCCGGTAAATAGTCCATTGGTAATTGGGAAACGATGACGCATGTACAAAATTCCCGCAATTCCAATTACACCAATCACTGCATCAACAATCGGACTGGTAATCGGGTTAATCACTCTCGGAATATACGTTCCACCAAAGAAGACTAGCATCCAAATTGCGAACAATAGAACCATCATCAAAGCTCGAATGATGCCATTATATTTATGTTTTACTCCCGGAGCAAACAAGTTAGTCATAAGTGGCATCCCTGCACCAGCAACAATGGAGGAAACAAAGATGCCAGTAATCCCCATTACACCACCTTTTGATGCTTGCGAAGAATTAATGAAGAACATGGCCGCGTACAAGAAACAGAACAGGACCAAAAACCACAAAAAGTTGTACGTGGCATCAATCACGTAGGTGATGGGCGTCATCTTTTGGGGTTTCTTTGGTGGATGAACCGTGACTTGCACCTTTTGAGCAACCGTTCCATACAGATTCTTTGCAGTCACTCCACTCTTTTGAGCCTTTTTTAGTTCATTTACCATCGTACTGATTTGAGCAACTTGTTTTTCTGGTTCCAATTTGGTTTCCGAAAGTTCCTGCTTAAATTTATACATGTATTCAGCATTTCTCTTGGTCAAACCAACGTGATCAAATTGTTCTCGTTCAGCAATCTTAGTGTTTGAGTGATGTTGATGCTGTTTTGCTTTAGCATTTCGTTTTCGATTATCTTCCTCGCTCATAATTTCCTCCTAGACGTTGAACCTAAATTCTGCAATGTCTCCATCATGCATGACGTAATCCTTACCTTCAACCCGCAATTTCCCGGCCTCTTTAACGGCATTTTCACTTCCGTATTTATCTAGGTCTTCAAAGGACATAATCTCAGCTCGAATAAAGCCCCGTTCAAAATCAGAATGGATAATTCCAGCGGCTTGAGGTGCTTTAGTGCCCTTTTTAAAGGTCCAGGCTTTGGTCTCTTTGCCACCTGCAGTAAAGAAGGTTTCCAGTCCAAGTAATTTGTATGAAGCACGAATCAACTTATTTAGACCAGGCTCACTAACCCCCTCAGCCTCAAGAAAGTCAGCTTTATCATCATCACCTAGTTCAGCGATTTCCTGCTCGGTTTCGGCAGCAATTCCAATTGCCTGCGCACCGTGTTTTTGAGCATAGTCTTTAACCATTTTAAAGTACTTGTCACTTTCTGGATCCGCCATCGATTCTTCGCTGATGTTAGCGACATACAAAACGGGTTTAGAAGTCAAAAGAAACAATCCCTTAACGATCTTCTGCTCGTCTTCATCAAAATCAATATCGCGGACAGCTCCGCCATCTTCAAGCACCGGTTTAATCTTGTTTAAAACATCCAGTTCTTCCTTGGCTTCATCTGAGCTCTTTGCTGCTCTTTGAACTTTTCCAATTCGTTTATCAACGGCATCTAAATCAGCAATTCCAAGTTCGACGTTGATCGTTTCAATATCGCCAATGGGGTCAACGGTTCCCGTAACTGAGGTGATATTGTCATCATCAAAAGCCCGAACGACGTGGACAATGGCGTCCACTTGACGAATGTTTTCAAGAAACTTGTTTCCAAGCCCTTCACCTTTACTAGCACCCTTTACAATCCCCGCAATATCGGTAAATTCAAAAGTAGTTGGTACCACCTTTTTAGCCGGGATTAACTCCTGAATCCGGTCCAGCCGTTTATCTGGCACTTCTACCATTCCTACGTTTGGATCAATCGTTGCGAAAGGATAGTTAGCCATTTCAGCACCAGCTTTTGTAATGGCATTAAAAAGTGTTGACTTACCAACGTTCGGCAACCCAACGATTCCCGCTGTTAAAGACATCCTGCTTACCTCTTTTAATTAATTTCTTCGTGTTTTTCTAGTATTTTCTTCAAACGTTTCTCAAATTGTCGTCGACTGATCATCACAATGTGACCACATCCCATGCACTGAACCTTAATGTCAGCTCCCATTCGAATGATTTCCCATCGATTGGTGCCACAGGGATGCTGTTTCTTCATTTCAACGATATCATGCATTCCATACATAAAAATATCCTCCCTAGTCGAGATGAATATCCAATAGGTCTAAAATTCGGTTCAAATCTTCGTTTGACATGTAATCAATCTGGATTTGTCCCTTACCAAGCTTAGAATTGGTCTCATTAATCAAAACTTTAGTTCCAAATTTATCTTGAAGCTGGTCCTCGCTCTCCATAATGTAGGGAGACTTGGACTTTTTCACTGGTCGTTTACTCTTGGTTGAGTGAGCCTTATTAGCCTTGGCAATTAACTTTTCTAACTGTCTAACCGTGAGGGTTTCATCCTTAGCCTTAGCAGCTAAATTCAAAAGTTGTGATTTTTCTTTGACTGATAAAAGAGCCCGGGCCTGCCCCATTGAAAGTTGCTTTTTTTGCAGCATATCCTTAACGGATTGTGGCAACCCCAGCAAACGAAGATAATTGGCAATGTAAGGGCGGCTCTTGCCTAAGCGTTCTGAAACTTGTGCTTGCGTTAAATTCAGTTTCGTCATTAAAGTATCGTACGCTTGAGCTTCTTCTAGTGGATTAAGGTCCTCACGCTGTAAGTTTTCCATTACAGCGATTTCCATCATTTGCTCTTCGGTAGCATCACGAATGATTGCTGGAATTTTGGCTTTCCCAGCAGCTTTAGATGCCCGAAATCGACGTTCACCAGCAATAATCTGGTAATTATGATTATCAACATCGTGGCGCACAATAATTGGCTGAAAAACTCCTGATTCTTTAATGGACTGGGTTAAATCGTCAAGAGCCTTCTGATCAAATTTCTTTCTTGGTTGATAAGGATTAGGCGAAATTTCGGTTAGGTCAAGATCAACAACTGCTTCGTCATTACTATTAACGTCATTGTCCTTAAACAATGCTTCAATTCCACGTCCTAATCCCTTACTATTTTTGTTGGTCATGGGCAGCTAACACTTCCTTTGTCAATTCCATGTATACTTTGGCGCCTTTTGATTTGGCATCATAGTCAATGATCGGCAGTCCATGACTGGGAGCTTCCGATAAACGAACGTTTCTGGGGATGACGGTGGTGTACACCTTATCCTTAAAAAACTTTCTAACCTCACCATTGACTTGTGCTCCAAGATTAGTACGGGAATCAAACATAGTCAATAACACTCCCTCAATCTTGAGGTTGGGATTAAAGTGTTTCTGTACCAAACCAATGGTATTAAGTAATTGGCTCAGTCCCTCTAAGGCGTAATACTCAGACTGAACCGGGATCAAAATCGAATCACTGGCAGTAAAAGCGTTAATCGTGATTAATCCTAAAGAAGGTGGGCAATCAATCAAAATGTAATCGTACTTGTCAGAGACACTCTCAAGTGCCGTTTTCAATCGAGTCTCACGCGCCATCATGGGGGTCAACTCAATCTCTGCTCCAGATAATTGAATGGTAGCAGGGACAATATCGAGATTTTGATGAGCTGAATGTAGAATAACGTCTTCGATCGGCTCTTCATTAACTAAAACATCATAAATATCTTTATTAATTTTTTGCTTACTAAGACCAACGCCACTAGTGGCATTTCCCTGGGCATCGGCATCAACCAGCAGGACTTTCTTGCCCTTTGTGGCTAGGTCAGCCCCCAGATTAACAGCAGTCGTGGTCTTACCAACGCCACCCTTTTGATTTGCAAGCGATATAACGGTTCCCATGTTGTTCCCTCCTTCTTACTTGATCGGATCCTTATTTGGAGTTCCAGCTTTTCTTGGATACTTCTTTGGTGTCTTGGTGACTTTATCAATGACAATTATATTTCTTACTTCATCGTTTTCCGGTAATTTAAACTCAAAGTCACTTTCGACCTTACCACCTAAAGTTGTAATTGCCTTCTGAGCTCCCTTCAGTTCTTCAGGAGCCCTAGCGGCCTTTAACGCAATTAACTTGCCGCCGATCTTAACCAGTGGGAGGCACAACTCAGACATCACACTCAACCGCGCCAGTGCCCGTGCGGTTGCAAAATCAAATTGTTCGCGATCATTTGACCGCTTTCCACCAAATTCCTCGGCACGAGCATGAACAAGGCGCACGTCAGTCAATCCCAGTTCACTAACTAGTTGTTTCAAAAAAACAATCCGCTTATTAAGTGAGTCCACGATGGTGACCTCTAAATCGGGATTAATAATCTTAAGTGGGATTGACGGAAACCCTGCCCCCGCACCAATGTCTACAATTGACCTTGGCTTTTTAAGCTCTGGTATGTAAAAAACGGGAGTAAGTGAATCGTAAAAGTGCTTTAAATACACGTCGTCACGTTCAACGATGGTCGTCAAATTCACCTTTTGATTATAGGACACTAAGAGTTCGTAGTACTTTTTAAACTGTTCTACTTGAAAGTCCGATAGTGAGACATTGTGTTTTAACAATGCCGCTTTAAATTGTTCTGGATTCATTTACTTCTCCTATGTAAAACAAACAATTGGAAACTAATTAAAGTTAAACCAATTTAAATTAGACCCTTTATTCATTATAACGAAAATTTAAAGATTTCGTTACCAAAAAAAGGAAAAAAGTCACCGAGAAATTTACCCCCGTTCCGTTTAATCTGGCATCTTTTGAACTTCAGACTTAAACCAGTCATTAAACGCTTGGGCGTCAATGTCAACGGCAACCTTAGCATTGGTTTGACCATGATGATAAGCACCACGAATATCACCAACGGTGGCGCCATTGGCGGGCCCAGTAGTTTGAATATCAATCCACATCTCTTCAGTAGTAAGTAATTCTGGGTGTAACAGGTAGAAAATCGTATTAACATCATGCATGGCCACGCCTGCATTACTTTGATCCCCATCACTAGTGATAATGGCAGAAAGCATCTCTCCCGCTCGATTCATTTTCTTAATTTCAGCTAAAGTTTCGTTAGTAAGAAGAGCTTTTTTGGTCACATCAAGTCCAATCATCACAATTGAAACACCACTTTGATACATTATTTTGGCCGCATCAGGGTCAGTAAAGACGTTAAACTCAGCGGCACTGGTCATGTTACCACGTCCAAGTGCTCCGCCCATGGCAACAATCCGCACTAACTTGGCTTTTACTTCTGGATATTCAGACAGTAGGAGAGCAACGTTGGTATAAGATCCTGTTGCGACCAACGTGACTGGTTCTTCACTGTCCATAATGTGGTCATGAAGGGCTTTCACCGCGGTCATTTTCAATGGCTCTGGCAGTTCACCCGTAAAATCATAACCGCGCATCCCAGATTCACCATGAATCCGAGCTGCATCTTCAAACGGCTTTATTAAGGGATTTGCGGCCCCACTAGCGACTTTGACCCGCTCACCATCATGAAAAAAATTAATAATTTTAAGGGCATTAATCGTCGTTTTATCAACCGTTACGTTTCCAGCGACGGTGGTCACCAAGTCCACATCCAGTTTTGGCTCATTGAGTGCCACTGACAAAGCTGCTGCATCATCAATTCCTGGGTCCATGTCCATAATAATTTTTTGCATAATATCCCTCCGTTTTAAATCCGTCGTTATTAGTCAAGTTTACCACACGCATAATTGAATTAGCTGCTTCAGCTTAAAAGCAATCAAAAAAGAGACGGCCTAAGCTGTCTCTTTTTTTAAGTATGGAAGTAAACTTATTGATGGTCGTTTTACTCGATCAAGGATTCCTAATCCATCTAGAACCGTTCCGCCAATCACACTTACTTTATTAACATCTTCAATGTGGCGATCAGTTGATTGGTTATCATACAACATTACTGGTAAAATCTTGTAAGTCGATAATCCATCCTGGGTTTGTGAATCACCAACTCGACTTGAGGTAACAATCAACAAGTCATCATCCTCTAAAGAATCCATCAGTTCTGATAACATGACATCAACTTTCTTCAGTTCCGATGAGAATTGATCCAAATCACCCTCCATAGCGGAGGTCTGAAGATCTGGAACTTGAACGTAAATAAAACCGCTCCGAACCTTTTCCAGCTGATGATTTAATTCAACAAAAGCAGAGGTATTATCGGGTACCTGAATCCGTCTGGAAAAGTCCTGAACCTGAAGATATTCCACAAACCGGGAAATGATCACGGAACTCTTTTCCGCTTTATAAACCTCTTCAAAGACGCTTGACACACGTGAATTAACGGCACAATCAAACATTTCTCGCAGTCCGGATGCGGGTCGATTAACAACGGAATTAGTTCGAACTAATCCGTAAGCGCCCTCGGGATTGACTTCATCTGATGAAGAACGCTCCCCATCAAAAAAGATGTTAAAAAGGCCCAACCGCCGAAGCGATGGTAAATCTGACTTTGAGGATTGATTCAAAACGTGTGAAAGGATGTTATCGCTTGAAGCGTTAAGTTGTTCTGCTTCATTGTCCGAGCGTAATCCGAGTGATGCTAAATCCACAACAATTACCCTTTTATAACTCACGTTTTCATCTCCCATGCGACTTAATAAAATTTAATTATATTCTATAATGCAATAATAAAATGCCCATGTCAATTGACTTAGCAGTAAAATGATAGTATCACAATTCACAACCGAGGTTTAAAAAATGAAATCAATTAATGAAGACAACATCATATTATTAGGTGACTCGTTAACTCGTGGTTTTGACGGAGAAAAAGATTTAGTGCACAATTGGCCCTATTATTTAGGTCAAATTTTACCATTTAACTTCATCAAAAACGCAGGCCAGAATGCCGGTACCATTACCGGAAATTGTGAGCTGGACTTAACCTATCAGGTTAACCACAACAATTTTGGTGACTACGACATCGCCACGATCTTTTATGGTACCAACGATTTTGCCCACCGCTACGATACTTTAGAAGTCGTTAAAAGGATGTTAAATGAAAACATCCAGCAAATCAAGATCGAAAATCCGTCCATTCAAATTCTGGGAATCCTTCCATTTAACCGCTTCGATGGTGGCACCGATAACTACAACATTGAGGGACTTGCCCACTACACGTTTGGGCAGCTCCTTTGCGGCTTAACCACCGTCTACCGCCAAAATAACATTCCGTATCTGAACTGGCGTAAGGTGGCACCGACCATTGTCGACGACGATAATTATAGAACAAGACTACATGACCATCGTCTTCACCCTAATTCGACTACTTACAAAATGATGGCCGAAACCATTGCCAAATTTATTAAAGCAAACGTCAACTAAAAGGAGCCATAATTGGCCTCCTTTTTTATTTAACCTCATCCAGACCTTTAAGTTTGAGTTGATTATTAACATCTTGTTTAACATCAGCCCGATAATTGGTCGTTTTTGACGCTTTTTGGCCCTGATCGTTAGTTGAATCAGTTTGAACCGCAAAGTCAACGGTGGCTTTCCTTTCATCAGTACTTGTAACCTTTTTAACGTTTACCTTAATTTGAAGATCTTTAACGTCCGGTTCATGATCCTTTTTCGCAATCGTAATCATCTGATTATAGGCTGGGTTACTTTTTCCTCCAACAAAGTTTTGGTCGTACTGAACTTGATCAGCTGACTTTTCGTCAAAAACGTCATGGTTCAGTGGCTCCCACACGGCTTTAAGCAGACCAGTTGCTGCCTTTTTATCAACGAGCTTTTTAAACGGGAGTTTGATCTCAGAGTGATTATTCTTCATCCCGAGGTACTGAACATCACTTTTCATTGGTTTGCCGTCAACACTCAGAGTGGCCCAGATTGATGAATCATCACCAATGGGTAAATTATTGACCTTCGCCTTGCCGTTTTCACCAATTTGAGCAACCGGATGATTGTCAACGTAGACGATGGCGTTTGGGACACTTTGAAGCCCAAACGAAACCACGTTAAACGTCAGGTGCGCCATATCAGATGACTTCATCAGACTAAACTGACCGGAAGTCTTAAGCTGTTTACCACCAGCCGTGGCAGTCGCCTCAATCTGATGAACTCCCGGGATGAGTGACTTCACGTTCAGCTCCCCATTACCATCCGTTTTACCTGCCTTGTTTCCATCAATTGTCACGTTGGCTTCTGAAAGATTGGTCTTAATTTTAGGATCAATTGGTTTAACTACCAGTTGATAACGTGGAAATACCAGGAAATTCTTCCCCATTTGTTTATAAACCAAGTTGTTTTCAGCCACTTTCTCACCGTTAATCTGCATCTTGAGCCGATTAACTGCTTCGGAATTTTGATCGAAATCGTTAACAAGGGGTTGAAGGGCCTCTTCACTTGGAGTACCCGTTTGCCCGTCAATTTTGATTCCAGCAATCACCTGCTTTTGTTCGTGATTACGCAGAGCATTCACCAAGCGGTCACCACTGGCTTTTTTTGAATAATACTTTGTCCCGGAAACTCCGACCACAATCACGATGATAATTTCCAACACGAGTAAAAAGGCCAAGAATTTATGTGATTTACGTTTTTCTGCCAATCTAATTTCCATCCTTTTATAATATTGAGGAAATCATAACATACACCAAACAAAAAGAAACGTAGCACAGAATGCTCGTTTCTTTTCTAAATTACTATTAATCGTTATCGGTACTATCCGATACTTTCTTAACTGACTGGTTACTCTTGATAATAAACGGAAGATCATCAGAATCATCACTGCCAGGATTTTTGACCAAGATGGCATTGTATTCAAACGTCTGATGACGAACCGAACTATTGTCATCGTCGTCATTGTTATCGAAAGTATAATCAACCTGATAAGTGACTTGCGTCTCCCCACTATCATAAGGTGCTACCGATTCGGTCCTTTCACTAGTTTCAAATGACTCAATTTTATCGTTGTCATTATAACTTTTGACCATCTTAAGCATATCCTGACAAGCGGGACTACCATTTCCACCGTCAAAGAAATGGGAAATATCAACGTCGTTACCGGCACCACTCACCTGAGTCCAGAGCGGATTCAAGACCTGATCAGCCTGATCTTTCGTGGCAATCCCATCAAACTTCGGTTCAATCGTGTTGTTATTATCACTGTCTTTTAAATTATAGGGTTTACTCTGAATTAATTTACCGGACTTGCCCTTCATCTGAACTTGAACGTTCATGTTCGTACTAAATGGGTAGTCAGAAAGCTTAAAGCTCCCATTGTCACCAATCGTTCCAACCTTCTTGTTTTGAATCAACACGTCTGATCCTGGTTGCCCCTTTACGGTGAAGGTGATAATTCGAAGTGGTAAAAACGCTGAACTGGCACCATCAATCCAGTCGAATTGACCATTATTGTGCAATTCACGGCCATTGACTTTTCCGGCAGTGGTAATGTTATAAAGGCCTGGTGCAAGTGGCCCAATCTTCTTAGCCTTTTGACTGCCCATGTTACTGGTAATTTGCTTGCCGTTCACACTCAACGAGACGCCATTCAGGTTAGTGGAAATACTAGAATAAATGGGTTTGACCATCAGTTTATACTTAGGGAAAACTAACCAGGTGTTACCCTCCTGCTTAAATTGCAGGCTGTCGGTCACCGGATTATCGTTATCGCGCATGAACTGACTCCTAAGCTTTGATAACTGGTCCTTATTACTAGCATAATAATTAATGGTTGGCTTCATCGCTTTCCCACTAATCTTAAAGTTCGGGTCGTTTGTTTCCGACACATTGGCTAAATTCTTTTCCTGATCATTCTTAATCGCTGAGATGACCCGGTCGACTTGATTAGCTTTTGAATAGTAATTCTTTCCAAAGAAGTAACCACCGATAAGTACCACTACCAAGACCACCACAATCACCCAAATCACTTTAGTAAGTGGTTTCATCTTCTTTTGTTTTTGCGGACGATTAACGTTACTTGTCTGACGCAGGGGCCGACTCCCTGATGCCTTGCGACTTGGTCCTGCTTGACTTTTTGGTGATCCATTAGGAGTTAATTTATACCCACAATTGGGGCAGAACTCATCATTTGCATTAATTCGATGTCCACAATTGGGACAAAAAGACGCTTCTTCACTCATTTTGACTCCTCCTAGTATCCCTGCCCAAAGTTAGCAGCAAAGTTGTTAATGATCTCTTGAGTCAGCGTTTGAAGTTGAGAGCCCAGGCTATTACCCAAAATAGCTACTAGGACAGCGGAAATGATTGCCACGATAACCGTTACAATCAATAAAACATAGAAACTATCAATCGACCCAAAATTCTTAGAAAAGAGCATTTCATAAATTAACGCCCAACCCGAAATGGTGATGGCCAAGTCGACCACGTAGAGACCAATTAAAAATAAAATTCCAGCGGGCATGACGGCTGATAGAAGCAAACCCACTAACAGTAAAATAATTCCAACGTTTAAAAATTTACCGTACTCATTCGTATAATCACTAAGGCTCATATTGTTGTTCATAATGAAGTGAACTCCGACATAGCCTAAAATCCAAGCTAACAGACCGATTACGGCAATAATCAGTCCTAGTCCCATAACACTCGTGTTAATGACGCCATCCATCTTATGAATAAGTGAGTATGGAACTGATTCAGAGGCCAGTCCACTCTTCATTCTCATTGCTAAAATAAACGAAACTAGCCAGGTCAAAACGGCAAAGATTCCAAGCGAGATATATCCCAGATACTTCTCACTAGCAGCCTCATATTTGACTGGATGTTTAATTGATTCAATGAAATAATTAAACACGCTGGTTAACCCGTTGGAAACTTCAGCCTGTGAATTACGGGGCTGCTGCTTTTTTGCTTCATTATGTACCTTGTTACTGCTCGTTTGACTGTTGCCAGTCAACTTAGTTCCACACTTGACACAAAACTTTGCGCCTAGCTTGTTATTAAAATGACAATTAGGACATTCATTCATACTAGTTCCCCCAATTAAATAAATATTAAGATTTTCTTACGTTTACATTATCACATACTGGTTAGCTCAATCAAAGGGCTAAGGCACATAAATAAAAAAATCAATTAATTGCGGCACGGGATATCGGTCACTCAACAATTCCCGTTCACCAATTCCCTCAGTGTTCGTGAATTTTGATGAACTATAATTCTATTATTTGATTATTCAACTTATTTGATTATAATTATTATAATATAATAAAGGAGGCGTGCTTATGATTCATTGTACTGGAAACGATGTTTTTATAAATGATCAAAAACTATACAATACCGTGCAAATGGAGATGCAGGATTCTCATAACTTTTACGAATTTGCTGTCCACATTGCTTATGCCCTAGAGGGTAAAATGGCTGTTAATGACATTGCCAAAATCGTGGAAGCCGCTAGTAACAACCACTTAAAGGTCACCGAAACCATTAATGTTTGTCCTAAAGCCCTTCAAGAAGCACTCAAAAAATCACAGTACCTATAAGAAATTCCTTAGCTTGGATGGGCTAAGGAATTTTTTTGGTTTCAGGTGATGTTATCTAAAACTCATTTGAAGTAATATGATTAGTATCACTGATTAAACTTCAAACTACTATTAATGGAGAAAAAATGAAAAACAAACGCAACGTTCTACGAAACATTAACGATCTCATCTGTGGCATTGCCCTGGTAATTGCCATCATGTTCGCCCACTTCAATATTTTACTAATCACGGTCTTAATCGTTTTTATTGATGAACTCTTATGGGGCATGTTCGGCAAAAACAAGAAGACTACGTGGTATTTAATTGCCGCGATTATTGGTTTAATTGGTGCCATCGGTTACAACTTCATCTAAAATAAAAAAATACTAGGACAATGTCCTAGTATTTTTGAATTAATTTAAATTAGCATTTTTTCATTTCAGTTTGGCTAACCCATTGATGGTTAACGTATTCTTTGCCACCATTAGTTGGTTTGAAGGTTACAGCATAGGCAGGACCGTCACAAACTTTAACAATCTTCCCCTGAGCACCTTTCATGCCGGGCATGTGATCAGCTTCAACGGTGACTTTTTCACCCTTCTTCAAGGTAGCACCTTGTTTATCAGCCTTAAGTTGGTCTTTAGTAACAAACTCATGATTTTTAACTTCAGCCTTACCATCGGTTGGCTTGTAATCGATGACATAAAGTGGTGAATCATATGCTCCGGTAACTTTAGCCTTAGCACCTTTCATTCCTTTCATGTGGTTAGCTGATAGTTTAACTTCAGAACCAACCTTAAACTTAGGATTTTTAGCGGCAGCTAAGTCAGTTGGTAGGTTCATCTTATGCTTCATTGGCATATTCATGTCCATTGACTTATCGCCCTTGGTTTCCTTCATGTCTTTTTTACTCATTGTTTTTTCGCTACTGCTACTCGACATATTTGATGACGAACTGGACTTAGAACTACTCTTGCTTTCTCCACAACCAGTAAGTACCAATCCCACACTAGCTACGGCAGCTAACGTAAATAATGTTTTCTTCATTTTCATCTTTGAAGAGCTCCCCTTGATATTTTTATGATGTTTCAACTGCTAAGATAGCACCGTCGACACCAAAAAGTTACTAAAATGACTTACCGTAAGTATATTTTAAGATTCTTATAGATTCCTTCAAAATTAAGTAATATGTTTGCACATTTAACCCTAAAAGTTCATGCTAAATATATATAATCTTATGTTTGTGAGGTGAAAATTAATGGGTACAGAAAGTTTAATCATTTCAATTGTTGCATTAGTTGTGATTTTGATCATTCTAATCGCTCTAGCATGGTTGTTCTACAAGTTCCTCGGTGGTAGAGACAAGGCAGCCTGGAAATCATCAATGCAAATGGCATTCACAATTGCCTTTGGAATCATCGTTGCATTCATCGTAATGGGATTGTTCAAGATGATCGTCGCAGCCATTGCAGCCATGATCGGTATGCAAGGCGGAATGATGTAATTTACTAAAATAATGCCACTTGGCATTATTTTTTTATTATCACGGTCAATTCAAGAGGAACAACAATAATGAGAGTAAGTATTTTGCAACACACTTCTGATGAAGGACCTGGAGCAATCTCCGACTGGATTCATCACAACCATCACCAGATGTTCGTTTATCATCCTTCCCAGTTTAAGGTGCTACCAGACGCTGGTACAACCGACATGTTAGTAATCTTAGGCGGCCCAATGAGCGTCAACGACGACACAAACTGGATCAAATCCGAACGTGAACTAATCAAACGGATGATTAGCCAAAGAAAACCAATCTTTGGCGCCTGCTTTGGTGCCCAACAAATGGCCAAAGTTCTAGGAGCTTCCGTCTTTGACTCGCACACTAAGGAGGTTGGGTTTGCTCCTGTCTACTTAAAATCAAAACTCATCTCCGGATTATCCAACCAACTAGAAGTGCTCCACTGGCATGAGGAAACGTTTCAGATTCCAGATGGTGCCTCGTTATTGTACTCAAGTGATCAACTCGTTAATCAGGGATTTGTAAAGGATAACCTCGTTGGCCTCCAGTTTCACCTCGAACCCAAACACGACAATGTCACCGAGATGGCAATTAACGATTACTCCTACCTCAAGGGTTCTGTTTTAAATCAATCTAAGGACACCATCATTAACCACCCAATTTCAAAACAGAACCATCGCGATTTATTCAAGATTTTGGATTACATCGCAAACAAATAGCACCCACCTAGAAAAAGTGGATGCTTTTTTGATTTTATTTAAAAGCAAAGTACTTAGAAACAAAGTAATTAATCACAATGGCCATAATTTGTGTTCCAACCACACAGATAAAACTGTTAAACAACGTGGGACTCCCAATCAACCCGTGAACAACGGGAAGTTGGAACAACCAAGCCGAATAGTTTAAGTGATCTAAAAATAAAATCTTAATGAAAAATTGCGGAAACTTATCGATCATTACGTAAGTCATCAAAAAGTCGAGGACTAAAACAAACAATCGTCCCGAAACAAAGTTAACGATCTGAGCCTGAAGTGTCTTGGACTGCGTTCCACTGTTAAAAACAAAGTATTTGTTCACCACAAAAGCAAACGCAATCGACAGAACTTGGGCAATTAAGACCGGGGTAAAATCACTGGTAAAAATCTTCATCGAAACGAATCGACTGACAAAGTAAACCAGGGTGGTCATGGCTCCCCAAAACAAGTATTCAATTTTTTCATCAAAAACTAATCTTTTTACGATATCTAAGTAGTTAGTAGTATTAGCGTCGTTTGTATCATTCATGATATGCATCAAACCCCTTCTTAGTCATTTTATCACAATCAATTAAGTTATAAATTTGTGATTTCCTTAAAACTTAATCTTTTCGGTCGTGTTAAAATAAAACCAATCATTAACGAAGGGAATGGACGTCATGGATTTAAGCACGTTTATCTGGCTCGTCATAATGATGGTGGTCGTTTTCGTAGTGGTAACCATCATTACCATCTTAGTGAGTCTTCATCGCGCCAAAAAACGACAGGAAAAAGAGAACCGACATTCTGATTCCAAGTAGCTTAGTTACGTGAAAACGTTAAAGTTACGATTATCAGCCATAAAACTGTATAATGAGTGAAGAAAGAGAAGCGTGATTTTTAATCGGGATGGTGCCATGAATCACATTGTTTTAGTGACTGAAAAATTATCATTAGCACTTAGTTTCAACCAAACCTTTAATGACAATGGGTACTTTGTCGACGATTTATACGATGTTTCAAGCTTACTATCATCCATTCAAAAGTACGAAGAACAGGCCATTATTTGGGACCTAAGTACCGTGGCAGCTCAAAAGTTGAGCGAGCTTATCCCTAAAATCCGCCAAAAGGCCTCACTTCCAATTCTCGCTCTGGGAGAAAAAAAGGACGAGGGCATCGTTGATCAATTATTTAAAGTTGGCATCGACGACTACATCATCCAACCATACAACGCTGACGAAGTCATGCTCCGGATGAAGCATCGTGCGCGCTTCTACCAAGACGAAAATAATAGTCTAAAGCAGGAAAAAAATAAGAAGGTCAAACCACGATTTCACTTTTCTGACATCGACGTTGATTTAGATCAGAAGGTTGCTACCAAAAATGGTACTTCGCTCCGACTAACGCCTAAAGAATTCAAGCTTTTAGAGTACTTTCTGACTCACCCTAAACGGATCCTGAGTCGTGAACAAATCCTAAACGGCGTTTGGAACGATCTTTACATTGACCAATCTTCCCGCATGCTTGAAATGCACATCAGCCATTTAAGGGACAAGATTGAACCTAATCCCAAAGACCCCGTCTTAATCAAAACGATCCGTGGCTTTGGTTATGAATTTGAAGCGAAATTAAATAAACCATAATAAATGACATCCAAACCATTAACGGGCTTGGATGTCATTTTATTTGTTTTTCATTTCATTATTTTGAATTTTGACCACCTGCTGATAGGCATTATCCATCCACTCCAAGTAGTTTTTATCTTCAGGAATCGTTTCGGTCAATTTTACAACCGGCACATCATGATCCTTAGCTAATTTGACGAGGTTCTTGACCATTTTACTGTCAGCCTGCGTGTTATCAACAAAGAAAGCAATCCGATGGTGAGTGATATCATCCCTGATGTTTTGAATACTCTTAGGTGACGGGTCAATCTCCTTCTCGGTCGCATTGGCAAAATCAGGGTCATTTACCTTGTATCCCATGTAACTAAGGGCATCATCGAAAACCGGTTCACTGACGTCGACCTTGCGATTTAACTGGTAATCGTTCAGATTATCTCGTGCCTTTTCCGCCTGCTGCTTAACTGGTTCATATTCTTTTAAATACCGCTTGGCATTATCATGAAAATAACGTTTGTGATTCGGTTGTTTTTTGCTGTAGACGTCTGCGAGTTGGTAGACGAGCTTATTAACAGTGTCAGGATCATACCAAATGTGCTCGTTATCCCCATTTTTTCGGTTCATCACCTTTGAAACGTTGACAACCGACGTCTGATCACTTCCATTCTTTACCAGCTTTTTCATCCAATCGTCGTATCCAATGCCATTTTCAACAACCACGTCTGCTCTTGCAACTTGATTCGCATCACTCGTTGAAGGATCAAAATCGTGTGGGTCACCGCTTCCCTTAATAATCGGCTGAACGCTCCCCTGATTTCCCAAAACATTTTTCGCAATTTGACCATAAAAATTAGTTGAGGTAACCACTCTCAGCTTATGGTTGGCCCGTTCATCTCCTGATTTTTTGCCACAACCAACTAGCACGATGACACAAAATAAGATTAAAATTGCTGTTATACTTAACTTAAACTTTTTTATCATTGTTTTTCTCCTTTGAAACATCATCCGAAGTTAAGTTGACCATCATTAAACAAATAATACTCACTTAATATAACACTGTTATCTTAAATTGAGCAATCAATCCACTGGAGGAATTTTCATGGCAAACGTTCGTAACCAGGATAAAACCCATTCCCTATTACTAGAGGCCGGGTTTAAGGCCTTTCTAAAAAACGGGTTTGATAAGACAAAGATTCGTGAAATTTGCCGAAACGCTAACCGGACAACCGGTTCCTTTTACAAACACTTTGAATCAAAGGATGCGATTCTAGATGAAATTCTTGATCCCTTTATTAAGCAATTAAAAGACGAATATGAGAATCAGTTTAATCAGGGAATGGCTAAAATCAGTCCAGCCAGCGTTCAAACGGTGTGGAAACAAAACATTTTGAATATGAATCCAATCATCCACACCCTTTACGCTAATCCGAAGTATAAGGAATTAATTCTTTTTAAATCAGAGGGGTCGAAGTACGACAATCTAGCCGAAATGCTAACGAAGTACTTTACCCAAAAAATTGCTAACGCCATTGGGATCATGCAAGAACGTAACATCATCCTTGTTAGCTTTAAGTTTAACTACCAGGAACTGCATTTTCACGTGTTCTCGTTTTATGCTACTTTTTGTGACATTTTGAAACATCGGTATAACGAGCAAGAGGCCATCATGCTGTGTAACAACCTCTACGACTTCTTCTACCCGGGATGGATGGCATGGCTGTCCATTTAGTTTGTTTTTAATAACACCGTTATTTAAGAACCCTTTCAATAGCACTTGAAGGGGTTCTTTTTGGCTTTACCAAACATTTACATAAAAAGACCGTAAAATTTACTTAACATTTACATTCACCTTATATACTTGGTTCGTAAACAAAATAATGTCCATTTAAACCAAAGGAGATTTCGTCCATGTCATTAGGCAAAAAGAAAAAGGTTGCATTGATATTAACGTGTGGACTGCTGGCGCTGGGACTAGCCGCGTGCGGATCATCTTCTTCCACCAAGGCCAAAAACGGTAATAAGATTACCGCCGTTGGCTCCACGGCACTTCAACCACTGGTCGAGCAAGCGAGTCGAGAGTATCAGGTTAGTAACCCGAAAGTTAACATTAACGTCCAGGGTGGTGGATCTGGAACTGGCCTAAGCCAAATCCAACAGGGAGCCGTCAATGTTGGTAATTCAGATGTCTTTGCTTCCCAACAACCAGGTGTTACTGCTCGCGATTTAGTTGATCATAAGGTTGCCGTTGTTGGAATTGCCCCGGTTGCCAATAAAAAAGTGGGAGTGAAAAATCTCTCAATGAAACAACTTGAACAAATCTTCACTGGTAAAGTCACCAATTGGAAGCAGGTCGGCGGAAATAACGTCAAGATCGTGGTGATTAACCGGGTCGAGGGAAGTGGAACCCGGATGACCTTTGAACAATCCGTTTTAAAGGGCAAAAAAGCCGTCAACGCTCAGCAACAAGACTCAAACGGAACGGTGCAACAGATTGTCTCATCGACTCCCGGTGCGGTTAGTTACCTCTCGTTTCCATATTTAAACAATAAAACGCAAAGTATTTCCATCGATAAGGTGCAACCAACCGACCCTAACGTGGAACATAACAATTGGAAAATCTGGTCGTATGAACACATGTATACCAAGGGCAAGCCCACTGGAACCACCAAAAAATTTATTGATTACATGCTTTCAGATCATGTTCAACAGAAATTAGTCAAGCAGATCGGATACATTCAAGTTAAAAACATGAAATTTGAAAAGAATGCTGAAGGTCAAGTTCAAGCGGTTAAATAATTATGAAAGTGGTTTTTATATGAATGACATTAAAGAAAAATTACTGAAACCATCAAAAGAAACTCATCAAGATAAGGTTGGTCATTTTATCAGTCTCATATGTATCGGCCTGATCGGCATCCTCGTCATTACCATCCTCTTCTTCATCACCACCAAGGGACTGGCGACCTTTACTTCCGATCACGTCAGTATCATCGATTTCTTCACTAAGGGAACCTGGAATCCAAGTCAAACGGGACCAAATGGGAAACCAGAAGTTGGGGCACTTCCAATGATCGTCACCTCATTTGCGGTCACCCTACTATCCGCCATTCTTGCCACCCCATTTGCGATTGCCATGGCCCTTTTCATGACCGAAATTGCGCCCAAACGAGGGCAAAAGATTCTGCAACCAGTAATCGAATTACTCGTTGGAATTCCATCCGTTGTTTATGGTTTCATCGGCCTAATGGTCTTGATTCCCATCGTTAGAACGGTGTTTGGGGGAACCGGTTCTGGGATTTTACCAGCTACCATCGTTTTGTTCGTCATGGTTCTTCCGACCATCACCTCAATGTCAGTTGATGCTTTAAAGGCCGTCCCACGAGACTACCGGAGTGCTGCCCTATCACTTGGAGCCACTAAATGGCAAATGATGTACAAAGTGGTCTTACGGGCTGCCACTCCGGGAATCCTTACCGCGATGATCTTCGGAATGGCGCGCGCCTTTGGTGAAGCACTAGCCGTTCAAATGGTCATCGGAAATGCAGTCCTCATGCCAACCAGCTTGACAAGTCCAACTGCAACTTTAACCAGTCAACTGACGACCCAAATGGGTAATACCATCATGGGAACGTTGCCTAACAACGCCTTATGGACATTGGCCTTAGTTTTACTAGTAATGTCACTAGTATTCAACGTCATCGTAAAACTAATTGGAAAGAGGAGTGCATTTAAAAAATGAAAATAAATGCCAAAAAAATTAATAAGTTCGCCATTGGGACCATCTGGGCCTTAGTCTTAGTCGTAGTTCTGATCTTAATCTTCCTACTCGGTTACATCCTCATTACCGGTCTACCCGATATCTCGTGGAAGTTTTTAACCACCACGTCCAGTTCGATCAGTGCCGGCGGTGGAATTAGAGATCAGCTCTTTAATTCCGTCTACCTGCTAATACTGACGATCATCATCTCGCTGCCAATCAGTCTTGGGGCCGGAATTTACCTGGCAGAGTATGCCAAGGACAACTGGCTCACAACGCTCGTTAAAACGGCCATTGAGGTTCTAAGTTCATTGCCTTCCATTGTCGTTGGTCTGTTTGGATACTTGGTGCTAGTAATCAAGTTTCAACTTGATTACTCCATTCTGTCAGGAGCGATTGCTTTAACCATCTTCAACCTGCCACTCCTTACCAGAAGTGTCGAAGATTCCATCGAGGAGGTGCCAAAGTTACAAAGAGAAGCCGGGTTATCGCTTGGACTCTCCAAGTTTAAAACCATTACTGGAGTTGTGCTACCCCTCGCGATCCCGGGCATCATCACCGGTGTCATCCTTAGTTCTGGTCGAATCTTCGGGGAAGCCGCCGCCTTGATTTACACTGCTGGTCAAAGTGCGCCAATCGTAAGTTACACCAACTGGAATCCTTTCAGTCCCAGCAGTTTCCTAAATCCCATGCGTCCAGCTGAGACCCTTGCAGTTCATATCTGGAAACTAAATACCGAGGGAATTGTTCCAGACGCACACGTTGTTTCAAGCGGCGCCTCAGCGGTTCTTATCATTGTTATCTTAGTCTTTAACCTGTCGTCTCGGTTCTTAGGTAACTGGGCTTACCGCAAGATGACTGGGACTTCTAGAAAAAAGCGAGGTTAAAACATGGCTCAACAAAATTACGATTTAGACCACCATCAAATTATTACACCACCAGGAGAAATGGCCCTTGAGACCGAGGACGTGAACGTCTTCTACGGTAAAAAGCAAGCTACATTTGATGCTTCACTGGCATTCTCAAGGTTCAAGATCACCGCCCTCATTGGAGCATCTGGATCTGGCAAATCAACCTTCCTTCGCTGTCTCAATCGAATGAATGATGGTGTGGCAAACGTTACCGGTAGAATCATGTACAGAGACGTAGACATTAACCAAAAAAAATTAAACGTCTACGTCCTTCGAAAAAACATTGGCATGGTCTTCCAACACCCCAACCCCTTTGCCAAAACCATTCGTGAGAACATTAAATTTGCGCTTAGAAAACATGGCGTAAAAGATCCACGGGAACTTGATCAACGAGTAGAACAAAGTCTAAAAGCCGCTGCACTATGGGACGAAGTCAAAGACAAGCTGGATACAAGCGCCCTTGAATTATCTGGTGGACAGGCTCAAAGGCTCTGTATCGCTCGTTCAATCGCCATGCAACCTGACATCTTGTTGTTAGACGAACCAGCGAGTGCTCTTGATCCCATTTCAACCTCTAAGATTGAAGAAACGCTTCTAGAGTTAAAGAAAAAATATACGATTATCATCGTGACCCATAACATGCAACAAGCCGCCAGAGTCAGTGACTATACCGCCTTCTTCCATCTTGGACACGTCATGGAGTACGCTAAAACAGCTGACATTTTCACCAGACCACAGGTCAAAGCCACTGAGGATTACATTTCCGGCAACTTCGGTTAAGGAGAAGTAAATGACAACTAAAACGGAACCAAAAGAGATTATCAAAACTGAAAACGTCAATTTGTACTATGGAAAGCGAAAAGCGTTGCACGACATTAATTTAAACTTCAAACAAAATGAGATTACCGCCCTAATTGGACCATCTGGATGCGGAAAGTCGACATACCTCCGTTGTTTAAACCGAATGAATGATCTTATTCCAAACATTACCATCACGGGAAGCTTCACGCTCAATGGTCACAATATTTATGGTCCAAAAGAAGACATCGTGGAACTCCGAAAAGAAGTCGGAATGGTTTTCCAGCAACCCAATCCCTTCCCCTTTTCCGTGTACGATAATGTCACCTTTGGCTTAAAATTAGCTGGCGTTAAAGATAAGCAACTATTGGACGAACGCGTTGAAGAATCTCTAAAGCAGGCGGCTATCTGGGATGAAGTTAAGGACAAACTTCATAAAAGTGCGCTTTCATTTTCTGGAGGACAACAACAACGAATCTGCATTGCTAGACTCTTGGCCATTCAACCAGACGTGATTTTACTGGATGAACCAACGAGCGCGCTCGACCCTATTTCGAGTCAGATGATTGAGGACACCCTCCTAAACATCAAGGACAAGTATACGATCATCATCGTGACTCATAACATGTCACAAGCTTCTCGGATCTCAGACAAAACGGCGTTCATGCTGAACGGTCGACTAGTGGAAGTAGGCAAAACCAAAAAAATGTTTATGAATCCTGATAAGCAAGAAACAAGTGACTATCTCAACGGAAAATTTGGATAAGGAGAATGACTATGGGAGCATTATTTGATGATGAATTAAAGAAACTTAAAGGACACTTCATGGAAATGGGATTTGACAGTAGTGAACAAATCTATCAAGCCACCAAATCTTTCATTGATCATGATAAGGACCTCGCACGCAAAATCATTGCAGAGGACCCCAAGATTAACAACGAAGAAATGGATTTAGAGAAACAGTCCTTACAACTGATCGCACTCCAGCAACCCGTTGCCAGTGATTTTCGTCAAATTATCAGTATTTTAAAGGCCAGTACCGACATTGAACGAATCGGCGATCACGCCAATACGATTGCGAGAGAAACCATTAACGCCAAGGGCCATGAACGAATCCCGGCGGTCGAAAAAGTCATCAGTGAAATGACTGAACAAGTCCGTTCAATGTTAGAACAGGTACTAGAGGCCTTCTTTGAGGGCAATGCCTCGGAAGCCAAGAAAATTGCTGACCAGGATGAATCAATTGACAAGTATTACCATTCCACCAGAAAGTTAGTAACTGAATCCCTGAAAAAGAACAGTAAGACGGCGCAAGCGGCCCTAAGCTACTTAATGGTCATCCGATTGCTCGAACGGATCGGTGACCACGTCGTGAACCTCGCCGAGTGGCTCGTTTACAATCAAACCGGCAAGATGGTCGAACTCAGTCACAGCACCAATCACGATGAAGAATACTTTGAAAACAACAAGTAACAAAGAAACCACCCTGATATTTCTATCAAGGTGGTTTTCGCTATTTATTGGTTACTGGTTCGCTCAAAGAAGTCCAAAAACAACTGTTCTTCTTTTGGATCGTTTTGCCACAATAATTCTGGGTGCCACTGGATTCCCATGATACTAGCATCTTCATTTTCAACCGCTTCGATGACGCCATCAGGGGATTTGGCCGTGACGGTCAAACTCTCTCCGACCCTTTTTAGGGCCTGATGATGAATTGAGTTCACCACCAGATGGTTTCCAATGGAATGGACCAACTGGCTTTTGGCTTTCACTTGCACCTCATGAAAATTATGCTTCGGATCGTCGTGTTTCACGTGTTGAACGTTAGACTTGGGTAAATCAGTGGCAATGTCTTGATAAAGACTACCACCAAAAGCTACGTTTAATACTTGAAGCCCCCGACAGATCCCTAAAAGTGGTTTTCTCCGGCGCACCATTTCTTTAATCAGTCCCATTTCCCACTCATCATGGGGTCGATAGTGCGCATCATCTGGTTCGACTGATTTTTCGTGGAATAATTCCGGTTGAACATCTTGACCACCAGGAATAATTAGGCTGTCAACTAAGTCAACGTATTCGGAAATCATATCAAGCTCAGCCATGGGAATAATAACAGGCAGAATGCCGTGTTTTTGCAGTAAATCAATAAAAACTTGAGCAGTATAATTGGCGTAATCAAGGTTATAGTTAGACGTCTTAATCCGGTTAACGTTTGCCGCAATTCCAATTCTCAAAATGAACCCCTCCATTACAATTTAGTAATTCCTAATAAATAAGAGCCATCCCGAATTAACGGGATAGCTCTTATTTGGTTTAGAAGTTAGTTTGGTCCAACTTTCCTATAATTGCAATAGCTTAATTAATTTTTTAATCTTTATTCGGAACTCAGACTCACAATTGGATCTAATTTAGCGGCCTTGGCTGCTGGAGCAAGTGCTGCTAGTAAACAAATAATAACAAAGACTAGTGCCCCAATAATGGAATTGGCCGGTGAAATTTGAACAATTGCATACTTAATCGCTCCATTAGAAATCGTATCCGCTCCCCATTCGGCCAGGTAGGCGATGATAACCGCAAAGATGGACGAGAAGACTCCCAGAATAAAGGCTTCGGAGAAGAATAGGTTTCGAATGTTGCCCTTGGTAAAACCAAGTGCCCTTAGAATCCCAATCTCCTTGGTTCGTTCGGCAACACTAATGTAGAGCACCACGATGATCATAATTGCTGACACAAGGAGCGAAATTGCCGCAATTCCTGCTAGAACCCAAACAGCGACGTTAATGTAAGTGTTCAGTGTTGATACAATCGCACCCGCACCAGTAATTTGGTACTTGGCTTGTTGATTGGGTCCCTTCAACGACTTAATCTTATCTTGAACGGGTTGAACGTTGGGAACTCCACCAGCGATGTTCACCGCGGCAAAGTTCGGTCCGTACTTCATTTTAGCCTCACTAAACATTGACTTCATCGTGTTGGAACTAACAAGTGCCATTGGGTTCACGTCACTAGTCACCCCACTCACAGTAACCTCTTTTGATAGGACGTGGGGCTGCCCGTTATCATCGGGAGCATTCGCAAACAACTTAATTTTTTGGCCCGTCATGTCGTACGGCTTCTTCTTATTAAAGCTTTGGGCCGTCTTCTTATTAATCAACACCTGATTATCTTTAGTGGGGACTGCTCCGGATTTAATGTTCTTCTTTAAGACCGCTCCTTGATAGTATGTTTGAATGTACTGAACGGAAGCGGTTTTATCGGCCGCCTTAAACTGACCGCCAGCTAAAAACTTACCTAACGTTGAACTTTTGACATTCTTTAGGTCCTGCAACTGTTGGTTATCCTGGTTGGTCAGAAGTTCATTTTTAGGGTTTTGTTCCTCTCCCTGTTTCTGTTTTCGACTAACCTGAATGGTAGTGGGATTAACCTCTGAATAAATTTCATGATTAATGTATCCCTTGACCCCATTGCCGAGACCTAACATGAAAATGACCGAAAAGATGCCGATGGCCGCCCCAAAAATAATTAACAGGTTGCGCTTCAGGTTATAACGAAAGTGTTCGAAGGCCATCGTAAAGATGGAAGCAAGTTTGGCCGGACGCGCCTGAAAGTCCGCCTGCGTTTTATTAACCGGGTAAGCGGGTTTTAAAATCCTATCTTCATCAATCTTCCCGTTGGCTAAATGAACGATCCTCGTTCCATAATTGGCAACCACCTGAGAGTGGGTGACGGCAATTACCAGTTTTCCGTCTTCTGCAATTTCGTTCATTAGTTCCAAGATGTCATCAGTATTTTGAGCGTCCAAGGCACCAGTTGGCTCATCAGCAATGATGATATCTGGGTCAGAAGCAAGTGCTCGAGCAATTGAAACCCGCTGCATTTGTCCACCTGAGAGTTGATTGGGGTACTTGTTACGGTGGTCATACAAACCAACCTTTTTTAAAAGTTCAGTGGCCCGTGCTTCTTGTTGTTTATGCGTTAAAGTTGTCATTTCTAAAGAGACCATCACGTTCTCTTTAATGGTCAGATGATTCACAAGGTTAAAGTTTTGAAAGATAAAACCAATTGTGTTGCGCCGATACTCATCAAGTTGTTTACTGGTATCTTTTTTTAACGATTTCCCGTCAATTAAAACGTCACCGGAATAATCACTGTCTAGTCCAGCGATAATATTCATAAGGGTCGTCTTTCCACCACCAGATTCTCCCAGGATGGAAACAAATTCCCCACGATCGAAGTTGAGACTGATCCCGTTTAAAACATGAAAATCCTGATTATCCACATAATAGGACTTTTTGATGTTTCTTAGTTCTAAATAAGCCATTTGGTTCTCTCCTTCTTTTTTAGTAGTGTCCATTTTAAACCAATTTAACCAAAAGTAAATTTTAACCTGAAAGTAAGACTGGCCTTAACGGAAAATTAAAAAAATAATTTTGTGAAATATTTTCGTAATTTTTTCATAACAATAATTAAAATTAATTGCTTAATTCCCACTCTAATGCCGTTATCTATTTCACTTATCAAATTTCTTCTTTGTTCAATTTTTATTGGATCTATTTCAGAAGCTGGAATGCCCTTGCAAACAGTTTTCAAACGGTTTACATTATTACTTGGAAACAAATCTGATATTCCTGAAAGAAATCTTTCCATTTTTTTCGATCAGTTATGTTCAGATTGTAACGATATTAATTCATCAACTTTTCGAAAGGAAGTTATCTTATGTCAAAAATGAAAGCTTTAGTTATGACAGCTAAGCAACACATGGAGATTGAAGACAGAGATGTCCCAACCCCTAAGGACGACGAAGTCTTAGTTGAAACTGCCTACGCTGGTATCTGTGGTACCGATCACGCCTTATACAATGGTCTCCCAGGTTCAGCTGATGCTACTCCTCCAATCGTATTAGGTCACGAAAACTCTGGAGTTGTTTCCGCAGTTGGAAAGAACGTTAAGGACTTCAAGAAGGGTGATCGTGTTGTTGTTGACCCTAACATTTACTGTGACAAATGTTTCTACTGTCACACTGGCCGCTACGAATTGTGTGAAAACCTATCGGCCGTTGGTGTAACTAGAGATGGTGGTCTTGAAGACTACTTCACTGCCCCAGAAAAGGTTGTTTACCACATTCCTGATGAACTATCACTTCAAACTGCATGCTCAATGGAACCACTTTCATGTGCCGTTCACACGATGAAGATCACCGAAAACATTACCCCTTACCAACACGCTTTAATCATTGGTGATGGATACATGGCTAAGTTGTTTGCTCAACTACTTAGAATCTACGGAATCCAGAACATTGACATGACTGGTAGACATGATGAAAACCTTGCTTGGGAAAAGAAAGAACTTAACTTAAACAAGGTTATCAACACGACTAAGGAAAAAATCACTGACAAGTACGACATGGTAATCGAATGTGTTGGAAAGCCTGAAACCCAAGAACAAGCTGTTGAAGCAACTAATCCTGGCGCTCAAGTTATGATGTTTGGTGTTGGTGCACCAGGTCAAACATTTAACATGAACACTTACGAAATCTTCAAGAAGCAATTAACCATCAAGGGTTCAATGATTAACCCCCACAGTTTCGAAGATTCAATTGCTTTACTTTCAGATGGTTCCGTTAAGGTTACACCTTTCCAACACAACATCCTTACTTTAGAACAAGTACCTGGTGTATTAGCTGGTACTGACAAGGTTCAAGGCAAGTCAATTGTTAAAGTTAATGGTAATCTTAAATAATTGAACCAAAATCTGATCGTGGAGGGAAACTATGGCGAAGAAAACCGCTAATAGAAAAGCCAAACGTACCATTTCCATGACAGCTTCAATTATGTTCTTTATCCTTTCATTAATAATTAACTCTGCTGGAAATGTTTTGACTCTAGTAACAACTGCTAAGATTCATCCATCTTTTCTAGGTTCAGCTTACTGGACCGCAGCCGAAACCAACCTTGGAAATGCATTTCACTGGAACTTATTCTGGGCATTTCTAATCTTGGGAGTTGCCATTACCATTTTGAACGCCTTTTTAGTCGGTCACTGGGATTGGGGACGTGCCATTGGAAACGTCATCTTCATGGTTCCGTTCTCAGCACTCATCCAGGTCTTTGATGACTTCTTCATGGATGGTTCACTTCCAGTAATTGGAAAAGTATCATTTTTTGCTGGATTCCCTGAAGCCAAGGGTTGGATGATGGTCGCTTTCTATGTTCTCTTGAATTTCTTCGGGGTAGCATTGATTGCAACCGCCATCTCAATCTACCAACGAGTCAACTTAGTCTTGCATCCCGCTGATGATTTGATGCAGATCCTGCGATTTAAGTACTTCAATGGTGCTGCTGGGAAAGCCATGTGGGCTTCCTACATCCCACCGACTGTCATGGCAGTGGTTGCCTTTGCAATTACTCGTCAATTTACTAACTTAGGAGTAGGAACGATCTTTGCGTTTCTATTCCAAGGTGGAATCACTGGACTTGCTGATAAATACATCTTCCCTCACCTAAAGCATCAAGCGTTAGATGTTGGTGATGAATCAACGGTTGCCGTTGATATTGACGAAGACGAAAAGACGAAGAAAAAATAAGCAAAAGAAATAACCGATCTCAACCGAGATCGGTTATTTTTATTTAAACCACTATTTCAAACTTTTTAAAATCTCGCTCAATGCTGGTTGACCATAAACGTTATAACGTTTCTTGTACGCATCAATCGTTTTTTGGTCAAAGTTCTCTGGGTCAAGTGGGACAAAACTAGTATCAATTGGGTCAAACGCTTTAATCTTAGCGTCAATCACAATCGGCTTCGTGTTACCTTCAGCCTGCATTCGGTCAATCTCAACCATGACACTATCAAGTTCATCTTGACCTGAAACTTTAAAGCCATGAGCACCCATGCCTTCAGCAACTTGGGCAAAATCCGCTTGATAGAGGTCAACACCATAATCACTAATGCCAGATTGAACGTCTTCGTGTTCAATGTAACCAAAGCGTTCGTTTGACAAAACGACATTGATAATCGGCAAGTTGTACTTGGCCTGCGTAATCACATCCTGCATGACCATTGCAAATCCCCCATCACCTGAAATCGACCAAACTTGACGATCAGGATATGAGAGTTTAGCAGCAATGGAAGCTGGTAGACCAAAGCCCATTGTTCCAAACCACGGTGACATGGCAAACTGCTGCTGCTGATTAAAGGGAAGTTGACGAATGGAATGCATGGTGTTGTTTCCAACGTCAAGTCCATAAACCGCATTCGACTTAGAATGGTCAGCGATTGCTTTCAAAACAGTCTCAGCTCTGAGACCCTCGTCGTAGTCAGTCGCAATGCTATCAAGCCATTTTAACCAATTCTCGCGATCAATTCGAGCGGCTTTTAAGAAATCACTCTTAGGAAGCTTTACATCTGAATCAATTAACATTTCTAAGAATTCCTTGGCATCACCGTGAATCGTGAGGTTGGCCTGATACTGACGACCCAAATCAGCCAGATTGTTATTAACTTGAATGATTTTTTTATCTTTAGGCATGAAGCGAGCAAACGGAAAGTCGTTTCCAAGCATAATAATCAGATCGGCAGCCTGAGAAACTTCAAATCCGGGTTTCGTTCCCAGTCTACCACGAGCACCCATGTAACTCAGATTGTCGTTTGGCATAATCCCAGTTGCAGGAGCCGTGGACAAGACTGGCATGCTAAACTGATCGGAAACTTTCACGATCTCATCTCGGGCACCCTTAGCACCTCTTCCGTACCAAAGAACCGGATGTTTGGCTTTCTTAATCATCTTAATGGCTTCATCAACGTCAGCTTGTTTAGGGTGAACCGTTTTAATGCTACTTGAAACGTTGGCTGTCTTAGTTGGTTCATAGTCAATCTCAGTTCCAAGTAAATCATTCGGTAAGATGACGACTGCTGGCCCCTTCTTTTGATAGGCCGTCCTGATGGCTTCATCAATAATCTTCGGTATCTGATCGGCAGTTGACGCCTGGCGGTTGTAAACCGAAACGTCAGCAAACATTGGCAGTTCATCCATTTCCTGAAAGAACCGCGTGTTCATCATTGGTTGGGGAACTTGTCCAACGAGGGCTAGCATTGGCGTATTGTCTTCCTTCGCGTCGTATAAACCATTAAACATGTGAGTCGCACCAGGACCAGCCGAACCAAAGGCGACCCCAATCTTACCGGTATACTTATGGTCAGCGGAAGCGGCCAAAGAACCGACCTCTTCATGTCTAACCTGAATATATTTAATGTTCTTTTTTTCCTCATCTAGCGCATTCAATAAGTTATTCAAAGAGCCAGCTGTGATGCCATACAAATGGTCGACATCCCAACTCTCAAGCACTTTCACCAGTGCTCTACTTGCTGTCATTTTACTCATAGAATCCCTCTTTTCGTTTTTTCCAATTTAACTGTTGACCCAATTGAATTATAAACCACTCCATCAATTTATCCTATCAGAAGCAATAAAAAAGACTCCTAGTCAGAGCCCTTACTTATTAATTCATATTTCTAAGCTGGTCATTTTTAGTGTAAAAACTATGATAACCCATGTAACATGCGATGATTGAACTAACGGCCGTAATCCCAAGCAACATGAAAGTTACCATGATCTGGTACTTAATGGCCTTAACCGGATCAACACCAGCAAAGATTAAACCAGCCATCATCCCGGGTAAACTAACCAGTCCAACGGTCATCGCAGTATCAATCGTGGGCTGCATCCCGGTCTTAATGCTGTCACGCACAATGTCAGAACAGGATGTCTTCACGTCGGCTCCCAGAGCTAATTTTTCAATAATCTGCTGTCTCCGGTCTTTAAACATGGAATTCATACTTCGATAACAAAGTCCCAAGGCAACCATTGAGTTACTGGCAACCATTCCGGTAATTGGTACCACTTGAGACGGGATAAACTTAATTGCTCCCGCAAAGACTAATACCGCAAGTACGACAATCGTGCTACTTCCTAATGCAATGATGGAAATGGGGAGTGCGTGTTCCATACCGTCACTACGTCCTTTGGCGTTATAAGCTGCGTTAAACAAAATAATTAAGATTAAAATCAGGGTTAAAAAAACGTTATTGATCCGAAAAACGAATCGTAAAACGTACCCAACTATAAATAACTGAACCACACAACGGATGGTGGCAATGATAATTGACTTATCAATGCCCAACTTTTCTTTCCATCCGACAAATAACGCGATTAAGACCAGGAGTCCAGTTAATGCGAGCGCTTGATTTGAAACAATTAAATTAGGCATCTTTATCTCCTTTAACTAGTCGTCCGTTAACAATTGTGACTAACTCGGTGGCATGGTCAATCTCACCTTGATCATGAGTAATCATGATGACCGTGGTGTGATCTTTTTGATTAATGTAGTTAATCATCTTGTGCACACTTTCCTTGGTGTTCTCATCAAGGCCAGTGGTAACCTCATCTAAAATAAGCACATCAGGCACAAACATGATGTTGCGAATTAATGCGACCCGTTGGCGTTCCCCACCAGAAAGATTATCGACCGTCCGATCCAAATCACCATCACCTAGATCGACGGTTTGAAGTGCTTTTAACGCATGTTCTTTATCAAACGGTTTATTTCGAATCTGATATGGGAACTCAAGATTATCCTTGACCGTATTGCCAAACAAGGTGGGTTGCTGAACGGCGTATGATACTTTTCTCCGATACTCAATTGGATTTAAATCAGCGACGTTTTGGCCTTCAAAAATTACTTCACCAGAACTGGGAGTCAAAAGATCCGCCAAAAGTCTCACAAAAGTTGTCTTCCCACTCCCTGATGGACCAGTGATCGTAACGATTTCTCCGGCATCAACGCTCCAGCTGATATCCTTGATAATCTCACGTCCATCAGCGTCGTAGCATAGGTTTTTAGTTTCTAGTACTGCCATTTTGATACCTCTCTTTTCTTTTTAACAAATTAACAGTATGATTATACAACACTTTTGTATCATATATGAGTCTGCTATAATGACGTAGACGTTGTTATGAAGAAAAAAGGAGTTCTAATGAGTTATAAAAGAGTTAGAAACGGTTCAAAAAGATCGTCAAATGTTTCGGTAGAACTCCACCAACGAGTTACGGTCACCATCAAGCGTCTCGGAATTAATGGTGAGGGAATTGGTTATTTTCACCGCAAATTAATTTTTATTCCTGGTGCGCTAGTTGGTGAATTAGTTCAAGCTGATGTAACCGAGATTAAACCTAAATACCTACGCGGAAAATTAGTTCAAATTGATAAGGAAAGTCCCTTTCGGGTTAAACCGCGTGATCCATATGCTGGAGAAGTTGGTGGTTTTGAACTCGAAGACCTCGCATACCCTAAGCAACTGGAATTCAAACGTGATTTAGTTAAACAATCGCTTAGAAGATATCATCCGAGGGCTTATGATCATTATGATGTCAGGGAAACGATCGGGATGGATAATCCCTATGAATACCGTAATAAGGCCCAGTTTCAAGTTCGAACTGAAGCAAACGGAAGAGTCATCGCCGGATTATATAAAGAAGGAACTCACGAAGTGGTCGACATGGAGACCTGCTCCGTTCAGTATCCGCTTACCATGAAGGTCATGCACGCTTTAGTCGAAATGGTTCAGGAACTAAACATCCCAACGTTCGTTGAATCCAATCACTCTGGCATTTTAAAAACCTTGGTAGTTCGAGCAGCTCTCAATACCAACGACGTGCAGGTGGTTTTCATCACTAACACGCCCAAGTTGATTAAGAAAAATCAACTCTTAGAAATGATTTCCGATCGCCTTCCAGAAGTCACTTCCGTCATGCAAAACATCAATCCTGGTGACTCACCTTTGATCTGGGGAGAAAAGACGGTTCATTTAGCTGGAAATGATAGTATTACCGAAAAAATTAATGGTTTATCATTTGAGTTGTCACCAAGAGCTTTCCTCCAACTCAACAGCATCATGACACCAAAACTCTACGATTTAGCTGGAACAGCCCTCAATCTTGATTCTGATGATCGTTTGATTGATGCATATTCTGGGGTAGGAACCATCGGTCTTTCATTAGCAAACCAAGTTTCTGAAGTTAGAGGAATGGATACCATTAAGGAAGCCATCACCGACGCCAATCATAATGCAGCAATCAATCATATTGATAACGCCACCTACTACTTTGGCAGTGCCGAGGATTTGATGCCGCAGTGGATAACCGAGGGTTTTAAACCCACGGCACTGGTGGTTGACCCACCACGCGTTGGCCTTGACCAACACTTAATTGATGCCATTTTAACCGCTAAACCACAAAAATTTGTATATGTTTCATGTAATCCATCAACGCTAGCTCAGAACCTAGTTCAACTAACGAAGTCTTATAACGTGGACTACCTGCAACCAGTTGATATGATGCCACAGACTCCGCACGTCGAAGTCGTCGTCAAATTTACTTTAAAGTCTTAGAAAGGTCCAATTGTCAATGAATCCATTCGATAACGGCAATAATAGTGGGAATAATGGCATGAACAACATGTTCTTGCCACCTAACTACGCCGTCGTGCAAAATAAAGAAACCCAAGAAGTCAAAGTCCAAAAGGTGGGCTTCTCATTCACTACGCTAGTTTTTGGAATCTGGCCTTCTATTTTTCGTGGTGATTTCTATAATACCCTTTGTATGCTAGGGGTGGATTTTATCCTAGCAATGGCACTTACCGTCTTAACTGGATTAAACATCGCATCCTCTGCCTATGAGATTTTTGCAATCATGCCATTAGCATGGAGTTTTGTATACAATATGATGTTTTTCCGGCATTTGCAAAACAAGGGATTTGTTCCAATCAATAAACGTTCAGCTGAACTTTTAAAACGAAGTCATTATTATAAATAATTAGGAACACAAAAAACACTTCACATAATGTGAAGTGTTTTTTTGTTTGAGATTAATGATTTTATAGCATAACGGTAACGGCAGCAGCAACGATGATCAAAGCTAAACCGATCAAAGTAGCAACCATTTCCTTTGGAGTCTTCTTCTGGTGTAAGAAGTAAACACCGGTCAAGGTAGCAACAACTACTGATACCTGTGATAGAACGAATCCAGTTGAAAGGCCTAACATGTTTGGCTGTGCAGCAATCAAGTATGAGAATGCGGCAATTGCAAAGAAGAAACCAGCAATAATCTGTTTGTATGAAACACCCTCAGCAAACACATTTTCACTCTTCATGTTCATCAAACCGTAGATAATAGCCATCAAGACCATTCCCATTGCCTGTGGCAAGAATGCTTCCATTGGGGTCATTACTGAAGTGGACTGTGGCAAAATTCCCTTAGCCCAAGTCAAGTTATTAACCTGTGGAGCGGCTGAGTATAACCAGTAACCAATAACACCAATTAACTGTAAGATAACGGCTTTTTCAAGCGCACCTTTATTAACGTTTTCTTTATTTTGGCTCCAAGTGGTAAGAGTGGCACCGATAATGATAACGATCAAAGCAAGGATTCCAATGATCTTATGACCAATACCAGGCCAACTACTTAACGCAAATGCACCCCACAAAGCAGTTACAATCAACTGAAATGCGGTCGTGATTGGCATAACTCTTGAAGAACCAATCAAAGAATAACCTTTAAAGGCCATGATTTGACCGAAGCCCCAACCCATACCAGACAAGATTCCGTAGACTAAGTTCCAGCCCATTGGGAAGCCAGCTTGGGTGAATAATAAGACAACAATCGCAAAAATCAATGTACCAACTGTGGCACCAAAGATTTGGTTCGTTGGTTTACCACCAATTTTTGATGAAATAGTTGGAAATAGCCCCCAACCAATCACTGGAATTAATCCAATTAATATTGCTTCAAAACTCATATCCCATACCTTCTTTTCAAAATACTTTTGTAACCCTTATTTACGAAATTAATTATAACACGTCAAAAATAAAAAGAAAACGTTTTCATTAAGAAAAATTTAAAAACTTGCCAAAGCAAGTCTTAATTAATGGGTTTAAAAGCTTGCGTGGCCTTAACCGCTCGCTTCCATCCCTGATACAATTTATCTCGTTCAGCTGCTTTCATTGAAGGAGTGAAAATCTTTCCCTCTTCGTAAATGGACTGAACTTCATCTAAATCTTTCCAGAACCCGGTTGCTAGTCCACTCAAGATGGCAGCCCCAAATCCGGTCGTTTCTTCATCGCTGGCTCGTTGAACCGGAATATTCAAAATGTCAGACTGAAACTGCATTAGGTAACTATTGCGACTAGCTCCCCCATCAGCTCGAATCTGTGGAATATCGAGATCGGTATCGGACTCCATTGTGTTAACGATATCCTTAGTTCCGTACGCAATTGACTGAAGCGTGGCCTTTACAAAATCATCACTGTTAGTTCCTCGGGTAATCCCAAAAACGGCTCCTCTGACATTTTGGTCCCAATATGGGGCCCCTAATCCATTAAAAGCAGGAACAACGTATATTTCATTGTGGTCGGTCGATCGTTTAGCCGCCTGTCTGGACTCAGGAACACTGGTGATAATCTTCATTTGGTCTCGAAGCCACGTCAACGCACTTCCAGCCACGAAGATTGAACCCTCAAGTGCATACGTAATTTTTCCGTTAATTCCATACGCAATGGTCGTCAACAAATTCTCGTCTGAGTACTGCGGCTGGTGTCCCGTATTCATCATGATGAAAGCACCATCACCATAGGTGTTTTCAACCATTCCCTTTGAAAAGCCCATTTGTCCGATCAACGCCGCCTGCTGATCGCCAGCAATTCCAGCAATTGGGACACTAACACCATAAAATTGGTAGTTTTCGGTCGTTCCATAAACTTCATCAGAAGCATGAACGGTCGGAAGCATGATCTTTGGAATGTTTAAAATCTTCAAGATTTCGTCGTCCCACTTTAAGTCATTAATGTTAAACATCATCGTTCGACTGGCGTTCGTATAATCAGTAATGTGATATTTCCCACCAGACAATTTCCAGACGAGCCACGTATCAATGGTCCCAAATAACAATTCACCATCAGAAGCGCGCTTCTGTGAACCATTAACGTGGTCTAAAATCCACCTGACCTTGGTAGCAGAAAAATACGAGTCAATGACTAGGCCCGTTTTTTTATGAATTAGGTCCTCGTACCCTCTGTTTTTTAAGTCTTCAGCAATTGAATTAGTTTGTTTTGAAAGCCAACCAATGGCATTGTAAATGGGTTTGCCGGTCACTTTGTCCCACACTACCGTGGTCTCACGCTGATTGGTAATCCCCACTGAGGCAATGTTTTCGGGGTGAATGGAGGCGTCAATCAAGGCACTCGCAATGGCAGAAAGCACGGAGTTCCAAATCTCGTTTGGATCCTGTTCAACCCATCCGTCACTATTGATAATCTGAGGAACTTCCTTGTAACTTTCAATGACTTTTCTACCACTATGATCATAAATGATCGCTCTCGTACTAGTCGATCCTTGATCAATCGCTAGGACGTAATCTTTATTGTCAGACAACTGGTTCATCTCCGTTTCATCGTATTTTTGATACTCATATTAGCACGATTCAATTCATCTCACTACTTGAAAATAAAAGAGAAAGTAGAATAAAATCTACTTTCTCTTTTATGGCATCATTAATTAACGCTTAACTTCAACCCGAATGTCAGCATCAATATCTTTTGGCTCAACCTGTTCGTCATAAGAAAAATCAGCATCTTTAAAGTATTCCTTGATTTCAGCATTAATCTCGTTTAAATCACGAACATCATTATCCTGACGTTTAATCAATAACGTGTACTGCTTGTTATCTTCATCAACGTTTTCAAAATCATAACCAACGTCAACCGTGTTTAAGATTTCTTGAATCATTTGTCTTTCAGTCATTGCCATAATTCATACTCTCCTTAATAATCTTCATACGCTAAGCTTATTCTATTTTCTAATATTTGTAAAATCATATCTCAAAAAATCATGTGGAACACGGGCTTCATGATATAATTATATTACACTGACATTGAAAGGTGGGTTACATGGAAAACATGGAAAATAAAAGAGTTCTAGCCATTCCAACTGGTGAAAATTTTCGTGAGTTAGGTGGATACCAAACTGTTGATGGTAAAACCACTAAGTGGCACAAGTTACTACGTGCGGGACACTTAGGTGAGCTCAGTGAAAATGATCTAAAAACCCTTGAGCATTACGGGGTTCGCTTTGACGTTGATCTCAGAAGTCAACCTGAAGTCGACATGCTGGCCGATCAAGTGGAAACTTCTGCTGTCGACTACATTTTTGATCCGATCTTTAAAGAAGACGCAACTGACAATTCGAAAAGTCCAGCTGAAATGAAGAAAGTCCTGTGCAATCACCCTAATTATGGTCATGATCATATGGAACACGTCTATAAAAGCATGATTAAAACGAAACACTGTCGTTTGGCTTTTAAAAAATTATTTGAAGTTCTACTCGATAACAGGCAAGATGACGAGTCCGTCCTATTTCACTGTACAGCTGGAAAAGACCGAACCGGAATGTCTGCGACCATGATCCTCTCTGCCCTAGGAGTCGATCGTAAAACCATCGAAGAAGATTACCTGTTAACCAATCAGGTGGCAAAACCAGTGATTGATGCTCGATTAGAGCAAGCCAAAGAAGAAGGATATAATGATGCAGCCCTAAAGAGTCTAAGATCCCTTTATAGTGTCTCATTAGACTTTTTCAATGCCGCAATGGATGAAATCAATCAATTATACGGCGGAATGAACCAATTTCTCCATGAAGGTATTGGATTGACCAATGCCGACATTCATCAGTTACGTCAAATTTACCTTGAATAATTTGCATATTGTTAATTCGGCTAGGTAATGATACGATGAGTTTATCAAAAGTAGTCTAATATTTAAGTGATAAGAGAAGTGGCGGTTGGTGCAAGCCACACAGGATATTAGATGAACTACCTAAAATTACACATCAAAATAAGTGCAGGTACTTTTGTATCTGAACGTGGGTGGTACCGCGCACAAGCGTCCCAGTAGTCAATTACTACTAGGACGCTTTTTATTTATCAACAACAGGAGGAAAACAACAATGAATATCATTGAAGATTTAAAATGGCGAGGTGCCATTAACCAAACAACCGACGAAGACGGACTAGAAAAATTAACCAACGAGAAAAAGATTGCCCTATACTGTGGGGTCGATCCAACTGGTGATAGTATGCACATTGGTCACCTAATTCCGTTTATGATCATGGAACGTTTTTCACGGGCTGGTTTTCACCCTTACATCCTAATCGGCGGGGCCACCGGTTCCATCGGTGATCCAAGTGGGAGAAACACCGAACGTCCCCTTCAGACCAAACAGATGGTCAAACACAACGTTAACGCCTTAACAAAGCAAATGAAGCACCTCTTTGGCAGTGACAGTAACATTCACATCGTGAATAACTACGACTGGACGTCTAACGTGTCACTGCTTGATTTTCTTCGTGACTACGGAAAACTCTTTAACGTCAACACCATGTTATCAAAAGAAGTGGTGGCCAGTCGCCTGGAAAAGGGCATTTCCTTCACAGAATTCACCTACCAAATCCTACAAGCATTGGACTTTCTCACTCTTTATCGTGACCATGACGTTCAACTTCAGATTGGTGGTGGAGACCAATGGGGAAACATCACGGCCGGAATTGACCTCATTCATCGCGTTGAAGGTCAAGACGCCGAGGTATACGGATTAACCATCCCATTAATGCTTAAATCAGACGGAACTAAGTTTGGAAAAACCGCTGGTGGTGCTGTTTGGCTTGATCCGGAAAAGACCTCACCGTATGAATTTTACCAGTTCTGGCTAAACCAAAACGACGCTGACGTTATCAAATACCTCAAATACTTCACCTTTTTGCCTAAGGATCAAATTGATGAACTGGCCCAAAAAGTTAAAGATGAGCCTTGGAAACGAGAAGCCCAGAAGACATTAGCACGTGAGGTCACGAAATTTGTGCACGGTGAAGACGCCGTTAAGCAGGCCGAAAATATCTCAAAAATTCTTTTTAAAGGCAACGTTCAAGACCTATCAGTAAAAGAAGTTAGTCAGGCATTTAACAGTGTCCCAACGTCTGCGATTAGTTCTGATCCCGTAAACGTAGTCGATTTAATCATTGCGGCTGGAGTTGATAAATCCAAACGTCAGGCTAGAGAAGACGTTAATAATGGCGCTATTACCATCAATGGAGCAAAGGTTACCGACGTCAACACTGAAATTAACCCCCAAGCTCAATTTGACGGGAAGTTTATCATCATACGACGCGGCAAGAAACGTTACTTCTTAGCTAAAGTTAAGTAAATAAATCCCGGTATCATAAATATGGTACTGGGATTTTTTTGGATCCAAAAAAGGGGGCGAAGAATTATTCTTCGTCCCCTTTGCATCTTGTTTTTCGTTTGAGTAATCGTTAACTTGAAATTAAATCTTACCAGTAGTTATGTGATGCTCGAAATTGAGCAGCGGCAGCGATTGAACCGTAACGTGAAACTGCGTATTGACGAGCCACACGTTCTTGGTTAGCTGGAGAGTAATCACCATTTAAGTATGATGAAGACAATTGGTATTTACCAATGTACTGACCGTTTCGAGCACTGTATGAGTTACCAGATTCAACTTGTGCAATTGATGCTAAACCAGAGTTATCACCGGCATTGCTTGCATTATTGTTACTGCTTGCAGCAGGTTGAGTAGTGGTTGTAGTTGTTGCTTGTTGTTGTGTTTGAGCAGGTTGTGCGTTTTGCTGTGGTGCAGCAGTGTATTGTGCATTGCTACTTACCTGAGCAGATGGTTGTGTTTGAGTATTGTTACTTTGGTAAGTCATGTTGCTTGCGTTAGTAGGTAATGTTAACTTTTCTCCGACATGAATCAGGTTGACATTTTTAAGGTGGTTAGCCTTAACAATGCTGCTGATGCTAGTGTTATGTTGCTTTGCGATTTTTGAGACTGTGTCACCGCTCTTAACGGTAACTTGATTAGTGTTAGTGGCAGCATTGGCGTTGAAGCCTGCAGTCATTAACACACCGGCTACTGTGAAAATAGATGCTAAAAGCACCTTTACGTTTCTAGATTTTAATAAAATGATAAATCACTCCTATAAATTTTTGTTACTTCCGTTTTCTTAAAACTAAAATATACTCAAACAACAATTTCACATTCTAAATACTGTTATTTACATGGCAAAAACAGCAATGTTAAAAAAACCGATTATTTTGTCACGTTGTAACGTCAATGTAACAAAACTCGCAATAATGCCCGTTTTCAAGGATTGATCAACATTTCACAACACCAATTTTTAGCAAAAGAAAAAGCCTTCTGCCATAAAAAAAGTTATTAAAAGCATAAGACTTTACTTAATTTCATCATTTTTCAGCTAATTTTCGATTAAAATAGTGCTCTAATTTACTCTTAGGATACACTCCGGTGACCTTCTCAACGCCCTTCCCGTTACGAAATAATACTAGTGTCGGAATACTCATGACCCGGTATTTTCTGGCAATCTCCTGATTATCATCGACATTAAGCTTTAAAAACTTGATTCGACCTTTGTACTCACGTTCCAATTCTAAAATCAACGGATCCATCATTTTACATGGACCACACCATGGGGCCCAGAAGTCAACCACGGTCATTGGTCCCGTAATTTCTGAGTCAAAATTATTCTGATTTAGATCCACTGCCATAGTCTTTCCCCCTCTTCACGTTAATCACATGGATAACTAAAGTAGCCACTAGTGTGACAATTACCAAGATCCCAAACCATCCCGCTGGAATCTCAATGTCAATCATTGGAATCGATAAGAAAAGTTTCAATGCAATGATAATGATCAAGAAGTACGCCATCGGCTGTAGTTCAGGAATCTTTTTCATCAACATCATTATGACTTCAGCTACTCCACGCATCGCTAAAATCCCAATCATCCCACCAATTAAGACGATCACTGGATTAGGTGAAATGGCTAACGACGCTAGCACTGAGTCAATTGAAAAGATAATGTCCATGAATTCAATCTGAACTACCACCCACCAAAAGTACTTGCGGGTGTGGTTTTTCTTATTTGGTTTGACCTGATGAGTTCGGCTCTTTTTGTGCTTATTCTTGTGCATATTATAGAAGAAACTAAACGCAAGATAAAACAAATAAGCTGCACCTAAGACCTTAATGATCCAGAACCTAATTAGGTACACTCCGACTCCGATGATCAAAAAGCGAAAGATGTATGCTCCCCACATTCCGTAAAACAAAGATTCTTCCTGCCACTTTTTAGTAGGAAGAACTTGAGTCTGGGCCGCAAGGACAACTGCATTATCAACGGATAAAAGACATTCAATCACTACCAATGAGAAAATAATCAACCAGTCATTTCCAGACGTTATGACGGTCTCCCAGTTATGTAGATCAAAAAAAGGACCATATAATTTAGCGAGTAGGTCGAACAATCAAAGACTCCTCCATTAGTTAGTTGTAATTAGTAATTGTTAATTGCTTTAACGTCGTATTTCATTAATTGATGGTTCACGATGACACCAATTAGCTTATTAGCGTAGTCGGGATCGGTAGCGTAGCCATTTTTTTGCAACAAGTTGGCTTCTTGTCTAAAACTCGTGATGCCCGTTTTCTTTAAAAACTTGGTATTTAAAGTCTCGTTATGATCCTCGATGGCATCAGCAACCGAGGGGTATTTTCTAAACTGACCCACTTCGGTCGTTTTCTTTTTATTAACGTACTCGGTTGTATCGTACGAGATTGACTGACCATTGTACGTTCCTTTGATTCCAAACGGATTATTGGCTTTCTTATAAAGTTCGGATTGCCCCCAATTCGATTCGAGAATAGCCTGTCCGATCACGATACTTGGCAAAACCTGTTGTTTTTTCTCGTAAATCTTAACGGCTGGGTCACCAATTTTTTGAATAAACTCTTTGTGCTGAGTTTCGATCTCTTGATCACGTTTCTTGGTTGCGTTATTCATTTGCTCTTGTCGAACTTGATATGAATGATTAATCAACATGTGTCTAATCTTAAATGCAGCGAATACAAGTAGTAAGACGACGACTACTCCAATCACAACTGCAATCCACACGTTTTTCTTTTTACTGTGTTTCACGGACAACATCTCCCTATGTGGTTATTATACCTTAGCCAACCATTTTTTGTTGAGTATTTATGATTACTTAAAAAAGTTTCTTACTCATTTCCAATTACGCATTATAATAGAAGAAACACTCACTAAAATCGACTAACTTAGCCATTTAGTGTAGTATGAAGATATCTGACAATATAGTAACGGGAGTAGTTTTGCATTGATTAAAATTGAAAAAATCAACCAAAATATTAACTGGATTAAAACCATCGATTGCCGTCCAGCTGATAAGGAAATTTTAAAAACAGAATACCATTTAAACAACGAAATGCTCTATTATGCACTTGACCGTCACGAACGACCTCGGGTTGAATATTACGATGAAGAAGGAGTCCTCCTTTTCATATTTGATGTGGCCGAACCGACTCGTTTTAACGGGGATGTTTCTGCTGAACCAATTGGAATCATAACCCATGACAACATGTTATTTACGTTCACGGCTGATAAAACTAACTTCGTTAACGAACTCATTTCTACCATTATAAAGAAAGCCGGTTCAAAACAACTCGCAGAATTGCAACCAATTGACGTAATTAATAAAACGTTGTACCAACTATCCGTCCAATACTTTGATTATATTAACCAAATCAACAGTGTCAGAACTAACATTCAACGTAACTTACGTGGCAAGGCCAATAAAAGTGCCATTAACCACCTGCTTAATCTACAGACCGACTTAGTATATTTCCTAACGTCACTCGGATCAAACAACGATATGATTAACGACTTCAAGCGGCGTTTTACAAGGGACCTCACTGAGGATCAAAAAGCTGCCGTTGAAGATATCAGTATCGAACTTCAACAGGGACTTTCAATGGCAGAGATGGCGAACGCCGCGACCCAGCAAGTAGCAAGCGCTTATTCCAACCTCCTTGATAGTGACTTGAACAACACGATTAAGTTTTTAACCGTTTTTTCGTTAATTCTAAGTGTTCCAAACATCGTATTTGGGTTCTATGGTGAAAACGTAAAACTTCCATTTATGGATAAACCATCAGCGTGGATTATAACCATTATCATCACGATCATTTTTATCATCATTGTGTTGCTGTTTTTACGTGCAAACCATTTCTTTAAGAACTAATTTAATATAAAATGAGCATGAGGGGGTAGTGAAATAAAATGAAAGGAATTTTCTTCGATGAAACATTTTATAAGGACGTTACACGAAAATAGGATTTTCTCTTTAATTATTTGGCTAGTTGTCATTTTTATGGCAATTGTCAGTCTCCCCAACCTGAGTCAGGTTGTGATGCAGGCTGGCAACCCGGAAATGAACTCAAAGTCCCAGATGTATAAAGCACAGAACTTACAGAACCAATGGGGCGAAGGCTTAGATGGAACCACAAGTATGAACATCGTTTACCACGCCAACAAGGGTAAAATTACCAGTTCTGAGCAAAAGGACATTTACAATCGGGTTGGTATGATTCAGAAAAGTAACGGGGACAACGGTATTAGTCGGATCACCACCGCTCACACGAGCCCGAATGGTGCCTCAAAGTTTATCTCCAACGATCAATCAACCGAGATTGTGAATATTCATGTTCCAAAAAGCAATGCCACAAGTGCAAGTTTTGCTAACACGCTTCAAAAGCAATTCAACGTTGATAATGGACTGAAGACGTACGTCACCGGTCCGCAATTAATTAATCAAGACAACAATGAGAAGATTTTAAGCGTCACTAACATTGTGACCATTGCAATTTTCATTCTTTCTTTAGTCTTTATTGCCATTGCATTTAGATCACTATTAGCACCGGTTTTTACCTTTATCATCCTGATCATCGCTTACCTGGTTTCATTAAGTGCAACAGCTTTAATGTCAACTCAACTTAGTCTCCCGTATTCGCCATACATTCCTTTAGTAACTGGCTTGGTAGTAACTTTATTTGGTACCCTTGCTAGTTTCTTTTTGTATCGACGTTTTGAATTGGCACTTAAAAACGAAAGCGTTGACCCCAGTAAAACAGCCACTAAAAGTCTTACATATCCACTTGGGGCAACCGCAATAATTACGTCATTAGCATTTGGATCACTTTACCTGCTCAAGTTTAGTTCGGTTCGGGCCATTGGTAGCGTCGCCATTGTCGTACTAATAACTCTATTCGCCGTGATGACCGTGACCCCAATGTTCATGCAACTCCTTGGACCAACCTTTTTCTGGCCAAAGAAGAAGACTTTAAAACTCGCAAACGAGGGCTTCTGGGGTAAACTTGCCCATGTCTCGTTTTTAAAACCTCTCCTAGGACTACTAATTGCATTAGTGATTACGGTCCCACTAGTTTTATTCTATCGTCCTAATGTAACCTACCTTACTAACAACAATTTAATTGCTAATGATCAGGCTGAAGTCGGTAGACACATCCTTCAAAATCACTTTAATAAGGGAAAACCAACTCCAGTCACTATTTACATCAAAAATAACCGACCCTTTAATAATGACAACACCATTAGTGCCATTGACCAGGTTACAACGAAGCTTCAGTCCCAAAAAAACGTTGCGCAGGTGTACTCTGTGACTCAACCAGGTGGGGATGAAATTGATAAATACTATTTACGAAATCAATTGAATAAGACCACTTCAACGCTTAATGGCATTAGTAATTCCCTTAAGGGCTCACAAAGAACCCTTAAGGGTGCAAACAAGACACTTCAACAGAAAAACATTAAGAATCAAACTAAATCAGTCGATTCACTGATTAGACAACTTGATCGGATTAGCGATACGAGTGAACAAGCTGACACCAACAATTTCAGCACATTCACTCCACTTGAAACGGCTCAGTCATCTAATCAAGCCCAGAAGTCCAAAAAACTTCGCCAAAATCTCTCACAAGTGTCTGATCAGTTGAGTACCACCAGTCAAAGCTTGACCCAGTTAAGCAACCAAATCTCTGACGCCCAAAATTCTGGACTGGAAGCGCAAGAAGCGGTCCAGCAATACAACGAACAAGCGTCTAAAGTTCGTGGTGAAATTGCGTCCGTTAACCGAACTTTAAAGGAAAGTAAGGATAAGTTAACGCCCGTCACTGGTTACTTAAATGGTGTCAAGAAGTCAAGTGCTGGGAATACCTTCTACATCTCACCGCAACAGATTAATGACACCGATTTTTATCAAACTAAGTATAATTTTGCAAGCGAAAACCAAAAAATCACTAAGCTCGAAGTAGAATTTAACAATGATCCCACTGGCAACACGAACTTAAATAACGTTCACAACATGCAAAATACGGTTAGAAACCAGTTACAAAACACCAGCCTTGAAAATGCTAAGGTCGCTTATACCGGCCAGCCAATTGAAAACGCCAACGTTCAAACTAACTTTGACCACGACTTTATTATTGGAATGATAATGATCATCTTAATCGTTTTCGCCTCCATCATCATCGTTAGTCGTTCCATTCTCCAACCATTTTGGTGGTTGGTCACATACGTGATGAGTGTCTTTTCCGCACTGAAGGCCACCCAACTTATCATGTACTATGCCGCAAGTGACAGTCAATTAAACTGGCAGGCATCCGTTTCAATGCTGGTTCCCCTTTCCATAACTGGGATATTTGAATTAACCTTTTTGGCCATTTCCTACCGAAAACAAAATCCAGACTTACTAGGATGGTTGACCGGTGGGACAAGTGCATTTACAAAAACAGTTAGTTACGTGATGTTTGCTACCATTATCATTACATTCGGTCTTTTCGTTAGTCTGCTTCACTCGCTTGACTTCATCGGACTGACCGTCATCATCACGATTATTATTTTTAATGTCATCCTGCCACTTGTCACGACTGGACTTGGCAAACTAGCAATCACGTTACCTCGTTCCGATTTGCATCATTGGCCCCTTTATAAAAACAAACGAGCCAAAAATAAATAATCAAAAAGCCATCAGTTAAACTGATGGCTTTTATTATGCCCTAAACATTCATTTTACGAATTGATTTAAAGTAAAGAAACAAGATGACCAAAGAACCAGACATTGCCGTAACACCAAATAATACAAAAATCACCTGAATGTTAATAACCTTTGAAAAGGCACTGATAAACAATGACTCAAGTGCCATCAAAAGAGCCGTAATTAGATTGCAAAAAGACATCAACGTAACTCGGAGTCGTTTTACCACTGTATCCTGCAGTTCAGCGTTTAGTGTCGTATCCCACACTTCAAAAAGTGAACTAAAAATTACAAATGCAATTAAAGCAACGATGAAATTCGAAATCCCTAAGAGCAGTGACATCAATAAGCCAATTGCCATGCTTAAAGAAATCACCCTCATTCGGCCATATTTAGCAACTACTTTAAAGACGTTTGCCGAAAAAAACAGCTCCAATGATATCAACAATCGCTAGGATCATCGCAATGTTACCGGTGCTAAATCTTGTAATGTGGGATAGATACAACGACCCGTATTGATACATAATCGAAGCCGTAGCCTGTGAAATCGCCACTACTAGGATTAACTTCTGGTAATTTTTATTACTGACCAAGAAAGTCCTCAATTGCTTTAAGACACTTGGAGCATCGGGCTCATTAACCACCGGTCGAGGTTTGATCACTAATACCGTCATGATTGAAAGAACGTGGGCCATAATTGAGGCGGTAAAGACCAGTGGCCACGAAATGTCTGCCAAATACCCACCAACCATATTACTGAAAGCAACCGTACAAATCATGATGGCGTTGTAACGTCCCCAAAATTTCTGGTAGTGTTGTTTTTCATCTGCCTCATAAATGATGGCCTCATCGGTTCCCGAAATTAGCGAAAGTCCAATTCCAAACAAAACGAACCCACCAAATACTAGCAAGTGGTTACGTGCGACAAAAAAAGTTGCCACGTATAATACACACATTATCTGACCCAAAATCAAAGTGGTTTTGTAGCCAATTTTGTCAGCAATGATTCCGGATGGTAGTTCACAAATAACCTGAGTTGCGTTAATCACAAGTTGTAATAATGCAATTTGGCCAACTGACCATCCCATATGTTTCAAATAAAGCATCCAAATTACTAATTCAAAGGTTAAGTTAGAAAAGAATGCGTACGTATACATTTTCCTGATATTTTTCATAATTTCCCTCATTTCAGTTTAACGATTACTAATGAAGTTGAGGAAATTCAATGATTGATTCAGGATGAATGTTTCACCCAAATAATCGAATGAAATTATGATTCAACTTCATTTCACAACTATTTGGGAAACAGTCTGTCTTTGAATAAATACCGTTACATGACGTGCTGAAAACTTACTGCCAATTTCTTGAAATTCGCTTTCCATCGTTGACACCTCCGACATAATTAATGATTATTCAAAAGTATATACTTTTAGTCCCTAAAAACAAGGCTCCTAACAAAAAGGGAATCGGCACCTCTGCCGATTCCCCACTGGGTTAAATTCTAAAATACTAACAAAACAGCAACTAGTATCAAAATTGATACCAATCCCAGCATTGTCAAAATGACTTTTTCAAGCAATGCCATTATCAAATGACCCTTCCTAGCACTCTACTTTTTCTACTGCCAATAAACATGCTACCGTACATGAGTCATTCCGTCAAAAAACGCCAAAACTAATTATCAGCTTTGGTGTCTTTTCGAGTAATTTTAGTTATCTTTTACGAGGTACTTAACTTCCCCGTCGTCATCAAGGTAGCCATACAAACGCTTCGTGTGCGCATCATCAAAGTATCCCATGTCTGCCATTCGTTTTCCATTCACTTCGTCACAACCATGATCCACTCGCTTAAAAAAGGAATACAAAAAAGCAATTCGTGATTTAAACTGCGTCGCCTTTTGATAAGCAGATGTCAGGGTGTAACCGTCATCTAGATATTCTTTCATTAACTTAATCAGTACAAAATTTGAAAAATTGAAAACTCGTGACGCTAATTTTTCAACTCGGGTACTTCTCACGTATCCCTTTTTCTCCCAGTATCGGAGTTGTCTTGGTGATACCCCCGTCATCTTACTAACTTCACCAATTCGAAAAATAAAGTCCTGCATGTTAAAGGAATTGATGATCTTGTCATTAGCTTCATGCATTTGTCGCCTCGCCTCCACTACTTATTGTATTCAGTGACCTTGATTTGATTACCATCAACACTCATCTTAGTAATACTGCCATTTTCGGGACGTTTTGTCATATCATACTGTCCGTCAGAAAAACGTTCTACTAAACTAAGCAGGGTATTTCCGTGACTAATCAAGAGGACGTTGTCGCCGTCTTGAACCTTAGCATCGTGAGTAATCATATCTAACCCCTTATCAAGTCGTTTCCAGTAATCAGCTGCATTTTCAGCCATATGGAAAGGATCAGCCTCTTTCATATAGTCCTTAGCCGTATTGATATCATATTTATTTACAATGTCTTTAAAAGTTGGTACTCCATGAGGTGCTCCGGCCTCGTACCACGCTTCATCCATGTTTAATCCTTCAAAATAACCATAAAATTGTTCACGAAAATTGGGAGATACGACAGGCTCATTAATATCTGAAACTAAATTATCGTTTAGAATAATCTTGGCGGTATCTTCAGCACGAGTAGTATCACTGCAGTAAGCTTGAACAAATTTGATGTTAGATAAACGTTTAGCGGTCTTTTTGGCACCAGTAATTCCCTTGTCGGTTAGTGGTGAATTACTCCAGCCTTGTAATTTGTTAAAAATATTGAAATAAGTTTGTCCGTGTCGGACAACGTATAGGGTAAATTTTGCCATTGTATCTCCTCCATTCACACTCTAAGTATATCACTTGTGGGCTTTAACTTTTCTCTAAGATTCTCCCTCAATCCTACCCAAATTTAATAAATCTGATAAGATAGGGGTTGGACTTAAAAAGGGGACTTTATACCTTGAAAACGATCAAGAAAATTCTGTCTAAATGCAATACTAGAATCGGGTTTTTCGTCTTACTAGTAGTGCTTTTTTGGGCTAAAACAATTTACGCATATTTCACTGACTTTAATTTGGGTGTCGACAGTATCTTTCAACTGTTTTTGCTCCTAATTAATCCAATCGCAACCACCGTTATTATGTTAGGTTTGGCGCTTTATCTAAAACCAGCTAAACTTTTTTATCCAGCAATCCTGTTTCTGGATTTTCTAAACACGGTTCTTTTATACTTAAACGTAATTTACTTTCGTGAATTCACCGACTTTATGACGGTGTCGACCATGACCGGTTATTCCAAGGTCAACCAGGGGCTAAGCGGAAGCTCATTAGCACTAACTTCGCCCCACGACGTTTTTTACTGGATCGACATCGTGATCGTCATCCTCTTACTTTTGTTTAAAGTGATTAAGATTGACAAACGGCCACTACAGGCCCGAGTTGGTTTTGCGGTTTTCTCACTTGGAGCCCTTATGTTAGTTGGTAACATTACTTTGGCCGACATGGATCGGCCCCAATTATTGACCAGAACCTTTGACCGCACTTACATCGTTAAATACCTGGGTTTGGATTCTTTTACCGTCTATGACGGAATAAAGTCCCAACAAACCAACAACATGCGAGCCAATGCCAATAAGTCTGACTTAACGGGGATTCTTAAATTCAAAAAAGAACACTACGCCGCTCCTAACAAGAAAATGTATGGGATTGCCAAGGGTAAAAATGTCATTATCATTCATCTAGAAAGCTTCCAACAGTTCGTGATTGATAAAAAGATCAATGGCCAGGAAGTCACTCCATTTTTAAACAAGTTGTATCACAGTAAGTCAACTTATTCCTTTGATAACTTCTTCCATCAGGTTGGCCAAGGTAAAACGTCCGATGCAGAAAACATGCTCGAGACTAGTACTTATGGTCTCCCACAGGGATCCTTATTTGCTCAACTTGGCAGTGACAACACCTTCCAGGGTGCTCCTGCCATCCTTGGTCAAAAGGGATACACGTCCGCCGTCTTTCACGGAAACGTTGCTAGCTTCTGGAACCGAAACAACACTTACAAAAACCTAGGATATGACTACTTCTTTGACGCCAGTTACTACGATACCTCGGGTGATAAGTCAACCGGATACGGACTGAAGGATAAGCTCTTATTTAAAGATTCAACCAACTATCTTCAGCACCTCCAGCAACCGTTCTATGCTAAATACATCACCGTTACCAATCACTTCCCGTATCAACTAGACGCTGAGGATCAGAAGGATTCTGATTTCAAGGCCCCTGATACTAATGATGAAGCCGTTAACAACTACTTTGTAACGGCCCACTATCTCGACCAATCAGTTCAGGAACTCTATGAGTACCTTGACAAAGCCGGTTTACTAAAGAACTCCGTGATTGTCCTATACGGGGATCACTATGGCTTATCGAACTCTGAAAACACCAGCTTAGCACCGCTACTTGGAAAAGACCCTAACGACTGGAATGACTTTGATAACGCCCAATTGCAACGAGTTCCATTCATGATTAACATGCAAGGAATCAAGAATGGTCACGTGGATCATACCTATGGTGGTGAAATTGATGTACTTCCAACCTTGATGCACCTTCTTGGAATCAGTTCCAAGAAGTACATCCAATTTGGGACGGACCTCTTCTCCAAGCATCATGATCAGGTCGTTGCTTTTAGAAATCGGGACTGGGTTTCTCCTGAGTACACTTCGGTTAATGGGACGGTCTATGATAACAAGACCCAAAAAGTAATCCATCCGGATAAAAAGTTGAAACAGAAGTTAGAAAAGACGCAGGATAAAGTCAATCTAGAACTCTCGTTATCCGATACGCTGAATGAACAAAACCTACTTCGTTTTTATCATCCTAAGGGATTTAAACCAGTTAACCCGCAGAAGTACAATTATGCTAACGGATTGGACCATGAAGAAAACATTGAAAAGAAGCTTGGAAAAGCCTCAACCAGTCTCTACTCAGAACGACATGATAAGAGTACGAACAGTTTATACCATACCGATGCTCCTGAGCTTTACCATAGTTCAACTAACTCTAATCGAATTCAGATTACCAACCCTGATTCAAACAAAGAATAACTATAAAGAATCCACATCAGTTGATGTGGGTTCTTTTGTTGGGGATCACACGCTTCTCAGCTGTGCTATAATACGGGTAACTCTAGGGATGGAAGGTTACAAATTATGACTAAGTATACAGTTACAAAAAGAGCCAAGCAGTATAAACAGCCCCGTGGTGGTTTCATTCCCGTCTCATCCCTTCACATCAAGCAGTTTACGCCAGACGAATTTCTACCGATTGCTAGTGAAAACATCACGCCCAGCTTTATGGGACTGGTCGTCGACTATCTAACACGGTTTGAAGTCACCGGAGACGTCGTGGCAGCATTCAGTATTCCTGAAATTGGTGCCCATAACGTTGACCTACTAGCGGCCGAAAAGACTGGGCACCATTACGATGGTAATATGGACCGTTTTAAACAATTAACCAGTGAAATCAATTCCGGACTTGATGATGACAGCATTCAGTGCGCCATTCAACTCGTTAATTATGACATTGCCTACCGGATGGGACCTAGTTACTACGTTCCTCGTCCCAAGTACCAAGCGAATGAGGTTACCATTGAGCACATTAAACAAATGGTTAACCGGGGCGTTCAGTTCTTGAAGCAAGCATCAGAAGATGGTCCCATTACAATTGACTTTGATTTTCCCGGTGCGTACACCGACACCGTCGTAAACGGCGATGGTGACTACCTGACCAAGGATGGGCTGTGGGATTTCAAGGTATCAAAGGCTAAACCAACCAATAAATTCACCCTCCAGATCCTGATGTACTACATCATGGGGCTCCATTCAGCAAATAAGTCTTATTTTGAAATGGTTAAGCAGTTAGGCTTGTTTTATCCACGCCAAAATTGCCTGTATTGGATTAACGTAGCCGACATCAAAACCAAGACGCTAGAAACGGTGGCAGAGGATGTCATTGGATACTAAAATACCACTATCATTGAGGTAGTGGTATTTTTGTCATATTTTAGTTTGCGGTTGTCTGAATAATTCGGAGGTCTCCCTTTAACTGATACGTTTTGGCTTGAACTGGCAAGACATACGTACTTCCCTTTTCAAGCGAATATGATTTGTCATCGACAATTAGTGTACCTGTTCCATCAATAACAACGTTCACTGAATAAGTCTGCATGTCTTTAATCTCGGCTTGACCGTGAACCACAATTTGATAAACGTTAAAGTACTTTGATTTCAATAGACGCGTCCGGGCTGGATTATTTGAATCGACAACCAGTTGGGTTTGCTCGGGGTCTGGTAGAACGTTCGGAGTATTGGTTACTTTAATGGCATCTTCTACCTGGAGTGGTCGTTTCTTACCCGTCTTTTGATCCACCCGGTCGAAATCATAAAACCGGAGCGTGTTGTCAGAATTTTGTTCCACCTCAAGAGCGACAATGCCTGCTCCCAAAGAATGAAGCGTCCCAGCTGGTACATAAACCATCTCACCTGGTTGAACCGTTTTCGTTTCTAAAATCTGGTCTAACTGGTGGTCTTTAATGGCCTGCCGAATTTCATCCTTACTTTTGGCGGAATGACCGTAATATACCTTTGAATCTGGTTTGGTGTCTAAAATGTACCAGCACTCAGTTTTTCCATTCTTTTCATTAAAGTACTTTTGCGCGTTCTCATCACTTGGATGAACCTGGATTGACAAGTTTTCCTTGGCATCCAAAATTTTAACCAATAGTGGAAAGGAGGCGTTAGCCGGATGCCCACCAAATAGTGCTGGATGTTTCTTCCAAACTTCTTTTAAAGTCTTTTCATCGTAGGGTCCGTTATAAACCACTGACAAGTCATCACCATAAGTCGAAGCAATCCACGCCTCTCCAACGTGATTACTATTTAACTGATAGTGATACCGCTTTAGTTCGGTTCCACCCCACATCTTATTCTGTAAAACGGGCTTTAAAAATAAGGGAAATACTTCATTTGTCATGAACATCATCCTCCAGTTAAGAAATTTCAACTAGTTTCATGATAGCATCATGTTAATGGTTTCACAACATTTATCCTTTCTTGAACCTACTTGCGGTGAAGCGAAGTACTGTGAACGGGTCCTCTGCGGTCGGGATAAATTTCTTTCATTAAGACGTTAATGGCGGTGGGAGCCTCACCAAATCCGGTTGCGATCAAATCTTGTTTGCCGGGATAAGTGATCTGATCCCCAATCGCAAAGACCCCTGGCACACTGGTCTCAAAAGATTGATCAACCTCAAGTAAGCGATGATCAAGGGCTGGTTGGATCTGCCATTCCTTTAACTGGTGATTATTCGAAATAAACCCGTAGTTCACCACGAGATCATCCACCATCATTTCCATCTCGTCATCTTCAGTCTTAACTTTTTTACTGGTAACCCTTAAACGATTATCAACCTCATCCAGTCGTTTGATTAAGTATGGGGTGACCACCTCAACTGATGATTCCTTGAGACGATCAACCATATACTCAAGACCACGAAATTCGTCCCGCCGGTGCAATAAAAATACCTTACTTGCAACCCGTTCAAGCATTAAAGCCATGTCAACGGCGGAATCGCCACCACCAGCGACCATGACGTCTCGCCCCTTGAACTGGTTTAAATCATTGATACTGTAAAAAAGACGTTTCCCAGTGAGCTCTTCGGCATTTTCAGCCCGTAGTTCACGTGGCTTAAAGGCACCGTTTCCGGTCGCAATGATGACGGCTTTACTCTTAGTAGTTCCCCTACTGGTTTCAATCTCAAAATAGTCATCTTTTTTAATCACATCGACTACCTTACTCTCGACCTTTTGGTCAACATCAACGGTGTCAAGTTGCTTTTGCAGTCGTGCAATCAGCTCGTCACCCGTGACGCCCGCAAAACCAGCAACGTCCAAAATGGTCTTTTCAGGATAAAGCGCTTTGACCTGGCCCCCAAGTTCAGGAAGGCTCTCAATGATCTGCGTTTTAGCATCCCGCAGGCCAGCGTAAAACCCCGCAAACATCCCAACGGGACCGCCGCCAATAATTGTTATATCGTACATATTTTCCATTTTTATCACTCTTTATCTAATTTTATCTTTAACCAAAGTTTACCATGCAAAGACAAAATAAAAAAACCAATTTCATATCTATCGCAATTTCCTACATATTAAAGTATTATAAAGTTGTACTGTAACTGAAGTTATATAGGAGGACTTTATATGAGTACCAAAAAAATGATTTTGGACCTTGATACTGGAATCGATGACTCAATGGCACTAACCTACGCGGTTGGCAATTCTGAGATTGATTTAATCGGGGTTATTGCTTCGTTTGGCAACATCGAAGCCGAACGGGCAGCCGTTAATACCCTTAAAATTTTAGATTTACTTGGTGCTTCAGACGTTCCGGTCTTTATTGGTGAAACTCATCCATTAAGCGAAGATTATGTCAGAATGCAAGTCAGCGCTGACATTCACGGTGAAAATGGGATTGGTGACGTTGACCTTCCCGAACCAAGCGGTGCGGTCCAAAGTAAAAACGGGGTCGATTTCATGATTGAATCCGCTAAAAAGTACGGCAATGATCTAACGATTGTGCCAACTGGTCCTCTTACTAACTTAGCCCAAGCAATCAAACAAGCTCCAAAAGCTATGGAGAAGGTTGGCAATGTGACTTTAATGGGTGGTGCTTTAACAGTTCCGGGTAATGTCACCCCCGTCGCCGAGGCCAACATCAACCAAGATGCCATTTCAGCAAACGAAGTTTTTACCAGTAACCTTCACATCAACATGGTCGGCCTTGACGTTACGTTACGAACCCTTTTGACCAAGCAAGAAACCCAAAAGTGGCGCGATTCTGGGACAATGGCTGGAAAGAAAATGGCTGACATCGTGGATTTCTACATCAACATCTATGCTGATATGTATCCTGAACTTGGCGGCTGTTCACTTCATGACCCACTCGCCGTTGGTGTAGCGGTCGACCCCAGTTTCGTAAAATTCATTGATATGAATATGATCGTTACCACCAAACCCGACGCATACTATGCTAGAACGATTGGTGACAAGAATCGATTAGATGATCCTAACACCAACGTTAAGGTGGCTGTAGCGGTAGACTCCAAACGTTACCTAAAAGAATTTATGAAAAATATGAATAATGCGTTTGAGACCATGTAAAGAACCAAATAAAAATGAGCTAAACATAATTGTTTAGCTCATTTTTTATTAGTTGTGTTTATATTTATTGATCTGCTTTAAAACACTTCTTTAAAAAGACTGCCACACCATCATCATCATTCGATTTAGTCACATCCGTCGCAATTTTCTTGATTGGTTCCTGCGCATTTGCCATCGCAACTCCAACCTTGGCCTTCTTAATCATTCCGGCATCGTTTTCAGCATCACCAAATGCCATTAGATTAGAAAAATCATCACCATAGTGACTAAGCAATGCTCCTAATCCATAGGCTTTATCAACATTGGGTGCCAAGAATTCTAGGATTTGGGGTTGTGAACGAACAATGTGATACTGCTTTTTCACATCTTCGGGCATGTTACTAACAGCTTTATCAAGAACGTCTGGTTCGGCTGCGATAACTGCCTTAGAGTAGCTTTCGTCTGGCATCTCAGAAAACTTAGTTGGTACAAACTGCATGTCAGCATTCAACATTTGTTGATAAATCGATGGTTTTAAATCGGAGATTGGATAGACCTGGGTAAAATCAAGAATATCTAACGGGAGGCCGTTTCTTTGAGCGTATTCGTAAAGTAATTTGAACGCATCTCGATTCATCCCACGCTTAAATAATTCATACTTATCGGCATTTCGAACCACGAGCCCACCATTAAAGGTGATGGTATAATCATCTGGCTCATCAAGGTCTAGTTGCTTAATGTACTTCCAAATGGCATTGATTGGTCGTCCAGTACAGAGCACCACTTTGATACCCTGTCGGTGTAACTTTTTTAACTCGTCTTCGTTTACTTTACTGATCTTCTTATCACCTGTAAGCAGTGTGTTGTCAAGATCGAGTGCGATCATTTTAATCATATTAATTCCTCATCATTTAAATTATTCATAAAAAAACGCCCATACCGGGCGTTTTCATATCTTAAGAAGTTAACTTCGACTCTAATTGTCTCAATTCTGCTTCACGAACATCTCGCGGTAAGAACCGTCTAATTTCTTCTTCGTTGTAGCCAACTTCAAGACGTTTGTCATCAAAAATGATCGGACGCTTGATTAGGTCAGGGTACTTTACTAATAGGTCAACTAACTCTGTTAAAGATAAGTCATCTAAGTTCAAGTGCAGTTTCTTAAAAACATTTGATCTTGTTGAAATAATATCCTCACTGCCATTTTCGGTTAAACGAAGAATTTGTTTTACTTCGTCAGCGTTAAGTGGGTTTGAATTGATGTTTCGTTCCTTAAATGGAATATTATGGTCTTTCAACCAAGCACGGGCTTTACGACTTGATGCGCTGCTTGGTGCAACATATAAATTCAACATGTAATAACCTCCTCATGTCTAACATTTAACATGACTTGTTTAAATTAGTACGAATGTACTTATTAAACAACTAAATTGTATCATATATTATTACTTCGTCAACGTTATTTTAAACTTAAATAAAGCCTGATTTCTAGCTTTTATTTACACTTTCCTTAATAAATATTATAATTTGTACTATATAAGAGGGAGAGGCCAAACTATGAAACTCAAAATACTATGTACGAGCGATATTCACGGTTATTTAGCGCCAACAAATTACGTTAAACCAAATGAAAACATGCCCTTTGGTTTAGAAAAGGCAGCAACCACAATTAAGCACGAACAGGAAGGCTTCGACCACACCTTAATTTTAGATAATGGTGATTTTTTAGAGGGGTCTCCTCTCGCCTACTACACGGCCGAAGTTTTAAAACTTCCGAGTGCTCAGGCGATTAATAAAGCATATGATACGATTGACTATGACTTTGGCTCGCTTGGTAATCACGAATTTAACTACGGACAAAGTTACTTAAAAAATACCATCAAAAACACCAAGCGCCAGTTTATCTGCGCCAACATCCTAAACGAAAAAGATGAGCCAGCCTTTGGGTCGGCCTATGCCATTAAAGACTTTGGGGATCTAAAGGTGGGAGTATTAGGTCTTACCACTCAGGCCATTAACCAGTGGGAGAATAAGGCCAACGTTAAGGGGCTTAAGTTTAAATCTGGCTTAGAAACGGCCAAAAAATACGTCCCAATTCTTCGCCAAAAAGCCGACGTGGTGGTTATTTTGTATCACGGGGGGTTTGAAAGAGACAAAGTAGGTAAACTTAGTGAAAAATTCACTGGTGAAAACGAAAGTTATCAAATTTTAAAAGAAGTTCCCGGAATTGACGCTTTAGTGACAGGTCACCAGCACCGAAAGCTCGCTAACCATCTCTTTGGCGTTCCGTACGTTCAACCCGGACATCGTGGTGATTACGTAGGCCAAATTACCCTTGATATTAATGATAACTATAAAACGGTGGTCAACAGTAACGCCAAACTAATCTCAACGGCTCAAAATAAGCCATTTCAACCGACCAAAAACGTCGTTGATCCAGTCGACCAAGATGTTGAAAAATGGCTCTCAAAACCACTCTCAAAGATTAAAGGTAATCTCAAATATAAAGATCCCTTCGAAGTTCGAACCCATGGATCGGCCTTTATCAATTTTATTCAAAGGGTCCAAATGGAAACAATGGGAGTTGATATTTCGGCAACCGCGCTCTTTACCGACGAAGCCCATGGATTCGAAAATCCAATCACCATGAGAAACATCATCACCAACTACGTCTATCCAAACACGTTAGCAGTCTTAAACATTACTGGAGCGGACTTAAAAGCTGCCCTTGAAAAAACGGCTGATTATTTTGCCTTAAAGGATAATAAAATCATTGTCAACCCCGTATATACTTATCCGAAACACCGGGACTATAACTATGACATGTACGCGGGCATTGATTACACTATTGACGTCTCCCGGCCGATTGGTTCCAGAATCGTTAACTTAACCTATCACGGTCGCCCAGTTCTGGACCATCAGCCCTTGAAGATCGTCTTAAACGCATACCGCGCCGTTGGTGGCGGCCACTACCCCATGTACGATGAAAGTAAAATTATTTCCTATAACACCATTACCATGAGTAATTTGATTGCGAAGTACCTTCAAGATCATCCCATAGTCGACGCTAACAACCAGCAAAACTTCAAAGTCATTAAATAAAAAAGTTCCTCACCACGTAAATACCAATGGTGAAGAACTTTTTTTATCCAGCTTTTTTCTTTTTATTGTTTTTCGGTTTACCGCCCACGTACTGAACGGCTTGCAACTGTCGAATTGTGGTAACCTTAATTTTACCAGGATAGGTCAATTCGTTTTCAATTTGGTCCTTTACTTCATTGGTTAACTCACTACTTTGCGTATCGTTAACCTTCTTTGGATCAACCATGATTCGAATCTCACGACCGGCCTGAATGGCGTAACTATCTTTAACGCCGGGATGTTCATTCGCAATTTTTTCCAAACTCTTTAATCGATTGATGTACTCTTCGACCGATTCGCTTCTGGCTCCTGGTCGAGCTCCTGACATTCCGTCTGCCACTGCGACCAAAATAGCGTATGGGTTATCTGGTTCCACGTCGCCATGATGAGACGCAATCGAGTTTATGACAATTGGATCTTCACCATAAGCCTCAGCTAACTTCACTCCCAGTTCAACGTGTGTTCCGGAAACTTCTCTGTCAATCGCTTTACCAATGTCATGGAATAATCCAGTCCGTTTAGCCATCCGAACATCTAAACCAAGTTCAGCAGCCATCACAGCTGATAGTTCGGCAACTTCAATGGAATGCTCTAAGACATTTTGACCATACGACGTTCGAAACTTTAAGCGTCCCACCGTCTTCATTAGGTCTGGATGAACCCAGCCAAGGTGCAAGTGACTCACGGTCATCTCGCCAGTCTTTCTTAATTCATCCAGAACTTCCTGTTGGGTTTGATTGATTTCATTTTCAATTACACCATTATTAACCTGCTTAATGGCCAACAGATCGTTAATGGAATTGCGCGCAATCTCTCTTCTAACCGGATCACTGGTACTAATGATTAACGTTTCCGGGTGTTCTGGATCAAAAATTAAATCAACCCCGGTAAGGGTCTCAATTAATCGTAATCGTTGGTCATCTTTGCCAGCAATCTTGGCGCGCATTCCGGAATCCGGAATAATCACTGAGCGCTCAATGTGGTCACGAGGAACATCAACTGGCCCCTCTTGAACTGCCTCAATCATAAGATTACGGGCCTGTTTGGCAGCATTAAATGCCATTAAGTCATTATTTTCTTTAACGGTAGTATCAAAGTCACGTTTTAAATCAGCTTCAAGAGTGGCCAAAACGAGCTGTTTGGCTTGACCCTCAGTTAATTCACCCCGATCGTGGATGATTTGTTTTCTTTGCTTCTCAAGTTCTAAGACGTCATTACGAGCCTTTTTGAGGTTTTCAACTAGAAGGTGATTACTGTTCTTTTTAGTTGTTAGAGCGTCCTCTGATTTGTCCAAGCGGGCAACGGAAGTCTCCAAGCTTTTTTCTCTATGATCAATTCGCAGTTTGCGGCTCTCGTTTTCTTGAACTTGGGCATCGAGTTCAATTTCTTCTTCTTTACGATAATTTTCAGCTGCTGTTTTACTTTTATCTTCAAGTTTTCTTTTAGTATCATTAATCTTAACTTGGTTATTATCTTTAATCTTACTAGCAGCAGTCCTGGCGGCTGTCAGTCCCTTGTCGACGTGGTTTTTTCGTACGTAGTAGCCACATGCTGCTCCAAGTAAGAGTGCAATAATAATTGCAATGGAAGCTATCAATTTGACACTTCCTTTCTTTTCAATTCATTTTAATCTATTTAAATAATAACATTTAAATCTTTATTTTAAAATAAGTCACTCGTGCTTTTTGATGATATTATGAAGTATAATGGTATTAAGGAGTGATTCTATGTTTCCTGAAAGACTCAGAGCTTTACGAACCGGTCAGAAAATCACATTGACTGACCTTGCAAACGGATTAAACACAATGTTTCCCACTGACAAAGAGCATGAGAATACCGCCTCACAGATCGGCAATTGGGAACGTGGAATCCGTAATCCTTCTTACATTGAAGTCAAAAAATTAGCTGAATTTTTTGGGGTGTCAATGGACTATTTGAGTGGCCGAGTTGACCATGAAGAATCCGATCTTTCCAAGTTATTTATCTCTGGAAAGCAACTCTTCTTCAACGGCGAAGCCATTAATAACAACGATCGGTACGAGATTTTTCAACTTATCAACGGCTACCTTCACGGTAAACAAAACAGAGACGATGACCACAAAAATCACCAAGAATCGCTTGACTTACACTACTAAGGACATCAAATGGATAAACGTAAACTCAGAAAAAAACTCAAAAAACGTCATCAGTTGAAACAGGCGACTCCACCTTACATTCATCAAATGGAACAGTATCGTGACGAGTATCGGGAGTATCCTGAGATTAAATACTTAATTAACAACGTCTTAGCAGCCAATCAATTACTTACGGCTGGTAGACTTCCGCAGGATTTGCCCAAGCTGATTCTTCCTGATGACATTCAGGACCAGATTTATCAAAAAATCAATTCCAAGTACGCCATGAATGATCGTAGCGGTGATTCCGAATGGAACCGGCTTTCAGGCGATCTTTCTAACCTTGACAAGCACTTGCGTGACTTTCGTGATTATCTCGAAAATCAATACGGGATGTGGGCCTACATCTCCTCATCGTTTACCTACCATCTTGCAAAATACTTAGATGGTAATGCTGCCCTTGAAGTAATGGCGGGTAACGGCTACATCTCAAAGGGACTCCGTGATAACCACGCAAACGTCATCGCAACTGACAGTTTAGATTGGCAAAACGAGAACGAAACTGGCAGACATCCCGTCACTAACGTGGAAAAGTTATCAGCTCTCGACGCATTTCACAAGTATCAGGACCAGATTGACTACGTAATTATGTCGTGGTCTCCAGATGGCATTCCAATCGATAATGAACTTCTTGAAGCAATCAGAAAGTCAAATCGTGATATCAAATTAATCGTCATTGGTGAGAGAAACGGGGCCACCGACTCCAAAGAGTTCTGGCAAAACGCACAACTTTACGATGACGAGGGCATTAAGAACCTGAATCAACACTATTCAAACTTCGATTTAATCCAAGATCACGTTTATTTAGCAAAATAAAAGAGCTTCCAACTTTTGTTGGAAGCTCTTTTTGGCATCTGAACAAGTCAGACGGACTAACTAGGTGTTCACATCACCTGCTAATCAAACCATCTGCAATCCGGCAGATAAACATGGTTCCCACAATCAGACTAAAAAGTCTGCTCGGCTCGTCGCATACCTTCATTGTATCATAATTAGTAATTAAAAGCTATTTAGAACTTGCGTCATCCTGTTCATTAGCCGCAATCTGATCTAATTTATCCTGAGTCCAGTCAACGAACTGCGCCAAATAAGTCCCATCGGGCTCCTTTTCAAAACTAGTTGAATCCGCCAACTCATCAATTCGCATTTTAGAACGGTTGACGTTGGGAGAAGCAATGATCATGTACACATTGACTGATTTTATCCCGTCTCCCACCGTTATTTTAGCAATGTTTTTAGCGTAGTCTAGCGGTAAATTAATGACCGAGGTCTGCAGTTTCAGCTGAATGTCATGATCAGAAACGGTGATTTCCGCGCTGGCAATCCTGTCTTCTTTCAGATTACTTGCGATAAAATCAGTCATCTTCTTCAAGTTTCCCTTTAAGTCAGATTGCAACTTTTTAAGGGACATTTCCGACACCTGTTTCTGAAAATCATCATTTCCAGCTGCTTCAACAAACTCTTTTTCATCAATTTTCATTTCATTCACCTAACTTTATTTTCTAAACTTCATATAATGAGCCACACGTTCTTTCGTCGTTGCCTTTCGGACCTGATAAGCAATCATGAACCAGTAAATATTTACACCAATGGAACCAATTACCAGCACAATGACGGCAATTCGAAGTGGCCATGTTGCATGACTAATGGTAATCATCGCAATAATCGCTGCGATTAACCCAATCGTGTAAATAACCTGAACGGCTGCCAACAAATAATATCCTAAACGACTTTTAAAAGCAACCAGAATCATCGGAATCAAATACATAATGGCTGCAATGGCTGACGTGCGAACTAGGCCACTGACACTCGACTTGACCGTTAATTTCATGATTGGCATCGTCATAACAATGTTTACAATCCAGAACAATATCAGTGAAATAAACGCCCACGTTAACGTCTGTTTTCTTTTCATTTTACTCATCCTTTTAGCTTCAGTATAACGAACTTCTCAATTTGATACCAACAATTTTTGTTTTAGCTAAATTCGTTACGTAAATTCTTAAAACATGGTATAGTTAGTGTATAAGAAAACAAATGAGGTGAGCTAAATGGCCAAGAATTACAAGAGGATTTTAGCACCGGTGGATGGTGCTGAAGATACAATGCCTGTTATGAGTCGTGCAATCACAATGGCTAAACAAAATGACAGTCACTTAGATATTTTAAATGTAATTGAAGTTAACCAATTCAACCGTAGCTACGGGGATGCAATTACCGCCGACGCTGTTTACCAGTTAACTGACAAGACAAAGAAGATTCTTGAAACTTTGAAACAACAAGCAATTGACGCTGGGGTAACCGACGTATCAATTCATATGCGTTTTGGTAATCCCAAGAAAGTCATTGCCAAGGAATTTCCAAGCGATCACCATGATGACCTGATCATCATCGGTGCTACTGGTCTTTCAGCCGTTGAACGTTTGATGGTTGGCTCGGTCACTAGCTACGTCACACGTGCTGCTACTCAAGACGTCTTAGTAGTCAAATAGTCACAAAATCTCTACCCACTTATTGAGTGGGTTTTTTATTTTGAGGAATTTTATGAAGAAATGGAAATATGAATTAACCGTCCCCAAATCATTTGATCAACAAACCGTTCGGGAGTATCTGCACGAATATCTTTTAATTCCCAAGCATTTGATTTTCTCACTAAGAAAAAATCACCGCGTGTTAATTAACGGTCAGTACCTGCCCATGAACTTTCTGGTTAAGCAAAATGATCGAGTCACACTCGAGTTTATTGCTACCGATTTTAAAGTCCCATTCCCACACGTTTCATCAGATTCATCGAAACCACTAAACGTTGTCTACGAAAACTCTGACTTTTTAATTGTTAACAAGAATCGCGGTGACAAGACCCATGCCAATCAACCTCACGAAATGGGATCCACCCTTAATTTTGCTGCCAACTACCTTCAACCCCAAAACGACGCTTACATGGTTCATCGCTTAGATCAACAAACCAGTGGTGCACTTATCATCGGCAAGAATCCATCCGTGGTCCCCATCTTAGTCAAAATGATTGAAACTAAAGCAGTCAAGCGAACTTACTTGGCCTGGGTTCATGGTCATTTTAAAAATCAATTGGGAGTAATCAATCAGCCAATTGGTTTTGATCCTTACGACCAGCGTAAACGCAAAATTAACGGACCAAATTCTAAATCAGCGATCACAAATTACAAGGTCATAAAAACGGATCCAGACAAAACCCTCGTGGCCCTTCAACTTCAGACCGGTCGAACCCATCAAATCAGGGTGCACTTGGCTTCCACTGGTCATCCGATCATTGACGATCCCTTATACGACCCGAACGGTCATCATGATCATCCCATGCTGCTTCATTCTTGGCGGGTCCAAATGATGACACCGTTTTACCATCAACCACTTGAAGTTACTGTCCCACTACCGCCTGAATTCAATATGTAAACAAAAAGAGTGAACTCATATGAGTTCACTCTTTTCTAATTAATTAGTTACATTAATTATTTCTTAGCTGGTTTTTTAAGTGGTTCCCATTTCCAGTTTTCAACTTCTGGCAAGTCAGTACCGTACTCTCTAATGTAGTGGTCGTGCTTGTCGAGCATGTTGTTCATTTCTTGGATAAATCCAGTACCCTTAAGGGCGTATTCTGGAATATCAGAAACAACTTCCTTAGACAAATTGAATCGGTCTAATTGGTTCAAGACACGCATGTCAAATGGTGTAGTAATGTCACCATTTTCACGGTATCCATGAACGTGAACGTTCTTATTGTGACGATCAAAGAAGATGGTTCTGATAATATCTTCGAAACCGTGGAATGCGAATACAACCGGTTTGTCTTTAGTAAAGAGTTGATCGAATTCCTTGTCACTAATACCACGAGGGTCTAGTTCTGGGTTACGTAACTTAAGCAAATCAACAACGTTGATGTATCTAATCTTCATTTCAGGGAAACGCTTGTGCAAGATTGAAATTGCAGCAAGGGTTTCAAGAGTTGATTCAACACCAGCAGATGCCATAACAACGTCAGGTTCTTCACCATTGTCAGTTGAAGCCCAGTCAATGTAGCCAAGACCGTTCTTAACAAGGTTTGAAGCTTCGTCAATGTTAAACCATTGTGGACGTGGGTGCTTTGAAGTAGTAATCAAGTTAATTCTTTCGTAACTATCAAATGCTTCGTTACCTACAGCCAATAATGTGTTTGCATCAGCTGGGAAGTATTCACGGATAAACTCAGGTTTCTTTTCAGACAAGTGGGTAATCATACCTGGATCTTGGTGAGTGTAACCATTGTGATCTTGTTGGAATACAGTTGATGAATCGATGAAGTTCAATGCAGGATACTTGTTTCTCCATTCGAGTTCAGAAGCTTTTCTCAACCACTTGAAGTATTGAGTAAGCATTGAATCTACAACTCGACCGAAGGCTTCGTAAGTTGCGAAGAATCCATGACGACCAGTAAGGGTGTATCCTTCAAGCCAACCTTCGTCTTGGTGTTCTGATAGTTGTGAATCAATCAAACGACCATAGTGAGCCATGTACTCATCATATGGTGGGTTGATATTTGGCAACCATTGACGACGAGTAACATCGAATAAGTGCCATAATCTGTTAGACCATGTTTCATCAGGGCCGAATCCACGGAAGTTATTAGGATTTCTCTTAGTAACGTCACGTAGCCATTCGGACCAAACAACCATGTCTTCGTTTTCAGTAGCACCTGGAGTCTTGATATCAAGAGCGTAATCACGGTAGTCAGGTAAGTCTAATGGCTTAGGGTCGATACCACCATTAGTGATTGGGTTCGTTGACATCCGTTTGTCACCCTTAGGAGCTAATTCTCTAAGGTATGGCTTTAAAGTACCATTTTCATCAAATGATTCTTCAGGTTTGTAACTCTTCATCCATTCTACGAATTCATCAGCAGTACCCATGTCATCTGCTGATAGTGGAATTGGAACTTGGTGAGCTCTAAATGATCCTTCAATTGGAAGACCTTCAGCGTTCTTCTTAGGACCAGTCCATCCCTTAGGTGAACGGAAGATGATCATTGGCCATTTTGGTTCTGTAGCAGTTTCTGCAGTTTGGTTCTCACGAGCGTTCTTTTGAATGGCTTTAATTTCTTCAATTGAAGCATCCATAACTTTAGCAAGCTTTTCGTGAGTTTCCATTTGGTCGGTACCATAAGGCATGTTGGTTTCAACGAAACGAGGCTTCCAGCCCATACCTTCAAAGTACTTAGTAATGTCTTCGTCAGTCATACGAGCTAAGACAGTTGGGTTAGCAATTTTGTATCCGTTTAAGTTAATGATTGGTAAAACAGCACCATCAGTAACAGGGTTGATGAACTTACTTGACATCCATGAACCAGCCAAAGGACCAGTTTCTGATTCACCGTCACCGATTTCAACGGCAGCGATAACGTCAGGATTATCAAAGATTGCACCAACACCATGTGAAAGTGAATAACCTAATTCTCCACCTTCATGAATTGAACCTGGAGTTTCAGGTGCAGCATGTGATGCAATTCCACCAGGGAATGAAAATTGCTTGAACAGGCGAGCCATTCCGGCTTCATCTTGAGAAATCTTAGGATAGATTTCTGAGTAGCTTCCATCCATGTAAGAATTTGAAACCATAACTTGGCCACCGTGACCTGAACCTTCAATATAGAACATATTAAGGTCATATTTGTTGATGACACGGTTCAAATGGGTATAAACAAAGTTTTGTGAGGCAATTGTTCCCCAATGTCCAATTGGCTTAACCTTTACATCTTCAGAAGTCAAAGGCTTCTTAAGCAAAGGATTAGCACGTAAAAATAGCTGACCTACTGACAAGTAATTTGCAGTATTCCAGTATTGTTGCATTTTTTCAAAATATGATTTGGAATCATAATCTACTGCCATGCTATAACACTCCTTTTAAATAATCGGCAGCTCGTTTTCGAGCTGGATCTAATCTGTTTTTGAAAGCGCCAAACTTATTGGCTTACCTACAACAACTATGATAAAGACTTTTGGTGAAATGTCAACCATTTCGACAATTGATACGAACCAATTTTAAGCCCTTAAAAACCCTAATTTCAAGCAATTTTAAGCACTAAAAAGTCTCCAATTTTTCAATTGGAGACTTAAAATATTTTATTCAATTCCACGAAGTGCTTTATTAATTAATGCACTGATAACTGACGGTGAAAATAGCCCCATAATCTGCGCAACTTGGGGAGCAGATGTGTCACCAGTAAAGATGACGTTTAGTGGGAAATAAAGCTGTTTACCCTTCATCCCCGTTTCTTTGCCAACCTCACTAACAATTGGACCATAATCAAGTCCCTTATTTTGACCATTTTCACTGGCCTCATGAATCTTGTCTTCTAAAGCATTGAATAACTTTTCCAAATCATCGTGTGAAAAGTCGCTAAGTTTTGAGTAATCAATGTTTTGACCCAAAATATTGTAATAGAAATCCATGTATTCCATGATTTCAGTCAACTTAAACACACTGTGTTTGTAAATATCAATCACCTGTTCAGCGTAATCGTGCAGGTTGGGAATGTCATCTTCTTGAATTTTCTTGGCAATGTCAGTCTGCCCTTCGTCAACGAGTTCGACCACTCGATCGGCAAGTTCACTTGATGGCATGCTCTTTACGTATTGCGAGTTAATCCAGTCTAATTTGTGTTGGTCAAAGAAAGCTGGCGATTTTGACATTCGCTTTGGATCATACGCCTTAATCAATTCGTCCTTTGAAAAGATTTCCTTTTCACCAACCGGTGACCACCCAAGAAAGGCAATGAAGTTAAAGATTGCTTCACGTAAGTATCCTTCACGCTTGTATTCACTGATGAACTGCAAAGTATCCTTGTCACGTTTACTTAACTTCTTACCGGTCTTCGGATTATAAATCAATGAGATGTGACCAAAGTTAGGGTGCTGCCATCCTAATGCATCATAAACGGCCATTTGCTTAGGGGTGTTAGCGATGTGATCGTCCCCCCTTAAAACATCAGTAATGTCCATTAAATGGTCATCGACCACCACAGCAAAGTTATAGGTTGGTAATCCATCACTCTTTTGAATGATAAAATCGCCACCTAAATTGTCAGAATTAAATTCAACCTTACCTCTCACAATGTCGTCCCATTCGTAGGTATGATCCTTTGGTAAATGTAAACGAATTGTGTAAGGTAATCCCTTATCTTCAGCGGCTTGAATATCAGCTTCAGAAGCACCATACCAACGTCCATCGTAATGTGGAGCCTCTTTATTTGCCCGTTGCTTTTCCCGCATCTCTTTTAGTTCGTCTTCAGTGGCAAAGTCTTTGTATGCCAGACCCTTGTCCATTAATTCACTGATGTATTTATCATACAAAGCTCTTCGCTCCGTTTGATGATAGGGAGCATACTTCGGATTAGGCTTATCAGGGCCTTCATCCCAGTCAATCCCTAACCAGCGTAAGTTGTCCATCTGGCTTTTTTCACCACTGTCAACGTTACGCTTTAAATCAGTATCTTCGATTCGAAGAACCATCGTTCCGCCGAAATGTTTTGCAAACAGATAATTAAATAAAGCAGACTGTGCATTTCCGATGTGTAAAAAACCAGTTGGGCTTGGTGCATATCTAACTCTAACGTTCTTTTTCGCCATCTTAATACTTCCTTTTTTGCCAGCATTGGCACTCTTTTAAATCTCTTCGTACATTCTTACATTACGTTAATTCCGAACCAATGTACGTGCTTACAACAATTCCATTATATCACTTTTAAACTAACTCAAAAAATTGAGTAAAAGTCGATTCTAGTTATTCAAATCAACAAACGTGTTGTAATTAAAGTACTTATAATGAATGCGCATGTTGGAAATTTCAAACGGGGTTCCATCGTCTAAAAAGAAAATCCCACCCATGACCACGACTGGTTCATCAGGTTTTAAGTTCAATAGTCTTTGATCATCAATCGTGGACGGTTGGGCTTCAATCGACATGTAGGATTTGGTTCCCGTCTTGTTTAGCTTTTCCTCTAAGTAGTTAAAAATCGAACCCTTAACCACTCGCTTACTCATCTTGGGCGCCACTTTAACCGGAATATAACCAGACTCGATAATAATAGGTGTCGAATCAACCGAGCGGAGCCGTTTAATCTCATACACTTCATCACCATGATTTAGAAACAGATCTTCTAAAATCTCAGGGGTGGGGGCAACAACTTTAAATTCCAGTAAATCAATCTTTGGATCGTACCCCTCAACCTTCAGATTATTGGTAATTCCAAGGTTAGATCCCTCGTAACTAAAAATAGATTTATTCTTCAAATAAAGTGGATTAATAAAGGTCCCAGAGCCACGTTTCTTGAAAATAATTCCCTGTTCCGCTAGGATACCTAAAGCTTGCTTAACCGAGCTCCGACTGACGTGATACTTTGAACTTAAAGTCCGTTCATCCGGTAAACGATTATTATTGAAATAGTTGGAATCAATCTTCTTTTTTAAATCATCCATTACCCGTTTATAAACTAGATCAGCCATTCAATACTCCTTATTAGACGTTTCTTACCCATTATTTTAACATATTAAAAATAATAAATTTTGGCTAAAAAAATAGAGCTCCGATCAAATCGAAGTTCTATTTTTCTAATTAATTATTCGTACTGATCGACTTCTTTTTTCGCGTTCTTATGTTCCTCCATGAATCGTTTATTACTCTTGTACAAGTCCCAAACGACCCAAGTCAAGAGGGCCAGAACTAAAACAATCAAGATGTAGGCAATCCAGTTCCCCATATCGGTTTGAGCTGGAGTTGGATTATCACCAAAGAAGCTGACAATCTGACTTGGCAAACCATACAGATTCAAGAAAGTCAAAGCAATCACAGATACCCAACCAGCAATTTTAACCCAAAGGGCATTAACGAACCGTTTTCCACGCATTTCAAATTTACTATCGGTAAAGATCAGAAGCGGCAACATGGAGAATGGTAAAGCAAACGCCAAGAAGACCTGTGAGTTGTTCATCAGAGTATTAAGCGCTTCATGCTCTTCAATGGCTGGTTTTCCACTACTCAAAAGTACACAAATAACAACTGGGATGATTGAAATGACACGGGTTACCAAACGACGAGCCCACAAAGGCATTCTCATATGGATGAAACCTTCCATAACAACCTGACCAGTCAAAGTACCAGTGATAGTGGAGTTTTGACCAGAAGCAAGCAAAGCCACGGCAAACAGGATTGAAAGAACTCCGGTTTTAGCAACACTTGCTAGTAATGGGTTGGTCATAAAATCAGGATTCTTTAAGGCAGCAAACAAACCAAAGAATGATGGGTCTTTAACGGCACCAGACTTGAAGACCGCAACCCCCATAATCAATAACAATGCGTTAACAAAGAACGCCATTGTTAATTGGATGTTGGAATCCCAAGCTGAAAATTTAACTGAGCGTGCCACTGAATCCTCGTCGTTATTATCAGTCTTACGGGTTTGCGAAATGGCAGAATGTAAGTATAGATTATGCGGCATAACGGTGGCTCCGATGATACCTAAGGCACCACTTAACGGAGTTTGACCACCTACAAATGGATGGGTTTGAACGGTTTTGATGTTTGGAACTAAGTTTAAGAAAACCTTTGACCACTGTGGGTTTGAAAGAGTTACTTCATAGGCAAATACCAAGAAGATGACACAAATCAAACAAACAACAATGGCTTCAATCTTTCTAAATCCAATACTTGTAAGTAGTAACAGTACCAAAACATCAAGAACCGTAATTAAAACGGCAATCAACAATGGAATATGGAATAGCAAGTACAACGCAATCGCTGCCCCGATAACTTCCGCGATATCGGTCGCCATAATTGCTAACTCAGTTGTTATCCAAAGGATAACCCCTAATGTCTTACTACTTCTTGCACGAATCGCCTGCGCTAAATCCATTTGTGTCACGATACCAAGTTTAGCCGCCATGTATTGAAGTAACATCGCGATCAAACTTGAAATCAAGATAATTGACATCAGCAAGTATCCAAAGTTCTGACCACCGGTAATTGAAGTTGACCAATTTCCGGGATCCATGTACCCCACCGCAACTAACGCTCCTGGTCCTGAATACATGAATAATGTTTTCCAAAATCCTAATCCTTCAGGGACATCAACGCTTCCGTTAATTTCTTGGAGGGATTTACCATTCGCATACTCAATTAGGGCATGCTTTTTCTTTGGTGCTTTTTTTTCATCTTTCTCACTCATTTTCCTTTGCATCTCCTTCCACGTTGATTCTACATAAATAAGAATTAAAAGTAAATGAAATTTTTACTTATATTTTATTAATATGATAAAATACCTCCGAGAGGTGAGCCATTTGTCAAAGAAAAAAAAGAATCAAGTCCACAAAACCTTAGTCGAACAAATCCTAGAAAAACACCAAATTCCCTTTCAACAGATGATTTTTGCCACCCATCAAGAGGGAGACGTTCAACAAATTACCACTAACGAAGCTGACGTTGATCAACATTTAATCTACAAAACGTTAGCACTGACTGGAAAAACAACTGGTCCCGTCATTGGAGTGGTTCCCTTAGATGAACGCTTAAGTTACAAAAAGTTAGCCAAGGCTTCTGGCAACAAAAAAGTGGGCATGGTTCCCCTAAAAGACTTAGTTAATACGACCGGATATGAGCACGGTGCAAATACCCCCATCGGAATTTATGAACAAAAGGGTTATCCCATCTATATTGATGAAGAAGCCCAAAAACAGGGTGACATCATTGTGTCATCCGGTCAGATTGGTCGTTCTGTTAAAGTAAATGCCGAAGACGTCAAACAATTAGTCAACGGAACCTTTGCTGATATTACCGAATAAACTAAAAACGTCGATCCCTTTGGATCGGCGTTTTTTATCCATCCCATTCGTTTTTAAATTCAGCAACAAATTCACGCATGTACTGAGTTCTCTTCTTTCCAATTTGTTTAGCAGCCTCGGTATTTAAATCGGAAGCAATCTTAAACAACTTTTCGTAAAAATGATTAATGGTAGTATCGTCAGTTGCGTTGCGATAATCTGCTTTAGTAGTTAAAGTCCGTGGCTTAATCATCGGATCATAAATGGTCCGATGATGTGCCCCGCCATACTGAAAGGCCCGCGCAATTCCAATCGCACCCAGAGCATCTAATCGATCAGCATCTTGAACGATTTGACCCTCTTTTGATAACGGTTGTTTGTGTTCAATGTTGTCACTAAAAGACATGTGGTTGATAATGTCCATCACCTGCAAAATCTCATCAGGACTAAAGCCAAATTTTGCTAACCGCTCTTTGACTTCCTCTCTTTTAGCGTCCGGATCATCCACCAATTTATCGTCAAAAACGTCGTGTAAGTAAGCAGCTGAAAGGGCAATCTCACCGTTAGCTGGTTCGGTCCCCATCAATTGTAAGACCATGTTTGCGACCCGTTGGATGTGGTCAAATCCGTGTCCACTCTTATCCTTACTCATGTTCTCTTTGGCGTACTCTTTTACCTTTGCAATTTTATCGTTCATGTCTCTCACTCCTACTAAAATAATTTCCCACATTATAAATATATAACTAAAAAAGAAGCCATCCAATAGCTTCTTTTACTTACATAATAAAATTAATAATTTCCATCAGGATCGGAACCACGATAACGAACAGCACGGTGCTGGTTACCACTAAATTAGTGGCGTAGTCCACGTCCCCGTGGGATTGACTAACTAAAATCGGCAAAACCGCTAGTTCGGGTGTTGCCGACTGAATTACCAACGTCCCAAACTCTGGAAGGGCCATGTTCACGCCAAAATGCATAAACGCTAAGAGGGTTCCAATCATGATTGCTGGCGCAACCACAAATCTTCCTACCAGTCCGGCAATGGTATCCTTATCAAAATGAATTGAAGATAAGCCGGCATCGGCTAAAATGATTCCAATGTAGATCAATGCTAACGGTGTCACTAATCCACCAATCATGTTGCAGGTCTTATCAATCCAAGCTGGCAATTTGACGTTCACGATCAAAATCCACGCCAAACCTAAGATAAATCCAACCAGTGGCGGCGGTAAAATCTGTTTGAGGGTAACCTTCTTTTTCTTTTTTCCCCTTTGTTTCGTTGGGTCATCTCCTGAAATGAAGAAGATTCCGATCGCCCAGGTTGAGACGGTGTTCATCACATAGTAGACCAAGAAATACGTCATCCCGGCGTTTCCAAACAACGCAATGTTTAAGGGTAATCCCATAAAAATCGTGTTGGCGTTGACCGACATGTTGATAAAGGCCCCTCTTCGACCCCTTCTGATCCTTAAAACAAAAACCAATGCGATTGCGATTACATAACCCAGGGTAAAACTAATCAACGTGTATAGTAGTCCGCCAACTAGTCCAACTAATTTTCCCCGATTCAAATTATCCAAAACGGAAATAAAAATCGAAACTGGTAAGGCAATGTTCATAATTAAGAACGAAACATTTCCCTTAAAACCATCCGTCATTTTGTTGGAACGACGAAGGAAATACCCTAAAGCAATAATAATAACAATCTCAGCGACACTCTCTAGTGAGGCAATAAATGCGGTCACTGTTTAATCCCTCCAATTAATTAATAAATGAAATTGTGCATACTTCTACGTTACCACTTTCAAACCGTGTTAGTGACCTGTGCAAACAAAAAGAAGCCAGATTGAACGTCTGACTTCTTTATTAATTACTTATCTATACGATAAAGTTGATAATGGCCATCAAGATTGGAACCACGATCACGAACAGAATCGTGCTGGTTACGACCAAGTTAGTAGCGTAATCAACGTCACCATGGGACTGACTAACCAGAATTGGAAGCACAGCCAAACCAGGGGTGGCAGATTGAATTACTAAGGTGCCAAATTCGATGTTTGGAATCCCAGCGCCGGTGTGCATGAAGACCAGTAAGGTTCCGATCATAATTGCCGGAGCAATCACGAAACGAGCAAGTAGTGCGGCAATGGAATCTTTATCAAAGTGAATTGATGAAAGACCAGCATCGGCCAAAATAATCCCAATGTAGATTAAGGATAATGGTGTTACAAGACCACCAATCATGTTACAGGTCTTGTCGATCCACATTGGCAACTTAACGTTAACAATCAGAATCCAAACTAACGCAACCAAGAAACCAATCAGTGGAGCTGGAAGCAACTTCTTCCAGTTAAAGTTCCCCTTGCTTTCACCCTTCTTCTTGGTGGGATCGTCTCCTGAGATGAAGAAGATTCCGATGGCCCAAGTTGAGATGGTGTTCATTACATAGTAAATCAGGAAGTAAGTCATCCCAGAAGTTCCAAACAGTGCCAAGTTCAAAGGCAGCCCAATGAAGATGGTGTTGGCGTTCACCGCCATGTTAATGAAAGTTCCCCTACGACCCTTTCTAATTTTTAGGATGTAGACTAGGGCAATTGCGACAATGTAACCTAACGCAAAACTAATTACGGTGTATAACAGTCCGCCAGCTAGCCCAACTAACTTTCCGCGGGTCAAATTATCTAATACTGATACGAAGATTGAAATAGGCAAAGCCACATTCATGATTAAGAATGAGATGTTTCCCTTAAAACTGTCGGCAAACTTGCCTGACTTTCTCAAGAAATATCCAAGTGCAATGACAATGACAATCTCAGCAACACTTTCTAGTGAAGTAATAAACGCTGCCAATGTAACATTCCTCCAATTATTTGTTTAAATTAGTTAAATCTGGGTATTCGGGATACCATTTTTCATCATCAACGGCCGACTTAACGTCCGTAATCTTTTCGCGCGTAATCCCTTGATCAACTGCGCTTTGAGCAACAGCAATCGCAACGGTCTCAGAGAATTCGGTTAACTGGTCAACTGGTGGCAAAATGGCAGCCCCAGGAACCGTTGAATCCACAATTCCACCAAGGGAATGAGCAGCAGCACTAATCATGTCGTCGTTAAGTTTAGTGGCGGTGGCAGCAATGGCACCTAACCCAATTCCTGGGTAGACTAAGGCGTTGTTAGCCTGTCCAATCTCATACTTAACTCCGTTGTATTCAACGGGTGCACTTGGAACACCGGTAGCGACTAAGGCACGACCATCAGTCCATTTGATCAAATCGGAAGCAGTTGCTTCAGCCAACTTAGTTGGGTTTGAGATTGGCATGATGATTGGACGGTCAGTATGAGCGGCCATTTCCTTAATAACGTCTTCAGTGAAGGCGCCGTGTTGAGTAGAAGTTCCAACCATGATTGATGGATGAACAGCCTTCACAATTGAGAGTAAGTCGGTCAGGTTTTCTGAGTCAGAGAATTCAGAACGACTTCTCGCAAACTCTTTTTGTCCAGGAGTTAGGTCGGACATGTCGTCAAACAAGAGGCCTTGCTTATCAACCATGTAGAAATGCTTCTTAGCTTCTTCCTCGGATAAGCCAGCTTGCACCATCTCTTCACAAACCCGTTCGGCAATTCCGACGCCGGCAGTTCCGGCACCAAAGCACAGGTACTTCTGATCGGTCATCTTTTCACCAGAAATCTTAAGGCCACCTAAGACACCAGCAAGGACGATAATTCCAGTTCCCTGGATGTCATCGTTAAAGACCAAGTAGTCATCCTTGTACTTATCAAGGATGTTTGAAGCGTTGGCACGCCCAAAGTCTTCAAAGTGCAAGTATAAATTAGGAAATAAGTCTTCTGCTTCTTTTACAAACTTGTCAACGAAGTCGTAGTACTTTTGACCGTAGTCGCGGTCCTGATGATTACCAAGGTAGAGTGGATTGTCGAGTAAACTCTTGTTAGTAGTTCCAACGTCTAAGACCACTGGTAGGACTTCAGATGGGTCAATGCCAGCAGCGGCACTGTAAACCATTAATTTACCAACTGGGATGTCAATTCCTTGAGTTCCCCAGTCACCAATTCCAAGGATTCCTTCGCCATCGGTTACAACGATCAACTTGATATTGCGTCCGGAAGCAGTGTTCTTCAAACTTTCACGGATCGTTTCAGGGTCATCGTGATTGATTGATAAAAACGCCGCGTTTTGTGGGTTAACGTACAGTCTGGAGTAATTTTCAATTGAGTCAGCAATCGTTGGATCGTAAACGACTGGCATGAATTCAGTAACATGTTTAGCGAAGGTAGCATAGAATAGAACCCGATTTTCGTTGAAAATACTCATCAAGTAGATGCGTTTTTCAAGGTCACTACCCTTGTGTTGGTATTCGTCATAAACGTTTTCAACCTGTTCGCCCAAAGTTTGAACGTTCGGTGGAAGCATCCCCACCAGTCCTAATGTCTTTCGTTCATCATCAGTAAATGCAGTCCCTTTATTGATAAAGGGATTGTTCAATATTTCTTCACCTTTAGCCATATTTTAAGACTCCTTTTTGTAGTAAAATAGTCTGTAATTGATTCTTTTAAATACTAATTCACTATCAAAAAGATAGTCAAACACAATTTATTCATAAATTTAATTTATATGAGGTCATCATGAAGCTAAAAGATTTAATGTACTTCAACAAGTTAACCGAGCTTAAAAATTACACCGACGTTTCTAAGTATTATCACGTTAAACAGCCCACGATTACCATGGCCATTAAGCGTTTAGAGGATAACTTCAACGTCGAATTAATTAATCGAAATCAGGCCCACCACCAAATTAAACTCACTAAGGCCGGCGCCGACCTTGAAAAACACGTCCAGGTAATTATGAAGGAAGTAGACAAAATTAACAACGAAATGGGCAGCATCAGTGACCATGTCATTCGCTTTGGTCTTCCACCAATCATTGGCAACTATTATTTTCCCAAGCTGGCGTCTAAACTATTTTCACTTGGGATCCTAAATGATCTTGATAACTCAGAGAGTGGTTCCAAAAAGCTTTTAGGGGAATTAAAAGACGGTCGAATCGACTTAGCACTTTTAGGATCATCCAAACCGCTTGAAAGTAGTGAGATCGACGCGACGGTTTTAACCAAAGACCACTTCATGCTGGTCGTGAATCGACAGTCACCACTGGCAGACGCTCACTCCGTTAAATTTGCTGACCTCAAAAACGAAGAGTTTGTGGGCCTCTCCAGTGACTTCGTTCACACTCAGGTTTTTTCGGATCTGTCTAAGCTTCACGCCATTCACCCCAAAATTAAGTATCGTACGTCTGACATTGAGCTAGCCAAACAATTAGTCTCTGAAGACGTGGGGATCACCTTTTTGGTTAGTAAGGCCATTAAACCTTCCGACAACCTTGTCCCCATCCCAATTGACGATGAAGATTTACCCCCGTTTTATGTTTCGGTGGCCTTTCGTAAAAGTCACGTTCTTTCACCCGAAGAGCAAGAATTAATCAACGTTTTAACCAAATCAATTGCACAAAAAAAGTAGGAATTCCGTTTGGAATTCCTACTTTTTAGTTCTTAATAACTTAGAAACTAAACTTCTTTATCAATTTGCGTTTCAACCCCAACACCTTCGTATTCGTCAAGAATCATCTTCTTGAGATCTGCGATCAGTGGTTCTTTCGGGTTAGCAGTTGTACATTGATCAGCATATGCCAGTTCGGCAAGATGATCGGCAGCTGCTTCTAACTCTTGTTTGCTTACACCCTGTGACTTCAGATCAAGTTCAACTCCAACCGAGTGAGCTAATTCGATGAAGCGGTGAACCAAGGCTTCCTTCAATTCTTCATTGGAGTTTCCAGGAAGACCAAGGTAGCGAGCGATGTTAGCGTAATCGTCGTCGGCTCTAAATGATTCGTACTTAGGCCATGTGGCAATCTTCTTTGGTTTCTTGAAGTTATATCTGATAACGTGTGGCAAAGTAATGGCAATGGCAAGCCCGTGGGTGATCCCGAATTGTCCACCAATCTTATGAGCAATTGAGTGGGTAATTCCAAGGAAAGCGTTCGCAAATGCCATTCCGGCGATCGTTGAGGCGGTATGCATCTTGTCTCGAGCTTCCATGTTACCGTTGTACGAGTCAGTCAGGTTATCAAAAATCATCTTGATGGCCTGAAGTGACATTGGACGAGTGTAATCTGAAGCCATGGTTGAAACGTATGACTCAATCGCGTGAGTTAAGGCATCAAGTCCTGAGGCAGCAATGGTGCCCTTTGGTACCGTCTTAACAAACTGTGGATCAACAATGGCAACGTCAGGTGTCAAAGCGTAGTCAGCTAATGGATACTTAACGTGAAGCTTTGAATCAGTAATAACTGAGAATGGCGTTACTTCTGAACCAGTTCCAGAAGTACTTGGAATGGCAACCATTTGTGATTTTTCTGGTTTGTTGTATCTGTAAGCACGTTTTCTGATATCCAAGAACTTCTGTTTTGCACCAAAGAAGTCAGTCTCAGGGTTTTCGTAAATTAACCACATCATCTTAGCGGCATCAAGTGGTGATCCTCCACCAAGGGCGATGATGGTATCTGGCTTAAAGGCGTTCATTTGGGTAACCCCAGCGTTAACCATGTCAGTTGTTGGTTCACCATGAATGTCATCGAAGATGTAGTACTGAACGTCATCTTCTCTTCGGTTCAATTCATCTAAGACTTTGTCAACGTAGTGATACTTAACCATGGAAGGACTAGTAACAATAAAGGCCTTTTTAATACCAGGCATGTCGTGGAGGTAGCGAACTGAGTTCTTTTCGAAGTAGATTCGAGGTAGTTTAATCCATTGCATATTATTTCTTCTCTTTGCGATAGTTTTAATGTTCAACAAGTCATAATCAGTAACGTTATGGGAGATTGAGTTTTTACCCCATGATCCGGTTCCAAGCGTAAGTGACGGGGTCATGTTGTTGTACAAATTACCAACTCCAGCAAGACCAGATGGTGAGTTAACGATCACTCTCGAAGCCTTAACGGCTACCCCAAAGTCAACGGCCAATTGATCATCTGAGGTTTGAATTGCTGCGGTATGACCTAATCCACCGTAGTTTAGAAGTTCAGCACAAATTCTGAAAGCATCCTTGTGGTCTTTTGACTTGTAGACCGAAAGAACTGGTGATAACTTTTCCCCTGACATTGGGTACTTAGGACCAATTCCGGTCATCTCAACGGCAAGCACTTGAGTGTCTTCTGGGATCTTGATCTTAGCCATGTCAGCAATTTGTTGCGCAGTGGCACCAGCAATTGGACCCTTAACACTAAGACGCTTGCTGTCAAACATGGCGTCAGTTAATTTTTGTTTTTCTTTTTCTGGAACAAAGTAAACCCGGTTTAATTCAAGTTGTTCTTTTACATCTTTATAGATATCGGCATCGATTACCGCACTGTTTTCAGTGGCACAGATCATCCCGTTATCAAAGGTCTTTGATAAAACGATATCGTTAACGGCACGTGGGATGTTGGCGGTTTTTTCAACGTAAACGGGACCATTACCAGGACCAACTCCTAAAGCTGGTTTCCCAGCGGAGTATGCGGCCTTAACCAATCCAGGACCACCAGTTGCAAGGGTAATGTCAACGCCAGGGTTCTGAATCAAAGCGTTCGTAGCTTCTCGACTAGGCTTTTCAATCCATTGAATGGCGTCCTTAGGTGCACCAGCTTTAACCGCAGCATCACGCACGATTCGAGCAGCTTCAATTGACGATTGAAGGGCTTGTGGGTGCAAACTAAAGATGATGGCGTTTCTAGTCTTCATTGAAATAATTGCCTTGAATAAAGTAGTTGAGGTTGGGTTAGTAACTGGGGTAATTCCAGCAATAACACCGAGTGGTTCAGCAACTTTAATCAGGTCATTTTCAGAGTCTTCTGAGATGATCCCAACGGTTTTATCATTACGAATATCGTGCCAAATTTCTTCGGTGGCAAACAAGTTCTTAATGGCCTTGTCTTCTTCAACACCACGTCCGGTTTCTTCATAAGCCATTTTAGCTAATTTTTGGTGGGCGTTAACCCCAGCAAGTACCATGGCGTGGGTAATCTTATCAACCTTATCCTGGTCGAAATTACTCATCTCATCTACGGCAATGCGTGCTTTTTGAACTTTGGCATCAATATTCTTATCGATCTCTTCAACATTGGGTTGTTGCTTTGCATCTGTCATACTTCCAGCCTCCAATATTTTCTTGTTATTTTCTTCACAACTAATATCATATCATCATCTTTTTCAAAAAGCAATGGTTCATTGTTATTTTTATCACTTATTATTCTGACGGTTATTAAACTCTTAAAAAATAATTAATTAATTTGACGAATACTATTGTTAAATAATGCACTAACTGTTAATTAAAAAGACAAATAACGCCCTCATGACGCTATCTGTCTAAATCCTTATTTGTTAAAAAGTTTATGTCTAACTAATCTGACACACTTTTGCACCCCAACAAATGTGAAATCAGTTGTAAGAGCTAATAATAATCCAATTCCTCCGACTGACCACGTAAAGATCGTGACCAACGAGAAAATTTTACCAAGAAAGATGAACACCGCCAAAAAGAGTGTGATACTCAAAACGACGATGGTTAGTTTGTAGCGGTTAAATGGTCGACAAACCATTGTCAAAGCCAACCAACAGATGACCCCAGTAATCAAAACACTCAGTGATGAAGTAATTGAGGTGAATAGTCCAAAAATATCGCCAATCACACCAATCACTAAAATGTAGAAAACGACACTTAGTGCGGCTGGAAGTGAAATTTCATAAATGTTAGAAGCAAAGCGGTCTTTTAAAGCTCGATAATTTGGTTCAAGCGCCAAGAGAAACGATGGGATTCCGACCATTAAGTCATTAATCGGCGTGAGTTGAATTGGTTGAAACGGATAGTTTCTGGCAAAAAACAGAAAGAGCACGCTGAGCATGACCGAGAACATGGTCTTAATCAGGTACAGGCAGGCGATGCTATCAATGTTGTTGATCACCCTCCGACCTTCGTTTAACACCTTAATGAGGGCGTCGAAGTTGGAATCAATAATCACGAAGTCGGCAATACTCTTGACACTCTCAGATCCTGATGCCATTGCGATTCCACAGTCTGACTGCTTTAAGGCCAGTAAGTCGTTGACCCCATCACCAGTCATGGCAACCGTCCGACCGTTTTCTTGTAGCGCCTTAATTAGCCGTTGTTTCTGGTCGGGTTTGACCCGTCCAAACACCACGTACTGCTTGACCAAATCACGATAGTTGGCGTCGTCTTCAATCGTCGTCATGTCAATGTAATCATCGGAATTGTGAATGCCGACCCGATTGGCAATGCTTGAAACGGTGACCGGATCATCGCCAGAGATGACCTTTAAGTCCACCCCCTGGTTATAGAAAAACTGCAGGGTTTCAGAAGCGTTCGGCCGAATGACGTCTGTAATCAAGATTAAGGCAATCAGTTCACTACCAGCGATACTATCCTCGTTTAATTGGTCCACTTTTGCGAGCGCAATGACCCGAAAACCCTGTTCGGCGTAATGCTTAACTTCTTGTTGTTGCTTGTCAGTTAGATCCAAAATGAACTGAGGTGCTCCGAAGACGTATTTGCCTTTGTCGTCTAACTCGGCCCCACTCCACTTTCTCGCTGAAGAGAACGGCACGATCATACTAGCAGCGTACGGGTGCTGCTTGAACTCATTTTTAAGCGCTGAAGCGGTCTCGTTATTGTCATCAATTTCATGGACCAAAGAGCCCATGATTTCGGCAATTTGTTGATCAGTGTAATTAGGAGCTTCTTTCACCATCTGTTTAAATTTCAATTCGCCACTGGTAATCGTCCCGGTTTTATCCAGGCAGATCGTGTTCACCCGTGCCAGAGTTTCAATGGAAGAAAGGTCTCTGACTAAGACCCGTTTTTTTGCCAGGTGATAGGCAGAAATTGCGAGGGTCACTGACGTCAAAAGAACCAACCCTTCCGGAATCATCCCAATCATGGCCGCCACGGTTCCCAGAATGGCATTATTAACGCTCACCCCGTGCATCAAACGGGAAACAAAAAGTGCTACTCCAAGTGGAATGATAATAAAAGTCAGAATTTTGATGATTTTTTTAATCAGCGAGATTAAGACACTGTTCTTACTCTTGTCGGTCTTAGCCTGGTTTGTAATCGTGTTAACAAAGGTCTCATCGCCAACTTTAGTTGCAAGCATGAAGGCTTTTCCACTAACCAGAAAACTGCCAGACGTCAGTTCATCTCCGGTGGTTTTCTCAATTGGATTGGATTCACCGGTGATTTGAGACTCATCAACCTCAATCCCCTTGGTTTGTTTTACGACTCCGTCAACCGGTACCTGGTCCCCACGATCCAGTTCAACGATGTCTCCTAAAACAATCTGGTCCGGTTGAATAAGTTCAATTTTTCCGTTCCGTCGAACTTTGATCTTGCTCTGAGACAACAACGCCATTTTGTCAACCTGGCGCTTAGAACGAATCTCCTGAAAGATTCCGATGGTAGTGTTCGCTATGGCAATCACCAAGAACAACATGTTGATATAGCTACCAGTATAGAATACTAGCGCACCAAGAACTACGTTGATTACGTTAAACAGCGTAAAGATGTTTTCCACCAAGATCTGTTTCACAGACTTCGTTAGTGGTTTAGGCGCCGTATTCTTATAACCGTCTGCCACCTGTTGTTTAACTTCCGTACTCGTTAGTCCCTCACTCGGATTCACGTTATTAATATCGATCTGGTCACTTGCCACAGTTACACCTCCTTATGTAATTAATTCATTTCTAATTAATATTGTATAAGAAGGAATTAAATTTTGCACCACTAATGAAAGAAAAGCGCAAAGCTTTAAAAATAGTTAAAAAAAGAGATGGTCCAACCGGATCATCTCTTAACACTTAGTCTAAATTAAATTAGTCAATTTCAACGTGATGGTTTTGGGTTTCATCATCTTGTGATTTTGGCAAAGTAATGGTCAAAACACCGCCATCGTAATCAGCTGAAATCTTGGTCTCATCAACATCAGGGATGTAAAACGAACGGTTAACGTCACTTGATGAACGTTCTCTACTTAAGATCCGACCATTGTCACCCTTATTTTCCTTGTCAATGTCATGAACAGCATGAATTGATAGGGTATCGTTATCATAACTAATGTCAATATCATTTTTTCTAAAGCCAGGTAATTCTGCCTTTACGACGTAGTCATCGCCTTGGTCTAAAACATCAGTTTTCATTCTGTTGCTTCCAGCAACTGAGTTTAATAAACTCTTGCCAAAGTCGCCAAAAAAGTCATCCATTGGATCATAACTAGCTTTTCTTAAATCGTTTGCCATAACTAAAACCCCTTTTTATTATTTTATTTGCTAATCTCTTAGCACCCTCTATACTAGGATGGATCGTCCCTTTCACACAAGAAATTAGCTCATAATTGGGGTAAAAAGTGCTACTTACAAAATAACTTTCGTATTAACCGTTAATTTTTCCTCGAAACCATAAAATCAAAAATTTTTCGTAACATAATAAGGAATTTATTTTAATAAATTGCTTCCATTCAAGCGGCTTTATGATAAAATCAATTAATTATGCCGCTCATCTTAAATACTTAAAAAAATGGATAAGTACGTTATAATATATTTATTGTTTAAAATTTTGAAATGAGGAATGAAATTTGAATACCGGTCAGATAATACTTGATCTAATAATTATTTTAATAACGTTCTTCTTTGCTGCATTCTTTGTCGCGTGTGAGTTCTCACTGGTCCAATCAAGGCCAAGTGCCCTCCAAGAAAAACTGGATGATGAAGATATCAGTGACAAAAAGAAGAAAAAAGTTAATCGTGAAATGAAAATGGTAACCAACCTTAATGAGTATCTTTCGACAACCCAAGTAGGTGTTTCACTTGCGGGAATCATTCTTGGTTGGATTGGTGAATCATTCGTGATTGAAATCCTGGTTTCCATCATGGAATTAAAGGATTTCAGTGTTAATCCTGCTACCGCTCACAGTGTTGGTGCGATTGTTGGGGTACTTTTACTTACCTATTTAGAAGTGGTCTTTACCGAAATTGTGCCTAAAAATATTAGTATTGACATGCCACTGAAGGTTTTGAGCGTGATTGCTGGTCCGCTTCACTTCTTTCACATTTTATTCTATCCATTTGTGTGGTTACTAAATGTGTCAGCAACTGGCGTGGTTAAGTTACTGGGAATCCCGGTGGCAAACGAAAACGATGAGGCCTTCTCGCAATCAGAGATTTTGAGTCTTTCAAAGGATGCCGTTAAAAACGGTGACCTGGAGCGAAACGACTATCTGTACATGCAACGATCGTTTGAATTAAACGACAAAGTGGCCAGGGACATCATGATTGACCGGACCCAATTGGTAACGATTGACATCAACGACACGGTTCAAGACGCCATTAACGTTTACATTCAAAAGAAATTCAGTCGAATTCCCGTTGTCAAAGACAACGATAAGGATAATATTCTGGGGTACGTTTACAGTTACGATTTGGTCAGACAATCGCAGGTCGATTCCAACGTCAAGGTCGGAAAACTAATCCGAAAGATTAGTACGACCCCCGAAACCACCCCCATTACGATGGTGCTTCAACAAATGATTAAGATGCATCAACCAATTGTTGTCGTAATCGATGAATACGGTGGAACGTCTGGTTTAATTACCGATAAGGATATCTACGAAGAGTTGTTTGGGACCGTTCGAGACGAAATCGATCCGCAGGTTAACGAATACATCTTTAAACAGCCCAATGGCACCTTCCAGGTGAACGGAAAATTAAACACGTATGACTTTGAAAAGTACTTCGACGTTGAGATGCCTGCTTTTGACGACTCTGACATCGTTACGATTGCTGGTTTCATCATTGAACAAAACCCTCACATTAAAGTGGGTGACGTTGTTACCATTGATGGCTTTCAGTTTAAGGTTCTTGACTACAAGAACTCGTTCATTAACTGGCTAGAGGTCAATAAACTGGAACCAACTGATGATGAATCAGACGCAGATGACGACCAAAAAGACAAATAACTAATATCAATAAAGCCGAGGATCCTCCTCGGCTTTACTAATACATAGGGGTAATAGAAACAATGAAAACAGTTTTAAAAAAATGTCCGGATTGGCTTTTTTACAGTCTAATTTTTCTGATTATTATCATGGCCTACATCTGGACGTTTTACTTAACCGGTAACTCACTAATTTGGGGAATGGACGGAATTGCCCAACACTATCCCATTCTCGTAAACTTTAAACACATGCTAACTGAATTTCTTGCCCATCCCAGTCACGGCTTTACTAACTGGTCGTTTAACATTGGCCTCGGTGCTGATCAGTTAACCAGTTTTTCGTACTACGTAGTCGGTGATCTCTTCAACTACCTGATCGTTTTATTCCCAGACCACTTACTGGAACTGGGATATGGGCTCCTGGTAATCCTGCGCCTGTACGTTGCCGGATTGGCCTTTTTACTATTCATTAAACAATTTCATTTTAAAAAATACAGTATTGTACTCGGAACTTTAACTTACACGTTTGCGGGTTACGCTCTTTATTCGGGGATGCACCATCCCTTTTTTATTCTACCGATGATTTTCTTCCCACTGATTTGCTACGGCGTCGAACGCATCATTTCTAACCATTCCTTCATTCCACTGATGCTGGCCGTTTCCTTAACTTTTTTAAGTAACTTCTACTTTGCTTACATCATTGGGCTTGGCAGTATTATCTACGTCATCATTAGGTATTTCAGCCTTCGTAAAAAACCTGACTTTCATTTTGTGAGCGCACTGGTCAAAATGGTTGCGGCCATTCTAGCGGGAATCTTGATTAGTGCTGTTATTTTCGCCCCGACCCTCTTATTTGCCCTAAGTTCCACGAGGACCACTTCGACCTTTGCGAACGGCTATCTTTTCTATCCTCTCTACTATTACCTCTCCATTCCAAGTAAAATTCTCGGAAATGGTTACCTGACCATTAGCTTCTGGCTCATTGTTGGGATTAGTGGACTCGGATTTTTGGGCATTGTTTACACGATGACCCACTTCAAGAAATACCTTTACCTAAACATCGGCCTGTTGGTGGTTTTCATTGGTGCCCTGATTCCGGCTTTTGGAGCCGTCTTCAACGCCATATCGACCCCATCAAACCGGTGGATGTGTTTGGGCTTACTTCCAATTGGGATGGCTGCCACAATTCTTTCAGATCATCTCACCACGTTAACTAAACGTGACGTGGAAGTCATGATTGTCGCAATTATCACCCTCATTGTGCTTATTTGGGCTTCTCGCGGCTTCATCATGAAGCTAAGCGCGCATGACTACGGTGAAATTGTCCTCCTGCTGATTTTAATGGGAGTCATCCTATGTAGTCAGCTCTTTCATTTAAAGCCAGTGACAACCATCGGAAGTGTGACCGCCGTTTTGATAATAAACCTTATCTCACTTGGCATTGGCTACTACAGTCCCAACGTTGCCGGTTTTTCAAAGGGCATGCTTAATAAGCACGTTGCCACTAACTTTATCAATAATTTCTACGACGGAGCCGATCAGTACGTTGAACCGCGGTTGGGTGGATATCGGACCTCACTTGGTAATCGATACCACTATGCTGGTCGAAACGACGTCAACTTATCAAACTACTCTAACATCAATACCAACATTCCGATGTTATTTTCGACCCGTGACATTTCGTCATACCTGACGGTGGAAAATGGGGCAATTGGCCAACTTGAAAATTCCGTTCAAAATAACCAACGGACCTTTAACGCTCCGGTCGCTCAAAATGACTACCGCACCACCCTTGATAATCTAATGGGGGTCAAGTACCTCTTTATTCGCACGGGCCAACAAAACAAATCACAACCCTTTGGCTTCAAGATGGTCAAGGGTAAGGACAAAAAGCCGCTCCTGTTTGCGTCTGACAACCCACTCGTGAACCAAAAAGACCCCGACGGAACCTACGTTTTAAAAAACAAGAACGCACTTCCAATTGCTTACACCCAGGATCAAACGATCTCAAACCGACAGTACCAAAAATTATCCCCAACCGAGCGTGAACAAGCAATGATCAGTGGGGTCCATGTTGATTCGCCAATTAAGGGCATCAAATCAGCCAAGTTGAAACATAATCAGAAGCAACTTAGTTATGAAGTGCAACCGGACTACGAAAAGACCCTTGATAACTACGATAAATTAACGGCATTCACTAACAATTCTAAGAGCGTTGAGTACAACGAACCAACCATTAATCACACGTCTCAGAAGACCGCCTTAAAGATCCTTTCCGAAAACGTCCAACTGGAAAATGACACCAAGAAGCAAAATCAGGACGGTCTCCGCGTGGTAACTAAGGATGTCCTCGGTAAATCAGTTCCGTATTTTCTTAAGATTAAGCAACCTAACCGCACCAAAAATGCCGAAATTTACTTACAATTAGAGGGCATTCAGAGTCACGATTACTCGTCGGCTTCAAAGGAAAGCATGACCAAAAGACAGCACGCCATCAAAAATCAACCCTACACGCGGATGATGAAACTAAACGAGAAAAGAAAGAACCTCCACACTCCGTTTGTCGGTCAGTACTCCTTAAATGTTGCAACGAAAGGAATGAAGAACGGTTACTCACAGTATGGACGCGACAATCTCTCAAACTACACGCAAAAGAAAAACGCTTTGATTAACCTAGGGTATTCCACCAAACGCCGCAATCAAATTAAATTGACGTTTGATGGTGTCCACCAGATTAATTTTAAACACGCCAAGATTATTGCCGTTCCGTTTGGCAATTCGTATGAACAACGGATTCAAAAACTTCAACGTAACCGTCTCCAAAACCTTCAGGTTAAAAAGAACGAGGTCAAGGGAATCAGTAATAACAAGAAGAAGTCCGTCTTAACCACTTCCATTCCCTATTCAACGGGATGGAAACTCTTCGTCGACGGCAAGCAGGTACCAACTACTCGGGTCAACACTGGCTTTGTCGGAGCACCCATTCAAGCTGGTAAACACCAGATTGAATTGAAATACCAAACTCCGGGACTGCTATTAGGAGCAATTGCGAGCGCCTTCGGAATTTTAATCCTCGCTATCAGTGGGATCGTCATCTGGATCGTAAAGAAACGAAATTAAATTAAAAACGTACGGATAACTAATTCCGTGCGTTTTTTGGCTGCTTTGACTTCTAAGATTCTGTGCATTTAAACTTGTTAGAGGTTACACTAATAGTGACTATTTTTCATATTTAAGGAGGTAGTAATCATCAAACCCATTCGCATTTTATACATCTCAATTGCCGGTAACACCCGCAACTTCGTGCAAAATTTAGAGGACTACGCGGAAACCGAGCACCAAAAAGATGCTAGTAACCCACTAATTGAACCAACCGAAATCTCAGATCAAAGTGACTTTGCTGACGAAACATCACCGTACTTTGTTTTCGTGCCGACCTACCTTGACGGTGGAAATGGAATCGATAACGGGGTCAAAGAACTCATGACCAACACCATGGGCGAATACGTTGCTTACAACCATAACGCCGACTACTGCATGGGAATCGTCGGCAGTGGTAATCGCAATTTTAACGTCCAATTTTGTCTCACAGCCAGAAGATATGCGGAACGTTTTAACGTCCCTGAAATTGCAGAATACGAATTAAGGGGCACCGATCGTGATGTCGTTCGCATTTATCAAACCATGTGTGAAAGAGCCAGAGAGTATAGTAATGAAGTCGCTTTCAAAAAATAATAAATAAGAACCATTTTATGAGTGTATTGATTAGCATTTCACAATTTTATCTGGTAGGATAACCTATAATTCATGAATATTGTTTCACACTAGGAGGTAAGTTGCATCATGAAAATTATTGTTGTTGGTTGTACCCACGCGGGAACTTTTGTGGTTAAACAAATCTTAAAAGAGCATCCCGATTATGACTTAACTGTCTATGAAAAAAATGACAATATCTCATTTTTATCATGTGGAATCGCTCTTTATCTAGGTGGCGAAGTTAAGGATCCAAAAGGCCTATTCTATTCCGATCCAAAGGAATTAAAGGGACTAGGCGCCGACGTGCAAATGAAGCACGAAGTCACTAACATCGACTCAAATAACAAGGAAATCACCGTTAAGGATTTAGAATCCGGTGAAAGTAAGACCGAACATTACGACAAGCTCGTAATGACCAGTGGTTCCCTTCCGGTTGTCCCTCCAATCGAGGGCGTTCATAGCGATCACGTCAAGCTTTGTAAGAACTGGACCGACGCTCAGGTGCTTTTCGATGACGCCAAGGACGCTAAACGGATCGCTGTTATTGGAGCTGGATACATTGGAGCTGAGTTAGCCGAAGCTTATTCTAAGACCGGCCACGAAGTTACCCTGATTGATGGGGTTGACCGGGTTTTAAGTAAATACTATGACCCTAAGTTTACTGACATCGTTGAAAAAGACTACAAGGACCACGGCGTTAAGTTTGAAGGAAACCAAATGGTGCAAAAGTTCACTGATAACGGTGATACAGTCTCAATTAAGACCAGCAGTGACGAATTTACGGCTGACCTAGCTATTTTGTGCATTGGTTTCAAACCCAACACGAGTCTACTCAAGGGTCAAGTTGACATGCTTGAAAACGGTGCAATCATCACCGATGATTACATGCATGCTTCTAACAAGGACATCTTCGCCGCTGGTGACAGTGCCGCCGTTCACTACAATCCAACCCACAAAAACGCCTACATTCCGCTGGCAACCAATGCGGTTCGTCAAGGAATCTTGGTTGGAAAGAACATCGAAAACGACACCGAAAAATACATGGGAACGCAATCCTCATCTGGTCTGAAGTTGTACGACAGAAACCTCGCCTCAACCGGCTTAACCATGAGTGCCGCTAAGGCTCAGGGCATTAACGCTCACCAAGTAATTGTCGAAGACAACTATCGTCCTGAATTCATGCCTACCACGACTCCCGTTCTGATGTCACTGGTTTACAGTCCTGACACCCGTAAAATCTTGGGTGGCGCATTGACCAGTCTCTACGACATTTCACAATCCGCTAACGTGCTTTCGGTTGCCATTCAAAACGAAAACACCATTGACGACCTGGCTATGGTTGACATGCTGTTTCAACCAAACTTTGACCGTCCGTTTAACTACCTCAACATCTTGGGTCAAGCGGCTCAGGAAAAAGAAGCCCAAAACAAGTAATTGTAAATAAAATAAAATACACCGCAAAAGAGCCCTTAACTATCGTAAGTAGTTAAGGGCTTTGGCGTCACCACTATTTTTTTCTTTCTTTTTCAATATATTCAGTAATTCGGTCCATGGCTTCTTTTAAGTTTTCCATTGAAGTAGCATAACTAATGCGGACGTAACCCTCGCCGCCTGGGCCAAACGAACTTCCGGGAATGACGGCCACCTTAGCTTTACGGGCTAAATCATAGCTAAAGTCCATACTATTTTGAATTAAGCCAGCTGGGATTTTAGCGAAAATGTAAAAAGCTCCATCGGGATTGGCCATCTTAAAGCCCATCGCATTCAATTTCTCGTAGACAAAATCACGTCGCTTTCGGTACTCTTTCTTCATGGCATCAGTATCATTCATTCCGTTTCCAAGTGCTTCGGCGGCCGCAGCTTGTGCGTTTGTGGTAGTCGAAGTGATCGTAAATTGATCGATTTTTTCAAGTTGACTAGTGATGTCTTTAGGCGCCGCCATGATCCCAATTCTCCATCCGGTCATCGCGTGTGACTTTGAAACTCCATTCAATAAAATGGTTTGTTCGGGAAGATATTTAGCGATTGAGGCGTGTTGGCCGTCATAAGCCAGTTCGCTGTAAATTTCGTCAGAAATCACAAAAATATCATGCTTTTTAATCACATCGGCCAGTTTTTGGAGTTCGCCAGGATGATAAGTTTTGCCAGTGGGATTAGTGGGAAAATTCAAGACAATCGCCTTGGTTTTGGGGTGATCCCTTAAATTTTGTTCTAATTGTTCTGGAGTAAGGACAAAGTCAGTTTTAGAGGTGTCCATAAAAACCGGGGTGGCTCCCCGTAGTTTAATAATCGGAAAGTAGAGTGGAAAAATCGGCGTTGGAATTAAAACCTCATCCCCAGGATTTAAGACCGATGTTAACGCCGTATAAATTCCGCCGGTTGCTCCAGCGGTCATAATGATCTCCGTCTCCGGGTCGTAGTTTAAATCGTATTTACTTTGTAAAAAGTGCGCAGCTGCATCCCGCAGTCGCTTAGTTCCCTTGGTTGGGGCATAGTGACTCTCATTTTGTTGAATACTTTTAATTGCCGCGTCCTTAACGTGTTCGGGAGTATTAAAGTCTGGTTCTCCTAACGTTAACGGAATAATATCAGGAATCTGACTCACCTCATCATTAAATTTTAAAATCGACGATGGTGATAGCTGCAGCATTTCTTGATTCATTTTACTTATTAATGCTTTTGACATTCTAATTCTCCTTTCGATAGACAAAAATCCCAGTTAACATTCGATGCTAACTGGGATTAAAAACACATTCGTTATTAGGAATATCCAACGATAATCTGTAATTAGCCTAGTTAGTATCCTTACGGTATCTAATTAGGCCCTCAAAACAACCTTACTTAGATACGCACTTGTACCAAGTAAAGTAAGTATAAAGGTCGGTTTGATGATCAATATGATTATTCATGGAATATTCCTCCTCTTCTTTAATTGCCACTAATTAAACAACTCAAATCACTTTCTGTCAATCATTTTAAAACATTTATTTAAAGAACGTAAAAAAGAGAGCTAACACCAAGGTGTCAACTCTCTTTACACTTAATCTTATTGTTCGTTAAATTGTAAGTCCAAGCTAATGTGCTTACCATCTTTACTATCAATAACACGTGAATCAACAAAGACACTGTTCTTCTTAGTCTTAGTGATGTTGTCCGTTGGGTCAACGTCAACTAAAGTTTGAAAAGCGGCATCAGTTAATTTTGATAGTGGAACGTAAGGGATGAATGGAACACCCAAGTATGAGTGTAATGTTTCATCGTATTGGTCACGCAAAACGTTCATTTGGTCCAAAACATCTTGAAGGTCTTTCCCAAAATCAGTTACATCCAAGAAGTAAACGTTTCGAACTTCATCAGTTTGTTCCCAAGGTTGGTCAGTCAAGATTGCTGATACTAAATCAGCCATTTTGTCTTCGTAATCTTTAATGTCATCGAGTTTTTCAATAATCTTTTTTTCGCTCATGTCATTCTTCCTCTCAATATTCAGTCTGATAGTTAATGACTATCACTTACAGTAATCATGATATCACATTTGAAGCGACTAATCGACACCTGATCCCCCATTAAGGTGCGGGAAATTGGATTGGATTCTTTTTGTGAGATTGAGAAATAATGGTAAGATAATGCATATAAACTGATTAAAGGAGCACTCAATCAATGAACAATGAAACAGTTGGTAGTCGAATGGACCGCAATGTCGGAAACGTAGTTATTAACGTTGTTGATAAAAACGCTCAAAATTTGACTAACCCATTAAAATATTCGCAAACTCCCGGGGAAGCATTTTCAATCGAAGTCCCTGACCTAAAGGGATACGTCGTTCAGGGACTTAGTGGTGATCAGAATGCCGTCAGTTACCTCACTAATGTCACCTTTAAACGAAACGTTGATTATCCGGCAAACATGGGTCGGGTTGTGGCCGTCAATCCGAACGAGAATATCAACGGAACTTTTGCAAGAGGAACGCTCACTTACAACTTGGTGTACGCACCAAGTGCACAGGTGGTTTCCCCGGGTGTTGATAGAACAGCACCCAATCAAACGCAGTACCAAAGTGCTCCTAAAAAGAAGACACACCACTGGTTCCGCTGGATCGTCATTATTTTCCTAATTATCATTTTGTTGGGAATCTTTGGCTTATACCGTTCAGGAAAGAGTGCCCAGCAACAGGTTAAACAAAATCCGCCCGTGGTGGTTAAAAATTATAACAATAAACCCCAGAACAACGCTGATAATGGTGGCAACAATGGCAGTAATGCAGCTAACCAAAAAACTCAAGATGTCATTGAAAAAGCCAAACAAGAAATCGAACAAAATGCTAGTGAACGGGATAATAATGCTCTTCAACAAATTATCATGACCATCCAAGATGGTATCAATATGATAAAAGCCAACATTGAGTCTTTCATCGGATTCTAATTCAAAAAGAGATCATCACTGATATCAGTGATGATCTCTTTTTGTTTATCTTTCTTTATAAGGCAACATGTACTTTTTAAGGGCTTTTCCGGTAAATGATTGGGGAACTTTTTCCGATCCCTCAGGAATTCCACTGTACAGGACGTTTCCACCGTACGTTCCTGCTCCAGGTCCCATGTCAATCAACCAATCAGCCTGACTGATTACATCAAGGTTGTGTTCAACGATAATAAGAGAATCGCCATCAGCAACCATTCGTTTAAATAACTTCAGCAATCGTTGCGTATCATTCATGTGGAGACCGGCCGTGGGTTCATCAAGAAAGTAAATCTTGCCCTTCTCTTCTAGCATCTGGGCTAATCGTAGTCGTTGCAGTTCACCACCAGATAGCGTGGTCAAAGCCTGATTTAACGCTAAATAATCCAATCCGACTTCGCTCATCTGTTTCAACGGATTAGCGATTTCAGGAACATCCTTGAAGAACTCAGCCGCGTGAGCAACCGACATTGACAAAACGTCGGCGATGTCTTGACCGTGATACTTGTATCCCAAGGCTTCCTGACTGTAGCGTTTTCCGTGACACAACTCACAGGTCTGAACGACCGGATCCATGAAAGCCATGTTGGTAATTGTGATCCCTTTCCCCTTACAACGCGGACAAGCACCCTTGCCGTTGTAACTAAAGAGTTGGGTCGAAACGTTGTTGGCCTTCGCAAAAAGTCTTCGAATTGGGTTTAAAATGTTGAGATAGGTCACGGGAGTTGAACGAATACTGATGCCGGCTTGTTTTTGCGTCAGATCAACGTAATTGCCATTTAGATGGTCCTTCATGGCCTCCGCTAGTGAACTCTTACCAGATCCAGCCACTCCTGACAAAACGGTCATAATCCCAGTTGGTACCTTGACACTCACGTCGTCAATGTTATGCATGTGAACGTGCTTCAAGTCTACAAATCCCTTAGGTTGAAGTGGTTTGGCGAAGTGATGGGGTGCCCTTAACCATTTTCCGGTCAAGGTGTCAGAGTCCAACACTTCTGGATAACTTCCGGTAAAGGTAATCTTTCCACCGTCAGCCCCAGATTTTGGTCCCACTTCGACCACGTGATCGGCAATCGACATGATCTCTGGGTTGTGGTCAACGATAAAGATGGTATTACCCTTTTTCTTTAGGTTAATCATGGCCTTTTTTATCAAAGCGATGTCGTGGGGATGAAGACCCACACTTGGTTCGTCAAAAACGTACAGAATATCTGACAATGAATTGGTCAGGTGTTTAGCAATCTTAATACGTTGCACTTCACCACCTGATAAGGTGCTGGTGGTCCGATCGAGGGTCAAGTACCCTAATCCAATGTCGATTAAAGGTTTAATCTTAGACTCTAAACCCCGGATGATTTCATCTCCAAGGTTATCTTTAATGGACTCCAAAAAGTCCAAGAACTGAACCAGGTCCATCTTAGAAACGTCGTTAATGTTAAAATCATTAATCTTAACACTCAAAGATCTGGGGTTAAGTCGAGCTCCCTTACATACCGGGCAAACTTCCCGGGTCACAATCTCACTAATGGCTTCTTTGTGGTGCTTACCCTCACGACTGTTGATGATTGAACGTTTGATTCTGGGAACCACACCCTCGTACTGGCTCGTTTTGTAGTAAGCGGGCGCATTGGACAGTTTTTGTTGTGGCGCGTGCATCAACAAGTCATACTCTTCGGGAGTATAATCTTTAATTGGTTTGTCATTATCAAATAAACCACTGTAACCGTATCCCCGCCAACGCCAGGTTCCGGGTCCAAAACTAACGAAGGTAATCGCTCCGTCATTAAGTGACTTTTCTGGATCAATTAACTTTGACTCATCAACTTCATCGACATAACCTAATCCCTGACAGTACGGACACATCCCCTGCGGCAGGTTAAACGAAAAGACCTCCGAGTATCCCACAAATGGCTTTCCAACCCGTGAGAACAGGAGCCGTAATAACGAGTAGATTCCCGTATAGGTGGCAAGCGTCGACCGGGCGTTGCCGGTTAGTTGTTTCTGTTCAATTGCAATGGCAACTGGCAAATTTTTGATGTCACCAACTTGCGGCTGCCCGTACTTTGGGAGATACTGTTGTGAAAAACTAGGAAACGTTTCGTTTAGTTCACGACGTGACATGGCCGCAATCGTGTCGAATACTAACGACGATTTCCCCGATCCGGACTCACCGACAAAAACGGTGATTTCGTGTTTAGGGAGTTTGACGTTAACGTGCTTTAAATTATTTTGGTGTGCGTCAGACACATCAATTGAATCTTTATAATAAGTGTCGACCATGGTTTACCTCACTAATCTTGACGTGTTTTACTTAACTTTCTTGATTCGCTCATCACACAGAACAATGCGAATAAAATCAGTCCGCCGGATACGATAAATAAAGCGGGATAGTTGAAAAATTCAACCATTAATCCACCAAAGAGTGGTCCCACTGCTCTTCCAAGTGACATAAAAATATTAAATAGTCCCTGAAACTTCCCCTTTTGTCTGGGGTCCGCTAACGTATCGATCCACGCCGGAATTCCCGGTAATCCATTCATTTCACCAAAGGTCAAAATGACCATGATAATCACGAAAACGGCGTACTGTTTAGCAAATATTAACATAAAGAAGCTTAGCGCGAAAATGATTACCCCAAAGGCAATCTGACGACTCATCTTAAACCGAGCCCCGATTTTATTAATAATCGGTTGAATGAAAACAATCAATAACCCATTAATCGTCCACAAGAAACTGTAATTTTCAAATGAGATCCCTAGTTGAGTCATGTGGACTGACATGACACTTTCCCAGAGCGTATAACTCATATAAATACAAAAAACCATGATGCAGATTAGCCAAATCAGTTTTAAACCGCGACTCTTCTTCTCAGAAACATCGTCGTCATCTTGTGAACGCTTAACGGCCGTCGGTTCTGGTCGATGTAATTTAATGTTAAATTCAAAAATCGTCATCAACAACAACACAATGTAAAAACCCGTTGCCACGATGAAAACAATCGAAATTCCGTACTTCATCAAGAAACCAACCAACGCGGTTCCGACAACGACCCCCAGATTAAGCCCCACGTACAACGAATTAAAAACGTATCGCGTACTTTTAGAGGTGATCATCGATGCGTACGAATTTAAGAGCGTCATGCTGGAGCCGTTACCCAGTCCGTACAGCAGTAACATAATTCCAAAAATGGGCCAGCCGTGAAAGAAGATCAAAGTCACAATCGAAGTCATCGTAATTAGGACACTGATGATGGCGGTCTTATATGGTGACCAGCGATCGAAAAGATAACCACCCAGATAGTTCCCAATAATCATGAACATTGACATGGCAAACAGCACGATGCCGGCCGTTGTCAGAGATTCATGAAGGTAATTATGCATGTAGACCGTGGTTAGCGGCCACATAAAGGATGACCCGGTATTTAATAGTAACGAATAGATTAAAACGGTACTAAGCCTTAATTCTTTTTTCTTTCCCTTTACCATTTGCTTGCCTCATTTCATTATTTATTTTTTCTTTAATTTCAACGCTTACACGATCGACCATAATAAAAGGGGAAACTCAACCGTAGTTGAAATCCCCCTAATAATCAGCAATGCTTACTTTTTTGTCGCATGCTTCTTTTCGTTATCACGCTTTTTGGCAACCAATCCGGCTACCATTGAACCCGCTACCAGCACCGAAACAACACTGGTTAGCAGGATTTTCATTTTATTTTTCATGATGAAACTCCCTGCTTTTCTCCCTAATATAGTTATATCTTGTTTGCGACAAAAAAGCTACTTCTTTCTCTAATTTATAATTTTTATAATGTGATTGCCAACCGGTTACACCATTCACACTATGTAACCGCACTTTCAAAGATGAAGTTACCTGTCCCACGCTTAACCAAACTCTCTACTAAAATTAAATCCAATTTTAACTGGGAAAAAACCGATCCTTCTACTATAATTAAGGTCCATAAGGCAAATTAACGAAACGTTAATTGGAGGGAGAAACACATGATTCATATTGTTACTGATTCAACTGCTCAATTAACCCCAGATGAAATTCAAAAAAATAATCTCACAGTCGTACCACTTCAGGTTACCATTGATGGCAAAACTTATGAAGATGGTGTTGACATTACCAGAAAAGAATTCTCCGATCATCTTGCAAACGACAAAGAATTTCCGAAGACCAGTCAACCTTCGCTAGGTCAATTCATTCAAGCCTACGAAAAAATTCAAAAAGAAGATCCAGACGCTTCAATCATCTCCATTCATTTAACCAAGGTTTTAAGTGGAACGGTTGAGACGGCTAGGACCGCTGCCAAACAAGTGGGCGGAGACATCTCAGTCCTAGACAGTGATTCAACTGATAGTGGTCTTACTTTTGCTGTCATACGTGCCAAAAAATTGGCCGATCAAGGCAAGTCTGTTAACGAAATTATGGACAATTTAAAGGCTTTTGTACCAACCATTATGACCTACGTTTTCATCAACAGTTTTGATTACATGGTCAAGGGTGGGCGTGCTAGCCGGGCGGTTGGCTTTATTTCCTCACTAATTCAACTAAAGCCCGTAATTCAACTGACTGAGGGAACTTTAAAACTGAAGTACAAGTGCCGTGGCATCAAGAAAATGACCAAGATTGCCAATCAGGTCACCGATGAAATCATTAATAATAAGGCCATTTCCGAAGTTGGTCTTTCATACGTTGACGACGGAACGGCCCCAAAGAAAATTGCCGCTAAGATCAAGGAAGCTAGACCTGACATCGACGTCACCTGCCGTCTGACAAGTCCCATCGTTATGACCCACGTTGGCCCTGGTGGATTTGGCTACATCTTCGCATAACTTAATCCTAACAATTAAGATCGGACATTTATGTTCGGTCTTTTATTATGAAAGGGGGAAATCATGGAATCATCGCTTGTTTATTCGGACTTTTAATGAGCCAATTATGATAAATTAGCGGTTAACACCGTGTCAACATGTGGGTATAATTAAATTATTACATAGAAGGAAGGATTTTTTATGCCATCGTCAACTTTTGTAAATCTCCCCCAGGCAAAAAAGGATCGCATCAACAGTGCCCTTTTAAATGAATTTTCCGCTCATCCCTTCTCTGACGCCCAAGTTGCCAGGATCATCAAGGATGCCAAAATCTCACGTGGAGCCTACTACAAATACTTCATTACCTTAAAGGGCGGCTATGATTACACGCGCAGACTGGTTTTATCAACCATTCACCAGCCTTTCACAAATAAAAAGCTTGATGAACTGAAACCAAGCGACTACGTTGATGCCGCCCGTTCCTTTCTAGAAGATAGTGCTGAAAGTGAATACTTTGAATTTATTCAGATGGACATCCTGCATAATCAGAAAAACATTGATGATTCGGCAATCATTAAGCTGCCAGCCAAACGGTGGGCCATTACCGTTCTGTGCCACCAGACGATTAAAGAAGCAATGGAATCTCCCAAAGATTCCGAAAAATTACTCCATCGGCTTCAAAGAGTCCTTGAAATTATTTATTAATTAATCCGTACAAAAAGGAGACCCAGAAGTGGGCCTCCTTTATTAATTGATTTCAAGCATTAATTAATCTAAAATTCTTCGTAAGTGGCTGGATCTTGATTATGAGTTCGACCATCTGGCTTGGTTAACGAATCAATCGTTTCCATATCTTCAGGAGTAATCTCAAAGTCAAAGACGTTCAAATTACCACTCTGTCTACCAGGATGAGCTGACTTAGGAATTGGCAGCGTTCCCAACTGAATCTCCCAGCGTAAAATCAATTGACCAACGTTTTTATGGTACTTAGCGGCCATGTCAACCAGAACTGGGTTCTTTAACATCTCACTGGCACGACCAAGTGGGCTCCAGTCCTCGGTTAAAATCCCGTGTTCCTCATCATAGTGACGCATATCAGCCTGATTAAAGTAGGGATGAAGTTCAATCTGGTTGATTGACGGCATGACGCCCGTCTCATCAACTAGCTTGTCCAAGTAGTCAGGTAGGAAGTTACAGACTCCAATCGTCCGAATCAAACCGTACTGTTGGGCATCGATCAGTGCTTGCCATGCTTCAACGTAGTTCCCCTCTTTGGGATTAGGCCAGTGCAACAAGTAGATATCAAAGTAGTCTAGACCAGCCCGATAAAGTGACTCTTGAATGGCATTAATGGCACTCTTTCGGTCGTAGTAACGGCCTGGCAACTTTGAAGTTACCAACAAATCAGAACGCCGGACGTTCGAGTTTTCAATTCCACGACCAACGGCCCCTTCGTTTTCATAATTGTAGGCAGTGTCGATTAACCGGTAACCCTTATGAATGGCAGAAGTGATCGCCATTGCACCTTCAAAACCCTTTAAAAGATAGGTCCCAAATCCAATCTTCGGAACCTGCATTCCGTTATTTAACGTGTAATACTCATATTCCATGATGAGAACTCCTCTCAATGTGTTTCTACGATCAGGATAATCGGAATGAATATTCGTTTCAAGCAAGTCGATTTGTGATAGGATAGTAGTTACGATTTAAGGAGTGATAACGTGAAAAAGAAAAACCAAAAAAATAACGGATCCTTCAACTTTCGGGGATTCTTCCATTTAATTCGACAAACTAAACCCCACTACTGGCAACTAATGGTCGGACTGATCCTGGGACTAGTCGCTACTGGAGCCCAACTAACGGTTCCAAAGATTGCCCAGGTCATGGTGAACGACTTCGCCAAGGGCGTGAGTCTAGTCCTGATTTTTGCCATGGTTATTTTATTCGTCTTAAGTGCCCTAATTAACGCGGGCTCAGGAACGCTCCTGGGTTTCTTCGGTGAAGACGTCGTGGCTAACCTTCGAGAACTACTATGGGAGAAAATGGTGAAGTTAAACGTTCACTACTTCGATAGCGTGAAGACCGGAAAAATGACTTCGCGGCTCGTGAGTGACACGGATCAGATTAAAGACTTACTGTCAGTTTCATTTCCCAACACGATTACATCGATCTTTCAACTAATCGGGGCTTTAATCATCATGCTCATCATGGACTGGCGAATGGCCTTAATCATGTTTATTGCCATTCCCATCGTCATGACCGTGATGCGACCAATCATTCACAAGTCGAGTCAGATTGGGAAGTCGCGTCAGGACCAAATGGCTGATTTCAGCGGAAAGGCGCAGGAAACTTTAAACGAAATTCGCTTAGTCAAATCATCAAATGCCGAACCGTACGAAACCAACGCTGGTTCTAACTTGATTCACAATCTGTATCGAATCGGCCTCAAAGAGTCGGTCTACGATTCCATTGCAGGACCAATCCTGAACACGGTCATGATGGCTATGATTGTTGGAATCTTGGCATATGGCGCTCATCGGGTTGCCATTGGAGCCATGACCATCGGAACCATGTTTGCCTTTCTAATGTACCTGTTTCAAATCATTGGTCCCGTTAGCATGCTGGGTCGTTTTGTCACTGACCTCTCGAAGGCCAATGGTTCTACCGAACACGTCCGAGAACTCCTCATTGAACCCGAAGAAGACTTTGCGTCAGGATTCTCGGATGATATTGGAGGTAAAACGTTGCGTCTCAATGACGTTAGTTTTGCCTACGACCCCGACGAACCGGTCCTAAAAAACGTCAACGTTGCCGCCAAGCCCAATCAAACTACGGCCTTCGTTGGACCTTCTGGAAGTGGAAAATCAACCATCTTCAGTTTGATTGAACGTTACTACCAACCAACGTCTGGCACCCTTACAATTGGCAAGGAAAACATCGAGGACATTAACCTCTCCAACTGGCGGCATCAAATCGGACTGGTTAGTCAGGATTCAGCCATCATGGCGGGGACGATTCGCCATAATTTGACCTATGGACTAGACGAGCAGTTTACCGATGACCAACTCTGGCACGTCCTAAGCCTGGCGTACGCGGAGGGCTTTGTGAAAGAGATGCCCGACGGACTTTCCACTCAAGTTGGTGAACGAGGAATCAAGGTCAGTGGTGGCCAAAGGCAACGACTCGCGATCGCTCGGGCCTTTTTGCGAGATCCAAAAATCTTGATGCTTGACGAAGCCACGGCCAGTCTTGATTCACAATCAGAGGCCATGGTTCAAAAGGCGCTTCATCAACTCATGAAGGGTCGTACTACCCTCATTATTGCTCACCGATTGAGTACCATCGTTGATTCAGACGACATTTACTTTGTTGACCACGGTGAAATCAGTGGACACGGGACTCACGAAGAGTTAATCAAGACTTTGCCCAAGTATCGCGAATACGTTAAAATTCAATTCAAAAAATAAGGAATTCAGCAATGAATTCTTTTTTTGTGTCACAAATCAGGATTTTCCTGTTATACTTTAAGAATTATTTAAGAAATTGGAGGTTACATTTGATGGACAATAAAAAGTTATCATTATTTGCGTTAGTCTTAATGATCTTTACATCCGTCTTCGGATCAGCGAACATTTCCAGAGCGTTCTACCTAATGGGGTATGCCTCAATCATCTGGTACATCCTGGCAGCGCTCTGCTTCTTCATCCCGTTCGCGTTCATGATTGCGGAGTTTGGTGCGGCTTTTTCAGAAAAGCACGGTGGCATCTACACTTGGATGAGCGAATCAGTTAATCCTAAATTCGCCTTCACGGGAATCTCAATGTGGTATGCTTCCGCCATCATCTGGATGGTCAACACCAGTTCCGCCATCTGGGTCCCACTTTCAAATGCAATCTTCGGCGTTGATAAAACGTCAGATGCTCACCTCTTTGGACTTTCAAGTGTTGAAACCATCGGCCTTTTAGCCGTCCTTTTGATGATCGTGATTACGTTCATTGCTACCCGTGGGATCAGTCAAATTCAGAAGGTCACTTCCATCGGCGGGTTTGCGGCAATGCTAACCAATGTAATCCTCATTGTTGGTGGGGCCATCATCCTTTTAATTAACGGACATACCTTTCAGCCGCTCTCCTGGAAAGCCGTCTTAGTATCACCCAATCCGCAATACGATTCATTAATTAATGTCCTCGGATTTATCGTATACGCCATCTTTGCCTACGGTGGACTAGAAACCATTGGGGGCCTCGTCGATCAAACCAAGACTCCCGAAAAGACTTTTCCTAAGGGAATCACCATCTCGGCCATCACCATTTCCGTCGTCTATTCGATTGGGATTTTCATGGTTGGAGCTTTTACGAACTGGAACCAGGTCTTGGGTTCAAAACACAACATTAACCTAGTCAACATCCCCTTCGTTATCATGAATAACTTTGGTTATCAACTGGGGACCGCCCTGAACTTTCCTCATAGCGTCTCCGTTCAAATCGGGATGTGGGTCAGCCGTTACGTTGGGGTTTCCATTTTTCTAGCACTGAGTGGGGCCTTCATCACACTCGTCATTTCGCCAATCAAGACGATCGTGGAGGGCACTCCCAAGGAAATTTGGCCGAGGTTCTTTACCAAAATCAACAGACACAACGTACCAGGCAATGCCATGGTGATTCAGGGACTCTTAGTCATCTTATTCATCCTCGTAATCTCATTTGGAGGACAAAGTGCCAAAGCTTTCTTCAACATCCTGGTTCAGATGACCAACGTGGCCATGGTAATTCCGTACCTGTTCATTGCCTTCTCGTTCATTGGTTTTAAAGCCAACCAGAAAATCAAGAAGCCCTTTGTCTTCTACAAGAATTCACTGGTCGCCAAATTAGCGGTCTGTGTCGTAATGCTAACGGTCGGTTTTGCCATTATTTTTACGATTATCGCTCCCGCTTTGAGTGGCAACTACGTAAGCAGTATCTGGATGGTCGTTGGACCTGTCTTGTTTGGTATTGTGGGTTATCTTTTGTACCACCACTACGAAAAGAAATATCTAAGTAAATAAGCAAAAATGAGACGTCCCTTTGGTGAGGGGGCGTTTCATTTTACATTTTCACTACCCAATCCTCTTAGCTTGAAACCATTGACTCATGTATAATAGTTATAAGACATCTTTACCGCAAAGCACTAAGAGGAGAAAACATTATATGGAATTATTAGTTTCAATGTTTCCGATACTAGTCCCAATAATTCTGCTGGGCTTTTTAAACATGCCAGCTTTAAAGGGAATGAGTGTAACGGCAATACTTGTTATTTTAGCTAGTTTATTGGTTTGGAAGATGCCAATGAAAGCTCTGGCAGCTTCAGCCATTCAGGGAGTCCACAAAAGTCTAACGATTGCCTGGATCCTCCTTGGGGCACTGTTATTACTAAGAGCACTGGAATACACCGGATCAGTGGACCGGATTAACGCTGGCTTCACCAATTTAACCACCGACATGCGCCTGCAAGCCATCCTGATTGTCTTTCTGTTTGGGTCCCTAATTGAGGGAGTCTCGGGCTTCGGTGCTCCAGCCATGGTCACCGCGCCACTGCTAATTGCTCTGGGCTTTAAACCGCTCTCTTCAATCGTTTTAGCCCTTGTAGCCGACTCAACTGCCGCCTCGTTTGGAGCCGTAGGAACTCCAATAACAGTTGGTCTAAGTAACACCGTTAGTCCCGCTGAGATGGGCAAAGTCGGGTTAAAGATTGCTAACCTCGAGTTAATCAGTGGGACCCTGGTTCCGCTGATCCTCATCGTTATGCTGGTCTTTTTGCTTCCCAATCAATACACCAAGCACCGCTTCAAATCAGTTTTACAGGTTACTCCATGGTGTCTTGCCATTGGGTTAATCTACTCGACTTCAACCATTATCAGTCAATTATTACTGGGGTACGAACTAACATCCGTTATCAGCCCCATCATTGCGCTGATCTTTGCCATCTTAAGTATTAAATTCAACATCTTACTACCAAGGGATGTTAAGAAAAATCCATGGCAGCAGTCCGAAAAAGTAACTATCAAAGAGCCCCGAACCGACATTTCACTAATTAGAGCGTGGTTACCATACGTCCTCGTGGTCGTTTTACTGGTAATCCCTAAACTCGTCAAACCGGTCCATAACTGGTTAAACAGCCACGTCAACCTATCATTAACCAACATTCTTGGCTTTAAGGCAATTGACTCGAGCTGGCTCCTTTTAGCTTCACCGGGAACCGTCCTCTTGATTGTTGCCCTACTAACGGTTCTGCTTCGTGAAGAATCATTTCGTTCGTTTTCACACGAAGCGTGGGACGTGGTGAAATCAATGAAGACCACGCTTCTGACCTTAATTGTGACTTTAATCATGGTCCAGGTCTTTACTAACACCAATTTTAACGGCGCCAAACTAGACAGCATGCCCGGTTACTTGGCATCGTTTATGGCTACTCACCTGCACGGCGTCTGGTTAGCAATCGCGCCAATTTTAGGCGCGGTTGGCTCATTTGTCACCGGGAGCACGACCGTCTCCACCCTGACTTTTTCATCAATTCAGGCTGATGTCGCCGTGGACGCTGGCTTAGACAAATTTCTCATCCTCGCCGGTCAAGTCATCGGTGCTGCGGTTGGGAACATGATTTGTGTCTACAACATTGTTTCAGTGAGTGGAGTAGTTGGATTGAAAGGACAGGAGGGGACGGTAATGCGGAAGACTGCCATTCCAGCAGCCGCTTATCTCTTTTTTCTCATTATCTCCATCTTCATATTCAAATAATTATAGGTAAACAAAAAAATCCATCCCAATTCAACATTGGAATGGATTTTTTTCAGATTTAATTATCAAAAATTTTAATCTTTAAACGTCCATACTTCGTTAAGTAAAAAGCCAATAAACCCTAGAATCAGGATTAAATCAGTCCACATGACGGAAAGATGAGAAATTCCAATTATTACCAAAAGAAACACAATCAGGGTCACAATCCCACCCCAAATACGTTGCTTTGGAGTAATTTCACCTGCAATCTCCATTGCTGGATTCTTAATAAATAAAGTGACCGCCCAAATAATGATACAGAGGGCACTTAAAATAATCAAAATCCAGTCAATGAAACCAATAGGAAAACCATAGATGATCTCTTGGATGCCTTCAACCACACTAGTGCCAAATAAAATCATGGCCATGGCCGTCCACAGTAAACTGATACGACTAGTAAATGCGTTTTTCTTCATATTTAACACCTACCTTTAGATAAATTTTAACATATATTTAACTTTGAAAGAAAATGTTAAAGAAAAAGGGACTGACATCGTTTGTTCATTGACGTCAATCCCTAAAAATATTTTATAGCAATGCTTTAAGTTTTACCTCTGATCAGCGGCCCACTTGGCAAACTGGGTCCAAATCTCATGCTTTTCTTTCTCATCATCAGTACCCTTTGACGCCTTAATCGTCGAAGCTAACTTGGCTTTTAAGGATTTTTTCTGATCAGCTGTCAAATTTTTAACCGACTCAGTTAAATTAACCTGGCCCTCTTCCATTCCTTGATTAGCCAAGTTCAAGGTCCCGTGCTCGTGGCTGTTTTCAATAAACGACCAAATTGGGATAATGATAAATAAAGTCAAAGCAATTCTAGGAAAGAAAAACGCCAAAATAATCAAAATAACGTACGCCGCGATTGAATAGTTAAAGTTTCTGGCAAAAATATAGTTGAAAACTTCATGTTGCTTGGAGTGCTTTCGGTACTTGACTTCCGCAATTTGCGACACAATGATGCGAAAGACCACCAATAAAATTAGTGAAAGAGTGCCATAAAGCATCACCGTGATTTGCGATGTATCGTCGGTCATAAGCTTTGTAAAAGTTGGAATTAACGACATGAAAAAGAGGAACACCAGGTCCATGACAACCGTCTTGTTGGCTACTTTTTCGGTATCGTTGAATACTTGTGCATGCTGGTACCACAAGTTCCCAACAAAACAAAAACTAACGGCATAAATTCCAATGGCACGAAATAGAACCAGATACTCAACGTTTCCACCAATCTTCTCAATCGGCAGTTCCAACACCATCACGGTAATAATGATGGCAATAATGGCGTCACTGAAGGCATCAAGTCGATCTTTCATTTTTTTCTTGATTTCACCCATAACGTTTCCTCACTTTGATAGATTTACGCTAATTATAGCACGCCATTATGGAGATTTTAAGCCCATCAGAAAGCATTTCACAGCGACTACCGTTATGTTTTTTACATGCAACAAAAAAGGCTATCAAATCATTGATAGCCTTCCGTTTGGCAAAACATATCATAACCGCGATCACTGATTAACCGTCTTTATGGTGTTCCACTATCTTTTGAACCATACTTGATGCTCCAGTTAAGCGTAGCGTCATATCCCCCGGTACTACCGACGGCACTTCCACTCTGGTTCATCCTTAAATCAAGTCCTTGATTAGCATTCCATTTAATTGGAGTCGTAATCTTACCATCTTCCTTTTTTCCAGGATAGTTGTAAACCTGGACGTTGCCAATTCCTGGATTCAAAATGGTTGGTTGCTTGCTGTTTAAGGCAAAGTAAGCCAGTGAAAATGGTGACCCGGGCCTCCCAATCTCATGTGGATTTTCAGGAGTATTCTCCTGAGAGAGCCAGACACTGTACGGACTCTTAACACGACGATCATCGGTTAAACTAGCAACCTCGTACCCTTTGTTGATGTCAATCGGGGTCTTTTTCTTGCCAAGGTTTCTTGGTTGCATGTACTGATCCTTAAAGAAGTAGTCATTTTGAAAGCCGTAGTCTAAATCCTGCGGTTGATTCAAAACAACCGATCCATTATAGAAATTATACGTTTCTTTTCGTCCTTGAAACTTAAGTGAATCCTGGTTGCGATCGGTTCCCGTCAATTCAGGAATTGAACTCATATTATCAGGATTATTGTCACCGAGTTGAAGGTCAGCGGTAATATTAGTTACAGCTCGACCATTCATGTCTGGAAGATTCTTAATCGTAATCTTCTTAGCGTTCTTAAAGTTAGAGTTGGAGTCTTTCCCACTAATCTCATAATCGTTGGTGTCACTTACCGTATAATCACTATTACTAATTGGTTCTCCGTTAACATCAATGTTCTTGATGTCTTTAATACTTGGAACCACAAATGAATACGAACCATCTTTAAACTGCGTGCCTTCAATCATGTTATGAAGGGAAATCTTGTACTGAACCTCACTTCCGTCTTTGACGTCGGTCAGATTATTGGTCCAAGTATTGCCACCGTCATTTGACATCTGGTTTTGTAAAATAACCCGTGGTTTAACGTTGTCGTACGGGTTATTCGACATTTCGACGGTCGCCTGACTTGACTTAACCACTCCGTCATCCGGTGCCGTAAAGTTACTTCCCTTAGCGGTTACCGTATTCTGCTTAGTATTAGGATCTGGATCAGTAATAATCGTGCGAAATCCAACCGAGTCAGGTTTCCCATCATCGTCGATGGGTTCAATTCCGTTGGGGTATTCCGCCACGATTTGATCGTTATCGTCCAGACCACGCATCCCTAGATTGGTCATGTCATCCGTAACCTTAACGTTATCCCAGGTATTTCCTAAACCATTATCTTTGTAGTTGTAGGTATCGACCTTATAAAGCATCACGTCTCCAACCTTAGCGTTAGTGACAAGGTCCTTAAATTCACTTGGATCGATTTCCTTAATCATGTCATTTGCGGCACCGGTATCACTATCATAGGGATTAATATCCTTATACTTCCCCTCACGTTGAAGTGCACTTAAATCACAAACTAATTTTTTAACTCCAGGAATCTGAGGAATTTCGGTATTGGCAATGGCACTGACCATGTTCAACGCACCAGTTGCACCAGTAAATCCCCACCATGCGTAGTCACCTTGAAATTGGCTCAAAGGAACATTTTCAGTAGTGGTATGCTGATCAATTCCGTCAATTGAGTGACCAGACTTGGGATCATTATAAGTAACCGTTGCGGTGGCATGATCCGACCTGGCGTTACTATCTGGTTGCCAGTCATTAGGCATCCACTTGTAAGTCACCGGGATCCATGTTCCCTGATTAGCCGTTAAAGATGGCGTCTGACTATAATCATGGTGATTGATTCCAATATGATCTTTATCGTGCCAGTCAAATGGACCAGTGAATTCATTTGGATAAATGAACGCCGTATGCGGAATCTTTCGCGGCAATTTATGGTCACTATAATCTCCGTTGTAGTATGGATCAAACTCAAACGATAAAGCATTGTGAATAAATTGGGTCCTCAAATATGCCTTTTTAGGATTAACATGATCATTGTCAATTGCCTTTGAAGCGGTTCGGACATTTCCATATGAACCGAGTGATTCACCCGATGATCCGATGGCATTTGGATTGTCATTTTGCAGGGTAAAGGTCAGTCCATCAGCTAATGTTTTAACTTTTTTCGGGTTTTTCATATAAACGTAAAACTTAATTGTAAACGGTTTTTGTAAATCAACTTGGTTCTTCCACCACATGGTTTGAGCAGAATGATCATCACCAGTATTATCAGTTACCACCTGAACGTTGGGATATCTTTTTTGAACGCTTTCATTCGGTTGAACCCCAGCAAACATAAATTCATCCATTGACGGACCTGATTCTGGTGGTGCAGGAATGTTATACGGATTATCTGGATCCGCCCTAACACTCATCATTGCGCCACAAATCATAAATACAGCAGTACAAACCACTCCTATTAATAGCTTATAAAGTACTTCTCTTTTTATTCTCATTTTTTCTCAATTCTTTTTATTTTTCTTTTTGTGATAGAACATCCGACAAATCCAAAAAATAATCCAAATTTCGATGGTCAAAAATACCGCAATTAAAACCGGTACGTATGACTCTACTTGGTTTGATAACTTTAGTGGGGTAAACGTCTTGTGCAATCGAACCGTTTGCTTGTCAGAATGGATCATAACATCCATCCGATACCTACCAGGCTGCAATTTTTGATAGGGAATTGTCCACACCAAAGGAGTATTCGGGGCAATACTGACATCCGAATATTCCTTTATCGTATCCAATTTTTCGTTATGAAAAACTTTGACTCGCACCCTCGCATGTTGAATCAGCTGTGGGTAATTATTCTTAATCGTAACTTTAAACGCATTTAATCCATCATAATTTCCACTCTCGATGTTTGAAATTTTTAAACGATCTAATTTCAATCCATCCTGTCCACTTAACGAAACTCCAATAACGTAACTGGCTAAACTGTTAACCTTCTCGTTTGAAACGGAAGGAACCACTCCAGTAGCAGTAATGCCAGCAAGTTCTGTTCCCATAACTCGTGAATTTGTCCTGATTTGGTAATTGACTACCTTACTTGCATCCGGAGCCAAATTCACTTCTCTTTTAAGTTTTCCAACAACTTGTCTAGAAACCGAATTCTGATCATTTTTAAGCACGCTTGGATTAGCGTATGAAATACTGCCACTCGACGTGGTCGTTGCATTATTCAGCGTTAACCTAATTTTAATGGGACGGTCTCCGTGATTTTTCAAAAGAAGCGGGAGCTGGTATTCCCGATTCGGTTTAGCTTGAATCGCAAAATACTCTTTGCCCTTTTGAAGTGGAAGTCCACCCAAAACCGGCGTGGCAGAAAATGACGGATAATCATCCGAATTGGCCTGGGAAGTCATTGGCACAAACAGTTCAATCAACAAAACTCCAACTAAAATTATAATTTTAATTAGTTTTCGCATTTGAATTTTATTTCGAATTCTTCAATTCTAATTTTTTAATGAAATGACGGTTTAATATAATCAGAAAAGCGATAAAGAGAAAAATCACTCCGGCTACCATTGTGCCCCATTTAAGCATTTGTCCTGTTTGAGGTAACGTACCTTGTTGCTCCCCACTAACAGCAATGGTTGGCGGAATTTTAGTGCCTTCTGATTCAGAGGAACCTGGGGTTTTATTAGACATATCTTCAGGTTGACCACCCTGTCCATTGGGTGCCGGAGTTACGTTTCTACCAATTCGAATTGTGGTATTTGAATTAGATTCACTCTTCGCAAACGAAGCAGCGTTTGCTCCTAACCCAACGGCTATTAAAATAGTTAATCCAGTTAACAGTACCATCCTTAAAAACTTAGAACATTGTATTCGCATTTGTACATCTCCCAACCTAGTTATTTAGATTGATCGTTTCTTTTATCAAGTTCTGCTTGCTGTGCGGCAATCAAATCCTTTTGTTTTTTGTGTTGACGGTACAAAACGTAGCATAAGATCAAGATTAAGATTAACAAGATAATCAATAGGATGATCCACCACCAGTTTTTATTAGCATTATTAATTGCTGCCTGAGCAATTGAGATATGGAAATCTTTTTCAATATCCCACTTGTTTCCGTTAATGTCTGAAGCCTGCAAACTCAAATGATAATTACCGGGTAACAACGCGTTTTTGCCAAAATTATTCATAAAATTAAAGTTGGAATTAGGCGCCATACTTAAGCCACTCTGGTTGGCCTTACTCAAGACCTTCTTCGGATTACTCTTTCGGTAAATCTTGTCTTTTAAATGCATTTGACTAACCGTCGTGGGCTTTTCGTTTGCCAACTTGGTATAAATCACCGGTTCACTAGCTACCTTCCCCGGTTTAATGCCTTGAGCCGTAAGCTTTGGTTTAATGGTTTGATTAGTGTTGTCACGAAGATAGACGGGCATTGCTAAAGCAAACTTATTATTAACGCTGACTCCCCTTAATTTAGCTGCAGAAGGTGGTAACTGTGGACTAACGTACAGTCCCCCCATGATGACACCTTGATAGGTCTTGTCAGGAGCTTTTACGTTAAAGTTAACGTTGGTTCCCTTGTTAGGAGCTAAGTTAATCGTCTGCTTTTTGTCTCCTTGGACTAAATCCTTGAATTTATACTTCAAAGTTTTATCAGTCGGAAACTTATTAGTCGGATTGAGCGCAATGGCACCACCACCGGAAGTAAAAGCAGTTGTTGGTTCAATGCTAAAGGACTGGGGTGATTTGGATAAATTAACGATGCTCAAACTAATTTGTTGGGTTTGACCCGGCTTGGTTTGAACAAAGATCACTCCATCTTGCTTAATTTGATTCTTAGTGTAATTCGGTTTAACCGCAATTGATGGACCTTGGGCTGCATTTGTTTTTAAGGTTCCAAGTATCGGAATCATCAAAAGAATGGTTGCAACGGCAAGTAAAAACGGTAACCAGAATTTCTTCAACCTTGATAAAATTACAATCACGTCCTACTTAATTAATTTTCTAATTTACTAAAAAGAAGACAAACCGTACGTGGTCTGTCTTCTTGGTTATACAATACACACCCGTAAAGAGAACTATTAGTTAGTTGGGTTTTGTGGGCCTTGTGCGTTAAGAGTCCAAGTAATTTGTGCGTTGTAATCAGCTGGAGTAACGTTAGCTGGCATGTTCAAACTAGCGTCAGTACTCTTTGAGTAGTTAACTGAAGTTGATCCTAAACCTTGACCAGCATTAGCTGAAAGAACTTGGGTAGAATTGTTAGATCCGGCTTGAAGCAATGGAGTATTAACTTCAGCGGTACTGCCAGTACTATTCTTATAAGCGGTTTGATTTAATTGAACACCCCAACCATTACCAGGTTGATCATTAAATTGACCTAAAGCAGCTGAGACATTCCAACCAGCACCATTTGGTTGGTCTTTGACGGTACGACCATCAACAACCACTAATTGTGGCTTACCATTACCGGTTTGGTTATCATGCAACGGAATCCCGAATTGTGGGTTAGGGTTGTTAGCTGCTTCACCGAAGTTTAAATCTGGAACTTCTGATAAAGTTAAGTATCCGGTTCTTACTTGAACGTGAGCATTTGACTTTTCTGATACTGAACCAGTAGTGTCATTAGGAGTTGAGCTAGTGTCGCCATTTACAGCATCGGCATTTGCATTAACATTACCAACGGCCATTGACAAACCTAAAACGGCTGCTAATGATGCCACACCTAAAACTAATTTCTTACCAATATTTGCTTCCATAAAAAACTACCTCCAAAAAATATATTATTTTATTGCTAATAAATTGTATGTTTGTAATGGTGATAAAGCACCACAGACACGCAATCTAATAACATCTTTCACAAAGACATTATACCATAGAATAAAATCCTTGTGCAATAAAAATAGGAAAAATTTCACAACACCCACTTCTTTTCACAATATCCTAATAGAATCCAGGCTTCATGCAAAAGTCTACTATTAGTATAACTTATAAATTGATTATTTTTCAAGCTAAAAAAGTCACGGTGACCTTTCGATCACCGTGACTTCAATTAATTCTTATTAATTAGTTAGTATAAATTATCTTAGTACCAACCGTGTGATTGCCAGAATGATTGGGCACCTGACCATGAACCATAACGTGAAGTTACGTATTGGTTGGCAACTCGATCTTGGTTAGCAGCTGAGTAGTCACCATTTAAGTATGACTTAGATAATTGGTACTTACCGTAGTAGTTACCATTTGAAGCAGTGTATGAACCGCCTGATTCACGTGCCGTGATCCAAGCTTTGGCTGCATCATCACCACCGTTGCTTGAGTAGTTAACGTTAGCTGGTTTAACAGTATTAGTTTGTACAGCGTAAGTTCTTTGGTTAGTTCGTGGTGCTGCTGGAGCTGGAGTGCTCTTTTGAGCTGATGCTTGTACATTAGCCTTTGGTGATTGGGTTGGTTGAGTATTAGCTTGTTGCTGTGGAGCTGGGGCTTGTTGTACGGGAGCTTGAGCTTTTGGTGCTACTGGGGCTGGGGCTTGTACTTGAGCCTTTGGTGCTGGTTGAGCAGCAACTGGTTGTTGTACAGGTTGTGCAGCTTTAGCAACTGGGGCTTTAACAGCTGGAGTAGTTTTTGGTGCTTGGTAATTAGTAGTTTGTGCTGGTTGTGATACTGCATTTGGAACAGTAACACCAGTTGGGATTACTAATCTTTGTCCAACTGAGATTTGGTCAACATTTTGTAAATGGTTAGCTTTGGCGATTTGGTTAGTAGAAACTTTGTATTGTTGAGCAATTTCTGAAACAGTGTCACCTGATTTAACTGTAACGTTTGTTGAAGCATGGGTGGTGTTAGCACCTACTGCTAATAAACCTAATGCTGCGGCACTTGATAAAACTACGGCCTTGATACTTTTTGACTTCATAATAATAATCACTCCTAATCTAAATTTCTTAACTAATTTTCGTTTTCCGGTTTTCTGTTTTTTAAATTCGTTGATCTCCTGTATCAATCAACAATGTATATACTAAACGGAAAACATTACACACAAATAACACAGTGTTTAAAAAAATCGCCGATTTTTGTTATTTTGTAACATAAGTAACATGTTTTGCAACATAACCCTAAAAATCACCGAATTATTGAGTGTTTCCTGTATCATTTTGTAATTTTTACTCGTTTTTTTGCCATATATTCCCTTCAATTTCTTCAAAATCACTTCAAAAAAAGGTTGACAACCATATTTTTAGGTCAATTCACCTTAATTTTTCCTTTTTTGACCTGTTTCTACTATATTAATATGGTAGAAAACTTTTTTTATGTCATTTAAATTATCAGCCTTTTTTTACGGCCAGCCACTTTATGACCTGTACCAATTTGGCAATCAAAAAATTATTTTAAACTATTTATAATGAAGAAATGCGTCAAGTTAGGGATACTTTAGATAGCGCTTTCATATGTGGAACAATAAGGAATAAACCACTTTTTTTGGTAGCAGTAGTGTTATATAATTGGTCTTGTATACGAATAACTATAATTATTAAAAGGAGTGAGTATTAATGGCAACTGCTAACCGTGCATTATTCATGCTTTTCGGTGGCACTGGTGACCTTGCTTTGCGAAAGTTATATCCAGCCTTATTTGAACTTTACAAAAAGGGCAGTATTGACAATCATTTTGCACTGCTTGGGTTAGCTAGACGACCCCACACCGATGAGGAATTTCAAAAAATGGTTTTGGATTCCATCTCGTCAGAAGCAGATAACCAAGAACAAGCTGAAGAGTTTGCTAGTCATTTTTACTTCAGATCTCATGATGTTACCAACGTGGAACATTATCAGGCCCTGAGTAAATTAGCCGACGAACTTGACAAGAAATACGAACTTAATGGTAATCGGATCTTTTATGTTTCAATGGCCCCAAGATTCTTTGGAATCGTTGCTAAAAATCTGAAAGAACAACACGTTCTTTCAGACAATGGTGGCTTTAACCGCTTGGTAATTGAAAAACCATTCGGTCGAGACTATGAATCTGCTGAAAAATTAAATGATGAATTAACCGCTGCATTTAAGGAAGACCAAATCTTTCGCATCGATCATTATTTAGGCAAAGAAATGGTTCAAAGTATCCCAGTTATTCGATTCGGTAACCCCATCATCGATGCCGTTTGGAACCACAATTACATCGATAATGTCCAGATCACCCTATCCGAAAAACTTGGTGTAGAAGACCGTGCAGGATATTACGACACAGCTGGTGCTTTACGTGATATGATTCAAAACCATACCATGCAAATCATGACCCTCCTTGCAATGGATAAGCCGGAATCATTTGTTGATACTGACGTTCGTGCTACCAAGGTCAAAACCCTTGAAAGTATGAACTTCTACAATACTGAGGGTGTCAAAGAGAACTTTGTTCGTGGTCAATATGGAGCTGGTAGTGGTTCAGCCGCCTACCGTGACGAGCCAGACGTTCCACACGATTCTAATAATGATACCTTTGTTGCCGGAAAAGTAACTTACAATCTTTCTAGATGGGAGGGCACTCCTTTCTACGTTCGAACTGGTAAGAAGTTAAAAACCAAAGCCACTAGAGTTGATATTGTCTTCAAAAAAGACATTAACAACATCTTCAGTAAAGCCGGTTTGCCAGATACTCTTAAAACCAACGTCCTCTCAATTTTAATTGACCCTCGTGGTGGAATTACACTGAGAGTCAACGTCAAGGACTCCAAACAAGGTTTCCATACCGAAACCATCGACCTTAGTTACCTACAAAATGATGCTCGGGCTTCAGAAGTTCCTCAACCATACGAGCGTCTTTTCCATGACATCTTAAATGGTGATCACACCAACTTTGCAAGCTGGCCAGAAGTTGCCGCCGCTTGGAAGTACGTTGACCCCATTCAGAAGTACTGGGACGAAACCAAACCTGATTTTCCTAACTACGAACCAGGTTCAATGGGACCAAAGGCAGCAGACGAGTTATTAGCTCGAGATGGTCACAGTTGGTACTTCCCTGCTGAAAAGTAAAGAAAGTGCTTACAAAATTTGAAGTTTCTATTTCACAATTCTAATGTGAAATGGTAAACTACTAGTGTAATGAATTAACATATATATTCGAAAAGGAAGGTATATTATGGCTGATAAAAAAGCAAACATTGGTGTTGTTGGTATGGCTGTTATGGGTAAGAACCTTGCCCTCAACATTGAAAGTCGCGGTTACACAGTTGCAATTTATAACCGTACTGCAAGTAAGACTGAACAAGTAATGAAGGATCACGGTGACAAACACTTGATTCCAAGTTACAACGTTAAGGATTTCGTTGAATCAATTCAAAAACCTCGTACGATCTTATTGATGGTTAAGGCTGGAAAGCCAACTGATGCCGTTATTGCTGAACTATTACCATTACTTGATAAGGGTGACACTCTTATTGACGGTGGTAACACTAACTTCCACGATACTATGGCTCGAAGTGAAAAACTTGCTAAGTCAGGTATTAACTTTATCGGAATGGGTGTTTCTGGTGGTGAACTGGGAGCCCTTAAAGGCCCTTCACTAATGCCCGGTGGTCAAAAAGAAGCCTACGACCGTGTTGCTCCAATCCTTGAAAAGATTGCTGCTAAGGCCGAAGATGGCGAACCATGTGTTGCTTACATTGGCCCTAACGGTGCTGGTCACTATGTAAAGATGGTCCACAACGGTATCGAATACGGTGACGAAGAATTAATCGATGAAACCTTCAACCTTTTGAGAAATGCTGCTGGTTACTCAGTTGATGACCTTGCTAAAATCTTCAAAGATTGGAACAAGGGTGAATTAAACTCATACTTGATCGAAATCACTGCTGACATCTTGACTAGAAAAGATGACTTAGGCGACGACAAGAACAAGCCAATTGTTGACGCAATCTTAGATCGTGGTGCTAACAAGGGTACTGGTAAGTGGAGTTCAATCGATGCTTTAGACATTGGTGCTCCTCAATCAGTTATCACCGAATCAGTTTACGCTCGTTTCATCTCAATGATGAAAAAAGAACGAATGGCCGCTTCAAAGGTTCTTCATGGTCCTGCCAAAGAACCTAAGTTTAACAGCGACGAAATCGTTGAAAAGGCTCGCCAAGCATTATACTTCGGTAAAATCATGAGTTATGCTCAAGGTTTCGAACAAATGCGAATGGCCTCAGAACACTACGGTTGGGACTTGAAGTACGACCAATTAGCTAAGATTTGGCGTGCTGGATGCATTATCCGTGCCCAATTCCTTCAAAACATCACTGATGCCTTTGATAAGGATCCTAAGTTAACTAACTTGTTAATGGACCCATACTTCTCAGACATCGCTAACAAGTACCAAGACTCAGCTAGAGAAATCGTTTCGTTAGCTACTGAAGCAGGTATTCCTGTTCCATCATTGTCAGCTGCCGTTTCATACTTCGACTCATACAGAGCTCAAGTACTTCCAGCTAACTTGCTTCAAGCACAACGTGATTACTTCGGTGCTCACACTTACGAACGTACTGACCGTCCAGGTAACTTCCATTACCCATGGTACAAAGAACAATAAAACAAACGTTTTAAAAAGATCGACTTTAATAGTCGATCTTTTTCTATGTTTTTAGCTAACAAACAAGCATTATAGTCTAAAAAGCTGTATTATGATGGTGTAGTAGATAGTTAAACAATTAGGGAGGAACAAGACAATGTCCGAACGAAAAGTATACAATGATTATTTCTATGATGAACCAGCTTTTAACACCCATGACGGTGGATACATTCCACTCAAGGTGCCTGATGTTCCAGAACACAAATTAAACATCCCCGAAATTTTAAAGCCCGATAAAGAAACCGATACCGACATGTGGTACACGGTGGATGCTCAACCAGGTGAAACTCAGATTTTACCCGGTGAAAAAACAAAGACTTGGGGTTACAACGCTAGTATTTTAGGTAAGACCATCATTTTAAAAGAGGGTAAACACATGCATGTGACCTTAAAAAATGACTTACCAGTTTTAACCACCTTTCATTGGCACGGACTAAATGTTTCCGGTCCATACGTTGACGGTGGTTGTCACGCACCAGTTTACCCTGGTGAAAGCAGTGAAATTGAGTTTACGGTGGATCAGCCTGCTGCCACATTGTGGTTGCACGCTCATCCATGTCCAGAAACTTCTGAACAAGTCTACAAGGGTCTTGCAACCCCAGTGGTTGTTCAAGACGACATTGAATCCAAGTTACCTTTCCCAAGAAATTACGGAGTCGATGACATTCCCGTTGTCCTACAAGACCGTCATTTCCACAAGGGTAACCAACTAAACTACAGAGAAGACTACGATCCAGACGGTGTTCAAGGTCCAACTGCCATGATTAATGGTACCGTGAACCCCTACTTTGATGTTACTACCCAACGAGTACGACTCAGATTCCTGGACGGCTCCAACCGTCGTGAATGGCGCCTTCACTTTGATGACGATCTAAAGTTCACCCAGATTGGTTCTGATGGCGGAATTCTTCCTGAACCAGTCGAGTTTACACACCTCATGATGGTTTGTGCCGAACGTGATGAAGTCATCGTTGATTTCAGTGGTTATAAACCCGGTGATGAAGTTCAACTCTACTCCGACGACGTTCCCATCATGACGTTTAAGATTCATGAGTTCGCACCAGACAACACCAAGCTCCCAGATCACCTCGTTGACATGCCACCATTTGCCAAAATTGACAAGGACGCTCCCGTTCATAAGGCAGCTATGTCTGGAATGGACGAATCCGTTGAAATCAACGGTAAAAAGTTCGATATGCAACGAATCGATGATCGCCAAGAAGTCGGTAAAGAACGAATTTGGGAAGTATCTAATTCAAACGAAATGGATGGCGGGATGGTTCATCCTTACCACATGCACGGAACTCAATTCCGAGTACTTTCCAGAAACGGTGGTGACCCTTATCCAAACGAACACGGTTGGAAGGACACCATTGGGGTTAACCCCGGCGAAGTCGTTCGCTTGCAAGTTAAGTTCGACTTCCCTGGCGTTTACATGTATCACTGTCACATTACGGAACACGAAGACGGTGGCATGATGCTTCAGATCCAGGCTTATGACAAGAATGATCCACACAAGAAGTACAAGTTAATGAACATGGATACCCTACTGAACGCTCTTTCAAAAGAAGAGGGCATCCCAGTGAAGGACTTAGATATCCCAGCTATGAATTCATACAAAAAGATGGGAATCCACATGTGTTAATTAAAGATTGGAAAACAGCTGCAGTGATGCGGCTGTTTTTTTGTGGGTAAAATAATATCCATAAGATAATTTAATTTTCAAACAAAAAAAGACTTAGCTCAATTAAATATCGAACAAAGTCTTTTAAGGTACAAGAATGTGTACCATATATCATACTATAAAATTATACGTATTTAAGAAATAATTGTTATTTATATCTTACTTAAATATTTACTTCTCTTTATATTGTCTATTTTTTTGATGTTTCCTAAATTACTCCAATGACAATTATTAATTCCAACTTGCTTTAATGTACTTTTTATAAACACTCTTCTTATATAATTACCAGCAAATAGTTTTAAATACCAAGTTGGAGACTTAGATGTAGTGTAAACTTCAACATTCTCAATATTTTTTATATTACCTTTTATTCCAAATTTAGTGTCAGTATATGAAAATTTACATTTAAAAACTTTATCAAAGAATCCCTTTATAATTGCCGGAGCTTCATTCCACCAAATTGGGAATATAAAAACAATTTTAGATGATGATAAAATCATTTTTTGATATTTTTCCACTAATTGATCTGTTGTTTTACCATATTTAAATAGCTTTAATTCATCAGTAGTATATACAGGATTAAATTTATCTTTATATAAATCAATAACAGTACAGTTTCCTTTATTTTTATCCTCAATTGCTTCTAAAACTGAGTGATTAAAGCTTTTATTATATGGATGAGCATAAACGATTAATGTTTTCAAAATTTACCTACTTCCTAGTATATATATATTTACCATTTTAGAAATAATTACCTTTGTCCAATTCTTATCATAACTTTGGATATTATGATGTCCTATTATTATAGATAAACCCATAATAAAACTCCATAATTGCATTGTTTCAATATTATTTTTCATATGGATTTTATTTTCTAAAGAAAACTTATTGACAATATCTTTAAACTCATCAAAACCAGGTAAAGATACATCAGATGTTAATTCTTCATTTTCTGATTTTGTTGGTATGACATAATCACTTAAAAATAATGCATCAAAAAATTTTGGATATTTGACTGAAAATTCAACAAATTTACAACCCATATTTATAAGCATATTTTTATAACTAGATTCAATGGAAATATTTTTTGTAAGATACGCTCCAAATATTGATGATATTTCAAGTATTACATAGTTCAAAAAGTCATTTTTATTTTTAAAATGCCTATAAGGACTCGAATGCGTGACTCCACATAAACTAGCTACTTTTCTTAAAGAAACATTATCAATTCCACCTGATTTAACAATTTCAACTCCCTTTTTTATCATTTCATATTTTAAAGATTCTTTTTTATTTTTAACCATAAAACTCCTGCTTTTAATAAAGAACACAATAACAATAGTTGTTCAAAAAAATTATTCTTGCAGTATGACATTGACTATTTATTCTAGTATGAACTACCAAAAATTTTTGACTATATCGAATACTATCAATATTTAATTTTATGCTTCTAGGTAAAACTATCTCTTTATGACTAGTTAACTTTATCCAACTCTCTTTAATACACCACAAAATTGTCATATATTTATTAATACTCATTTCTTTTTTTGCTATCTCAAAATATCTTAATTCTTCATCATTATTGCAAAAATATTCAAAAAAATTATGATTATTTTTTAATACCAATTGACAATCAATTCCACAATTAACCGTAGTTATTCCAACAAATTCCTTATTGGAATAATGAGAGATACTTATGAAATATTTATCTTTAACTATCCCATTATAAATTAATATTGGCTTACCATTTTCTCTATTTACAATGTCAATATTAGAAAACTCACTTTTAGCATTAATTTCTAGAAAGATTGATTTAAGAAGAATTCTACTATAAACATAAGACAATTGTCTCTCTTTAGATAAAGAGTTGAGTTTTTTAGATCTAATTTCTTTTTCAGTTAAAAATTTGGTCAGATAATTTATATTACTATTATAATCAAATTCAAATGATTCAAATATACCAACTTTATTACTTATTTTACTCAATAATTTCATTGTTTTTTAAACTTTTTTCTAATTTAATTAATTTCATACAAGGTATTTCAAGCATAATATTGTTATCATTATCCACAACAATTGCCATATACTTAACATATTCATTACTATCATTGATTTTTTTACAAAAAATTTTATAATCATTATTTTTATTCATTCTAGAAAAAAAGACAGAATAAATAATATTTATAGGTATTATAGAATTCCCATAATTATTAAACTCATTTAATAACATTACTCGACCTATATTATCAATGCCAATAGGATTTATTTGACTATAATAATCTTTAATATCATTCAAAATTACACTTTCATCTTTTTCCTCCATCATAGCCATACCAATATCATTCTTAAATAACTCAACACTATTTAAATATTTAAAATCATTCCCAAAATAAATATTGTCTTTTGCTACACGATAATATTTAGAAAGATCAATATTAACCCCTTTATTGGATATATAATCATAAGGATGAAATTTCTTCTTAGCTTTTTTCTCCTTAGATAAAATTATCTCACCACTAGAATGTAATCTATCTTCTCTCAATACTTTATGATTTGAATTCATAAAATCAGATCTAATTTCAAACTTAAACATCATTTCATTACTGCTTTTATTAACTAAAAAAAGCCTAAATTTTAATAATAGTGGATTTTGTTTATAAAATTTAACGAATTCATTAAATTTAAAGTTCTTTATCTTGTTTATTTCAAACCCATCAAAATCGTGAATATCACAAAATAACTTGCTTAGCTCGGCGCATATTTCAACATGGAAAACTCCTGCCAAAACATTTTGTCCTTTAACAATATGTTCTTCTAAATGTTTATCAACAGAAATATTTATTTTCTTCTGACCCTCAATAAATTTGTTGCTATATTTATTTATTTTGTTAATCCAAGGATACTTTATCTTGTTTACCACATGATTATTCTCGTCTAATTGAGTTTTATAATTATATTTTCCTAAATTAATATAATCTAGTTGCCCTTTAGGCATATTTTCTGTACCCAATTCTCCAAAATATAAATATTCTGAACCATTTCCATCATCATTAAGTTCATTTAAAAAATGTCTTACTCCTTCTGTTGGATCAATATAAGTTAATCCCCGCTGATTTTGTTGAATTTCCATAACATCTGAATTAGATGCCATTCCAACTTTGTCCCATGCAGGCCAACCAATAACTTTAAATATAGCATTAGAATTATAATTAACTGCTTTTAATTCATTAGTTATTTTAACTAGAACATCTGCGCCAGCGGAATAGTCAGCTTGACCATCCATACCAAATCTTCCTGAAATGGATCCCATACTAATTACAAATTTTGTATTCTCATTAATAAAATATTTATTCAATAAAAATAAAGAATTGGCTTTTAATGTAACAACTTGATTAGCTAATTTCTCATTTTTATTGATTATCTTACCAAACGATGGCAGACCTGCACCATTAACTATTCCTTTTATGTCTATACCTTTATTTATTAATCGTTTCTTTAAATTGTTAACATCATCATCATTACTACAATCACACGAAACATAATCAATATTATATCCATTACTTTTCAAATACTCTAAATTTTCTAACAATTCTTTAGAATGTAATAATTTATTAAATTCATTAGCCATATATAAAGGTGATTCTTTACTATGTTTATTAAATTCATCCATCATGAATTTTCGTTTATAATCATTTAATTCATCATCATTCATTCTTGCAATTTTATATGTTTCTTCGGTTATTTTAGTTCTTCCAGTTATAACAGCAGCGCATTGGTACCTTTCTAACATCCCAATTAATATTTTATTTGTTATTCCTCTGCCACCGCCAGTAAACAAGATTGTATCGCTCTTACTTATTGAAATATCTTTACTTTTATTTAATTTAATTGCAGGTATTGTTACTACCTTTTTCCTCTCATTTTTCGTGTATGCTATCTCAATATTATTTCCAAATGAGGTCATTTCAGAAATGATTGTTTTTTCTAGAATATCATTATCATGTATATAATCACTATCGAAATCTACAACTTTACAATTAATCGGCCTTAGTTCTTTTTCTAATCCCTTAATAAATCCGGTTAAAATTCCACTTAAACTATTACTTGTATTACCACCCTTTTCAATGCCAAAAGCATTGCCAACATTAGTTAGTCCTATATAGCAGGCTCCATTACTCAGCATTTCATAATTATATTTAGATGAATAAAATGCACAATTGTAAATATAATTAACTTTGTCATTCCATTTATTAAATGTATCGTTTAAATCTGAATTAGTAAAAAAAGAACTCATATTCAATATTACGTCGAAATTACTTTTATCTTTAAAATAATTTTTCAATTCATCATCAGATGTATTATAACTAAATGAACAAAATTCAACATTATTCGTTTTACTTAATAACATAACCAAATTACTGGAAAGCTCTTTATTATCACTATTTCCAATAACCATAATGTTCTTATTATACAAGTTTAACTTACTATCTTCGTCTACTATTGAATATGGAATAGTAACTGCTTCATATCTATTAGCTTTATTCATAATACTTTCCCTTAAAGGCCTCAATAACATCATCAACAGTTTTAACTGATGAATTATTGTTAATATCATCAATGTTTAAATCTTTAGCTATCTCATTTACAATTTCGCCAATTTTTACGGAATCAATGCCCAAGTCCGCTTCCAACTCTGCGTCATTTTGTAAAATTTCTTTAGGATATCCTGTCTTCGATGCAATTGTATTTAATACAAGATCATCAATGTTTGTACCATTTTTATCCTTTACTTTGTCATTCTTCTTATCATTATGTTTAATAGATTTAATTTCACCTGTATTATTTAAGTTAGTATTAAAGAAATCAATTATATCTCCTACAGATTTAGGAATAATTGTTTGATTTGTAATATCAATGTTACTTTTTTTAGAAATTTCATTTATTATTTCACCGATTTTAACTGAATCGATACCCAAATCAGCCTCTAATTCAGCATCATTTTGTAAAACCTCTTTGGGGTACCCTGTCTTCGATGCAATTGTATTCAATACAAGATCATCAATGTTTGTATCACTTTCATTTTTTATTTCATCATTCTTTACATTATTATCTATACTTTCATTTTCTAAACTTGAATTGCTTATACTTCCAATATTAATATTTGTATCATTAAGGTCTATAATAGACTGAATCTTTTTAGCTACTTGCGGAGAAACTGCATATTTTATGCTGATATTGTCATATTTACTATGAATCATTTCAAATACGACATTTTCCGGATAGCCAGTTATTTTTTGGATCTCAGTAATTTTACTATCGTTTTCATTCATTGATTTATTACCTTCCATTTCTGTACGATCTTTAATTAAATTCAATTTAATTTGTATTATTGCTTCACAAAACGTTAAATTATCATCGCTTTTAGGAGAATTTAAATTAATTGAAACATAACAATCTGATAAAATATTATCTACTAGATTAGTCAATATATATCCTGATCCAATTTCTACAAATATTCCTACCTTATATTGATAATGAATCTCTTTAATGCTTTTCTCAAAATCAAACTTTTTAATTAAACTATTTGAAATAATTTCAGGAATATTTTTAATATCACTTTTAGTTAACTCTCTTTGTAAAATTGGCGAATAAATATTATAGTTCATTTCATTAAACTTAAATTCAGTAATAGACTTTTTAAACTTTTCAACTACCGGCTCCATTAGTTTTGAGTGAAATGGGAATGGACTTTTAACTATAGATGATTTTATTTTCTTTGAATCCAAATATTTTCTTAATTTTAAAATTTTAAAAATATTATCTGAAGTAACAACATGTTGATTGTCGTTAACAATAGATATTTCCATATGATAACTATCAAGTATTTTTTTAATTGAATCTTTATCCATATTGATACTTAACATTATTCCATTATTTGTTTGGGGCAAGAAATTCAATATTTTAGCCCTTCTGTAGCATATATCAATTCCGTCTCTAAAAGAAAATACATTTGCACAACCTAATGCAGATATTTCTCCTAAACTATGGCCAATTAAAATATCTGGTTTTATTCCATAACTAATCATCGTTTGAAACATTGAATATTCAACTATAAATATAGCTGGTTGCATTACATAAGAATAATTAATAGCAGGGGTGTTAATTAAATCGCTTAATTTGTCATTAGTTTGTGATACTTCCTGATAGTATTTATCTCCTAGCGCTAAATATTTTTTAAAAATACTATTGTTAAAATCTTTAAACATTTTTTTATATTGAGATCCATGTCCAGGAAAAGTAAATGCTATATTATTATATATTTTTGGTATACGTTGCAAAATATCATTATTTTTTAATAAAGTGTTGTCTTTCATTATCAAAACCCCTTAAAGTAATCCATTACTACTAAAAACAGCTTTAATAGTCGATAATGAATAATCAATTTCGGCATTTGTTAATGACGATGTAATCGTTGCTCTCAACCTACTCGAATTATGAGGAACAGCTGGGTATATTGCAGTTGCTATATAGACACCTTTATCTAATAATTCTTTTGTGATTTTCATGTTTAGAACATCATCACCAACAAATATAGGAATTATTGGTGATGTGCTTTCCATTACATTTAATCCCATGGATAATAGTCCACGTCTAAACCTTAGTGTATTTTCCCATAATTTTTTTCTCCTCCATGTTTCTGTTTGGATTTTTTTAATAGATTCAATTGTTCCAGCAATAATTGTTGGTGGTAAGCTTGCATTAAAAATATATTGATTGGAATTATGCTTTATATACTCAGCAGTTTTTCTATCTGTTGCAATACATCCACCAACCGTAGCCGCCGATTTACTAAAAGTTATCATCCTCATATGTACATCTTTCTCTACATTAAATAATTCTGAAACTCCTCTTCCATGTTTACCTATAAATCCAAAAGCATGCGCCTCATCGACTAAAACACTTGCATTATATTTTTTTGCTAATTCATTGACTTTATCTAGTGGGCATAAATCACCGCCCATAGAATAAACACCTTCAACAATGATCAATTTTTTATCATAGTCATCATTATTAGAAAGAATATACTCTAACTTTTCCATGTTATTATGTTCAAATATTCTTACGGTTGCACCAGATAATTTAATTCCATCATCTATACTTTCATGATTAAGTTTATCAGTAATAATTAATGTTTCATCATCAGCTATAGATGAAATGGCAGCCAAATTTGCCATAAATCCAGAACTTAAAATAACCGCAGATTCAGTATTAAAAAATTTGGCACATTGCTTTTCTAATTCAACATGCATATCAGTTGTTCCATTATGCAGTCTTGCACCACAGGTTCCACTTCCATATTTATCAATAGCATCTTTCATTTTCTCTTCTACATCCGCATCTGTTGCCATACCTAAATAATTATTAGAAGTAAGCATGACAACATCCTTATTATTTATTACAGATGTCCCATCTTGTGCAGATTCAAACGAGGGTTCAAATACGTAATTTTTAGTTCTTTTCCCTTCAATTATATCTTTTACATTGTTATTAATTTTTTCTTCTAATCCATTTGAAATATTCATACTATTCTCCCTTTTTAATTTTTTTATATAATCTACTTTTTTCAATTAAATCTTTCTTACATTTATACACAATTGCAACTCTCGACGTATTTAATAATTTCTCTGAAAAACTATTATTATTAATCATATCTTCAATACTATAAGCATCATAAGTATCAAAAAAAGCAATTTTTTCTTTACGAATATTTGTCACTCTAGGCAAAAAATTATATTCCCAATTCTGATAATTATTAGATTTAGTATGAAATTCAGTTTTTGTATCTGGATCACTTATTACGGAAGTTAATAATTCTACTGCATCTTGAGTTCCTAAATAATTTCTAAACTTAGATTTAAATGAGTTATCTTTGTTTGAAATATGGGAAGGTACAGGATTCGTGACGTACCCATATTTAGAATCTTTTGTTGTATTTTTGGTAATTACAAAAAAACATGCTGATTTTTGTGGGTCAATCACTTTACTATTTTCAATTGTTGCTTTTAAATCTAAATAACTATCATCAGTATTAGCATGAACGGCACCTACAACTACTGCATCATATTCATCTATATTTAAACTATTAATAGCTTGATGCAAAGTTGTAACAAAAGAACTATCACCTGCATCGATAACTAAATTAGAGCCTTGAATATTTAATGCATTAGAAATTCTTCCTGCAACAATATTATCCATAAATCCAGGCAAACTATCTTCGCTTAAACTAGTAAAAGAATTTTTAAATTTACCTTCAATTTCATTTAGAGTGCTATCATTAATTTTCGAATTTAATTGATGCAAACACTCAGATAGTTCTTTACTTCTAATCCTACTATCATAAGAGTAAGCTTTTTCAAGCCCAAGCATTCCTCCAACAAATAATCCTATTCTATCCCGTTTTATTTTTGATAAATTATTTTTTGCATCAATTAAAGCATCATTAGCCGCTATTAAGCCAATTTTTTGAGAATAATCAATCTTTTCAGCAACGGTTGGAGGTAATTTATATTTTAAATATGGAAAATCAATAGTAGTTTCATTATTTTTAATAAAAGAATCAACATCTTTAAATTTACTAGATGCAAAACCAATACCATTTATTTGATATACATCATCATATTTAGACTCTTTTTGTTCTTCACTAAAATATCCTTCTTTATACTTTTGAACTATTATATTTGCATTAATACCACCAAAACCAAAAGCATTTATCATTGCCGTTTTAGGTGTTTTGTTTTTACTGAGCCAATCAACCTTTTTATCAACTACAACTATATTATTTTTTATATCATCGTCTAAGTCACTTGGATACTTATTAAATCCAAATGTAATTGGATAATTAGGTTCATCAAAATATAACAATACTTTAAATAAATTTGCCATCCCAGCTGCTGAAAAACTATGGCCAATTTGATGCTTCATAGAGCCAACATATAATTTATCTTTTCGTAAATATTCATTCATTAAATGTTCAAGTGCTGTTAATTCGACTTTATCCCCAACTGGTGTTCCAGTAGCATGCATTTCAACATAATCAACATCACTAAAATCAATGTTGCTCCTCAACAAACTTTTTTTCATTGCTCTATATTGACCTTCAGATGAAGGGGCATAAATCGACTTACCTGATCCATCACTTGAGACACCAGAACCTGACACAACTCCCAATATATTATCGCCATCATTTTCTGCATCAGTTAATTTCTTTAAAATGACCGTGCCACATCCTTCACCAGGAATTAATCCATCAGCACTTTCGTCTAGAGGATTTGCGGTAGTTGAGGATAAAGCTCCGATTTTAGAAAACGCAACATTTCCAGTAACTCCAATATTCCCCAATACACCAGTAACTATTGCACTATTACATTCACCCAAATGAATGTTTTTGATTGCTTCATCTAAAGCTAATAAACTACCCGAACAAGCGCCATCAAGAACAAAAGAATTACAATTCAAATTAAGTGTTTTTGTAACACCAGCAAGCAAATTAGATGGAAATATATTAAAAAGAGATATATTTTTACTAATAAATTTATCAAACATTGAATCCTTTAATTTGCTCAATAAATCAGATGAATTAATCCCAAATTCTTTAGCAATCTTAAAATATTCTACATACCTTTTAGCTAAGACAAAATTTGCATAAGCTTCATCACCTAACATATTTCCTACAACCAATAAAGAATCTTTAAAATCATCAACTGAAGATCCCGTCGCGTCAATAGCACTTAATATGGTATGTAACATCAATTGCTGAGTTTTGTTTAACACTTTTACAGAATCAAAATCTATATCAAACTTTTTTAAAAGCAAAGAATCCATAGGCATTTTATTTAAGAATCCTGATTTTTCACAATATGTCTTGTCATCTTCACTATGATTTGAAGAATAATACTTAGATTTATCCCATATAGAATCATTAACAACATTTACTCCATTTTTTCCACCTTTAACAAATTCAAAAAAGTCTTTTTCGTTAAAAATTTCTGGTGGATAAGCACAACCAATTCCTACAATAGCAATTGGTTCATATACATCATTCATTATATATATTCCTTCCGTGGACAGTGTCCACTTTACTATTTTTATCATTCTAGTTAACTTTGGAATAAAACACAAGCATAATAAACATAAAACTGAAAAATAATTCTTTAAATTAAATACAAACTGGTATATTTAATAACTAATCTCATAACCATAATTTATTTCAGTAAAACTGCATTGCATTTTATCAACTTTATGATAATATTAATTACAATATAGAGCTTTAAATGGTTCAGAGAAGCCACAAGCATAACATGTTATCCATATAATGATTGAACGATTGTGTTCTCATGCTATTTTGTGCGGTGAATCTGGACCCTGCAGAATTAAATGGGAGGACAATTTTTTTATGCCAAAATTGACAAAGTATCAAAAGCGCATCACGTGGTCAACTGGGATTGGGTTCATCCTGGAACGAATGGACGCCATGTTCATGTCACTGGCGCTGGCTTCAATCATCATTAGCTTAAACATCTCAAAGGCTCAGGGTGGCTTACTGCCAGCCATTACCGCCATCGGATCCATTTTCGGTGGGATTGGCTTTGGCGCAATCGCCGACCGTTATGGAAGGGTCAAAACCCTCTGCTGGACGATCATCATCTATGCCATTGGAACCGCCGGAATGGGACTTACCAACTCGTTCTGGATGCTATGTCTCTTTCGCATCATCATCGGGGTCGGTAATTCTGGTGAGTACGGGATTGCGATTACCATGCTAAGTGAGGCTTTTTCCAAGAAATATCTCGGTCGCTTGTCGGCCGCTGCTGGAGTCTGCGGTCAAATTGGTTCAATTATTGCCTCCCTCCTATCTGCCTTTATTCTTCCCCACTTTGGTTGGCACGTCCTCTTCTTCATTGGGATTGTTCCCGTTATCTTAGCCTGGTTTATCAGATTTCACTTACCCGAGAGTAAAGAATTTACCGAGAACCGAAACGCCATTGAAAAAGATCCTAACCGTGATTTCAGCCACTGGACCGAATTATTCGCCACCCCGAAAGAATGCTTTCTAACGGTCAGAATCATGATTATGTTCATGATTCACATCGCCGGCTATAACGGTCTAATTAGTTGGCTTCCCTCAATTGCTCAAGAAAGAATGCACATCTCAGTGGCCGGTTCCTCCCTCTGGATGATTGCGACCATCGTCGGCATGTCACTAGGAATCATGTGTTTTGGAATCGTTCAAGATCACCTCGGCAGTCGTCTGGCGTATGGCATCTGGCTACTAGCCGCCGCTGCCTCAGTCTTTTTACTGATTATCGCGCAAAATAAGTTGGAATTCCTCATCGGTGGTGGAATCGTTGGTTTCTGTTCCGACGGGATGTATAGTGGTTATGGAACCATCGTCAGCAAGCTCTACCCAACCGAGATTCGGGCAACGGCCAACAACACCATCATGAGTATTGCTAAAAGTGTCGGCAGCTTTTCCACCGTCCTGATTGGATTCTTGATGGATCGCTTTAACCTCATGGCGGTGATCCTCTTTTTGAGCGGGATTTACCTCGTTAGCTTCATAATCATGCTGTCAATCAAGGAATTAAAACACGAAAACAAGACGCAAATCACTACATCAGAAAACACGGAAAAGGTGGCATAATAACTTGAAAGTCCGAATTTTATCAACCAGTGACGTGCATGGATACGTGTACCCCACTAACTATACAACCCGCAATAACCACGCTTCACTCGGCATGCTTCAGGCAGGTGCCATCATCAAAAAAGCACAACAGGACGAAAAAGACGACGAAATTGTCGTAGCAATTGAAAATGGGGACTGGATTCAGGGATCACCATTTTCCACCTTTTTGTCAGAACAGGGCGCAGACAAACGTTGTCTTCTCAGTCAAATAACGGCTGATGTCGGATACGATGCCGCTACCCTAGGAAATCATGAATTTAACTACGGCCAACAGTACATTAGGGACACTGAGAGTAAACGGAACTACCCCATTTTGAACGCCAACATTGAGGGTGCCATTTCTAACAAGATTGCCGATCAACCGTACGTAATTATCGAGAAAAAAGGCGTCAAGTTTGCCATTCTAGGACTAACGACCGCCTTTATTCCCAATTGGGAGCGTCCCAATAACATTCAAGGATTAAAATTTAATTCAGCACTAGCAACTGCTAAGCAGTATGTTCCTGAATTACGTCAAAGGGCTGACGTGGTCATTGTCGCCTACCATGGTGGGATTGAAGCCGATCCCAAAACTGGTCAGCCAACCGAAAAGGACACATCAGAAAACGAAGGCTACCGCATTGCGACGGAAGTCCCTGGAATTGATGCCCTCATTACGGGTCATCAGCACCGTCAGTTGGCGGGAAAAATTAATGGCGTTCCCTTCACTCAACCTGGAGTTCACGGCAGTGATGTCGGTGAAATTGACCTGGATTTAACTTCTAACAAACAGCTTGTTAGAAGTTCCAGTCATCTCATTTCAACGGCTCACACCCAACCAGACTATGACCTAATTTCCGATCATCAAATCGAAAGCGAGGTGGAAGACTGGCTGGATCAACCAGTCGGCCAAACAACGGGAGCAAGCATGCTGATTGACGATCCCATGAAGGTCCGAATGAACAATCATCCCTACATCGACTTTATCAATCGGGTGGAAATGGATGCGATGAACGTTGACATCGCCGGAACCGCCCTCTTCAACGATGATATTAAGGGCTTTCATCATGACATTTCAATGCGTGAAATCATCAACGGTTACAGTTACCCCAACACCATTATGGCCGAAAAAATTACCGGAGCGGATTTAAAGCGGGCCCTCGAAAAATGTGCCGAATTTTTCGCCATTCAAAACGGTAAGATTGTCATTGACCCCAAATTCATCACCCCCAAAATGCAACTATTTAACTACGACATCTACAGTGGAATTGACTACGAATTTGACATCTCCCAACCGGTTGGCAAACGGGTGGTTAAACTTAACTATCACGATCAGCCCATTGCTTATAATCAGGAATTAAAGGTTGCGTTAAATAACTATCGGGCCATTGGTGGTGGCGACTATGACATGTTTAACGCCCAGAAGGTAATCAACGAAAGTCCAGACAGTGCCTCCGACTTAATTGTGCAGTATCTAAAAAGACACGACCCCTATGTCGCCACCATCCCAAATAATTTAACGGTCAGAAAATAAAAAGAGCTTCCAAACGGAAGCTCTTTTAGTCTACTCATCTTCATTAATAATTTTATCGATAAATTCTTTGGTTCGCTGATTTTGGGGATGATCAAAGAGCTGATCCGGTGTATTCTTTTCCTGGATGTAACCGTCCGCCATAAACCAGACTTCATCGGCTACCTTTTTCGCAAAACCCATCTCATGGGTCACAACCACCATCGTCATGCCCTCGTTGGCCAGTCCTTGCATGACATGAAGCACTTCACCGACCATTTCAGGATCAAGTGCACTTGTCGGTTCATCAAATAACATAACTTGCGGATTCATGGCAAGCGCTCTGGCCATGGCAACTCTTTGGGCCTGTCCACCAGAGAGACTGGACGGATAAACATTGGCCTTCCCCTTTAATCCCACTCGGTCTAGTAATCTCAGTCCAATTGAAGCGGCCTCCTGATCTTTGACGTGTTTCACTTTTTTAGGAGCCAGCTTTAAATTTTCTAAGACGGTCATGTTAGGAAAAAGATTAAAGCTTTGAAAAACCATGCCAATCCGTTCACCCAAAGTAGCAACCTCTTTGTGGTTGAACTTGGTAAGATCCTTTCCATCAAAGATAATTTGTCCGCTGGTGGGTTCTTCCAACATGTTCAGACACCGTAAAAAGGTACTCTTGCCAGAACCAGAGGGGCCGATCACACAGATGACCTGGCCCGTTTTAATGGTTCCGTCGATGCCTTTTAAGACCTCATTTGCTCCAAAATCTTTTTTCAAATCGTTGACTTGAATCAACGCTTCATTATCAGTTTTAGTCATGGTTCATCCTTCTTTCAAAGTAGTTCAGCACCCTTGACAACGAGAACGAGAGGATAAAGTAGAGAATCATTGCGACGGCAATTGGTGCCACTCCTCTGTAAGTGTCAGCCCGAACGATGTTTAGTTCGTACACGATTTCTGTTACTCCAATGATTGAAACGATGGAACTGTCCTTGATAATGGTGATAAATTCATTTCCAAGGGCGGGCCAAATGTTCTTAAAGGCCTGGGGCAAAATAACCGATGCCATCATGTCTTTTTTAGAAAGCCCCAGACTTCTCGATGCTTCTGACTGCCCCTTGTCAACGGCGTTAATCCCACCTCTGATAATCTCACTGACATAAGCACCACTGTTTAAGGAAACGGCAATAATGCCGGCGGTTAACGCGGGAATGTTAACCAGGACGCCTAAACCGAAGTAGACGAACAGGACCTGTACCATCATAGGTGTTCCTCTGACAAACTCGGTGTAGGCGACTGACGGCCAGCTCAAGAACTTGTATTTCGAGAGTCTCATCAGTACCAAGATGATGCCAAGAATGATGCCGAAGAAGACGGAAACGACTGAAATAATTAAAGTATACTCAACCCCAGTAGCGAAGTATTTCCAGTAGTGCCACATTGACGTGTTGTGGGTATTAACCTTCATGTGCTTCCCGGCATCCTTTAAGTATTGTGGAATCAGTTTCTTTTGGTGAATCTGATCAATACTTTGATTGACGGCGCTTACAAGGGACGTGTTACCCTTCTTAAACGCAATGGCAGTCCCAACGTCGTTTTTATTTAATTTGTACCCCGAATCAACGGCCTTTAGGGCATGATCGTTTGCAACATATGCTTGGGCCACCGGCTTTTCAACCCCGACAGCGGCAACTTTATGGGTCTTAAGCGCTAGGACCAAATCCGGCGTCTTGTCCATCCCAACTACGTGCGCGTTGGGAATATACTTTTTAGCTAAACTTTGTTGCAGGGTCCCGGTCTGAGTTCCAACCTTTTGCCCCTTTAAACTATTTTTGTTTTTAATTTTGCCGGCATCATTTTTGTTGATGAGAAAATCCTGCCCACCGCTATAGTAAATCTTGGAGAAATCAGCATTCTGCTTCCGTTCGGGAGTCGGATTAATTCCGCCAATTGCCATGTCAATCTTGCCCGACTGAACGGCTACCAGCAGAGAATCAAAACTCATATTTTTAATCTTTAACTTAACGTGTAAATTTTTCGCAATCTGTTTGGCAATGTCAATATCAAGGCCGACATCGTCCTGTGTCCCATTCCTATTAACCTGAAACTCAAACGGAGGATAATCCGGAGCGGTTCCGACCGTCAGTGTTCCTGATTGCTTGACTCGGTTCAACGATTGGTCATCCGCGTGTGCTGGTCGTCGTGTTAACAAGGTACCCATTCCAACAATGACAACGACCAACAACAACTGCATGACAGTCTTTAACTTCGACTTACTCATTGAACTTCATCTCCTTAACAATTTCTTAATTAATTTTTCAAAGTGTACCACCTGTGAAATGAAAAGCAAATCTAATTTAAGAAAATTTGCTATCAAAGAACGCAAAAAGACTGAAGCCATGCGGCTTCAGTCTTTTTTGCTTTTTTTATTTTAATTCAGCTTTAGCCTTGTCAATCTGCGCTCTGACCTGCTTAAACCCGGTTCCACCTTCGGAGTTACGGCGCTTTACGGCCACTTCTGGATCAAGTTCATGATAGACATCGTCCTGGATTACAGATGAGGCTTTCTGTAACTCTTTTAAACTCATGTCCTGTAAGTCACGGTGCGTCTGAATGCAGTTCAAGACTAATTTACCAACAATTCCATGGGCCTCACGAAATGGAACCCCCTTGGCCGCCAAGTAGTCGGCCAGCTCAGTGGCGTTTGATAAATCATGCTTGGTACTATCACGCATCTTGTCCTTATTGATCTTTAGGGTGGAGAGCATCCCGTTGAACACCTTGAGTGCCGGCAAGACGGTCTTAACCGCATCAAAGACCCCTTCTTTGTCTTCCTGTAAGTCTTTATTATAGGCCAATGGCAGTGATTTCATGGTTGACAGAAGTCCCATCAAGTCACCATACACGCGCCCGGTCTTTCCCCGAATCAGTTCGGCCATGTCTGGATTTTTCTTCTGCGGCATGATTGAACTACCAGTCGAATACTCGTCACTGATTTCTAAGTACTGAAACTCATAACTAACCCACATACTAATCTCTTCACAGAAACGGGACAGATGCATCATCAAGATGGAACAGTTACTCAGAAATTCCAAGGCAAAGTCACGGTCAGAAACAGCGTCTAACGAATTGGCATAGACCTCATCAAAGCCAAGTTCTTGGGCAGTAAACTGCCGGTCAATGGGAAACGTGGTCCCAGCAAGAGCCGCCGCTCCCAGTGGCAGCATGTCCGTGTGCTTCTCATTAAACTCAAAACGTTCCTTGTCCCGCTTCAGCATCTGGTAGTACGCCATCAAGTAGTGTCCGTACGAGATGGGCTGGGCATGCTGAAGATGCGTATAACCCGGCATGATGGTTTCCACGTTTTCATCCGCCATCTTCACCAACGTCTTCTGTAAAGTCGTAATCTCGTCAATGATTTTGGGAAGCCGCTTTTTTAGGTATAAATGAAAATCCGTTGCCACCTGATCGTTTCTGGAACGCGCCGTGTGAAGTTTTCCGGCTACCGGACCAATCCGATCGGTGAGGATCTTTTCAATATTCATATGAATATCTTCATTTGCTTTGGAGAACTTAATTTTACCAGCGTGCAAATCGGTTTGAATGCCCTCTAAGCCACTGACAATCTGTTTAACGTCGCCAGCGGGAAGAATGCCAGTCTTTTCTAGCATTTTTACGTGAGCCAGCGATCCCTCAATATCCTCGTCAGCCATTAACTGGTCAAAAGAGATTGACGAACCAAAATTATCAACCGATTCATCAGGTTGCTCGGTAAAGCGGCCACCCCATAGTTTATCGCTCATTTACTTTTGTCCTTTTGCTTTTGATTTCTAATCTGAACCTGAGAGTTCACCTTCGTTGGAAGACCCCACAATTTGATAAAGCCCTTGGAAGCCACCTGGTCGAATGAATCCGATGAAGTGTAGGTAGCAAGATCCTTATCATACAGCGAGTTCTCTGACTTTCTGCCAAGGACGGTTACGTTACCCTTAAATAACTTAACTCTGACCACCCCACTGACATGTTTCTGCGAATCCTTCAAAAAGGCCTGAAGTGACTCCATTAGTGGTGAGAACCAGAGTCCGTCGTAGATGACCTCACTGATTTCGTTTTCAACAATGGGCTTGAAGTGTGCCAATCCTCTTTCAAAGGTCAAATCTTCAAGTTCCTTGTGAGCTTTAAGGAGCACCGTTGCTCCAGGAGTCTCATAGACTTCTCTGGATTTGATTCCAACTAACCGATTCTCAATGTGGTCAATTCGACCGATTCCATTTTCACCAGCAATCGTATTTAACTCTTTGATGATATCAGCAAATTTCATGGGCTTGCCGTTCAACGCAACTGGAAGACCTTTTTTAAACGTAATTTCTAGTTCGGTTGGTTCATCGGGCGTTTCTTCAACCGGTTTGGTCATATCGAAGGCATCCTCTGGAGCGCTAACCCATGGATCTTCTAAGACCCCGGCTTCGTTAGCACGACCCCAGATATTACTGTCAATTGAATATGGTGAATCTAAATCAATTGGGATATCAATATTGTGATCCTTAGCGTACTCAATCTCGTCTTCTCTAGACCAGTGCCAGTCACGAACTGGACTTAACACGTCTATGTCGGGAGCAAGGGCATGAATAGCAACTTCAAATCGGACCTGATCGTTTCCTTTTCCAGTACAACCATGAGCGATCGCATCGGCGCCTTCGTTCTTTGCGACCTCAACCAATTTCTTTACAATCAAAGGTCTTGATAAAGCAGAAACAAGCGGATACGATCCTTCGTACATGGCGTTGGCCTGTAAATCGACTGAAGCATACTCATCAGCGAATTCATCTTGAGCGTCAATGACGTATGAGCGGACGGCACCCACCTTTAGCGCTTTATTTTTAATGAATTCTGGGTCCTTGTTTTCGCCAACGTTGATGCAGGTTGCAATGACGTCATAACCTTTATCAGTCAACCAAGCGATCGCAACTGAAGTATCAAGACCACCAGAATATGCTAGAACGACTTTTTTCCTTTTATCTGACATTACTAATTCACCCTTTTCTTTTAAGATTGTTCTAAGAGTACTACGCGAATATTGATTTTTCAACCACCTTTGGGATAAAAGTCACATATTCAACACTTAAAGGTTCTCGTCAATCTCTTGATCATCACTGTCGGGAATCTTGGAGTCGGCGTGACGCATGCCGTAAACGAAGTAGATAATGACACCCAACAGGAACCAGACCACCGAATAAATTTTAGCCTGAATGTCGAGTCCCATAAAGACAGCGAGGGAGCCCAAAAAGCCTAATGCGGGTAAGATTGGATAAAAAGGAATTCGGTAAGCCGCCTTTGGAAGGGTTTTCCCTTCGCGTCTTCTGAGTGGATACATGGCCAGTGAAACTGCCATGAAGGCAATTAACGTCCCAGCTGAAATCAATTGGGCGAGGAAGGTAAACGGAAAAATGGCCCCCAGAATGATTCCAATGATGGTGATGATCCAGAGCGCATTACTTGGAATCTTTTTTTGATTCAGTTTGCCAACGGCCTTGGGCAACATTTTGTCACGACCAAAGGAATAGATTAAACGGGAACCAGCCATCATCATTCCAATCAAAGCCACTAACATTCCGGCAACCGCCACGGCCTGCACGACGGTGGCAACAATGGTGTGACCACTTTGTCGAAGCGCCCACCCCACTGGTTCAGCGTTGTTAGTGTACAAGGTGTACTTAAACATCCCTACCAACACTAGTGAAACACAAATAAAGAAAATCGTAGCGATTACTAACGAACCAATGATGCCACGTGGCATGGTTTTTTGGGGATTCTTAGCTTCACCAGAGTTAGAGGCAATGGAATCAAACCCAATGTAGGAGAGAAAAATCGTTGAAATCCCAGCGTAGATCCCTTGCCAGCCACCAAAGACCGTTCCATCAGGATTCGGATGACTTTTCGGGAAGAACGGAACGTAGTTTTGGGCTTTGATAGCGGTCGCCCCAACCACAATAAAGGCCACGATTGCCAGTAGTTTCAACACTACCAACACGTTTGAAATTCGAGTTGTTTGTCGGTCACCACGCATCAAGATGTAGGTGACAAGTGCCAACACTAAAACGGCAATAATGTCAATTACCCCTCCGTTAGTACCAAGTGGGGAAGAAATTGCCTTTGGTAGCGTAATTCCAAGCGGCGAGATTAGTCCTTGGACGTTTGATGAGAGTCCAGCGGCAACAAAGGCTACGGCGATTAGGTATTCCGCTAGTAGCGCCCAGCCAACGATCCAGCCCCAAAATTTACCAAACAGGACTGAGATCCACGAATAAGCAGAGCCGGCAAAGGGCAAGACGGACGCCATTTCAGCGTAATTCATTGCTACGAGGCCAGCTACTAGTGCTGCTAGGATGAACGAAATGACAACGGCCGGTCCGGTATACTTGGCTGCTACAATCCCAGGTAAGGTAAAAATTGACGTTGAAAGGATGGTTCCAAGGCCGAGAGCGAGGAAGTCCTTAACGGTCATGGTTTTTTCCAAGTGTTTATCTTTAGATATATAGAAATGAAAATCAACTTTTTCATTCATCTTATGCCAAATATTTTTCATGCTTCAAACTCCTTTTGATTACCAACCCATGTTTGCGGGTGATTTAGTTAATTTTCTATCGTTTAATTCTTGCATTGCCTGCTCAATCATTGAAAAGGCTTTTTGTAAATCAGCTTCTTTAATTACCAACGGTGGTTGGAAACGTAAAACATTGCCACGGACGGTAATCATGATGGCGCCCAACTCAAATATCCGATAAATTAGTTTGTTAGCGGCATCACCGTCTGGTTTCTTGGTCTGAGGGTCAACAATGTCAATTCCACCATTTAATCCATACATCCGAACGTCACCAATAAATGGAAATCGGTCTTCCATTTGCTTAAAGAATTGATTGGCCTGTTTGCCTAATCTTGCACTTCGTTCTACCAAGTGTTCGTTTTCAATGACGTCTAACGTAGCGTTAGCAGCGGCCGCCGACACTGGATTACCAGCCGTCGTAAAGGTATTCCCAGGTGCATCCATGGCATCCATAATTTCTTTTCGACCCGCAACAGCACTGAGCGGCAATCCGGATGCAATTGACTTTCCAATCGCAACTAAATCTGGATGAACATCCTTAAAATAATCAATTGACCACATCTTCCCACTTCGTCCGAGTCCTTGATTAACCTCATCTACGGCAAATAGGATGCCGTGATCCTTGGCGAATCGATACACCCGATTTAAAAAACGTTCTGGTGCTTTAATAAAACCACCATCACCTTGAATGGCTTCGATCTCAATGACCGCCGTCTCTTCAGCTGGTAAATAAGTCTCAAATGGCAACTTAAAAGCCTCAAACATCCGATCACTGAATTCATCATCATTTTCACCCTTTAGACGATTCCATGGACTTGGATAGGGAACCTTAACTACACCAGGTAAGAGTGGCCCAATTTTGCGTGACATGTTGAGACTAACTGCCGAAGTACTAATCGATCCATACGTGGAACCATGATAAGCACCGGTAAAACTCACAATGTATTGACGGCCCGTGAATGCTCTCGCAAATTTAATAATCGCATCGTTCGCGTCAGACCCAGAATTACCAAAAGCCACTTTAGTTGGCCCGTCAATTGGAGCCAATTCAGCTAATCGTGGCGCTAACTTAGCTTCTTCAGAAGTCGCAAAATAGGCTGGAGTGTATTGAATCAACCGGCTAGCTTGATCTGAAATGGCTTTGACAACTTTCTGATGACAATGTCCAGTATTAGTTGATGAAGCACTGGATAAGAGGTCAATGTAACTGCGTCCATCTTCGTCCGTTAAAATGGCTCCGGCCCCTGATTTAATTACAATATCAAAATATTTAATTCGTGCCGCCTTTGAATAAGCCCGCTGTTCGTGAGCCAGCGTTTCTTTATTTGTCATTTCAAACCCTCCTTAAACTATTTATTAAAGTTAACTTCTTGAAAATAAAAAAATCCCCCAGTTCACGTAACTGGAGGACATTACCTACTTACCCCCGCAGTTACCAACAAAACTGTGAGGACTTAAAGAAGAAGTTAGCTCTGACTTAAAGGCATCTTATTATCCACACAATTTTTAATCATCACTGTGACTAAAATGAATAATAAAATGCTAATCATGGAAACTACGGGTGCCGTCATCGCTAAAACTTCCTTTCATTAGTTTCACTGATTGTAAATTGAAACGACCAATCCTGTCAATGCTTTTTTATCAATTTCTTAACAAACGACAAAATAAAAACTGAAACCAGCTTAAATGTCCAACTTCAGCTTTAACGATTATGCTTTTTTGATTTAACTTGTTTGACATAACTATTCGCTTGCTTCCGGTTAAATTCATGTTCAGAACTTCCAATTACCACCGTCGCAAGTGAATTGCCGACCACGTTGACTGCCGTCCGACCCATATCAATGAACCGATCGATGCCGGCGATGAAGGTCAAACCAGACATGGGAACGCCAATCGTTGAAATAGTGGCAAGCAGCACAACAAAGGAGGCCCCTGGAACTCCAGCCATTCCCTTTGAGGTGATCATCAATACAATCAGTAAGGTGACCTGCTGTCCAATTGATAAGTGAATGTTATAAGCCTGAGCAAGAAAAAGAGCCGCCAGTGACTGATAGATTGCCGAACCGTCAAGATTAAAGGTGTACCCAGTTGGGATAACGAACGAAACGATTGATGGACTAACGCCAAAGTGATCCATTTTTTGAATCATCTTAGGTAGAACCGCCTCAGAGCTGGCAGTCGAAAAGGCTAAAACAATTTCATTCTTGATAACCGCCAAAAGGTCCGAGAGTTTGAAATGACAGAGGCGAGCCACGACTCCCATTACTACCAGAACAAAAACAAGCATAGTGAGGTAAACTAAGAAAACAAAATAGCCTAACGGTAACAGGGCCTTAATTCCTAGCTCGGCCAAGGTGACCCCAATTAGGGCACAAACTCCAATTGGAGCTAAGTGCATGACCCAATTTGTAATTTTAAACATAACTTCTGAGACCGCACTCATGAAGTTAATAATGATTTGTCCCTTTTCACCGATGGCTGCGGTTCCTAAACCAAAGAAGACCGAAAAAACAATGATGGGCATCATATCACCCTTGCTTAATGACGCAAAGATGTTAGTAGGAATTAAGTTCATAATCATGGACCAGATTCCTGTATTTTTGGACTGCTTGGCAGTCGCTATGTATTGACTAATGTCCGTCGATCCATGCATTTGATGAACGTTAATGTAAGTTCCGGGATGAGCGATGTTAGCGACTAAGAGACCCAAAATAATAGCAACCGTGGTCATTAATTCGAAGTAAACCAGCGTCTTTACCCCAATCCGTCCGACCTTTTTGATGTCACCCATTCCGGCAATTCCAACCGTTAAACAAGAAACCACAATTGGTAAAACAATCATTTGAATTAGGCTAATAAACATAGTCCCAATGTTTTGCATTACATTAATGGCATCTTTATTCTGATAAAAAATAACGCCTAAGATAATCCCTAAGAACAAGCCAAATACAATTTGCCAACCGAGTGAAAAACGGTACCAGCGTTGTTTTTTCATAAAATCACTACCCTTATGACTTAATTGTTGGTAATTATACACCTAATTTACGGCACAAAAAAAGAGTTCCTAACCAAATGGTTAAAAACTCTGGGTTGCGTGGCAACGTCCTACCCTTGCAGGGGGCGATCCCCCAACTACTCTTGGCGTGCTGAAGCTTAACTTCTGTGTTCG
>NZ_JBWXVJ010000005.1:0-3257 GCF_059900905.1 Fructilactobacillus sp. X8R4C1
GCGTGGCAACGTCCTACCCTTGCAGGGGGCGATCCCCCAACTACTCTTGGCGTGCTGAAGCTTAACTTCTGTGTTCGGCATGGGAACAGGTGTATCCTTCAGGCTTTCGCCACCACACTTAGAAAGAACTTCGTTCTCTCAAAACTAGATAATATCTTCTCTGCCCGATTAACTTCCACTTCTTTTTGCTTGGTTAAGTCCTCGACCGATTAGTATTAGTCCGCTTCACGTATCACTACGCTTCCACTTCTAACCTATCTACCTGATCATCTTTCAGGGGTCTTACTTCCATAAAGGAATGGGAAATCTCATCTCGAGGCGAGTTTCACACTTAGATGCTTTCAGCGTTTATCTCATCCATACATAGCTACCCAGCTGTGCGCCTGGCGGCGCAACTGGTACACCAGCGGTATGTCCATCCCGGTCCTCTCGTACTAGGGATAGCTCCTCTCAAATTTCCTGCGCCCGCGACGGATAGGGACCGAACTGTCTCACGACGTTCTGAACCCAGCTCGCGTACCGCTTTAATGGGCGAACAGCCCAACCCTTGGGACCAACTACAGCCCCAGGATGCGATGAGCCGACATCGAGGTGCCAAACCTCCCCGTCGATGTGAACTCTTGGGGGAGATAAGCCTGTTATCCCCAGGGTAGCTTTTATCCGTTGAGCGATGGCCCTTCCATATGGTACCACCGGATCACTAAGCCCGACTTTCGTCCCTGCTCGACCTGTATGTCTCGCAGTCAAGCTCCCTTCTGCCTTTACACTCTTTGAATGATTTCCAACCATTCTGAGGGAACCTTTGGGCGCCTCCGTTACTATTTAGGAGGCGACCGCCCCAGTCAAACTGCCAACCAGACACTGTCTCCGAGCACGTTGAGTGCTCAGGGTTAGAGTGTTCACATAGCAAGGGTAGTATCCCAATGACGCCTCCGCCGAAGCTAGCGCTCCGGTTTCAATGGCTCCTACCTATCCTGTACAAGCTGTGCAAACACCCAATATCAAGCTACAGTAAAGCTCCATGGGGTCTTTCCGTCCTGTCGCGGGTAACCTGCTTCTTCACAGGTATCTTAATTTCACCGAGTCTCTCGTTGAGACAGTGCCCAGATCGTTACGCCTTTCGTGCGGGTCGGAACTTACCCGACAAGGAATTTCGCTACCTTAGGACCGTTATAGTTACGGCCGCCGTTTACTGGGGCTTCATTTCGGAGCTTCGCCGAAGCTAACTCTTCCACTTAACCTTCCAGCACCGGGCAGGCGTCAGCCCCTATACGTCATCTTACGATTTTGCAGAAACCTGTGTTTTTGATAAACAGTCGTCTGGGCCTCTTCACTGCGGCTGTCCGTTAGGACAGCACCCCTTCTTCCGAAGTTACGGGGTCATTTTGCCGAGTTCCTTAACGAGAGTTCTCTCGCTCACCTGAGGATACTCTCCTCGACTACCTGTGTCGGTTTGCGGTACGGGTAGTTATTAACTCGCTAGAAGCTTTTCTCGGCAGCGTGACATCAGTTGCTTCCCTACTATAATTTCGGTCCTCATCGTCGCTTGTCAACTCGATCAAAAGCATTTCTCTCTTGACCTGACTTACGACTTGAACATCCATTTCCATCAGGATGCACAACTTAGCCTTCTGCGTTCCTCCATCACTCAAACGTTAATAACTAGTACAGGAATCTCAACCTGTTATCCATCGTCTACGCCTCTCGGCCTCGACTTAGGTCCCGACTAACCCTGGGTGGACGAGCCTTCCCCAGGAAACCTTAGTCATTCGGTGAATCAGATTCTCACTGATTTTTCGCTACTCATACCGGCATTCTCACTTCTAAGCGCTCCACTAGTCCTTACGGTCTAGCTTCATTGCCCTTAGAACGCTCTCCTATCACGCGACAAAGTCGCGTCCGCAGTCTCGGTAATATGCTTAGCCCCGGTAAATTTTCGGCGCAGAATCACTCGACTAGTGAGCTATTACGCACTCTTTAAATGGTGGCTGCTTCTGAGCCAACATCCTAGTTGTCTATGCAACTCCACTGCCTTTTCCACTTAGCATATATTTAGGGACCTTAACTGGCGGTCTGGGCTGTTCCCCTTTCGACGATGGATCTTATCACTCATCGTCTGACTCCCGGATATAAATCAATGGTATTCGGAGTTTATCTGAACTTAGTAATCCAAGACGGACCCCTTGTCCAAACAGTGGCTCTACCTCCATGATTCTAAATCCGAGGCTAACCCTAAAGCTATTTCGGAGAGAACCAGCTATCTCCAAGTTCGTTTGGAATTTCACCGCTATCCACACCTCATCCCAGCACTTTTCAACGTACACGGGTTCGGACCTCCGGTGCGTATTACCGCACTTTCATCCTGGACATGGATAGATCACCTGGTTTCGGGTCTATGGCAACATACTTCAACGCCCTGTTCAGACTCGCTTTCGCTTCGGCTCCGCTTTTTCAACTTAACCTTGCATGCAACTATAACTCGCCGGTTCATTCTACAAGAGGCACGCTATCACCCTTAAACGGGCTCTAACTGCTTGTAGGCACATGGTTGCAGGAACTATTTCACTCCCCTTCCGGGGTGCTTTTCACCTTTCCCTCACGGTACTGGTTCACTATCGGTCACTAGGTAGTATTTAGCCTTGGGAGATGGTCCTCCCGGCTTCCGACGACGTTTCACGTGTGTCGCCGTACTCAGGATCCTGAACTGAGGGAACCTGATTTCATCTACTGGGCTATCACCATCTATGGCTCAGCTTCCCAACTGATTCGACTATCAGATTCTTTTGTAACTCAAATGTTCAGTCCTACAACCCCGACCAGTAAACTGATCGGTTTGGGCTGTTCCCCGTTCGCTCGCCGCTACTGAGGGAATCGAAATTTTTTTCTACTCCTGCGGGTACTTAGATGTTTCAGTTCCCCGCGTCTACCGCACGGCAGCTATGAATTCACTGTCGTGCAATCATCGACTAAGATGATTGGGTTTCCCCATTCGGAAATCTCCGGATCAAAGCTTACGTACAGCTCCCCGAAGCATATCGGTGTTAGTTCCGTCCTTCATCGGCTCCTAGTACCAAGGCATTCACCATGCGCCCTTAATAACTTAACCTGCATCACTTCGTGATGTAAGTTATTGAGTATTTGCGATTTAAACTATTTTAAAAAACTCAAATAACGTAGTGGTTATTTCTCGGTTAAAATTATAATTAAAATATAATTAATACAGAAAATAATATTATCTAGTTTTCAAAGAACAAAGT
>NZ_JBWXVJ010000006.1:0-1750 GCF_059900905.1 Fructilactobacillus sp. X8R4C1
GAGAGTAAAACTCTCAAAACTAAACAAGACTTCAATAATGTAAGGTTTCCGAATTTTTCCTTAGAAAGGAGGTGATCCAGCCGCAGGTTCTCCTACGGCTACCTTGTTACGACTTCACCCTAATCATCTGTCCCACCTTAGGCGGCAGGCTCCAAAAGGTTACCTAACCGACTTTGGGTGTTACAAACTCTCATGGTGTGACGGGCGGTGTGTACAAGACCCGGGAACGTATTCACCGTGGCATGCTGATCCACGATTACTAGCGATTCCAACTTCATGCAGGCGAGTTGCAGCCTGCAATCCGAACTGAGAACGGCTTTAAGAGATTAGCTTGACCTCGCGGTTTCGCAACTCGTTGTACCGTCCATTGTAGCACGTGTGTAGCCCAGGTCATAAGGGGCATGATGATTTGACGTCATCCCCACCTTCCTCCGGTTTGTCACCGGCAGTCTCATTAGAGTGCCCAACTGAATGCTGGCAACTAATGACAAGGGTTGCGCTCGTTGCGGGACTTAACCCAACATCTCACGACACGAGCTGACGACAACCATGCACCACCTGTCATTCTGCCCCCGAAGGGGACACCTAATCTCTTAGGTTAACAGAAGATGTCAAGACCTGGTAAGGTTCTTCGCGTAGCATCGAATTAAACCACATGCTCCACCGCTTGTGCGGGTCCCCGTCAATTCCTTTGAGTTTCAACCTTGCGGTCGTACTCCCCAGGCGGAGTGCTTAATGCGTTAGCTGCGGCACTGAAGGGCGGAAACCCTCCAACACCTAGCACTCATCGTTTACGGCATGGACTACCAGGGTATCTAATCCTGTTTGCTACCCATGCTTTCGAGCCTCAGCGTCAGTTACAGACTAGACAGCCGCCTTCGCCACTGGTGTTCCTCCATATATCTACGCATTTCACCGCTACACATGGAGTTCCACTGTCCTCTTCTGCACTCAAGTTTCCCAGTTTCCGATGCACTTCTCCGGTTAAGCCGGAGGCTTTCACATCAGACTTAGAAGACCGCCTGCGCTCGCTTTACGCCCAATAAATCCGGACAACGCTTGCCACCTACGTATTACCGCGGCTGCTGGCACGTAGTTAGCCGTGACTTTCTGGTTAGATACCGTCGCGACGTGAGCAGTTACTCTCACGCCCGTTCTTCTCTAACAACAGAGTTTTACGAGCCGAAACCCTTCTTCACTCACGCGGCATTGCTCCATCAGACTTTCGTCCATTGTGGAAGATTCCCTACTGCTGCCTCCCGTAGGAGTCTGGGCCGTGTCTCAGTCCCAATGTGGCCGATTACCCTCTCAGGTCGGCTACGCATCATCGCCTTGGTGAGCCTTTATCTCACCAACTAGCTAATGCGCCGCGGATCCATCCAAAAGCGATAGCACAAAGGCCATCTTTCAAACGAAAACCATGTGGTTTTCGTTGTTATACGGTATTAGCATCTGTTTCCAGGTGTTATCCCCTTCTTCTGGGCAGGTTATCCACGTGTTACTCACCAGTTCGCCACTCGCTGCTAACTTAAATCTAGTTAATGCAAGCATCAACTATCAATAAGCGCAACTCGTTCGACTTGCATGTATTAGGCATGCCGCCAGCGTTCGTCCTGAGCCAGGATCAAACTCTCATTTTAGAAATGAGAAATTTTACTAGCTCATTATTATTTGTTGTTATTCTTTTTCAAAAGAATTAAAAAGCGAATTGACTTCGCAAATGTTTAATTTTAAGTTCTACAACTTAAAA
>NZ_JBWXVJ010000007.1:0-433 GCF_059900905.1 Fructilactobacillus sp. X8R4C1
TTGAGCCGTTAGCTCAGTTGGTAGAGCATCTGACTTTTAATCAGAGGGTCGGCGGTTCGAACCCGCCACGGCTCATTATTTATATAAATAGCATGTATGCCGACTTAGCTCAGTTGGCAGAGCACCTGTCTTGTAAACAGGGGGTCGGAGGTTCGAATCCTCTAGTCGGCATTTATGCGGAAGTAGTTCAGTGGTAGAACGCCACCTTGCCATGGTGGAGGTCGCGGGTTCGAATCCCGTCTTCCGCTTATGTCAATTTATAATGCCGGGGTGGCGGAATTGGCAGACGCACAGGACTTAAAATCCTGCGGTCAGTGATGACCGTACCGGTTCGATCCCGGTCCTCGGCATATTATTATGCACCTATAGCGCAATTGGATAGAGTGTCTGACTACGAATCAGAAGGTTGTAGGTTCGACTCCTACTAGGTGCA
>NZ_JBWXVJ010000008.1:0-374 GCF_059900905.1 Fructilactobacillus sp. X8R4C1
TTATTTCTCGGTTAAAATTATAATTAAAATATAATTAATACAGAAAATAATATTATCTAGTTTTCAAAGAACAAAGTTGACACTTTCGTGTCAATGGAGAATAACGGGATCGAACCGTTGACCTCCTGCTTGCAAAGCAGGTGCTCTCCCAGCTGAGCTAATTCCCCAAAATATTCGATTGTCACTTACCAGTAACGATGGGTCTAAGTGGACTCGAACCACCGACCTCACGCTTATCAGGCGTGCGCTCTAAACCAGCTGAGCTATAGACCCAAAAGCGCGAACATTTATTTTAACGAGAGTAAAACTCTCAAAACTAAACAAGACTTCAATAATGTAAGGTTTCCGAATTTTTCCTTAGAAAGGAGGTGATC
>NZ_JBWXVJ010000009.1:0-276 GCF_059900905.1 Fructilactobacillus sp. X8R4C1
CTCATGGCTAACAATGATCATGGCGCGATCGCCATCGTGGAACCACTCTAAAAGGTGGCGATAAAAAGTATCGCGGTACAGCAAATCTAGGCCAAGTGTAGGCTCATCTAAGATCAACACTTGAGTGTCAGTCGCGATGATGATCGCAAGGTGAAGTTGTACTTTCATTCCCTTAGAAAGCTGCTTGATAGTCGAAGAGAGCTTGATGTTGGTGCTGCTTAATGTCTGCTCTGCTTTTTGTTTATTGAAGCTAGGGTGTACACCTTGGGTATATCG